>NZ_JAGQFP010000001.1:1200000-1892500 GCF_019090095.1 Stutzerimonas stutzeri | reverse complement strand
GATTGCTTGGGGTTATATGGTCAAGTGAAGAAGCGCATACGGTGGATGCCTTGGCAGTCAGAGGCGATGAAAGACGTGGTAGCCTGCGAAAAGCTTCGGGGAGTCGGCAAACAGACTTTGATCCGGAGATCTCTGAATGGGGGAACCCAGCCATCATAAGATGGTTATCACACACTGAATCCATAGGTGTGTGAGGCGAACCAGGGGAACTGAAACATCTAAGTACCCTGAGGAAAAGAAATCAACCGAGATTCCCTTAGTAGTGGCGAGCGAACGGGGACTAGCCCTTAAGCTTCTTTGATTTTAGCGGAACGCTCTGGAAAGTGCGGCCATAGTGGGTGATAGCCCTGTACGCGAAAGGATCTTGGAAGTGAAATCGAGTAGGACGGAGCACGAGAAACTTTGTCTGAATATGGGGGGACCATCCTCCAAGGCTAAATACTACTGACTGACCGATAGTGAACCAGTACCGTGAGGGAAAGGCGAAAAGAACCCCGGAGAGGGGAGTGAAATAGAACCTGAAACCGTATGCGTACAAGCAGTGGGAGCCTACTTTGTTAGGTGACTGCGTACCTTTTGTATAATGGGTCAGCGACTTATTTTCAGTGGCGAGCTTAACCGAATAGGGGAGGCGTAGCGAAAGCGAGTCTTAATAGGGCGTCTAGTCGCTGGGAATAGACCCGAAACCGGGCGATCTATCCATGGGCAGGTTGAAGGTTGGGTAACACTAACTGGAGGACCGAACCGACTACCGTTGAAAAGTTAGCGGATGACCTGTGGATCGGAGTGAAAGGCTAATCAAGCTCGGAGATAGCTGGTTCTCCTCGAAAGCTATTTAGGTAGCGCCTCGTGTATCACTGCTGGGGGTAGAGCACTGTTTCGGCTAGGGGGTCATCCCGACTTACCAAACCGATGCAAACTCCGAATACCAGCAAGTGTCAGCACGGGAGACACACGGCGGGTGCTAACGTCCGTCGTGAAAAGGGAAACAACCCAGACCGTCAGCTAAGGTCCCAAAATCCTGGTTAAGTGGGAAACGATGTGGGAAGGCTTAGACAGCTAGGAGGTTGGCTTAGAAGCAGCCATCCTTTAAAGAAAGCGTAATAGCTCACTAGTCGAGTCGGCCTGCGCGGAAGATGTAACGGGGCTCAAACCAGGTACCGAAGCTACGGGTTCAACGCAAGTTGAGCGGTAGAGGAGCGTTCTGTAAGCCTGTGAAGGTGAGTTGAGAAGCTTGCTGGAGGTATCAGAAGTGCGAATGCTGACATGAGTAACGACAATGCGAGTGAAAAACTCGCACGCCGAAAGACCAAGGGTTCCTGCGCAACGTTAATCGACGCAGGGTGAGTCGGTCCCTAAGGCGAGGCTGAAGAGCGTAGTCGATGGGAAACGGGTTAATATTCCCGTACTTCTAGTTACTGCGATGGGGGGACGGAGAAGGCTAGGCCAGCTTGGCGTTGGTTGTCCAAGTTTAAGGTGGTAGGCAGAGATCTTAGGTAAATCCGGGGTCTTAATGCCGAGAGCTGATGACGATCCTTCTTTTAGAAGGAGAAGTGGTTGATGCCATGCTTCCAGGAAAAGCCTCTAAGCTTCAGGTAACTAGGAACCGTACCCCAAACCGACACAGGTGGTTGGGTAGAGAATACCAAGGCGCTTGAGAGAACTCGGGTGAAGGAACTAGGCAAAATGGCACCGTAACTTCGGGAGAAGGTGCGCCGGTGAGGGTGAAGCATTTACTGCGTAAGCTCATGCCGGTCGAAGATACCAGGCCGCTGCGACTGTTTATTAAAAACACAGCACTCTGCAAACACGAAAGTGGACGTATAGGGTGTGACGCCTGCCCGGTGCCGGAAGGTTAATTGATGGGGTTAGCGCAAGCGAAGCTCTTGATCGAAGCCCCGGTAAACGGCGGCCGTAACTATAACGGTCCTAAGGTAGCGAAATTCCTTGTCGGGTAAGTTCCGACCTGCACGAATGGCGTAACGATGGCGGCGCTGTCTCCACCCGAGACTCAGTGAAATTGAAATCGCTGTGAAGATGCAGTGTATCCGCGGCTAGACGGAAAGACCCCGTGAACCTTTACTATAGCTTTGCACTGGACTTTGAATTTGCTTGTGTAGGATAGGTGGGAGGCTTTGAAGCGTGGACGCCAGTTCGCGTGGAGCCATCCTTGAAATACCACCCTGGCAACTTTGAGGTTCTAACTCTGGTCCGTTATCCGGATCGAGGACAGTGTATGGTGGGTAGTTTGACTGGGGCGGTCTCCTCCTAAAGAGTAACGGAGGAGTACGAAGGTGCGCTCAGACCGGTCGGAAATCGGTCGTAGAGTATAAAGGCAAAAGCGCGCTTGACTGCGAGACAGACACGTCGAGCAGGTACGAAAGTAGGTCTTAGTGATCCGGTGGTTCTGTATGGAAGGGCCATCGCTCAACGGATAAAAGGTACTCCGGGGATAACAGGCTGATACCGCCCAAGAGTTCATATCGACGGCGGTGTTTGGCACCTCGATGTCGGCTCATCACATCCTGGGGCTGAAGCCGGTCCCAAGGGTATGGCTGTTCGCCATTTAAAGTGGTACGCGAGCTGGGTTTAGAACGTCGTGAGACAGTTCGGTCCCTATCTGCCGTGGACGTTTGAGATTTGAGAGGGGCTGCTCCTAGTACGAGAGGACCGGAGTGGACGAACCTCTGGTGTTCCGGTTGTCACGCCAGTGGCATTGCCGGGTAGCTATGTTCGGAAGAGATAACCGCTGAAAGCATCTAAGCGGGAAACTTGCCTCAAGATGAGATCTCACTGGAGCCTTGAGCTCCCTGAAGGGCCGTCGAAGACTACGACGTTGATAGGTGGGGTGTGTAAGCGCTGTGAGGCGTTGAGCTAACCCATACTAATTGCCCGTGAGGCTTGACCATATAACACCCAAACAATTTGATGTTTGTGTGTCAGACGGTCGAAGTCGACAAACAAACCGAAAAGACGCAACGCTCGCAAAGCGTACCGATACAGCGACACCATCACATACCCGATTAGGGGAAGCGACTGAACACCGACTCCCCAACCGAATTGCTTGACGACCATAGAGCGTTGGAACCACCTGATCCCATCCCGAACTCAGAAGTGAAACGACGCATCGCCGATGGTAGTGTGGGGTCTCCCCATGTGAGAGTAGGTCATCGTCAAGCTTCTACACCAAACCCCCGATCATCAACAGATGGTCGGGGGTTTGTCTTTGCGCGCCAAAAAGCTGAAGTAACCATCACGGGAACTCCAGCGTTCGCGGCAGGAGCGGCCTGGCCTGATGCCGTGAGGACCTACTGACGTACCAGTGCAAGCGACTCAGGCGTACGCGAATGCAAGGTTGCACGGGAGCCGCAACGTCAAACCAGAAGTGGCGATGGACGGCCGATGGGCTGCCGGTGGGGCGGGGGAATGCTCATGCGCACCGGAAGGCTTGACTGGCACGCTTAGAAAGAGCGGTCCGAGTGCTCTCGGCTGAATAGCCAAGGGCGCAGCTACAAATGAGGTGGTAGATAAATCAGGTTCGCTCGGCTTGGCGCGTGATTACTTACCACGCGACGCAAGCGTGAACCTCGTCAGTCCTTCAATGGAATGCTTGGAAAGCCAAGTAAGCCAGTACGCCGGCTAGGACCAGCAGGGAGGCCGTTGCTAGCTGTAACGCACGGCGCAAAGCTCGTTGCACAGGCGAGCGTCAATCGCCGCGGTACTCGCAACCACTCGTGCAGGTTTCGTGAAGTCGAATTCTCGATAGCTCCGGTAGTAGCGGCTTGAGCTCATGCCAGATCCATTTGGCCAAGTACTCGCTGGTGGGGTTCTCCAAACCGGGCAGGTCATTCAGGCACAGCCTAGCACAGTACCCAGGCACCAATAGCAACGAAGCGACGGTCATCAATGCGGACGATCTACCTTGCGAAGCGATGGCTCCAGGCTATCGGGACGGCCAAGCGCGAGCTCTAGGTTAACCAAGGAAGCGAACGGGGCGGGCAGGCCGTAGCTGGCAACCAAGGCGCGGCTGCTCGGATCTCATATGTGAGGGTGCCTCGCCGGCTTAACTAGCGCACTAGACGCATACAGCGCCGACTGGACTCCGAACGCCAGCAAGATGACCGCGTTCGATGAGCCAGTCCACTCACCAGCAGACTGGCTCGCCGCCCAGTTTTCAGCTGATCGGCTCGGCTTCCCTCGCCGCGTTTCGCTCAGCTGCTACAGCCGATTGCTCGGCCTGCTCCCGCCGCTTGATATATTTCCAGTCGGCTTCGTCGATATAGATTCCGCTCGGACCGCTGCCGCCTTCCAGATCGATAGCCACGTGCGCCGATACCTGAGGTTTGACCGATGCCAGAATCGGAACGAAGCCCAGCTGCAAACTGGTTTCGATGAGGGCTTGCTGATTTCTTTCGTCGATGTCGGCTGCTTCGTCGAGGTAATACGGCAGGCGTATACGGCCCGCCTGTTCACGATCCATCAAGTGCAGCAACAGATACATGTTGGTCAGCGCCTTGATGGTCATCGTCGTGCCGTTGGATGCCGCCCCGTCGATGTCGGTATGGATCACTGGCTGCCCGCCCACCTTGGTAATTTCGAAGGCCAGCTCGAAAAGGTCTTTGAGGCCCAACTGATTGTTGTTGGCGGCGACCAGGCGCGCCAGGTATTCCTTGGCCTCCTCGTTCTTGCTGTCCTGCTCGCTGCTTTGCTGCAGATCGAACACCGACAGCGTCTCGCCTTGCTCGTATTGGCCCGCGCTGTGGATGATCTGGTCGATGTGCTTGAGTGCATCCTTGTTCGGTGCCAGCACGATGCGGAAGCTTTCGAGGTTCGAGACCTGCCGCTTGTTGATCTCACGGTTGAACAGCGCGAGCTGATGCTCAAGGCTGTCGTAATCGCTGCGGATGTTGCGCAAGGTGCGGGCAATGTCGGTTACCGCAGCGCGACGCGCCTTGGCCAGCGTCAGGGCTTCGTCCTGGCGATGCGCGTAGGCGTTCACCAGCAGCTGCAACCGTCGCTCGGGATCTTCCTCGCTGTCGAATTTGGCGACGCCCTTGAGACGCACCTGCGCATAGAGCGCTTCGATCTGCCCATCGACGCGCTGCAATGCCTGCCAGCTGTCCTGATAGTCGTTGAGCAGCGGCTGAAGGTTATCCAGCGAGTCGTCCACCGGGTCCATGAACGGTGTGCCGAATGGCAGGTCGGCTGGGAGCAACTGGCGACGACGTAGCGCGTCCTCCAGCGTGCGTTCCTTGGCCTCGAGATCGGCCAGCTGCCGGCCGACCAGCTGCAGTTTTGCCGAGAGGTGCTGGACTCGTTCGGTGAAGGCGTCGCTGGTCCGCTTGAGTTCGTCCTGCGCCGCCTCGGCCTGCGCCAGTTGTTCCAGCTTGCTGTCCTCTTCGGCCGATAGCGTCTGGCAACGGCGGAAGTCTTCCAGCGCTTTCTGAGCGTCCAGCACCTGTTGGTACAGCTGCTCGGCCTGCGCCTTGCTCGCGGCGCGGTCGACCGCTACCGAATGCTGAGCCTTGAGCTGCTTCAGCTCACGCTCAAGTCGGTCTTTCTGGTCTCGCAGCGCGGCGCGGTCAGCCAACGCCTGCAAGGCCGGTGGTTCGATATGGGACAGGTCGATGGACAGCCCGGGCGCTTCGAATCGCTCGCCCTTGAAACCGTCGAGCACCGCTTCGAGCGACTTGACCCAAGTATCGCCCCCATCTGTGGCGATACCTTTGTCACCCAGCGGCAGGCTGAACAGCTGCCCGTTGAACAGGCGCATCAGACGATCGACGTCGGCTTGGGAGAATTCTTCGCGCAAGCGCGAGTAGCTGTTGTTGTCCGCATGGTCCAGTTGCTGGCGGACCGACTTGAGGCGCTTTTCCAGGTCGCGCAGACGCTCGTCGAGATCTTCGCTGGAGAACTGGCGCGATTGCGACAGCGCGCCGGCCAGCTCGTCGTGGGCGTCCTTGGCGGCCAGCAGCTGTTGTTCGAGCACATGGGCATCCTCGACCAGCGCAAAGCGGTTCTTCAGCGCTGATAGCTCGCCCAGCCAGCGTTGAATCTCGCTGATTTCACGCTCCAGGCGCATCAGCTCGGCGGTGCTGCCACGCTGTTCGTTCTGCAGGCCGTCCTGTTCGCGACGATAGTGCTCGGCCTGGATCACCAGCTCTTCCTTGCGAGCGCCGGCATAGTCCTGCCAAGTGCCGAGTAGCGAGTCGAGCAAGGGCGACAGGCGATGCAACTTACCGCGTAGCAATTCACGTTGTGCGACGCCAGCTGCCAGCGCCTCGACCAGCGGGCCGGCGGCGACCAGTGCCTGATAGTCCTGCTCCATGCGGCGCACGTCGCGGAAGGCTTCTTCGGTCGCGGCGATGTAATCGACGCTGCCGGAACGCAAACTGTGCTCGAAGGCGTCGAGGAACAGCTGCTTGAGTTTGGCGGCAGTGATCTCGCGCATATGCAGCAGGTTGATGAACAGCGCACGGAACGTCTTCAAGCTCTGTTCGCTGGTCGAGCGCAATGGGATTAGCGTCATGTCCAACGGAATGGCGGTGTGCCCACCCACCAGCAGGCGGCGCAGTTCATCCGGCTTGGCCTCGTAGGCCTTGATGCCGGCGCGCTCGAGGTTGGCGAACAGCTCACGTTGGCGTAGGCAGGTGCCGTTCTGCTGATAGTGATCGAGGTCCAGCGAGCCCTGATAGACGAAGAACTGATGGCCGAAGCCACCACCCGGTCCGCGGCCGGCTACGCCAATCACGTGCAGCCCATGGGGCAGGGCGACTTCGACGAGGATGTAGCTGGTGTCGCTGGCAAAGTAGAACTTGCGCGACTGTTCCAGGCTGTACTTGCCGAAACTCATGTCCGACATGCGCGCCAGAATGGGGAACTGCAGCGCGTTGATCGAGGCAGATTTGCCGAGGTTGTTGGCGCCGTAGACCGACAGCGGTGTTTCCAGCGGAAAGATGCCCAGGCTGTAGCCCGCGGTATTAAGCAGGGCAAAGCGGCGAATGCCGTAGCGTTCCTGGCTCATGCTTCAAGCTCCTTTTCTTCGGCGATGGCACGGGCGAGCGCTTCGTCCTCGGTTTCGTCGGGGTCGCGGTCGATCAGGATGATGTCGTCCTCTTCCTCCTCGGCAATGAGCTGCGGCGCTGGTAGTGACAGATCACTGCTGTGCAGGCTCGCTGCCAGGTCGCGGTCCTGCTGCACGGACAGGCATACATCGAGGAAGCGGTGCATGGGCGGCAGGAAACGGTAGATGCCGTTGCTGTCTTCGGCGAACCCCAGTTGCGTCAGGCGGCGGATGACCTTTTCTTCCAGCTCGTCCCCAGTGGTGACTTCGGCTTGCAGGAACAGGTCGCGGTACTTGTCCAGCAGCGCTGGCAGCTCGTCACGGCCGAGGGTGCCGCCATCCAGCACCGCGAGCGGATCGCGCCCCTGATCCGCCAGGTGTTCGACCAGAATGAAGGTGAACAACGCCAGGCGCTGGGCGGTCTTGTTGACCTGCGCGCCCATCTGCTCGGGGACGAAATAGTAGAAGCCGCGTGGATCGCAGACCAGCTCGAAGCCGAGCGCCTTGAACAGCGCACGGTACTGGTCCTGCATGTTGGATAACTGGGCATAGCACTCCGGCTCGCTGCGCGACAGGTGATAGCCCTTGAACAGCTCGCGGAAGATCGGCGCCAGCTGGGTCATTTCCTTGAGATCGATGTTCATTCAGGTCGCTCGGATATCGTCGGGGTGGTGGTGGACAAGCTGCGCGTTGTCCACCCTACGTAGGGCTCAACCATTGGCAATGGCCAGCAATGCAAATGAGCTCAGGCTGACCTGATGCTCGCGCGTCAGGTACTCGCGCCGCTCCAGGCGGTCGCGCTGGAAACGCGCATCGCGGGACAAGCGCGAGAACCAGTAGAGCAACTCATCGGTCGCACCCTCCGGTTCCTGTTCGAGCAGCCATTGCATCAGGTCTGGCAGGGGCAAGGCTTGTTCGCAGCGGTCGAGCATTTCACGCGCCGTCAGCGGCGATCGCGGTGCGTCGGTCTTGCGTTTGCTGCCCGCCCGCGGGAATTGCGCCGGCTTCGGCTCGAAACGGGCCAGGGCATAGACATAGGCTTCGACCTGGCTGGCCGAGCCGAGAAACGTGCTTTGCGGCCGGGTGAACAGCGGCAGCGACGCTTGCGGCACGGCGTCGAGCCCCTTCTTGCGGATGGCCGACAGCGCCAGCGCCGCACCACGGGTCACCGCGTTGTGTCGACGGGCTTCCTCGCGCAAAGGCAATAGCAGCTCGCGGGCGTGACGCAAGGTCAGCTGAGCGGTGCTCTGCATTTCCAGGATCCGCGCATGCGTGCGCAGCAACAGGTCGTCATCGACCAGGTGGCCGAGGCGTTGTTGCTCACCGAGCAGCTTCATCAGCACCTGCTCGACGCGATAGACGCCTTGCTCGAAGGCACCATCGGCCGCGACCAGCTGAATCATCGGCTCGACATACTCGTCCCAGGTCGCCAGCACCTCGGCGTAACGCTGCCGCAGCGGAATCTGCCGGTCGCTGGTCTTCGCCCGATCGGCCACGCCGATCAGCGCCTGCTCGTCGTTGGCGAGCTTTTTCAGCACGTCGCGCACGCGCATATCGAGCAGGCGCAGCTGGCGCGCGAGATCCTGGCCGTCGCGGATCTCGAAGGCGTCCTGGATATGCCCGGCCAGGCGTTCCAGATGGCGCAGGTAGGCTTCAATTTCCAGGCACAGGCCGAGGCGATGCTCGCGGCGCAGATAGGCGAGGAAGTCATGAATCTGCGCGTTCAGCTCGAAGCGATTCGGGCTCTTTGCCACCGGGACGAGAATGTCTAGGCGAATCCACTGATCGAGCAGGGCGGTGATGTCGGTGGGGGTGCCTTCAGGTAGCTGCGCGGCCAATTGATGGCGAAGTTCGATCAGGCTCAGCGTGCCGGCATCGAAGCGTTCGCACAGCGGCTCGAGCAACGCCCAGTGTTCGGCAAGGGCACGCAGTACGCGCTTGGGTTCGATCATCTGAATCGGTTCTGTCGGCTGCGAAAATAGTCGGCGATTGTACTGCCTGACCCGGGTGCAAATCAGCCCAAACCGATCGTTGGAAGATCGCAATGAGGCGTCCGGCCTTCCCGCTTTGCTGGTTTCCGGCCACAATTCACACTTGAGGCGCCGCCTGAGTCCGCATGGCTGGCCAAGAGGAGTTCGACATGAGCAGCAACGACCGCGTCATCATCTTCGATACCACCTTGCGAGACGGCGAACAGAGCCCCGGCGCGTCCATGACCGGCGAAGAAAAACTGCGTATCGCCAAGGCGCTCGAGCGGCTGAAGGTGGACGTGATCGAGGCCGGTTTCGCCATCGCCAGTCCGGGCGATTTCGCCGCGGTCAAAGCCGTGGCCGACCACATCAAGGACAGCACCGTGTGCAGCCTGGCTCGCGCCGTCGACGCCGATATCGAACGCGCCGCCGAAGCCCTGGCCGGGGCCAATGCCGGACGCATTCATACCTTTATCGCCACCAGCCCGATCCATATGCAGTACAAGCTGCGCATGCAGCCGGACCAGGTGATCGAGCAGGCCGTACGCGCCGTGACCAAGGCGCGCAGCCTCTGCGCCGATGTGGAGTTTTCCTGCGAGGACGCCGGGCGTTCGGATATCGATTTCCTCTGCCGCATCATCGAGGCGGCGATCGATGCGGGTGCACGCACGATTAACATTCCGGACACGGTCGGCTACGCCATTCCTCACCAGTACGCCGACACCATTCGCCAGTTGCTGGAGCGTATTCCCAACGCCGACAAGGCCGTGTTCTCCGTGCATTGCCACAACGACCTGGGGCTGGCTGTCGCGAACTCGCTGGCCGCGGTCGTGGCGGGCGCGCGGCAGGTCGAGTGCACCATCAATGGCCTGGGTGAACGCGCCGGTAACGCCGCGCTGGAAGAGATCGTCATGGCGATCAAGACCCGTCAGGACCTGCTCGACGTGCACACCCGCATCGAGACCGAGCATATCCTCAGCGCCTCACGCCTGGTTTCCGGTATCACCGGTTTTCCGGTGCAGCCGAACAAGGCCATCGTCGGTGCCAACGCCTTTGCCCATGAGTCGGGCATCCACCAGGACGGCGTGCTCAAGCACCGCGAAACCTACGAGATCATGTCCGCGCAGTCGGTGGGTTGGAACGCCAACAAGATGGTCATGGGCAAGCATTCCGGGCGTGCAGCCTTTCGCTCGCGGCTCGAGGAGCTGGGTATCGTCCTGCCGGGCGAGGGCGAGCTGAACGCGGCCTTCGCCCGCTTCAAGGAGCTGGCCGACAAGAAGCACGAGATCTTCGACGAAGACTTGCAGGCCCTCGTGTCCGATACGCTGGCCGAAGATGTGCAAGAGCACTTCAAACTGGTCACGCTTGAGGTGGCGAGCAAGACCGGCGAGGTGCCGGACGCGAAGCTCGTGGTGAGCGTGGACGGCAACGAGCGGTCCGCCTCGGCACAAGGCTCAGGACCGGTGGACGCGACCTTCAAGGCCATCGAGTCGGTCGCCAACTCCGGCGCCACGCTGCAGCTCTATTCAGTCAATGCCATCACCAAGGGCACCGACTCGCAAGGCGAGGTCACGGTGCGGCTGGAGAAGGGCGGGCGCATCGTCAACGGCAACGGCGCCGATACCGATATCGTCGTGGCCTCGGCGAAGGCCTACCTCAATGCGCTGAACCTGATGCAGGTCGGCGCCAAGGCGCATCCGCAGGTGGTCGGGGTTTGATTACCGAAAGCCGGCGTCGGGCCTTCCTCGACGCCATGCAGATTACCTCCTGGTTGCCGCGCACGGAGCTGCCTTTCGCCGCGCCTTCGCGCCCGGCGCTGTTGCAACGGGTAGAAGCCGAACCGGCACCCGCCATCGAAGCCGAGCGGCCAACGCCGCAACCGGCTCCCGTGACGGCCCAGCCCGCTGCGGTGACGCCCGTTGCCACGACCAGTCCTGCCGCCGATGCGGTTCGTGCGGCCATGCCGCGCATCGCGGTGCCCGAGCCGAAACGGTCGGCCACGAAACCCCGCGACGAGCAGCCCGTTGCGCCCGAACAGACGCTCAGCGTGCCGCCGCCGCGTTTTGCCTTGCAATTGCTGCGCGCCGGGAACTGCCTGCTGCTGGTCGAACTGCCCACCGGTGAATCGTTCCAGAGCCGCGATCCGGCCTACCTGCTGCTCAAGGATCTGCTTCGCGCCGCCAGACTGCCGGACAGCCCGCAGCAGGTCGGCGACGGTGAACCGATCCGTTGGCCACTGCTGCACCGCGGCAGTCTCGATCAAGGCGCCGAAGCAGCGCGGGACTATGTGCAAGGCGTGGTAGCCGCCGAGCTGGAAGGCATGGGCTGCGCCTGCCTCTGGCTGATAGGCCTGCCGGCGCTGCGTTTTGCCGGGGAAGTGGACGCCGAGGCCTGCTACCGCGAGCTGCATATCGAGGGTATCGGCCATGCACTGGCGATGCCCGGCCTCGAACAGTTGATGGAGCAGCCCGGCAGCAAGGCCGCGCTCTGGAAAGCGATGCGCCGCAGCATGGCGCGCTGGGTTACGGGTCTATGAGTAGTACTTGATGAGTGATGCAGTCAGCTTCCGCCGCATGACCGCGGCGGACATCGAAACAGTCCTAAAAATCGAATACGCCGCCTTCAGCCATCCCTGGACCCGCGGGATCTTCACCGACGCCCTGACCGCCTACGAATGCTGGCTCATGTTCGAAGGCGAGCAGCAAGTGGGGCATGGCGTGATCAATGTCATCCTCGACGAGGCCCACCTGCTCAACATCACGGTCAAGCCGCAGAGCCAGGGGCGTGGCCTGGGCTTACGCCTGCTCGAGCACCTGATGCAGCGTGCCCACCAGCGAGGTGGCCGCGAATGCTTTCTCGAGGTGCGCGCCAGCAATACGTCAGCCTATCGGCTCTACGAGCGTTACGGCTTCAACGAAGTGGGACGGCGCCGTGGCTATTACCCCTCCGCTGACGGGCGCGAAGATGCGCTGGTGATGGCCTGCACGTTGATCGACTGAGCCGTCTGACCTGAAGACGACCGAGGCCGCGTGGGCAGCCGTAGCATGGGGAAACCCATCGAGTCGAATGATGGGTTTCACCCATCCTACTTAAGGCGGCGCGGCTCGGTCACTGCCCCGGCGCCTTGTCCCGCCCGGAATCCAGCGGTGCGTCGCCTTCCAGCTCATCGTCGTCCAGCACCTGATCGTTCTCATGCAGCACGGCATCGCCGCCGCTGAGGCCGGTATCCCGGCCGCCCTCCGCCGGGCCGTCCCAGGGTTTGCCATCGAGCGGGTCACGGCGCGCCTGTTCTGCCTCATCGAGATCCACATCGGCACCGATGCGGTGTTCGGAGACTTCACTCAGATCCTGGTCAGCCGGGCCGCCGTGGCCGCGTTCGTTCGGCGAGCGCGAGCCGTCTTCGCGGATCAGCGTTTCCGGTGCCAGATCGTCCATCGTGGTGTCGCCATCGGGCACTTCGCCAGTGGTCATGCCGGCTTCGGCGACGCGCTCCGGCGGGAACTCGTCTTCTATTTCTTCGGCAGGCACTTCATCGCCAATGCGGCCCTTGCGATCGTCGCGGTGCTGGTCGAAATCGAGCTGCTCTATCGAGCCCATGCGGTCCTCGGTGTCGTCGATTTCCGTGGGCGTGTAAGGCTTGCGATCGTTCATGACAACCTCCTGAATGAGCTCTGGTCTTGCAGGTGTGACCTGGCACCGGGATGAAGATTCAGGCTGGCTGCTGGCCGGTTCGGGCTTCATGCACCAAGCTGCTGGGGGCAGCTGTTGCGCCGGCGAGCCTCAACGGTGGCGCAAAAAAATGCGAACCACCCTTAACGTTCCGGAGTCTCAAGGACTATGAACAATCCCAATGAACGGCCCGGGCTAGAGGTCCGACGCTGTGCTTTTTTCTTCGACGTCGACGGCACGCTGGCGGACATTCAGCCCCGTCCAGAGCTGGTATCCATTCCACCTCGCTCCCTTGCGGCGCTGGAGCACCTGCATGTCAGCGAGATTCCCGTCGCGGTGATCTCCGGTCGCCCGCTCAGCCAGCTCGACGCATTGCTCTCACCTCTGAACCTACCGGCCGCGGGCGTACATGGCGCCGAACGTCGCACCGCAGACGGGCAAGTGCGCAACCTGGCCTTCGATCCCCGCGTTTTCAACGCGATCGAACAGGAGCTGGCGCAAGCCTGCGCGGAGCATCCGGGCCTGGTGCTGGAAAACAAGACGGTCGCCTTCGCGCTGCACTTTCGCCTGGCGCCCGAGCTGGAAGACGCGGCTCGCGCGTTGGCCGAACGGTTCGTCCAACGTTACCAAGAGGTGCTGACGCTACAGCCGGGCAAGTGCGTGTTCGAACTCAAGCCGCGCGGTGCCAGCAAGGGCGAGGTGATCCGCGCGTTCATGCAGGAGCCGCCATTCAAGGGGCGGCTACCGGTCTTCGTCGGAGACGACCTGACCGACGAGGCGGGCTTTCGGGTGGTGAACGAGTTGGGCGGGGTGGCAATCAAGGTCGGCGCGGGCGCGACGGAAGCCACGCAGCGTCTGGAGTCGGTGGAAGCCGTCGGCGCCTGGCTGGAAAGCCTGCTCAGTGCCTTGTCCGAACAGCCGGAAAAACCAATAAAACCAGACTGAAGCGAGAACGAGCTCATGAGCCGACTAGTAGTGGTTTCCAACCGGGTAGCACCGATCAAGCCGGGGAAGGTCGCTGCTGGCGGGCTTGCAGTTGGCGTTTATGACGCGTTACGCCAGGCCGGAGGCATCTGGTTTGGCTGGAGCGGCGACGTAAGCAGCACCCCGCAGACCAACACCGAGACCATCGGCAATATCACCTACGTGACGATGGGCCTGACCAAGCAGGATTACGATCAGTACTATCGCGGCTTCTCCAACGCGACGCTCTGGCCGATCTTTCACTACCGGATCGATCTGGCCCGTTACAACCGCCAGGAATATGAAGGCTACCGGCGGGTCAACGCCATGCTGGCCGAAAAGCTCAAGCCGCTGCTCAAGCCCGACGACATCATCTGGATCCACGACTACCACCTGATCCCCTTCGCCGAGGCGTGCCGCCAGCTGGGCATTCGCAACCGCATCGGCTTCTTCCTGCACATTCCCTTTCCGCCGCCGGAAATCCTCACCGTTATCCCGCCGCACAACGAACTGCTCAAGACGCTGTGCTTTTATGACCTCATCGGCTTCCAGACCGAAACCGATCGCTTGGCCTTCCAGGACTACATGACCCGTGAAGTGCGCGGAGTACTCGAGAGCGATGGCAGCCTGACCGCTTACGGGCAGAACTTCCGGGCCGGGGTCTACCCGATCGGTGTGGTGCCGGACGAGATCCAGGAGCTGGCCGAGACCTCGAGGGTGCGGCCACGGCCTCAGCGGCGCACGACCGACGTGGCGCGCAAGAAGATCATCAGCGTCGACCGGCTCGACTATTCCAAGGGGCTGCTGGAGCGTTTTCGCGCGTACCAGGCGTTTCTCGAGCGCTACCCCGAGCACCGCCGCGCCGTCGAATTCATCCAGATCGCGCCCACCTCGCGCTCCGACGTCAAGACCTACCAGACCATCCGCCAACAGCTCGAAAGCCTGACCGGGCATATCAATGGCTGGCTCTCGGACCTGGACTGGACGCCGCTGCACTACCTCAACAAGAGCCATGATCGCCGGGCACTGATGGGCCTGTTTCGCCAGGCGGACATCGGCTTCGTCACGCCGCTGCGCGATGGGATGAACCTCGTCGCCAAGGAATACGTCGCCTCGCAGGACCCGGAAGACCCCGGCGTGCTGGTTCTCTCCCGCTTCGCCGGTGCGGCGCGCGAACTGACCTCCGCGCTGATCATCAACCCTTACGACTGCATCGGCATGGCCGAGGCGCTCGACCGGGCGATGCGCATGTCATTGACCGAACGTAAGGATCGCTACGAGCACATGATGCGAGCGATCCGGGCAGCGGACCTCAACGCCTGGCGCGACAACTTCCTGCGCGATCTGCGAGCGTTCTCCTCCCGCCCGCGCGCGGAAGTCCCGTCGAACCCGTTGTTTGCCGTCTGAAGCTGTGACGCGCCGGTCCGTGTGCCTGTCATAATGCCGACCGGTTCGTAACGCTTCGGAATAAGAAAGGTAGACGATGATGAGCAACGATCTTCAGCAGTTAATCGACAATAACGCGCGTTGGGCCGAAGCCATCCTCGAGGAAGATCCTGACTTCTTTACCAAGCTGGCCAAGCAGCAGGTCCCCGAATACCTCTGGATCGGTTGCTCGGACGCCCGCGTGCCCGCCAACGAAATCGTCGGCATGTTGCCGGGCGATCTGTTCGTTCACCGCAACGTCGCCAACGTCGTCCTGCACACCGACCTCAATTGCCTGTCGGTGATCCAGTACGCGGTGGACGTGCTCAAGGTCAAACACATCCTCGTCACCGGTCACTATGGCTGTGGTGGTGTACGCGCCTCGATGCGCGACGACCAGCTCGGCCTGATCGACGGTTGGCTGCGCACCATTCGCGACCTGTACTACGAGCATCGCGAGCATATCGCCAGTTTCCCGACGGAGGAGGCGCAGGTTGACCGTCTGTGCGAGCTCAACGTGATCCAGCAGGTGGCCAACGTCAGTCACACCACGATCGTCCAGAACGCCTGGCACCGGGGCCAACCGCTGTCGGTGCATGGCTGCATCTACGGCATCAAGGACGGCATCTGGAAAAACCTCAACGTCACCATCAGTGGCCTGGACCAACTGCCGCCGCAATACCGCCTGCGCCCGTTCCGGCCGGTCTGATGCCGACGCGTAACGCTTGGGCCTTTGGCGGCCTGCTGCTCGCCGTGCTCTGCTGGAGCGGCAACGCCCTGGTGGCGCGGGCCTTTCACAACGCCATTCCGCCGCTGACCCTGTCGTTCTGGCGCTGGGTGCTTGCCACGTGCCTGTTGCTGCCGTTCGTGGCGCGGTCCATCTGGACGCATCGGGCAGCCTTGCGCGCGGCGGGCTGGCGGCTGCCCATCGTCGCGGCGCTGGGGATCAGCAGCTACAACTCGCTGTTGTACTCCGCCGCGCAAAGCACCGAAGCCATCAACCTGACGTTGGTAAATACCTGTCTGCCGTTGTTCACCTTTATTGGTGGCGGGCTGCTGCTGGGCGAGTGGCCGGCGCGGCGTGCCTGGTTCGGCATGGCCATCGCCGCGGGTGGCCTGGTCTACCTGATCAGCCGTGGCAGTTGGGCGGCATTCAGCAGCCTGTCGTTCCAGGCGGGCGACCTGATCATGCTGGTGGCGGTGCTGGTCTGGGCGCTCTACACCCTGTCTCTGCGGCGCTGGGCCCATTTCCTCCAAGTGCCGCCCTTGACCCTGCTGGGTGTACTGATGCTGCTGGGCACACCGCTGATACTGCCGTTCTATCTGTTCGAATTTAGCCATGTCGGTGGCTTCACTCCCACTCTGACCAACCTCAGCGTGATTGCCTACACCGCGATTTTCGCCTCGCTGGTCGCCTATCTGTCCTGGAACCACGGCGTCAAAACCGTTGGCGCGGCGAAGGCGGCGATGGCGACGTACCTGATGCCGGTGTTCACCGCGATACTCGGCTGGCTGCTGCTGGGCGAGGGCCTACAGACCTTCCACTGGATCGGTGGCGGGCTGATCTTTGCCGGCCTGCTGTTGGCGACCCGACCTGCCACGCGAATGGCTAGTCGCTAGAACGAACCTCAACAGGGTTCGGCAGATCATTCCCGTAGCGCCTGGGCTCGGTATCCCTTGGCCAGTTGCCGCGCCAGCGCAATGAAGTTCTGCAGCGCCGGCGACTGATTGAATTCGCGGCACACCAGGGTAAGCGGCGCGACCAGCCGTGGGCGGGCACCGACAATGCGTCGGTAGACCACGCTTTCCCGGTGGATGTCGCGCATGGAGGCCGGCACCACCGAGATCCCTTCGCCGGCAGCGACCAGGCTGACGTTGGTCAGCATTCGCTCCACCTCGAAGGCCACGCGCGGCTCGAAGCCGGCTGCCTGGCAGGCGTGCAACAGATTGGCGTACATACCCGGCGCGCCGGGACGGCGCACGAGGATGAAGGACTCGTCACGTATCGCCAGCAAATCCACGGCGTCAGGATAGTCAGTCAACACGGGGTGCCCGATCGGCAACACCAATAGCAGCTCTTCCACCAGCAGACGATGGAACTCGATACCCGCGGGACGACTGACGGGCGCGCGGACGATCCCGACCTCCAACTGACCGGCACTGGCGCGCTCGGTCAGGCGGCCGGCGTTGCCTTCGTCCAGGGTGATGGCTACCGCCGGATACTGCTCGCGGTAGGCGCGGATGATCCGTGGGATCAACGGATGCGCCGCTGCCGACGAGGTGAAGCCGATGTTCAGCGTGCCCTCAACCCCGCTGGCGACACGAGCGGCCCGGCGCGTGCCGTCCTGCACCCGCGCCAGGATCGCCTTGGCTTCTTCGAGGAACACCGCGCCACCGGTGGTCAGGTCCACACCTTTAGGATGGCGCTTGAACAGCTCGAAGCCGAGTTCGTCCTCCAGGGCCCGAATCTGCTGGCTCAGCGGCGGCTGTTGCATGTTCAGGCGTGCAGCCGCGCGGGTGAAATGCCTCTCCTCGGCGACCATCACGAAATAGCGGAGGTGGCGAAGTTCCATATGACGGCGTCCTGCTCGGCGCTCGCCAGTGCGTTCGACTGACGAGCCGCCTTAATGGGGTAGGATACGGGCACTGAAGCGACTCGCAGCCTGTTGAAAAACTGCCTACGTTGGCAATTCGTCGTTAAAAGCAGCCTCGTCTTGCCTGCCTCGTCTTCGTTTTCCAGCAGCCTGCCAAAACAACAACATCGCTCGGCGGCCCATGATTCTAGCCAAGCTGTACCGCAACGACACCGCTCTCATCCTGATCGCGATTGCCCTGGGCCTGTCGCTCGGCATCCTGCGGCCGGAGCTTGCGGTCCAGATGAAGCCGCTCAGCGACGCCTTCCTTGGCGTGATCGGTCACGCGGTGCCCCTGGTGATGTTCGTGCTGGTCGCTTCGGCGGTATCGGCGTTCGGTGAACGCGGGCAGCACACGCGCTGTGCCGGTCGCGTGGTGGTTTATTTCTTGATGATGGCTATCATCTCGCTGATCACCGGTGCGGCTGTAGGCATGCTCTTGGCGCCAGGTGTCGAGGACTTGCCCGCGGCCGCCTCGACCGTGCACGCCATGAGCGATCTGCCGACCGCCGTGCTGACCAGCCTGGCGCAGGTCATCGGTCATACGTTCATCCTTCCGGTGTTGTTCGCCGCGTTGCTGTTCGGCCTCGGGCTGGGCTGGGCGGGCGAGGCGGGCGAGCCGCTGCGGCGCCGGCTGGATACCGCGGTAGCCTGGCTGCTCAAGGCGCTGCGCATGGTGCTGCGATTCGCACCCTTGGCCGCATTCGGCGCGATGGCCTACACCGTTGGCCGCTACGGGCCGGCCTCCGCCTGGCCGTTGCTCAAATTCGTCGGCACTGTCTACTTCGCCTGCGGTTTGTTCCTTGCCGTTGTCCTGGGCGTCGTCGCCCGGCTGGCCGGCGTCGGCTTGTTCCGACTCGTCGCCTACATCAGGGACGAGCTCTGTCTGGTCGCGTTCACCGGTGCGTCGGTGGCTGCGGTGCCGGGCCTGATCGAAAAACTCGAGCATGCGGGATGCGCCCGGCGGGTGGTGCGGCTGGTGCTCAGCACCGGCTACACCTTCAATCTGGCGGGTTCGAACATCTATGTGGCCTGCGCGGCAGTATTCCTGGCACAGCTCGTCGGTGTCCCCCTGGACAGTGCGCATGTGTTGAGCCTGTTGCTGGTGGCGCTGCTGACGTCGCTGGGCTCGACCAGCGCGGCGGGCTCGGCCTTCCTGACGCTGACCGCCACGGTTGCCGGCCTGAATCTGGTGCCGCTGGAAGCGCTCGGCCTGTTGCTTGGCGTCGAGCGGTTGATGAAGTGTCGCTCGCTGACCAATGTGATCGGCAATGCGTTGGCCTGCGTGGTGATTTCAGCCTGGAGCGGTGCGCTGGATCGCACCGCGTTGCGCGAGGCGCTGATGCCCCGTCGGCAGGCAGCGTTTCCCGGCGCGGTGGTCGGGAAACGCTGAGGGCTTGCGGACTCTTAGTTCTTCAACAGCGCATTGAAGGCCTTGTCCAGCTCGGTTTCGGCCTTGCTGATGCGGTCACGACGCACCTTGGTCCAGTGCTGGTCACCAGCCAGCGCCTGGTTGGCCTCCTGGAGCATGCGCTTCACCTCGGCCGGCTGCGGGCCGCCGGTGCCGACGCGGGTCTTGACCATGTTCTGCGGCGACAGCGTGGCGCGGAACGCCGACTCGCTCAGTGGCAGCTCGCGGGTTTTCCACTCGTATTTCTCTGCCGCCTTGGTGAACAGCCGCTGCGCCTCGGCGTAGGGGAAGTTAGCCGGCACGAAGCCTTCCTTGCGCGCATGGCCGACTACCGCCGAGGCGAAGCTGTGACCGATACGGAAGGGCACCTTGTGCTCGCGCTCCAGGGTGTCGGCCAGTTCCATCGAAGTGGTCCATTCCGCTTCCAGCTCCTCCAGCGCGCGCTCGGGATTGATCACCAGCGCATCCATCACTTTGCCGGTGCGGACAAACATCTCGTGAGCGCTGTCGAACAGCCCGAGGCCGTCGAAGGCGAACTTGTAGTCGGTCATCCCGGTGGTCACGTTATGGGCACGCAGCGTGACGGTATGGGCCAGACCGACGACGTCCGAGGCCGATTCCCGCGCCCGCATGATCAGGCCGGGATTGCGCTTCTGCGGCATGGCGCTGCTGGTGTAGGTGGCGCCTTCCTCGAGCAGCATCCACGGGCGGATCTGGTGGTACTGCGTGTGGATGTCGCCGAGCATCGCGCCGATACGGATCGCCGACGACGAGGCGATGCCCGCCGCCTCGATGGGAATGTCGTAGGTCGACACCTGTCCGGCGTCCAGCGAGTTCTCGCGTACATCATCGAAGCCGAGCAGCTCGGACAAGCGCTCGCGGTTGAGCGGCCAGCCGGAGTTGGCCAGCACCGCCGTGCCCATGGGGCTGCGGTTCAGGCGGTCGTACAGCTCACGGATGCGCTGGGCATCGCGCTCGAAAGCCGCCTCATAGGCCAACAGGTAATGCGCATAGGTGATCGGCTGCGCCTGCACGCCATTGGTGTACGCCGGGATCAGCGTATCGACGTTGTCTTTCGCCAGCTCCAGCAGCCGGGCGCGGGTGGCGTTCATCGCGTCGGTGTAGTCGAGCAACTGGCTGCGCAGCGTGGCGAGCCGGTAAGTCGCGTACATGTCCTGGCGGCTGCGGCCGGAGTGGATCAGCGACGCCTGCGGGCCGATCTTGTCGATCATGATGCGCTCGATCTGCAGCACGTCACTGGGCTTCTTGCCGTCTGGCTTGCCGGCCTGGTCGATCACGTACTGCACGCCGCTGGCGATTTCGCGGCCTTGCTTGCGGCTGACGATCCCTTCCTCGGTCAGCATCACGATGGACGCCTTGTTGATCCGGTTGACCCAGGTGAACTGATCGTCGTGCTTGCCGGATTTGGCACCGGAGCGATCGACCGTGGCGCCGATCTTCGCCGCCTCGGCCGCGCATTCGGCGGTGGTGCGGCAGGGCAGGTCGGCCGTATCCGCCGCCTGAACGCTCAGGTGGCTGGTGGTCAGGGCGAAGGCCACGGCGAGCGATAGCAGCGTCTTTTGCATGGTCATGGTGAATCTCCTGTTCAGCGACACCGTCGCCCGTGCGGGCGACGGGAAGGCGAGGGCGGCTATTACAGCAGCGGCAAGGTGTAACTGAGGATGAAACGGGTCTGATCGATGTCATTGCCCGTGCTTCGGTAGGTACCGTTACGCAGCTTCACGCCGAAGTTCTTCAGCGCGCCCTGCTGGAACACGTAACCGATGTCGGTATCGCGCTCCCACTCACGGCCGTTGCGGCCACCTGGGCCGTCGAAACCGTCACCGCGCAGGTAGCGCGTCATGAAACTCAGGCCGGGAATACCCATGGCCGCGAAATCGTAGTCGTAGCGCAGCTGCCAGGACTTCTCGCCGGGGCTGGCGAAGTCCGCCGAGATCATCACGTAGTTCACCAAGTAGGAATTGGTGCCGTTGATATGCGGGAAGCCGGTTTCGCCGCTCATCTTCTGATACGCCGCACCGAACGCGTGTCCGCCCAGCTCGTAGGTGAACTTGGCGCCGAAGGCATCGTTGTCGACGTTGGTGTTGCCCGCCTCGGTAGAGCGCGCGAAACGCAGATCGCTCTTGATCGCCTGGTCCTCGCCCAGTGGCAGCACGTGGGCCAGATTGACGATGTGCTGCTTGTAGTTCTGATCCAGATGGCCGTAGTGGTAGCCCGTGGTCAGGTTCTTGTTCCAGCGATAGCTGGCGCTGGCGAAATCGAACTTGTCGCTGTCCTGCCCACCGCTGATGCCCTTGCCGGACACCTGCATGTCGTCATTGGCGGCGGAGTTGCGCAGGCTGTTCTGCGTCAGACGCCCCGCGCTAAGCGTGAGCCCATCGATCTCCTTGGACGTCAGCATGCCGCCTCGAAAGGTCTGCGGCAGTAGGCGGGAATCGTTCGGCAGTACCGTTGGCAGCTTCGGCAGCAGGGTGCCGGCACGCAGCGTGGTCTTCGAGTAGCGCAGCTTGGCCGCCGCGCCGAGTTGGCTGTACTCGTCCGGTGCTTTGTCATCACCGACCGGCAACAGTCCGGAGTTTTGCCGCTCCGGGCCGGAATCCAACTTAACCCCCAGCAACCCGATGGCATCGACCCCGAAACCCACCGGCCCCTCGGTGAAACCCGACTCGTAGTTGAGCAGAAAGCCCTGCGCCCACTCGTCGCGCTTCGACTGCTTGGCCCCTTCCTGACGATAGTCGGCATTGAAATAGAAATTGCGCAGTTCCAGCGTCGCCTTGCTGTCCGCAAGGAATTCCGCCATGACCACACCCGGCAAACCCGCACCCAGCGCGGCAACCGCAATCGCCGCAGCAAGCGGCTTCGGTGACTTGAGCATCACTGTCTCCTGTTTATTGTTATTGGAGTCAGACGCAGCCGGCACCAGGCCGGGCGTCTGCAGTGATGCTAATCAGCGAGTTAAAAGATTAAAAATATATAGATAGTCTTAAATGGATATCTTTTGGATATCTTATGCGCGGCGGCGTGTTTGTCAGCGCTTGCTGTTGCCGCACACCATATGGCCCTTCATGGCCTCCTGCTTGACGATGAATTTGCCCACCAGCGGGCGGCTCTGCAGATAGTGCTCGGTGGACTTGTGGTGCACGAAAGCCGCTTCGTCGCGGTACAACTCGTAGAGATAGACGAGGTCGGGATCCGCCAGATCCTGGATGACGTCGAACACCAGGCAATCCGGCTCGTGCTCCACCGAAGCGGCGGCATTGACGCGCATCGCCTCCATGAACTGATCGAACGAGCCCGGCACGAGTTGGGTTTTCAAGATAAGACAGTACATGAGTGCTCCATTTTGTATTACTGTGAGCACTTAATTGTATACAAGAAAGGGGAGAGCAATGCCACAGCGTCCCGGCCGCCTGAATGGCTTGCGTCATCTGGCGCTCACCGTGCCGAATCTCGAAGAATGCGAACGTTTCTATGTCGACGTGCTGGGCATGGAGGTCCTCAACCGCGCCAGCAAAGATCTCGTCTACCTGACCTGCGGTAACGACAACCTCTCCCTGGGCCGCGCCCGGGAAAAAAGCAGCGGCGTCCAGGCGATGGATCACTACGGCTTTATCGTCGACAGCCTGGACGAACTGCACGCCTGGTACGAATACCTGAAAGCCCAAGGTGTGACCCTGTTGGACCGCCCCTTCGCTCACAGCGACGGCGCGCATAGCTTTCATCTGCTTGATCCCGCAGGGAATACGGTGCAGCCGCTTTACCATCCGGCGATATCGGGGCAGCGTTTGCGTTGATGTGAACGACGGTCGTGTTGCAGCGAAGTCGCGTTTTGGGGTGGATCTTGATGCCCAATCACCGTCGGTGGCATCGAATCGTACAGTCGTTTTCTTTACGCACAATTGGCGGCTAGGGATAGCAGCGAAGTTACATGAAGTCCGATGGTGTTTGGTGATGCAGTAGGGCAGAAGCAGCTTGTAAGAAGGCTGCTTTCGGCCAGGAGCGGACGGACTTTTTGAAGGGTCGGCCTGCTCTACTCAAGCCATTTAGATGGAGCGATTTCTAGCATGCTAGGTGTCGTGGCGCGATGCGAGTGCTTTACGGGCGTTCCCGCAATCGCAGAGCAGTCTCAGCGCGCGAACACCTCTTTGCTCATGAGTATGTCTAATCGATAGACATGAGCCGGATAGGCGAGTATCGAATTCATCCGCGTTATGTCTCTGAATATTTTTCCACCGCCACCTTCCACGTGGGCCTGCCTTCCTGCCAGATTCGGGAACGCTTCGAATACGCCGAACGTCGTCTGGGAGTACCGCACGCCATACCAAGGCCCGGTTGCCGGCTCCTGCTCAACCCAGGCAAGAATGTCCCTTAGCATCTGCACGACCTGATCCTCGCAGCCAGGGATGGCTTCAATGTGAATGTAGAAGGCTTTGCGACCGTCATCGCCCTGTTCGCCACTAACCTGGACGCCGTGGTGAGGTTGTACTGGTGTGGGCGGAGCCGGGAATGGAACGGGGCCTGGTAGGGTTGTGTTGTCAGTCATGATCACCTCCTATCGAGAGGCTTTAAATATAGAATCGGCATGGCTGGGCGGAGCGCTGGATTCATCCGTTTTCTAGCCTGATCATCCAGAATCAACTTACGTCGCTCAGTCCTTGTGGCAGGATCAGGATATGGCCGAGACGCTACTTGAAATTGTTCGCCGCCATACCGAAGGCGCGTGTGCACGTGACGGTGTTGCATCTACCGCTTGCGGGCTTATTGCTATTCGCAAAACCGCGACTACATCGTTGGAGCATACGCTGCCACGGCCGCTGTTGTGCCTGGTGCTGCAGGGCAGCAAGCGAGTTTTCATTGGTAGCCAACAGCTGGATTACGCTGCTGGCGACTCCATGCTGATCACTGCCAACCAGCCAATGGTCAGCCAGATCATGCAGGCGAGTCCGAGCACGCCTTATCTGTCGCTCGCACTTGATCTGGACCTTTGCATAATCGCCGATCTGGTGCTGGAAATGCAGGCGCAGGCGTTAAGCGTCAAACCTCATGAACATACTTCAACATACCAGCAAGTCGCCGACACAGCGTTGCGTTTGATGCAGCTGCTTGACCGTCCGGCCGCATTGGCCCTGCTA
The DNA here is from genome assembly GCF_019090095.1 of Stutzerimonas stutzeri. Lineage (NCBI taxonomy): Bacteria > Pseudomonadati > Pseudomonadota > Gammaproteobacteria > Pseudomonadales > Pseudomonadaceae > Stutzerimonas > Stutzerimonas stutzeri. The sequence continues at coordinate 1,868,213 of NZ_JAGQFP010000001.1, read as the reverse complement.
CATCAGCAATTGCTGCGCGAAATCCACTACTGGCTACTCACGGGTATACACGGCGCAGCGATACGCCAACTCGGCACGCCTGACAGTCATGTTCATCGCATAGCCCGCTCCGTTGCGGTACTGCGAGCCGAGTACGCCAACGCGCTGCCGGCCGAACGGCTGGCTGCCGTAGCGGGTATGAGCCGCTCTTCGTTTCACCAACATTTCAGGGCGGTCACTTCACTCACACCGCTGCAGTTCCAGAAGCAATTACGACTGATCGAGGCGCGGCGCTTGATCGTGTCTGAAGGCAGGTCATCCAGTAGCGCAGCGTTCGAGGTTGGTTATGAAGGTGCTTCACACTTTGCAAGAGACTACCTACGCATGTTTGGCATATTGCCTGGCAAGGATCGGCTAGAAACCAGCAGACCGCGTCGCCAAAAATAACGCCAATGGTCGCTAGATACAGGAACGACGCCTCCACCATCTGCCGCTTTTGCCGATGAGCCAGGCCAGCACTCAATGGCCACAAAAAGTCAGCAAGCACTATTCAGAATGCTTTCTTCCGCGCCAGGGCTACAGCCTATCGTGGCGGCTTCATTTGATGATTACGAAGCGGTTTTTAAAGAGTCTACGGACGGTGTCAAATTTAAATATATTCACCTTGGTGAAAAATGCATAACACCTAGCAAACCGACTACAACCGAGTAAAACGAAATTGACTGGCCAGCGATGCTCGCCTAAATCGTAGTAGGTTCGTACTTTCCTGGCTTCCTGACCAAAAAGGACAGGTTTATCTACGGGTCTAATGTCGTCCGCTTTTGGCCCAGGCTGTGTAAAAACTCCGACACGCTATCGAAGTTCGCGCTCGTGCTTAAATTCTGAAAAAGATCGGCTGGTGTGTAGACCTAGAATTTACGGAGCGACGCGTTTTTCTGCTCGTTTTTTAGTCACCGCGTCGGAGCCCGAGGTTTTTACACAGCCTCGGCCGGAAGCAGCCAGGTGCTCTTGTGATCACCTCGTTGGGTTAGCGGTGAAAGCCTTCAGGGGCGAGACGGCCTGGGGCGGCTCGATGCGCAGCGCGTCAGTGCTGTCATACAGACCTAAGCTAGTCTTCTGCACATCATGTCCTTTCCAGTTCTCGCTCGATTCGACTCCACTCCCCACGAAGTCGAAAACGCAGGTAGGCGACCAGAACATGGTCGCGCATGCGGCGTAACCTGGAAGCCCGACGAGCCTGCAGGTTGCTGTCGATGGTATCGGCAAGCCAGGTACTGTCAAATGCCGTCCATATGGGGGGGATGGGCGCCTGCAGGTTAGAGTGACAGACTGGCGCCACCTCCTCGAAGAAGGCTGCCTTTACCGCAGTACGGTCGTATCCTGCCAGCTGTCGCGCTATTGCTGGATAGTCGATATCGTTGTCGACGAAGGCGTCCGACAGCGCCGACCATAACCGAACGCGGTCGTCGTGAGTCAAAACACTTCCCACTTAGAGAACTCCTCGAGTTCGTCATCCAGGGCGTCGGCAGCTAGGCTGCCTGCAATCCCGCCAGCCGCACTGCCTGCCAACACCATGGCAATGGCACAGAAAGGAGCGCCTGGGCCGCAGACGAGCGAGACGCCAAGGCCTGCGAGAAACCCGCCAGCAGCGCCGCCGCCGATGATCATGCCTTGGCGTGCAGTCTCCTTTACCTTGTTGTCGGCATTGAGAATTTCGTAGGTAGCAAATGCCGCAGTGACCAAAATGCCTACTTTGCCCATGATGCGGAGGCGATCCGAGCCCTTTGTGAACTTGGCGTTGTCGCGGCCGGAAGATTCAATCACTTCATAGTGAATCTGCCGCTTCTGCTCGATCGTGAGCGTCTCGTAGGGTTTACTGAACTTGCTGGTGGCGTACTTTTCGAACAGTCGAGGGAGGGTTAATGGCGTTTTTTTGTGCTGCTGTGCCTTGGCGAGCCCGGTAACCGAAGTAATCTTGCGGTGCTCCACCATAATCTTGTTGCGCATCTCGTGGCAGAACCCGACCCCTACCTGGCTGCTTATCCTGCCGGCTGCCACGTCCGCCCGTACCTGGGCGGACATCCGCTTGATATTGGCGGCGTAGCTGGCGCGTGTCTGTGCGTCGCTGATGGCATCAAGCGAAAACCTTGTCGCCGCGCCTTCCATGCTTGCGAGAGCCTCGTCGAGTGGCGAGCGGGGCAGGGTATGTCTGCTCTGCGTCTGGTATTGGCCAAGCACCTCAATGCTCCCGGTCATTCTTGGCTAATCCCCATGATGATGGCGAGCAGCTTGTCCGTTACGCTGGGCTGCTCGCCAACCTCTGGTACGGGAATCTCAATACGGGTACAGATTGATCCCGAGGGATTGCTAAAGACCACTCGGTTGTCGCTTCCGAAGGCGCCATCAAGGCTAGATCCGTCATCGAAGTGGGCTACGCACCTCCAGCCGGTGTAACGCTCGGTTGCCGGAATCTGGAAGCCGATCCACTTGTCCGTCGCCAGAAATGACGGAGCGGTGAAGGGCGCCGTGATAACCGCATCGCCGATCAACACGTCTCCCGATCCGCCGATTACGACTCCGCCATGGCTCAACGTGCTGTCCAGCATCGCGGCATTCTTACCGTTGATAAATACGGTGGAGGAGAAAGCGCCGGATATGGTTTGGCCGCAGCCAGCAACATCTCCTAGACGCGCAGCGGGGAGGTTATTGAACAGCACATCCGGGGAGCCGGACTCGATGGCCGGTGTGCCATGTCCGGGGATCGGGCAGGAGGTTGGGTCGCTCAGGCGAGCGGCGGGTTTGCCTGACATGAGAGTCCTTCTCATAGTTCGTCCGGAAATGGATCAGTTGGATCACGGCAGGCCACTGTAGCGGACGGATTAGAGCGTTGCGGTGATCTTCATCGCGCATCGGCTATCAAGGCCAGCCCCATTGAGCTGCTATTCACCATGGAGTTGGAAGCCTGAATCGCATGGTTTTGTAGATGCTCATGACCGCTTGTGGCCGAGAGCTGCCCGTTGAGCAGCCCGTTCCAACCGCGGCATAGATTGATTGCTACTTGCCCGCCCACGGCGCAACGATCTGCACATCCCCAACCAGCAGATGCGCCACCACCATCCAGACCACCACACCAATCAACCCCAACGACAGATGCCCGACCACGATGCCGATGGCGATCTGTTTCCAGAGCCCGGCATGCTGGTTGGCTTGGGTAGCGGCGGGGCGGTAGGGCGTTTCGCGCTCGGCGCGGATGTTGTCGAAGTCGTCTCTCATGGTGCGCTCTCGGTGCGGTTGGCTAAACGGCGGGCACAAAAAAAGGGTTCAGCTTTCGCTGAACCCTTTCTTGAATTTGGTGGCTACGCAGGGACTTGAACCCCGGACCCCAGCATTATGAATGCTATGCTCTAACCAACTGAGCTACGTAGCCAAGTGGCGCGCATTATTCGCGTCGCGCGGTTGTGTGTCAACCCTCCTGATGCGCTTTTTCTACCTGCTTTTTCAAATGCTTATGCCGCCGGTCCGACGACAGCCGGTGCGCTGTCGCTCAATCCCATTTTGGCGCGAATCCGGGGTTGGCCAGGCGCTCGTTGCGGTCCAGCGTGGCGATCTGGTGCATCTCCGCATCAGTCAGTCGCAGCGCTTGTGCTTTGAGGTTGGCGGCGAGGTTTTCGCGCTTGGTGGAGGAGGGGATTACGGCGAAGCCCTGTTGCAGCAGCCAGGCAAGGGCGACCTGTGCAGGGCTGGCGTTGTGGGCTTCGGCGATGCGTTGCAGCACCTCGTCCTGCATCACCTTGCCGTAGGCGAGCGGCATATACGCAGTGATGTGGATGCCGTGGCGGCGGGCAAACTCGATGACCTTGCGGTTCTGCAGGAAGGGATGCACCTCGACCTGATTGGTGGCGATGTGCTCGGCGCCGATGGCGTCGATGGCCTGTTGCATATGGCTGATGGCGAAGTTGGAGATGCCGATGGCGCGGGTCAGGCCTCGCTGCTTGGCGTCCATCATCCGGGCCAGGTAATCGGCGACTGCCAATTCATCGTTGGGCGAGGGCCAATGCACGAGGGTGAGGTCCACCTGTTTCATGCGCAGTTTGCTCAGGCTTTCTTCCAGGCTGGGAATCAGGCGGTCGGCGCCGAGATTGCTGGTCCAGACCTTGGTGGTCACGAACAGTTCGTCACGCGGGACGCCGCTCTCGGCAATGGCCTGACCGACTTCCGCTTCGTTGTCGTAGATCTGCGCGGTGTCGATGTGGCGATAGCCGAGCTCGAGGCCCATCTTCACCGAGTCGATGACTTGCTGATCCTTGAGGCGAAAGGTGCCGAGGCCGAATGCGGGGATGGTCATTAAGGGTTCTCCTTTGGGGTTCTCTAGGGTGAGTTCAATGCGAGGCAGTAAGTACCGGCTCGTGGGTGTGGGTGCCTGGGGTATGGGCTGGTGCTTTACCGGCGTTGCGATCCAGCTGGCCGCTCCAGTAGGTGAGCGCCAGGGCGACCAGCACCACCAGCGAGCCGATCCAGGCGGTATGGATGAGACCCATGGAAGCGACGATATGTCCGCCGAGCCATGCGCCCCCGGCAATGCCAAGGTTGAAGGCAGCGATGTTCAGGCCCGAGGCGACGTCCACCGCCTTCGGCGTGTAGTGCTCGGCCTGGCGCACCACGTAGACCTGCAAGCCGGGCACGTTGCCGAAGGCCACGGCGCCCCAGAGCAGCACGGTGGCCAGTGCCAACCAGGGATTACCGGCGGTGAAGGTGAGGGCGAACAGCACGACCGCCAGGAGCGTGAAGATCAGCTTGAGCGCGCCGATCGGCCCGCGGCGGTCGGCCAGTTTGCCGCCCCAGATGTTGCCCACGGCCACCGAGACACCATAAACGAGCAGAACCAGGCTCACCGCGCCTTCACCGAAGCCGCTGATCTCTTGCAGGATCGGCGCAAGAAAGGTGAACGCGATAAAGGTGCCGCCGTAGCCGATCGCGGTCATGGCGTAGACCAGGAGCAGGCGGGGCTGCTTCAGTACGGCCAGCTGCTGGACGAGGGAAGCGGGTTTGCTGTGCTGAATGTTGCGCGGCACGAAGAGCAGGCTGCCAATAAAGGCGATCACGCCGAGCAGCGACACCGCGAGAAAGGTCTCCCGCCAGCCGAACTGTTGGCCAATGAAGGTGCCGAGCGGTACGCCGGTGACCAGCGCGACAGTGAGCCCGGTAAACATGATGGCAATGGCGCTCGCGGCTTTCTCCTTCGAGACCAGGCTGGTGGCGATGGTCGAGCCGATGGAGAAGAACACGCCATGGGCGAGGCCGGTGACGATGCGCGCCAGTATCAATGACTCGTACCCCGGCGCCTGCCAGGCCAACAAGTTGCCGGTGGTGAACAGCACCATCAACGACAGCAGCAACAACTTGCGCGGGACCTTGCCGGTCAGCGCGGTGAGCAACGGGGCGCCGACCGCAACGCCCAGCGCGTAGAGGCTGACCAGCAGCCCGGCCGAGGGCAGGCTGACCCCGAGGTCTCCCGCAATGGTTGGGATGAGGCCGACGATGACGAACTCCGTCGTGCCGATGGCGAATGCGCTGAGGGTCAGCGCGAGCAAAGCGATGGGCATGGGATGAAACTCCGGTTGGATTGCATGGCGCGCAGTGTCTACCGCAGACTCATGCGGAAAAACCGGGTCTCAGGCCAAACATAATTGACTGCGAGTCACAGATGAAAACCACGCTCGACGAATTGCAGGCCTTCACGGCCGTCATCGATACCGGCTCAATCTCCAGTGCGGCGATACAGCTGGGGCAGACGGCCTCTGGCGTCAGCCGGGCCCTGAGCCGGCTCGAAACCAAGCTCGCGACCACGCTGTTGCGCCGCACGACTCGGCGCCTGGAACTGACGGAGGAGGGGGCGGCCTTTCTGATTCAGGCCAGGCGGATTCTCGAAGCGGTGGAAGAGGCCGAAGAGCAGATGTCGCGCCGGCTGCAGCGCCCAGCCGGGCGGCTGCGGGTGAATGCGTCCGCGCCTTTCATGTTGCATGTGCTGGTGCCGCTGATTGGCGGCTTCCGCGAGCGCTACCCGGACATCGAGCTGGAACTGCACAGCAGCGACCAGATCATCGATCTGCTCGAGCACCGTACCGACCTGGCGCTGCGCCACGGGCCGCTGCGCGATTCCACCCTTCATGCAAGGCCGCTGGGGCGCAGCCGGATTCGGGCCGTGGCCAGCCCGGACTATCTGGCGCAGCGCGGCATGCCGCAGCAGGTCGAGGACCTGGCGATGCACAGCCTGATCGGCTTCACCCAGCCGGAGAGCCTCAATCATTGGCCACTGCGCCATCCGCTGGGCGAGAGCTGGCCCATCGTGCCGAGCCTGTGGGCATCGAGCGGCGAGACTGTGCGCCATCTGGCGCTGGCCGGGCAGGGCATCGCCTGTCTGTCGGACCTCATGACCGCACGCGATCGCGCCGAGGGGACGCTGGTCGAGGTGCTGGCCGCGGCGAATACCGAGGTGCTGCAGCCGATCCACGCGGTGTACTACCGCAACACTGCGCTGGCCGCGCGCATCACCTGTTTTCTCGACTACCTGAGCGAGTGTCTGAGCGAGCAGACCTGGGTGCGCTAGGCGGGCGGGCGCGCTAAACCGGCAAGGGACGACCGGGGCGAACCATGCCCGCCGCGGCCTGCCTAACCAACTGGCACACCTGCGAGGAGGTCCCCATGCTCAGTACAACCCTACCCAGTGATCCGCCGCTGTATCCCTGGTTGGCAGACGAATCCCCGCTGAACGACCTGGATGACGCCGAAAGCGATACCGAGCTGGACGACGGCGATACGCTGCCCGACGAGGTGCTCGAAAATCTGGAGAAGGAGCCACCGCCCCCGGATCCGATACCCGACCCTGGCGTGATGTAGCGGCCAGTACGCGTCGGCTGCACGGCGGCCGACGCGCTCGACCTGTTGCTACTGTCGAAGACATCTTGTAACCGCATCCCGGAATGACTGCTCGTGGAGGCGTCAAGCGTGCAGTGGATATGAGTCAAGCCGCTGCAGCGTCGGCTGGTTTGTGTGCCATCATCGCGGCGCACCAACGCTCCACCCGGTGCCGTCACCTGCATACCCTGCGCGCCCCTCGCCATCGTGGTTGACCGGGCAGTGCACGGGTTTTTCCCTTTCTGAAAAAAGAGACGTCGTGCATGAACAGGCGCTTACTGGCCGGGCTGCTGTTGATCGGCCTGCATGTGTTCGTTGGCATAACGCTGATACCCGCGCTTGCGCTCGGCCCACTTGGCAGTGCGCTGGCCTGGGCCTATCTGGTGCTGTCGGCTGTGCTGATGCGCTATGGCGTGCTGGTGCGAGGCGCGGGTAATGCGCTGCTGGCGTGGTCCGGCTTGCTGGCCATGGGGATCTTTTCCAGCCTGGCGGTGTTCTCGCTGCTGCGTGCATTTGCGTTGGTCGTGGCGTCGTTGCTGGGCTGGGAGTCGGCAGCGGTGACGCGGGGGTCGGCGCTGGCGGTTGTCGCCGCCGTGCTGGCGGTGACGCTGTTCGGGCTGATCAATGCACGCAGAACCGCTCGGCTGGTCGAGCGCGTTATCGCCGTGCGAGCGCTGCCGGCCGGCCTGGACGGATTCAGCATCGTGCAGCTCAGCGATATCCACGTCGGCCCGACGATCAAGCAGGGCTATATCGATGCGATCACCCGACGGGTCAACGGCCTCTCGCCGGATCTGATCGTGATCACGGGCGACCTGGTGGACGGCAGCGTCGCCGAGCTGGCTGATGACATCGCCCCGCTTGGCCGCCTGAGTTCGGTTCATGGCACCTACGTGGTCACTGGCAACCACGAGTATTACTCCGGTGCCGATAGCTGGATCGCCGAGTTCGAGCGGTTGGGCATGCAAGTGTTGCTCAACCGCCATGTCCTGCTCGAGCATGGTGACGCCCGGCTGGTACTGGCAGGCATCGCCGACTACTCGGCTGAACTGTTCCGGCCGAGCCATCGAAGCGACCCAGCCGCCGCGTTCGCCGGCGCGCCCGTCGACGTGCCGCGCATCCTGCTGGCGCACCAGCCACGTTCGGCAACGGCGGCAGTGGAGGTGGGCTGCGACCTGCAACTGTCGGGGCATACGCACGGCGGCCAGTTCTGGCCCTGGATGCATTTCGTGCGCTGGCAGCAACCGTGGGTGGCCGGGCTGCAGCGCCTCGGCGACATGCAGATCTACATCAGTCGCGGCACCGGCTATTGGGGACCGCCGCTGCGCTTCGGCGCACCGTCGGAGATCACGCGGATTCGTCTGGTCAGGGCCACCTAGCTATCTCCCGGCGCCCTGCGAGCCGGGGTCGCCTGGCCTGCGGCTTGCGCCATAGCGGGTCGTTGCCTCAGCTTCTTTATTGCGCGCGAGCTTTACTCGCGCGCCGAGCGGTTCGCTGCTGCTCGTGCGCGATGCCATGGGACGATCGCGCCTGCTCGGCTTTGGCCGATTCTTTCAGGCGCGCTTCTGGCTTAGACTGCCTCGACCACCATGCAAGGAGTGCACTATGCGGCGCAAGTCAGTGCGTTTTCGCCGTTCCCTACTGACGCTGGTCGTGCTGGCCTGCGCTACGTCATTGCGGGCCGAAGAGCCGTTGCTGTCGACAGATATCGATGCGCCCGCGATCGCGGCTGAACGCCAGGCACGCGGAGTGCTGCGCGCGCGCGATCAGGCGGTGTTGGCCAGTGAACTGGCGGGGCGGATCATCGAGATGCCCTTTGCCGAGGGGCAGCCATTTCACAAAGGTGACGTGCTGGTGCGTTTCGACTGTAGCGCCTACCAGGCGCAGCTCAACGCCATGCAGGCCGCGGCGCGGGCGGCGAGCGAGGAGCTGGCGCACAAGAAGCAACTGGCAGCGCTGAATTCGGTCGGTCGCTTCGAGGTCAGTCTGGCCGAGGCACGCCGAGCACAGGCCGAGGCCGAGGCGCAGGTCTATCGCGTCCAGGTCAAGCGTTGCAGCGTCGCGGCGCCGTTCGACGGCCAGGTGGTGCAGCGTCGCGTGCAGCCCCACGAAAGCGTGGCCAGCGGGACGCCGATGTTGGAAGTCGTGGATAACCGCACGCTGGAAATCCATCTGCTGGTGCCGTCGCGCTGGCTGGCCACGCTCAAACCCGGGCAGCGTTTCATCTTCGTCCCGGATGAGACCGGGAAGCCGTTGCAGGCCGAGGTCAAGCGCCTGGGGGCACGCATCGATGAGGGCAGCCAGACATTGCTGCTGATCGCGGCGTTGCCTGCGGATGCCAGCGGTCTGTTGGCGGGAATGAGCGGTAGCGCGCAGTTCGAGGGGGCGCCATGACGGCTGCTCAGCAACACCCGACCGAGCGGCTATTCGCCGAATTTCTCAGCCTTGAGCGGCAGGCCCGTGCGGCGCGTGATATCGATGGCCTGGCCTACGCCCTGGTCAACGACGCCCAAGCGTTGTTCGGCTACCGCCATGCGGCATTGCTGATCGCCGGGCGAGTACGGGCGCTGACGGCGGTCAGCGTGGTCGAGCCTCATGCGCCCTTCGTCGCCTTTGTCGAGAACGCCACCGGCCAGTTGCTCGCCCAGGGGCGCCTGGACAAACCGCAAGTGGTAACCGCCGACACGTTGAATGCGCAGGTTCAGTCCGACTGGCGAAGCCTGTCGGCGGAGGCGGTGTTCTGGTTGCCCCTGGTCGACCATCAGCAAAAGCCCTACGGCGGCTTGTGGATTGCCCGCGAGCGGCCCTGGAGCGGCGCGGAACAGGCGCTGCTGGTGCAGCTCGGCGATTGTTACAGCCATGCCTGGCAATCGCTGCAACCACGCAAGCCCTGGCGGCTGCGCTGGCCGCGGCGCAAGGTCGCGATGGCGGTGGCGGCGGTTCTGGCGCTGTTGCTGCTACCGGTGCGCCAGTCCGTACTGGCGCCGGCCGAAGTGGTGCCCCTCGACGGTCAGGTGGTCGCCGCGCCGCTCGATGGCGTGATCGCCGAGTTTCTGGTCAAACCCAATCAGGCGGTGAAGCAGGGCGACGTACTGGTGCGTTTCGATGCCACCAGCATCAAGGCGCAGGCGGACGTCGCCGAGCGCAGCTTGCAGGTTGCCGAGGCAGAGTTGCGTGCCAATGCGCAGCGGGCATTCAGCGACGCCGAGTCGGGGGCGCGCATCGATCTGTTCACCGCCCGCGTGGCGCAGAAACGCGCCGAGCGCGACTATGCCCGCGAGCTGCTGGCACGCACCGAGGTCAAGGCCGAGCGCGACGGCATCGCGGTATTCGCCGATGCCCAGCGTTGGACCGGTTTGCCGGTGCAGACCGGCGAACGGCTGATGGTGGTGGCCGATCCAAAGCAGGCCGAGCTTCGTATCGATCTGGCCGTGGCGGATGTGCTGGCCTTCGAGCCGGGCGGTGAGGTTGCCTTGTTTCTCGACAGCGATCCCCTGCACCGGCATAGCGCCCGGCTGCAGCGCCTGGCCTATGAGCCGCAGGCCGTAGCCGGCGGCCACCTGGCCTATCGTCTGGACGCCGAATTCGAGCGGGCGCCACCGCGCATTGGCCTGCGCGGCACGGCGAAGTTGTATGGAGAGCGGGGCCCGTTGGCCCTCTATCTGCTGCGCCGACCATTGGCGGCGTTGCGCCAGACAGTGGGGCTGTAGATGCAGTTACCGGCGTTGCGTCCCGATCTGCAATTGTCCACGGCCGCTCCGGCGCGCGACGGTGCGCCGCAATGGACCTTGGCCGACCCGCTGCGCGGGCGTTACTTCAAACTGGGCGCTAGTGCGATGCGGCTGTTGCGCCATTGGACGCTGGGCGACGCCGGGCAAGTATTGCGTGCCGCCAACCTCGATGCTGGCGAACCCCTGGACGCGTCGGACTTGGAGGAAATGCTGCGCTTCCTGCGTGGCCATGACCTGATCGTCGCTCAGGATGCCGAGCAGCGCGGCAGCTTTGCGTCGAAGGCGGCGTCGCAGCGTCAGGGCTTCTGGAAAAGCCTGCTGCACCAATACCTGTTCTTTCGTATTCCGCTGTGGCGACCGGATGCCTTTCTCGACCGGACCTGGCCCTGGCTCAGGCGTTACGGCCCAGGTCTGTTGCGCTATGGTCTTCCCGTGTTGCTGGCCTTCGGGGTGTTCCTGGTTGCGCGCGACTGGCAGCGGTTCATCGCCACCTTTCCGCATCTGTTCAGCCTGGGCGGCGCGCTGGCCTTCGGCGTAGCGCTGGTGTTCGCCAAACTCTGCCACGAGTTCGGCCATGCCTATATGGCCAAGCGCGCCGGATGTCGCGTGCAGAGCATGGGCCTGGCGTTCATGGTGATGTTCCCGCTGTTCTACACCGATGTCAGCGATGCCTGGCGGGTCAACGATCGCCGTTCCCGGTTGCTCATCGGTGCCGGCGGTGTGCTGGCCGAGCTGCTGTTGGCCTGTGTCGCGTTGCTGGCCTGGTCATTGTTGCCGGACGGAGCGCTGCGTAGCGCTGTGTTCATGCTCGCCAGCGCCACCTGGATCACCACGGTGGCGGTCAACCTCAACCCTTTTATGCGTTTCGATGGCTATTTCCTGCTCAGCGATCTCTGGGATGTGGAGAACTTGCAGGCACGTGCGTTCGCCCTGTGCCGCTGGCGGCTGCGCGAAGCCTTTTTCGGCTACGGCGAGCCGGCGCCGGAATCCTGGCCGCCCGCGCTGCGGCGCAAGCTACTGATTTGGGGCTATGGCGCCTGGTTATGGCGGGCGGCTTTGTTCCTGGGTATCGCCCTGGCCGTGTACCACATGTTCTTCAAACTATTGGGCGTGTTCCTCATGCTGGTAGAGCTGACCTGGTTCATCGGCCTGCCGATCTGGCGCGAGCTGCAGGAGTGGTGGCGGCGACGCGCGCAGGCGCAACCGGCACGCGCGCTGCTCGTCGGAGCTGCACTGCTGGGCGTGCTGGTGGTGTTGCTGGTGCCCTGGCGGAGCACCGTGGAAATCCCTGCGATGCTCGAGGCGAGCCGGGTCAGCGCGCTGCACGCGCCGCTCCCTGCGCGGCTGAAGCAGCTCCATGTACACGACGGCCAGACGGTGCGCAGTGGCGACCTGCTGCTGGAGCTGGAGTCGCCGGATCTCGATTCGCGTCAGCAGATCGTGCGCAGCGAGATCGACATTCTGCAATTGCAGTTACGGCGTCAGGCGGGGCGTAGCGAGACGGTGGCAGACAGCGCCATCCTCGAGCAGCATCTGGCCGAAGCGGTGGCCGAATACCGTGGCTTGGCTGCGCAGCGTGAGCGTTTGCAGCTGCGCGCCTCGCACGACGGCGTGGTGCGAGACCTGCCGGCGGACTTGGCGGCGGGTCGCTGGTTGTCGCCGCAGCAAACGCTGGTGCGGGTGGTCGAGGAGCGAACGCGCTTGCGCGGCTACTTGGCCGAGGAGTCGCTATGGCGCATCGAGGCAGGCGCGCAGGGGCGGTTCATCGCCAGTGCCGATCCCTGGTTACCTGGCGTGCCGGTGCGTTTGACCGAGGTGGATGTGACCGGCTCCGCTTATCTGGATCAGCCAGCCCTGGCTTCGGATCAGGGCGGTCCCATTGCGGTGCGCCGCGATGCCCAGCAACGGCCCGAGCCGCAGCAGGCGCAATATGGCGTACGCCTGGTGCCGCGGAACGAGCGGGCGGCGCCACGGCAATCGCTGTTGGGCGTGGTGGTGCTGGAGGGGAGGGGAGAATCCATCCTGGGCGCCATTTGGCGTCGGATGGCGGCGCTGGGGGTGAGGGAAAGTGGGTTCTAGATCGGATCGGTCGGCGGCGCTGCTGCCGATACCACTCAACCAAGGAAACTGGCATGGCTGACAGCCCGCTACCGCTCTGTTCGCGCTTGTCCCTTCGCTGCGAGATGCCGCCGCTGCTCGAAGCGTTGCAGCGGATACCGGTTGATGCCTGGCAAGCGCATTTCAACAGCACCTACTATCAGGGCGACTGGAGCGGAGTGGCGTTGATCAGCCCCGAGGATGCGCCCCTGCCGCTCGCGCCTGGGCGTGGCGCCCCACGTCGCAGTGCCTGGTGGCGGGATGAGCCCGCTTGGCACGAGGTGCTCGGCCACTTTCAAGCTTCGCTGCGCAGCGCGCGCCTGCTACGCCTGGGGCCGGGGTCGGCGATCCAGGAACATTGTGACCACGATCTGGGCCTGCCCGGCAGCGATCTTCGTCTGCATATCCCGCTGCTCAGCCCAACGGGGGTCGAGTTTCTGCTCGACGGCCTGCAGGTACCGATGCGGCCAGGTGAGTGCTGGTTTCTCGATCTGTCCCGCCCGCATCGTGTGACCAACCCCAGCGACTCGCCACGCGTTCACCTGGTGCTCGACTGTTTGCCGCAGGCATGGCTGTTGCGAGCAATCGTCGAGGGCCAGGCAACCACACCCGTGCTGCAACCCAGTGCGGCGATGCAGGCATTCGCACGCTTGCGCCGAATCATCGCGCGCGATGCCGATCTGGCGCAGCGCCTGCGTACCCTGACCGACAAGGGGGAATTCATCGAGGCGACACTTAAGCTGGGGGCGGAGTTGGGGTTGGAGTTTTCTGCGGCTGACGTTCGTGCGGCGATGCGTCAGGGCAGGAGCGAGTGGGCTGCGTTATGGCGAGCCTGACGGTTGCTCCGCAGGCGGTCGACGAGATGCACGGCTGGTTGCCGATCAGGGCCTGGCCAGGCGACGGCGAATGGCGTGTCGACTGGTGCTGGTTTGGCGAGCAGCAATTGACCCAGCCGTTCTATCGCGATGAGGTGGATCTGGCGCTGCGATTGCCGTTCAATCAGGCGTTTCGTCGCGATACGCCATTGGCGGCGCTTCTCGACTGGCAGGCGGCGAGCCCGGGTCTGATGCCCACTGCGTTCGTCTTTCACGCGTCGCGCTGTGGCTCGACCCTGCTGGCGCAGATGCTGGCGCGGCTCGATACACACATCGTGCTGTCCGAACCGCCGCCGCTGGATCAGTTGCTGCGCGCGCATTACCGCAGCGAGCTGCAGGGTGCTGAGCAGCACGCGGCTGTTCGCGCCATGCTCTCGGCGCTGGGCCAGCGTCGTAATGCTCGAGCGTCACACCTGGTGGTCAAGCTGGATGCCTGGAATCTTTATGAGCTGCCGCTGCTCCGTCGCTGCTTTCCCGATACGCCCTGGTTGTTCCTCTACCGCGACCCGCTGGAAATCGCGGCCTCGCATTGGCAACAGCCGGGCATGCATATGGTGCCTGGCTTGATTGGCGAGTCGCCGCTGAACCTGGCGGGCGAACCATCGACGCCGCGCGAGGCCTTCATTGCTCGTCGCCTCGGTCGGCTCCTGCAAACCGCTGTCGATCTGCATCGTCAATATGGCGGTCTGCTACTCAATTACAACGAGCTGCCAATGGCGCTGGACGGCAGGTTGCGCACGCTGTTCGGACTCGATGCCGCTCAGGTCGCCGCGGCCCTGGCGAGCAGTGGGCAAAACGCCAAACGGCCGGAGCAGGTCTTTGTCGCGGATGGCCAGGGTAAGCGTGACGGCGCTTGTGCGTCGTTGCGTGAGGCGGTCAGTCGCTGGGCTGCGGAGCCCTATCAGGACCTCGAGGCGCTGCGTCTGCGGCAGCTGGGTTAAGCGCGCTAATAAGGAGTGTTGCATGAGCGATCTTTCATCCCTGGCGGACGGTATCGGTATGCGTCCGGCCAGGCCGAGCGATGAGCCTTTTCTACAACGCCTGTATCAATCGAGCCGGGCGGATTTGCAATGGATCGATGGCGAAGCCGAACTGATTGATACCGTGGTCGCCAACCAATATCAGGTGCAGCAAGCGGGAATGGGCGCCCATTACCCCAATGCCATGCATTTGGTTATCGAAAAAGCCGGCTCGACGATTGGCGCGGTAACGGTCGATTTCGGTCATAACGAGGTGCGCCTGATCTACCTCGCGCTGATTCCCGCCGTGCGCGGGCGGGGTTACGGGAAGATCGTCCTGCGGGGCGTACAGCGCGCGGCGCAACAAGTCGCCAGCCCGGTTGCGGTCGTGGTGTGGCGCAACAATGTGGAGGCCAGGCGGCTATATCTGGAGTTGGGCTTCCGGGTCGAGGAGACCCAGCCGGTGGCCGACCGCCTGGTCTGGTATCCCTCGGTTGCGCTCAGTTGAACAGAATCTGGAAATAGTGCTGCGTGGGGTCACGATCCAGCGCCGCTTCGCGCAACACCATCAACTGCGAGACTCGGCCCAGTTGCGGCAGCTCTACCGTGCAGCTGCCGTCCATGAATCCGGTTGGCTGCATGGCAGTCAGCCCGACCGAGAACGGCACGCGCGTTTCCGCCGAGGCACTGGGCATGCGGGCGTTGGGCTTCAGATTGACCGAGTCTACCCGGAGCAACAGTGTTTCACCCGTATCCGCGGCGAACTCGCAGACCTGGCCTTGCAGTTGGAGAAAATGCTCCGCGCTGATGAGGTTCAGCATCTTTTTTTCCTTCAGACGTTCGGTGGTGATGGACGGCGCAAGACGCCGCGTCAGTCCATTCAGGCGAGTCAGCTCGGCCGGCTTGGCAGTCCGCCGAACGGCGTAGCCGTGAGCCGAGATGACAGAGCGGCCCCGCAACAGTGGGCTAAGCAGCGACCTGCTCGCACAGGAGCCTGTCCTAACGCCTCTCGCTTTAAGAAGGGCCGCGCAGGTCGATTTTTGACCGCCTGCTTAATTGCGCGAAGGGAATATTCCCAGAATGGCGATGCTGAAGTTCAATGCCAGGTAGGGGTTCATGATATCCACCGGCTGGCTGTTGCCGGCCAGACCAGCCTGTGCGCCACCCATGGTGACCGGCGAGGATAGGGTGTCCGACCAGATGGCTGCAGCCGCCGGGGAACCGCCGATAGAGGCGCCGAGAAATTGATTGGTCGCGCTGGGGGCGAGAGCGGGATTGGACGCCGCGCCGCCCACTTGTACCTGCACGGCGTGGGTGTGCGTAGGTAGCTGACCGCTGGTCAGCACCGTCGAGGGCGAGCCCGAGGCCTCACCGATGTTATGGAGCGGCAACCCTGGCCCCTGGCCCATGCCGATGGGCATACGCCCTTGCAGGTCGGGCAGGTTGAAGGTGGTTTGCCCGTTGCCACCATAGATGGTCCCCAGCAGCGAGAACATCGCGGTGTTTTGGGCAATCGACATGGTCTGGCCGTTACACAATGCCCAGCCGCGTGGTGCGAAGTTGAAGGCGAAGGGTTGAATGGTGCCGATAAATACTTCCATGAATCTACTCCTGGTTCTGGATGGTCACCTGCATGAAGGGCGACATCTCCCGCGGCCATCGTAGTGGCACACTGAAGCGACGCTCGGAGAGTTTTAGTTGAAATGTCGAAGAAGTAAACGTTCGGCTAAAGCCCGGTGCTTGTTACGGCGAAGCGTGCTGGGGTTGCGCGGGCCGTGCGGGATCTTCGTAGGGCTTCGCTATTGCGCTGTTCGGCTAGCCTTCGCAGATGCGCTTCGCACCGTCCCTGTCAAAACTGGCGCCATCGCGTGGCTGCATGAGCGAGCCGAGTAGTCCTTCGCTGGTCATCCACTGCAGCAGCCGCTCGACATTGTCCGCCACACTGCACTTGTCGCAATCGAGTGTCAGTGCCGGGGCTTGCGGTGGTTCATACGGGGCAGAGATGCCGGTAAAACCCGGGAGTTTCCCGGCCCTGGCCAGGGCGTAGTGGCCCTTGGGGTCGCGGTGCTCACAGTTGCGCAGCGAGGCGCAGCACCAGACCTCGCGGTAATCGGCGCCCAGCCGCTCGGCCAAGAGCTGCCGATGCCTCGCCAGTGGGGCGATCATGGCCATAACCACGATCATCCCCGCATTTACCAGCAGGGCGGCTACTTCCGCGGCGCGGCGCAGGTTCTCTTCACGCTCGTTTTCGCTGAAACCCAGGTCGCGACTGAGCCCGGCGCGCAGTTGGTCGCCATCGAGCACCAGACACTGCCCGCCATGCGCGAAAAGCCGTGCTTCCAAGGCATGGGCCAGCGTCGATTTACCGGCAGCGGGCAATCCGGTCAGCAAGATGGCGCTCCCGCGATGACCGTGACGTGCTTCGCGTTGCTGACGGTCGGGAGCGTTGGACGGTCCATCCAATGACATAGCAAAGGGTCTCGTGCTGGGGACGATGGCGGACTACCTGAAGACCGGGCAGTCGATTTATTTTTTTTCCGAGACGGAACTTATCTCTATGCGCTGGTAAGTATCAAATACCGCGGCTACGATTAGGCGATTAATGGAATAAGAAAGAGAGCAGGTAGTGCCGACGTTTCATTTCATCTCGGGTTTACCCCGGTCAGGCTCTACGCTGCTGGCCGCGCTGTTGAGGCAGAATCCGCGCTTTCATGCCGGCATGACCAGCCCCGTCGGAGCGCTGTTTTCAGGGATGCTCAATCAGTTCAGCGCCGGCAGCGAGTTCGGTCCCGTTATCACCCAGGCGCAGCGCAAGCGTTTGCTGACAGGGTTGTTCAGCAATTACTACGCCGAGCAGGCTGATAGGGGTATCGTCTTCGACACCAACCGCCAATGGTGCGCCAAGCTCCCCGCGTTGATGGATCTGTTCCCTCAGGCCAAGGTGATCGCATGCGTGCGTAATGTCGCCTGGGTGATGGATAGCATCGAGCGGCTCTATCGCGCCAATCCCTACGAACATACCAAGCTGTTCGGCGACGATGTCGAGCGCAATACCGTCTATAGCCGCGTCGATACCCTGGCCCAGCGCAACCGCCTGGTCGGGTTCGCCTGGGCGGCGTTGAAGGATGCTTATTACGGCGAGCACGCCAAGTCGTTGCTGCTGGTGGAGTACGACCTGCTGGCGGCGACGCCCGAGAAGGTGTTGCGCCTGGTCTACGATTTCCTCGGAGAGCCCTGGTTCGAGCATGACTTCGATCATATCGAGTACGACGCGCCCGAATTCGACCAAGCCCTCGGTTTGAGAGGGCTGCACAAGGTGCGGCCGAAGGTGGAAGCGGAGGCGCGCCGCACCATTCTGCCGCCCGACCTGTTCGAACAATACGCCGGGCTCGACTTCTGGAAGGACCCGCGTAGCAGTGAAGCCAATGTGATCAGGGTCGCGGAAAGCGCAAAGCATCCATAGCAAGCACGCTTGACCGGCTAAAGGTTCGGTCTGGACACCATTATTTCGAGGGACAGAATCATGTGGTGGGGTAAATCCAAGCAGGCCGAGGCACCTAAGAGCTCTCAGTCGTCCGAGTCGTCGAATGCGCATCGGCTGTCGCGCCCACATCCGCTGATGAGTGCACTCGAACCGCGCATGATGTTTGACGGAGCCATTGCCGCCACCGTGGCCAGCGATGTTCCGAGCGCCGATGACTCCGCGGACAACAGTCATGGCGATGCCACCAGCACGGTAACGAGCCAGGATGCCAGTGACAGCTCTCATGCCGGCCTGGTGCCGGATACGGATGGCGGCCGTAAGGAAATCGTCTTCGTCGACACGCGTGTGCCGGATTACCAGGCCCTGCTGCAGTCCGTTTCGCCGGATGCCGAAGTGGTGTTGCTGAGCACGGATCAGAATGGGGTGCAGCAGATCGCCGATGCCCTGGCAGGCCGTAGCGGTATCGACGCCATCCATATCATTTCCCACGGCGACGCCGGGGTGCTGTTGTTGGGTAACGCGCCACTGTTCGAAGGCAATCTCGGCGATTACAGCAGCCAACTGCAGAGCATCGGCGAGGCCCTGACCACGGATGGCGACATCCTGCTCTACGGTTGCGAAGTGGGTGCGGGCAGCGAAGGGCAGGCTTTTTTATCGCAGCTGGCCAGCATGACGGGGGCCGATATCGCTGCGTCCGATGACGGAACTGGTGGTAGCGCCAAAGGCGCAGATTGGGACTTGGAAATCACCACCGGTGACGTAGCGGCCAGTTATGCGCTGAACCTTTCCCAGCTCGACAGCTACGATCACGTACTGGTGACTACCAGCGTTAACAGCGTCGCCGGGCTCAAGGCAGCGATCGCCACGGGCAACACCGATGGCATTGATGACCTGATCACCCTCACCGGCAATATCACCTTCGCTTCAGCGGCTGACACCCTGTCGATCAACGTTACCGACGGCCATACCATGAGCATCGTCGGCGGCGGCTTCACCCTGAGCGGCAACAATCTGGCGCGCGTGCTGAGTGTCGCTACCTCGGGCGCTGGCTCTGCTGTGGCCATTGATAACCTGACGATTTCCAATGGATTGATCATCGGCAACGGTGCTAATGAAACCGCAAACGCCGTTGATAGCTTGGGTGCAGGCATCTACAACAGCGGTGTGCTGACCATCAGCAATAGCACGATCATCGGCAACAAGGCCTCGGGTGGTGGCGGCGGTGGTGGTGACGTTGGCGGTAACTATGCTGGCGGCGGCGGTGGTGGCGGTGGTTTTGGCTCTACCGCGGGCGGTACGGGCGGTGGCAGCCCAGGAACCGCCTTTGGAGCCACAGCACCCTCGGGTATTACCGGTGGTAGCGGTGCGGGTGGGTCGAGTTTTGCGGGTGGTAGAGGCGGGAACGCCAGTGGCGGTAGTGGCGGCAGTTATAGCGGAGGAGGTAACACCGCCGGTTACACGGCGGGTGGCGCGGGTGGCACCGCCAGCAATGGCAGCACCAGTATCGGCGGCGGCGGTGGTGGTATGGGAGCCTCGGCGGCTGGTGGCAGGGGAGCGGCAGCTACGGGCGGTATCTACAACACCAGCACCGGTCTCCTGACGATTACCAGTTCCACTATCACCAACAACCTTGGGGCGGGCGGTGGCGGTGGCGGCGGGGTATCCAGCTATCAGGCTGGTTATGGGCGCACCGGTAATGGCGGCAATGGTGGTGCGGGTGTCGGCGCCATCTGGAACGCCGGCGGTACGGTGCAGCTGGATAGCTCAACGGTCTCCAGCTTGTCCGGTAACGTTGGTGCTGGCGGTGCTGGCGGTGCTGCTGCCGTTTCCGGAGGCATGAACGGATCCGCAGGGACGGCGATTTCCACCATTCTCACCACGGCCGGTGGTACTACCGATACCAACTACATCCCGAACTCCCCCCCCACGGCTACCAACCTGAACCAGACCGTTACCTATACCGAGGATCCCGGTGGCAGCGTGGCGATCGGCGATATCGTGGTTAGCGATGCCGATGGGGGCGACACCATTACCGCGACGCTGACACTAAACAATACATCGGCCGGCTCCTTGACCACCGGCACCTTCGGCTCGGCCATCTCCTCCTACAACGCCGGCACTGGCGTGTGGTCGGTCACCGGCTCGGTGGCCGACGTGAACGCGGCGCTGGCAGCCGTTGCTTTCACGCCGGTGGCGAACTGGGATCAGGATGTCGCCATCGCCACGCGCATTCGCGACGCTGCCAATACCGGCCCGGCCGATGGCACCATCACGCTGGATGTCACGCCGGTGAACGACGCGCCGACCGCCACCAATCTCACCCAGAGCAAGGCCGCGACCGAAGGCGGCAGTGTGGTAGCGCTGGACGATATCGTGGTGACCGACGTGGACACCGGCGACACCATCACCGCCACGCTCACGCTGTCCGATCCCGCAGCGGGCTCGTTGTCCACCGGCACCTTCGGTTCGGCCACCTCCACCTACAACGCCGGCACGGGCGTATGGACAGTCACCGGCTCGGTGGCCGATGTGAACGCGGCGCTGGCCGCCGTGGCGCTGGCCCCTTCGGCCAACAACGACCAGAACTTCATCATCACCACGCGCATCCGCGATGCCGCCAACACCGGCCCGGCCGACGGCACCATCTCGGTAACCGTTACCGCCGTGAACGATGCACCCGTGGTCACAACGTCCGGCGGTACCAGCGCGTTCACGGAAGATGGCAGCGCCACGGTGATCGACAGCGGCCTGACGCTAAGCGATGTGGACAACACCACGTCAGCCAGTGCCACCGTGGCCATCACGGGCAGCTTCGCCAGCGGCCAAGATGTGCTCGCCTTCGTCAACGACGGCAGCACCATGGGCAACATCAGCGCCAGCTATAACGCTGGCACCGGCGTGCTGACCCTGACGTCGGCTGGCGGCACTGCCATGCTTGCTCAATGGCAGGCCGCGTTGCGCAGCGTCACCTACAGCAACAGCTCGGATACGCCCGGCACCGCCAACCGCACCATCAGCTTCACGGTCAATGACGGCAGCGATAGCAGCAATACGGCGACCAAGCAGGTCAGCGTTATCGCAGTCAACGACGCACCTGTGGCCAGCGTGCCGGCGAATATCCTCGTGACCGAGGATGCGGCCAGCGCGTTGACCGGCATCAGCTTCAGCGATACCGATGCTGGCGGTGGCACCGTCACCGCCACTTTCTCGGTGGCCAGCGGTACGCTCAGCGCAACCAGCGGCGGCGGTGTGACTGTCGGTGGCACCAGCAGCGCGCTGACCTTGACCGGCACGGTTGCCAACATCAATGCCTTCATCGCGGGTAACAACCTGGCCTTCACCACGGAGGCCAATGCTACGGCCAACGTGATCCTGACCGTGGCAATCGACGATGGCGGCAACACGGGCAGCGGCGGAGCCCAGACCGACAGCGACACCGTCACGTTGCAGGTCGCGGCGGTCAACGATGCGCCGGTCATTACTGCGCCGGTTTCCATCGGTGTGGCGGAAGATGTCAGCGCTGCCCTCACCGGCATCAGCTTCGCTGACGTCGATGCCGGCAGCAGCATTGTCGTTGGGACCTTCTCGGTGGCTTCCGGTACCCTATCGGCCAGCAGCGGATCGGGTGTGACGGTGGCGGGATCGGGCTCGGGCAGCCTGACCCTGACGGGTACCGTCGCCGATATCAATGCGTTCATTGCTGCCAGCGGGGTGAGCTTCCAGACCGCACTCAACGCCACCAGCAACGTAGTACTCACGGTGGGCATCAACGACGGTGGCAATGCTGGCAGCGGCGGGGCCCAGAGCGATTCCACCACGGTCACGCTGACGGTCACCGCGGTGAACGATTCACCGGTCAACAGTATTCCCGCAGCCCAATCGACGGACCAAGACAGCCTATTGGTCTTCTCCAGCGGTAATGGCAACCAGGTATCCATCAGCGATGTGGACGTCGGTGGTGGCATCGTTCGGGTGATGCTCACCGCTAGCAATGGCCTGATCACCCTGTCGGGTACTGCCGGGCTGAGTTTCATCACGGGCAGTGGTACTGCCAATAGCGTTATGACCTTCGAAGGGAGCGTGGCCGACATCAACCTGGCGTTGAATGGCATGGTCTTCAGCCCCACTGGCGGATACAACGGCCCGGCTTCACTGCAGATAGCGACTAATGATCTAGGGTTGTCCGGCTCGGGTGGTAACCAGACGGATACCGACACCATCGCGATCAGCGTGAACAGCCTGAACCCGGTCGTCACCTCGGTGAACGTCAGCAACCCAGATGGTGGCTACAAAATCGGTGATGTCATCACCGTGACCATGACCTTCGACCAGGCGGTTACGGTGATTACCGCCGGTGGCTCGCCGACGCTCTTGCTGGAGACCGGCGCTACTGATCGTCAGGCGACCTATGTTTCCGGTTCCGGCAGCAACACGCTGAGCTTCAGCTATACCGTGCAGGCCGAGGACTTGACCGCCGACCTCGACTATCAATCGACTGGCGCGCTGTCGCTGAACGGCGCGACCATCCGCAGTGCGACCAACGACGATGCGGTCTTGACCTTGCCAGTCACTGGCGGGGCCAGTTCGATTGCCGGTCAGCACGATATTATCGTCGACGGCGTAGCACCTACCGCCGGCTCCGTCAGTGTACCTGCCAACGGCACTTACGTAGCCGGGCAGAACCTGGACTTCATCATCAACTACAGTGAGGCGGTTTTAGTCGATACCAGCGGCGGTACGCCGCGTCTGGCTATTACCCTGGACACCGGCGGCACCGTCTACGCCAGTTATGTCTCCGGTTCGGGCACCAGCGCCTTGGTGTTCCGCTACACGGTGCAGAGCGGCCAGCTGGATAGCAACGGCATATCCGTGGGCGGCACCACGCTCGATACCAACGGTGGCACGCTGCGCGATGCGGTGGGCAATGGGGCTAGCACTACGCTCAACGGCGTCGGTTCGACCAGTGGGGTGTTGGTCGATGCGGTCACGCCGACCGTGGCGTCGGTATCGGTTCCGGCCAGTGGCGCCTACAACGCTGGCGATGTGTTGAACTTCACCGTCAATGCCAGCGAGGCCGTGCTGGTCAATACTGGCGGCGGTACTCCGCGACTGGCATTGGATATCGGCGGCGTGACCCGTTACGCGACGTACGTGTCCGGCTCCGGCAGCACGGCGCTGGTCTTCCAGTACAGCGTGCAGGCGGGCGATACCGACGGCGATGGCATCGCCGTGAGTGCTCTTGACCTCAACGGCGGAACGACCCGCGACGCAGCCGGCAATGGCCTCGATCTCACCTTGAATTCGGTAGGCGCAACCAGCGGTGTGTTGGTGGATACCACGGCGCCGATGGCCAGCGGTATCGTGCGCATCGACGCCAATCCAAGCAATGCGGGCTCGCTCAATTTCAAAGTGACCTTCGATGAAGATGTCTCCGGTGTGGATGCCTCTGACTTCAGCTTGGTGCTTGGCGGCTCGGCCGGCGGCAGCATCACCTCCGTTACACAGATTGATGGCCGGACGTATGCCGTGCTGGTCAGTGGCGTGAGCGGTACCGGCAGCATTGGGCTCGACCTCAATAACAGCGGTACCGGGATCGTTGACACTGCCGATAACGCAATCGGCGGCGGTTTGGCTGGCGAGGCTTACAGCGTTGACCGCGACGTGCCGTCGGTTGGCAGTGTATCCGTTCCGGCCAACGGCACTTACGTAGCCGGGCAGAACCTGGACTTCATCATCAACTACAGTGAGGCGGTTTTAGTCGATACCAGCGGCGGTACGCCGCGTCTGGCCATTACCCTGGACACCGGCGGCACCGTCTACGCCAGTTATGTCTCTGGTTCGGGCACCAGCGCCTTGGTGTTCCGCTACACGGTGCAGAGCGGCCAGTTGGACAGCAACGGCATATCCGTGGGCGGCACGCTCGATACCAACGGTGGCACGCTGCGCGATGCGGTAGGCAACGGGGCCGGCACTACGCTCAACGGCGTCGGTTCGACCAGTGGGGTGTTGGTCGATGCGGTCACGCCGACCGTGGCGTCGGTATCGGTTCCGGCCAGTGGCGCCTACAACGCTGGCGATGTGTTGAACTTCACCGTCAATGCCAGCGAGGCCGTGCTGGTCGATACTGGCGGCGGTACTCCGCGACTGGCATTGGATATCGGCGGCGTGACCCGTTACGCGACGTACGTGTCCGGCTCCGGCAGCACCGCGTTGGTCTTCCAGTACAGCGTGCAGGCGGGCGACACCGACGGCGATGGCATCGCCGTGAGTGCTCTGGACCTCAACGGCGGAACGACCCGAGACGCAGCCGGCAATGGTCTCGATCTCACCTTGAATGCGGTAGGCGCAACCAGCGGTGTGTTGGTGGATACCACGGCGCCGATCGCTTCGGGTTTGATACGGGTCGATACGACGCCAACCTCCGCCAACTCCGTCCGCTATACGCTGCACTTCAACGAAGCGGTGACCGGTGTCGACGCGGCCGACTTTACGCTGGTCGGCACCGGTACGGTCGCGGGGGCCGTCCAGTCAGTCGTACGGATCGATGCGCAGACCTATGAGGTGACCGTCGGGTCGATTACCGGAGACGGCACCTTGCGGCTCGACTTGAATAGCTCAGGGACCGGCATCACGGATCAGGCGGGCAACAACCTGACCTCCGGCCTCAGCGGGGAAACCTACGCGCCGGATAATACCGGCCCGGCGGTCGCTGCGGTCAGGGTGCCAAGTAATGGGACCTATCTGGCGGGGCAGACGCTTGAGTTCGCCGTTACCTTCGACGACGCGGTGGTGGTTGATGCCAACGGTGGTACGCCGCGTATCGCCATTACGCTCGATACCGGCGGGACAGTATTCGCCGAATATGTGTCGGGCTCCGGCGGCAATACCCTGATTTTCAGCTACACCGTTGCTCCGGGACAGGTCGACCTGACCGGCGTCGCGGTAGCGACGACCATTCAAAGCAACGGCGGCAGCCTCAGCGATACGCTCGGCAACGATGCCAACTTGGCCCTGGCCGGCATACCCAGCACGGCTGGCGTACAGATCAGAGCGGGTTTGGATGCGGGCGACCCGGAATTCCGCGTCGCGACGCCGTCCGCTCCGGTCATCACCCCGTCGGTTTCGTCGCCGCCACCCCTCTCGGTGCCGCCACCACCGGCGCTGATGCCGCCGCTGGTACCGCCTTCGTTATTCGAAGCACCAAGTCTGGGTGGGGGAATTCCGCCAATCGGTAACATATTTCTGCAGAACCAGGCGCTGGCGCCTAGCTATCTGGCCCAGATATTCAGTTCCTCGGCGTTCGGCGATGGGACCGGGGTCGGCTTCCTGGGGTTCGGCGGCGGTGATGGCGGCGTGTTCGGTAACAGCACATTGTCATCTGCGTTCGGCAACCTGGTCCCTCGGCAAGGGGAGGGGGACCTCTTTGGCAGAGATGGGGTAGAGATAGAGGAGAAAGGCTTTCTGGGAGCTCCAAGTCTGGGGCAGCAACTCGAAACCTTGCATGAAAACGAGCGGCAGCGCATCGATCAACTGGCCAAGGCCCTTGGCGAATGGGCTGACAAGGTTCCCGCGGCCTGAATCAACCGATTACAAGAACACAAGCCGCGATTGGGGGCGGCCCACGGATGAAAAAAGAATACAAGGTACTGGCGGTGTGTGTGCTT
Organism: Stutzerimonas stutzeri; assembly: GCF_019090095.1. Lineage (NCBI taxonomy): Bacteria > Pseudomonadati > Pseudomonadota > Gammaproteobacteria > Pseudomonadales > Pseudomonadaceae > Stutzerimonas > Stutzerimonas stutzeri. Next base: position 1,842,509 of record NZ_JAGQFP010000001.1, on the reverse strand, counting down.
GCTGCGGCCATGGGGGGATGCGCTGTGACCAGTCAGCCGATCGAGCGTGCTGCCAGCGAGCAGCGTGCTCAGGCTGATCTGGCCAGCATGTTCAGTGGGCAGGAACCACTGACCGCGCCTTTGACGTTGCACCAGGCTATGGCTCGCGCGGTCAAGTACAACCTGGAAGCGCGCCTGAAAGTCATGGAAGAGGCCATGGCTGAACGCCAGGTCGATTTGTCTCGTCTCGACATGCTGCCACGCATGGCGCTGAACGCCGGCTATGCCGGGCGCAACAACGTCAGCGCATCCAGCAGCCGCAGTATTCGCACCGGTACCCAGTCGCTGGAACCCTCGACCTCTCAGGACCGCGACCGTGAGGTCGGCGACCTTACGATGGTCTGGAACGTGCTCGACTTCGGCGTCAGCTACGTCAGTGCCAAACAGCAGGGCGATCAACGTCTGATCGTCCAGGAGCGTCGGCGAAAAGTGCTGCATACCATCATCCAGGACGTGCGTTCGGCATATTGGCGCGCCATGGCCGCCGATCGCCTTCTGGCTCAAATCGACCAGCAAATGGCACGCGTCGATCAAGCCAGGCAGGACAGTGCGCGCATGAGCGAGCAGCGTATTGGCGATCCGGTCCAGTCACTCGGCTACCAGCGTTCCCTGATCGAAGCGACTCGTCAGTTGGAACAGCAGCGGCGAGCCTTATCTCTGGCCAAGACGGAACTGGCTGCGCTGATCAATCTACCGATGGGGGCGCAGTTCGAGCTAGCGCCAGCCGCCGCCGATTACCCCATGCCGAAGCTGGCGACGGACATGACGGTGCTCGAGCAGGAGGCGCTGGTCAACCGGCCTGAGCTGCGTGAGCAGGACTACCAGGCGCGCATTGGTGCGGCAGAAACGCGCAAGGCGATGCTGCGCATGTTGCCTGGCCTGGAGTTCTCGCTGGGTGGGCACTATGACAGCAACTCGTTTCTGGTTAATCAGAGCTGGGCCGATTACGGTGTGAAAGTTACCTGGAACCTGTTCAATGTGCTCTCGGCGCCCGCTGCTATCGACGTGGCCAAGGCCAGCGAGGACGTGGTGACGATGCGCCGACAGGCGATGTCGATGGCTATCCTGGCGCAGCTTTATGTGGCCAATGCAAACTTCCAGGAGGCTCAGCGTGAATTCACCACGAGCCAGCAACTGGCGGCACTGGATCAGCAGATAGCCGAGCAGCTACGCAATCGCCACAAAGCTCAAGGGATCGGCGAGCTGGAATTGATTCAGGGCGAATTGAATTTGTTGCAAGCGAACTTGCGCCGCGATCTGGCGTATGCCGATCTACGCAATGCCTATGGCCAGGTGTTCGCCAGCGTAGGCTCGGATCCGCTGCCGGATGCGCTGGAGTCCCACGATGTCGATGCCATCGCTCAGGCCTTGGCTAATCGCGAAGCGGAGTGGCAGGGCGGTATGCTTTAAGCCGTCTGGACAGGCCCAAAAGGGCCACTATCGTGGCCCTGATGTCGACCTTCAGGCTGGTCGGCATCAGGCACGTCACTGGCGCCAGGCGAGTACCGCTACGCAACCTGCGAGCAGGCGAATTCGCCTTGGCGTTGCACGACAAGATCCGACAGGGTGCAGCGGTGTCTCAACTGGCGAGCAGTTCGCGGCGCAGCAAATGATAGTCCTGTCCTTCCAGCTGGCCACGGCGCAGCGGATTACGCGTGCAGTGCGCGGCGAAGCCTGCATCGACGAAGCGGTAGGGCAGGTGCTCGTCGCGGCCGGTTGGAATGCCCAAGCGCGTCGTCTGGATGATGTCAGGGCGCGCGCCGATGTCATCCACGCGCAGGCGGGTCGGGTCCATGCGTTGCGCGTTCCATTGGGTAACCGTCAGTCCCAGCGCCTTGCACAGCAGCGTCTGGCCCGAGCACAGGCGGGTCAGGGGGCGAGGGCCGCCGGCGGCGGCTGGGCTGTTGCTGCGCATGCGCTCGATGGAAGCCTCGCACGACAGCGAATCGACCCAAGGGTAGCCGGCCTTGATGCAGACCGCGTTGCCTTCGCCCTGTACGCTGAAGTTGAGTGAGTCGCCGCCACGTGAGTAATAGAGGTACAGATGGCCGGCGGGCATGAACATGGCGCGTCGCGACGGACTGTAGCCCAGTGATGAGTGGCTGGCCTTCTCGTCGACGTAATAGGCCTCGGTCTCGATGATGCGCGCCGACAACCACATCCCATCGACGCAGTGCCGAATCACGGTGCCTAGGAGATCCTGGGCGACGATTTGCGCGTCCCGGTCGAAAAAGGTGTCGTCGAGATGCTGAATCAAGGGTTCGGTGAGGCTGTTCATCACGGCTCCGGCGTCGGCAAGTCTGCCTGTTCCGACCGCATAAGCGGGGCGAATATTCCCCACTGGATGGCTTGATTGCGTGCCGGTCGTCAGACAAATGGCTGAGGCTCGGCGCTGGCATGGCGTTTCAGCGCGTCGGGCTGATCCTCAACAGGCCTTGACGCCGAGAGTGGACGCGGCTGATGGCGACAAGCTGCTCTAGCGCTGCAGCACTTGCGCCGCGTTAGAGGCGCCGCTCTGGAGAATGCGGGCATGGTCTCCGGCGCCCTGCTGCGAAACGTCCGAGGTATTTGAAGTGCCGGTTTGGCTGATGAGCGCGTAGTTGCCCTCATTGGTTTGCGAGGCCTGGATGATGTTGCTGTCCCCGTTCTGCTCAAGGTCCAGTTCGTTTATCTCGCCCGCCCCAACCTGAACGGTCAGGATGCTGTTGTCATTCCCGGCCGTCACCGCACTCAATTCGTTTCCAATGCCGTGCTGCGAGAGGCTCGCCGTGTTGAGGTCGCCGGTTTGCGCTACCGCAATACTGCTGTCCCTGCCTGCTTGGGTCAGCTCGATAACATTGTCATTGCCGGCCTGTGATGCAGCCGCTGTGTTCTGTCGGCCGCCTTGGCTCGCTGCGAGCCGGTTCCGGTCGCCACGCTGCTCGCTCGTTAATTTCATCAAGATGTCGGACTGGGTAACCGTCGTACTGTTATCGTTGCCAGCGCTTTCAACGGTGGCATTCGAGGCGATGGCAGATAACTGAATCACGGTCGCCGAGTTGCCTGCACCGAAGGACAGAATCGTGGCATCGGAAACGCTACCCGTGTCCTGTCTGATAGTGGCGATGTTGGCGGTGCCGTCCTGCCAAACATAGGCCGTGTCACCTAAGGTGTCGTTCTGGAGGGTGGTGCTTACGTTTTCGCGACCGTACTGGCTACTGCTGGATTTGGCTTCGGCGTTTGACTGGTTCGCGATGGCAGCGTTTGTATCGCCTACCTGCAGCTGGTAGATCTCTGCATTGGTCGAGCCTGATTGTGTGCCCTCCGCTACGTTCGAGGTGCCATGTTGGCCTTGGGATATGACACTTGCGGTTGAGTCAGCCTGACGGGCAGTTGCGATATTGCCGCTACCCTCTGCCTGGTGCTGCAGGATCCTATTGCTGGTGATGGCGCCCGCCATGGTGGTGGTCGACTGACGCGCTTCGCTGTAGTTGGAGCTGCTCTGTTGATACTGATTAATAGAGTCTCCCAAGCCGCTTAGCTGGTGTGAAACCGCTTCGTTTGCCGCGCCACTCTGGACGATCGAAATCGTGTTGTCAGCGCCTCCGGTTTGCGTGACCGTAGCCGTTAGCGAGACACCGGACTGATCGACGTCGATGGAATTCTGGTCTGCGATGACGGGCAGGGATATGGCAGCAACTACAGCTAGGGCAAGCGGATCGAGGTTGCGCATGACGATCTCCGATGAATGCCTTCCTGATTGGAGGGCCACTCCGGTTATGAGCGTCCGTGCTATCGAGGGCTGTGATTGATTATGGCCCGGTTCTCTTGCCCTGCCTGATCAAGCGCGCTGAAAACGAAAAGGCCGCGCATTAGCACGGCCTTTCGATGTTTCGTCTTTGGAGTGCTCGCGCTGTGCTGAGCCGTCCGCGTTGCTTAAACGTTGAAGCGGAAGTGCATCACGTCGCCGTCCTTGATGATGTAGTCCTTGCCTTCCAGGCGCCATTTGCCGGCTTCCTTGGCGCCCGCTTCACCCTTGTACTGGATGAAGTCGTTATAGGCGATCACCTCGGCGCGGATGAAGCCTTTCTCGAAGTCCGTGTGGATGACACCAGCGCCCTGGGGTGCCGTGGCACCGACCTTCACGGTCCAGGCGCGAACTTCCTTCACGCCAGCGGTGAAGTACGTCTGCAGGTTGAGCAGCTCGTAACCGGCGCGGATCACGCGATTCAAGCCGGGCTCTTCGAGACCGAGGGACTCGAGGAACATGTCCTTCTCCTCGCCATCATCCAGCTCGGCGATTTCCGCTTCGATCTTGTTGCACACCGGGACCACCACGGCGCCTTCCTCGGCGGCGATGGCCTTGACGACGTCCAGGTGCGGATTGTCTTCGAAGCCATCCTCGGCAACGTTGGCGATGTACATCACCGGCTTGCTGGTCAGCAAGTGGAAACCCTTGGCCAGTTGGGTTTCATCGTCGCCGATTTTTTTCAGCAGCGTGCGGGCCGGTTTGCCTTCGGTGAAATGCGGGATCAGTTTTTCCAGCAGCGCCTTCTGGGCAACGGCTTCCTTGTCGCCGCCTTTAGCGTTGCGGGCCACGCGCTGCAGTTGCTTCTCGCAGCTGTCGAGATCGGCAAAGATCAGCTCGAGCTCGATGATTTCGATGTCGCGCTTGGGGTCGACCGAGTTGGAAACATGGATGACGTTGTCATCTTCGAAGCAACGCACGACGTGAGCGATCGCATCGGTCTCGCGGATGTTGGCGAGAAACTTGTTGCCCAGGCCTTCACCCTTGGAGGCGCCTTCAACCAGACCGGCAATATCGACGAATTCCATGGTCGTTGGCAGGATGCGCTCGGGCTTGACGATCTCAGCCAGAGCCTGCAGGCGCGGATCAGGCATCGGTACGATGCCGCTGTTCGGCTCGATGGTGCAGAAGGGGAAGTTTTCCGCAGCGATACCGGATTTGGTCAGCGCGTTGAACAGGGTGGATTTGCCGACGTTGGGCAGACCGACGATGCCGCAATTGAATCCCATGGTGTCTTTGCCTCGGTGTTGGCTGGCAGCTCTGCGCTGCCTGCGTTGCCAAACTGCGTTTAAACGGCTTCGTGATGCGCTATATGCAGTCCCCGCTTAGCCGTTGCCTTGTCTTGCGTTTCTGCGTCGAGCTCGATCAGGCCTTCTGGCTGTGCAGACGCTGCATCGCGCGCGTCCAGTCCCCGGCGAGAATGTCGGGTAGCACGTCGAGGGTGAAATCGATGCTGGCGTCCAGCTTGTCGCGCTCGGCTTGAGGTGCGCGGCCCAGTACATAACCGGTCACCAGGCTGCTGTGGCCCGGATGGCCGATGCCCAGACGCAGGCGGTAGAAATTGGCCTGATTGCCAAGCTTGGCGATGATGTCGCGAAGCCCGTTATGCCCGCCATGGCCGCCGCCCTGCTTGAGCTTGGCGATGCCGGGGGGCATGTCGAGTTCATCGTGGGCGGCCAGGATGGACTCGGGAGGAATACGGAAGAATCCGGCCAGTGCCGCCACCGCTTGACCGCTGCGGTTCATATAGGTGGTGGGAATCAACAGGCGGACGTCCTCGTCCTGATGGCGAAATTTGCCGACCAGGCCGAAATACTTGCGATCTACGCTGAGATTGACGCCCTTGTGGGCAGCCAGACGCTCAACGAAAAGGGCCCCTGCGTTATGCCGGGTCTGGTCGTATTCAGGGCCTGGATTACCCAGGCCGACGATCAGTTTGACGGCAGTCACGACAGAGGCCCTTCCTCAGGTGATGACGAGTGGATTACTCGGCAGCGCCTTCTTCTTTCGGAGTGTCTTCCTTGTTCACGCGAGGCGCGTGAACGTTGGCAACCGGCAGGTCACTGCCGTGTGCCAGCGAGACCAGCTGAACGCCTTTCGGCAGTTTCAGGTCGGTCATGTGCACTACCTGGCCGATCTCGACATTGGCCATGTCGACTTCGATGAACTCAGGCAGATCCTGCGGCATGCAGGTCACTTCGACTTCGTTGATGTTGTGCAGGATTTCGCCACCCTGCTGCTTCACGCCAACCGAGGTTTCCTGGTTGATGAAGTGCAGCGGAACGGTAGCGGTCAGCTTGTGGCCTTCAACGACGCGGACGAAGTCGGCGTGCAGGACGAAGCTCTTGGCCGGATGGCGCTGCAGCGCCTTGATCAGAACGGATTCGTTCTGGCCGTCGACGTTCAGGGTCAGCACGTGGCTGAAAGAGGCTTCGTTTTCCAGCATCTTGGCCAGGTCTTTGGCCAGCAGGCTGATGGATTGCGGGGCCTTGTCGCCACCGTAGATGACGGCCGGGACGAGGCTAGCGTTACGACGCAGGCGGCGGCTCGCACCTTTCCCCAGGTCGGAACGCACTTGGGCATTCAGGGTGAAATCAGTCATTGTGTTTCTCCAGGATAACAACGCACCCGAAACGCTCGCGACCAGCGCTACCGGGCGGTTGGGCAAAAAGCCCCGCACGAGGCGGGGCACATTTTCGTTCTGCGCGAAGGGCTAAGCGCTGGGCTTAGCGGAACATCGCACTGATCGATTCAGCATTGCTGATGCGGCGAACCGCTTCAGCCACCATTGGCGCGATGTCCAACTGGCGAATACGTGTACAAGCTTGGGCCGCTGCGGACAGCGGAATGGTATTGGTCACCACCAGCTCGTCGAGGACCGAGCCGTCGATGTTCTCGATGGCGCGGCCGGACAGGATGGGGTGTGTGCAATACGCATAGACCTTGGCAGCGCCATGGTCTTTCAGAGCCGTGGCGGCGTGGCACAGGGTACCGGCGGTATCGACCATGTCATCGACGAGGATGCAGGTACGGCCTTCGATATCACCGATGATGTGCATCACTTCGGACTGGTTGGCCTTCGGACGACGCTTGTCGATGATCGCCAGATCCACACCCAGCGACTTGGCGACGGCGCGAGCACGCACCACACCACCGATGTCGGGGGAGACGATCATCAGGTTCTCGAAGCGTTGAGCCTGGATGTCATCGACCAGGACCGGCGAGCCGTAGATGTTGTCCACGGGCATGTCGAAGAAGCCCTGGATCTGATCGGCGTGCAGATCGACCGTGAGAACGCGGTTGACGCCCACCACATCGAGCATGTCGGCCACGACTTTGGCGCTGATCGGCACACGTGCGGAGCGCGGACGGCGATCCTGACGGGCGTAGCCAAAGTACGGAATGACGGCTGTGATACGGGTGGCGGAGGACCGGCGGAAGGCGTCTGCCATCACAACCAGTTCCATCAGATTGTCGTTGGTGGGGGCACAGGTCGGTTGAATCAGAAAGACGTCCTTGCCGCGAACGTTCTCGTTGATTTCGACACTGATCTCGCCGTCGGAGAATTTGCCGACGTAGGCGTCACCGAGAGGGATGTGCAGCTGACGTACGACACGCCGGGCCAGGTCGGGGTTGGCGTTCCCCGTGAAGACCATCATCTTGGACACGCGCAGTACCTGCCTGAGGGTGGATCCGATGAAACAAAAAGCTGTTCAAAAGGCCAGGCATTTTGAACAGCTCTCGTGATGTTTGGCAGGGGCGGCTGGATTCGAACCAACGCATGGCAGGATCAAAACCTGCTGCCTTACCGCTTGGCGACGCCCCTGTAGAGTCAATCTCAATGTGCTTGCTGTTGTACTAACCTCGAGAGGTTATGGCAGGGGCGGCTGGATTCGAACCAACGCATGGCAGGATCAAAACCTGCTGCCTTACCGCTTGGCGACGCCCCTGTAATGTACAACCTGATCTAGCTACTCACTTCCTGCGCCAGTTGCGCGAGCCTTCGGTGCAGCATCGAAATGTTGCGGCCTTGAGCTACGAAAGCTGGTAAATCGGCTGGAAGTTGGCGGCAAACTTTATCAGCCTCACCTTTGTTTGGGAAGCTCCCAAACACACAAGCTCCAGTGCCGGTCATTCTTGCTGGAACAAAATTGTTCAACAAGCTCAAAGCGTTACGGACTTCCGGATAACGCTTCTCGACCACCGGCTGACAGTCGTTACGACCGCCCCCTGCAAGAAGGCTGCGAACTGTAATGGCCGGGGTATTGCGTGTCAACTCTGGGTCGGAAAATATTTCCGCTGTACTAACAGAGACTTGCGGAGCGATTACGAGGAACCAGGGCTCGCTGAGTTCGACCGGTTGCAGGCGTTCGCCGACGCCTTCGGCGAAGGCCGCACGGCCGCGGACGAAGACCGGGACATCTGCGCCCAGCGACAGGCCGATCTCGGCCAGCCGCTCCTCGCCAAGGTGGGTTTGCCAGAGATGATCGAGCCCCAGCAAGGTCGTGGCTGCGTCGGAGCTGCCGCCACCGATGCCGCCGCCCATGGGCAGGCGCTTGATCAGCTCGATATCGGCACCCAGCGCGCAGCCGCTATGGCGTTGCAGCAGGCGAGCGGCGCGCACGATCAGGTTGCTGTCGTGATCGACGCCAGGCAAATCGGTATGCAGCTGGATCTTCCCGTCGGTGCGCGGCGCGAAGCTGAGCTCGTCACCATGGTCGAGAAACTGGAACAGCGTCTGCAGGTCGTGGTAGCCATCGTCGCGACGGCCGAGGATGTGCAGCATCAGATTGAGTTTCGCCGGGGCCGGCAAGGTCAGGCTGCGCATCAGTGGCCGAGCCGGCGTGGTTGCCAGTCCTTGACCACCAGCGTGATCTGCAGGTCGCGGCCTGCCAGTTTGATGCGCGATGGCAGGGCGAAGCCGTTCTCATCGCTGTAGCCAAGGTACTGCACGTCCCAGCCGTCCTGCTGGAGATGGGCGAGACGGCCGTTGCCATCCAGGGCGACTCGGCTACGGCTGTCCGGGGCGGGCAGGCCACGTATCCACCAGAGCAGGTTCGAAACCGGCAATTGCCAGCCGAGCTGGCTTTCCACCAGGGCTTCCGGTGACTCGGCCTCGAAGCGCCCCTGGCCTGCCACTTCCAGCGCGACCGCATCGGGGCGACCGGTCAGGCGCGTGGCGCCACGCCCCAGCGGGCCGGAGAGACGAATGTCGAAATAATCCTGGCGCTGCAACCAGAACAGGGTGCCGCTGCCCGAATCCTGCGGGGCGCGAATGCCGATCTTGCCGTTGATCTGCCAGCCGTCGATCTCGCTGATCTGTGCTTTGTGCGTTTTCCAGTCCTGGGCGTTACCCGGGCCCTCAACGGTCTCCTGGGGAGCGAGGCCGGCACAGCCAGCCAGTAGCACGGCGAGGGTGGGCGCCAGCAGGTTGCGCATCAGCTTCATGGGTCAGGGTTTCTCCGAGCCGGTCAGGCGTTTGATGGTTTCTCGCAGGACCTCGCTATCCGGTTGCTGCTTGAGCGCTTCGCTCCAGATGCGACGCGCTTCGCGCTGTTCGCCAGCGGCCCAGAGCACCTCGCCGAGGTGAGCGGCAATCTCGTGATCGGCAAAGCGCTGGTAGGCCTTGCGTAGTTGGGTTTCGGCCTCCTGCAAATTGCCCAGGCGATAATTGACCCAGCCCAGGCTGTCGAGGATGGCGGCATCATCGGGATTGATCTGGTAGGCCTGCTCGATGAGCGCCAGAGCCTCATCGTATCGGTCGGTGCGGTCAGCCAAGGTGTAGCCCAGCGCATTGATCGCCATGGCATTGTCGGGCTCGCGTTCGATGATGAATCTGAGGTCTTGTTCCAATTGCGCCAGGTCGCCACGCTTTTCGGCGATCATCGCCCGGGTATAGAGCAGGTTGAGGTCCTCGGGGAACTGCTCCAGCGCCTGCTCTGACCGCTGCCACGCGGCTTCGGTCTGTCCCTGGTTGGATAGTGCTTCGATCTCGATGAGATAAAGCTGGATCGCGTAATCGGGCTGCTCTTCGCGGGCGCTGGTCAGCAACTGCGATGCCTCCTGGTTGCGCTGCAGGGAAAACAGCAGCTCGGCCTGCATCAGCTTTGCCGGAAGATATTCGTTACCCGGGCCGACCTTGGCGAATGCGGCGAGCGCCTTTTCATGCTGGCCCAGCTCGCGGTAGGCGCGGCCGAGATTGAAGTTCGCGGCGTCAAGGTGACTGCCGCGCTCGATCAGCTCTTCCAGGTATACGATCGCTTCGCGCCAGGCCTGTGCTTCGAGGCACACCAGTGCCATCGAGAAGCGCAGGTCGTCGTCGCCCGGATGCTGCTGAACCAGTGTGGCGAACTCGCCCATGGCCTCGTCGAGACGGTCCTGCTCGACCAGTAGACGGGCATAAGTCAGCCGCAGGCGCTTGTCTTCGGGGTGCTGGCGCAGGCTTTTCTCGAGCAGGGGCAGGGCTTCCTTGCTGCGCTCGAGCATCTGCAGCAGCCGAGCCTGCAGCAGGATCGACGGAATCTCCTGTTCCCGTGCCGGTTGCTCTTCGAGTAGCGCTAGTGCTTCCTCTGGATGGCCATCCTGTTGCAGCAGCACGGCCTTGCCGAATTTGAGCTGAGGGTTGTCCGGATGCTTGGCCAACAGCTGATCGAAGCTCTTGAGCAAGCCGGTTCGCGTGTCCGGATCGGTTTCGGCCGCCGAGAGGGCCAGAAAGTCGAAGTGCGTGTCGCCTTGTCCCTGGAGAACCTTCTCCATGAACGCCAGCGATTCCTCGTAGCGGCCGGCGCGCGCCAGCTGCACGGCGGCGGCACGCTGGGCGTCGAGGTTGTCCGGTGCGTTGTTCGCCCAGATCAGCGCCGTGTCCAGTGCCGCTTGGTCGGCACCAAGGTATTCGGCAATACGGAAGCCGCGCTCGGCCACCCCCGCGTCCTGGGTTGCATTGGCCTGCTGGACATAATTGCCCAAGGCGATATCGAAGCGATTGCGCTGTCCCGCGAGTTCAGCCACCAGCAAAGCGTAAAGCGTGTCGCCGCTGAACGAGCCGTACTCGCTGGGGCCGCTTTTGGCCGTTTCCGGCGTAGCCTCCTCGACGGGCGGGCCGCTGTCGGGAGCGCTCTGCATGAAGCTTTGGCAGCCACCGAGAAGCAGCACGGCGCTGAAGACGAGGAGTTTTTTCATAGGGAATATAAGGCTGTCTGCGGTCGCGGCATGATGACACAAGCTATCAGGCAAGCCCATGGGGGTGGCATTGCGATGCGGATAGATCACTTGATCAGGGTACAGACAATGACCGGCAACGGTTGTTCTGGAGCAGGCGAAGTAGGAGAATCGCGCGCTCCGTTTTTCGAATCAGCGACCCTGCATGGCTTTCATCGCGCTTGGCATTAATCACAAGACCGCATCGGTGGATGTGCGCGAGCGTGTTGCCTTCACGCCCGAGCAAATGGTCGAAGCGCTGCAGCAGTTGTGTCGTGTTACGCCGACGCGCGAAGCGGCGATCCTGTCGACCTGCAACCGCAGCGAGCTGTACCTGGAGCAGGAGCAGATCGAGGCCGACGCGGTACTGGCCTGGTTGGCCAACTACCACCGGCTGAGCTTGGACGACCTCAAGGCCTGCGCCTACGTGCATATCGATGAGCAGGCCGTGCAGCACATGATGCGTGTGGCTTCGGGGTTGGACTCGATGGTGTTGGGCGAGCCGCAGATCCTTGGGCAGATGAAGTCCGCTTACGCCGTGGCGCGGGAGGCCGGCAGCGTCGGCCCGCTGTTGGGGCGGCTGTTTCAGGCAACGTTCAGCACGGCCAAGACCGTCCGCACTGATACGGCGATCGGCGAAAACCCGGTTTCGGTGGCCTTTGCCGCGGTCAGCCTGGCCAAGCAAATCTTCGCCAACCTGCATCGCAGCCAGGCCTTGCTGATCGGGGCCGGGGAAACCATCACGCTGGTCGCTCGCCATCTGCACGAGCAGGGCGTCAAGCGCATCGTGGTCGCCAACCGTACGCTCGAGCGTGCCAGCGCGCTGGCCGAGCAGTTCGGTGCTCATGCGATCCTGCTTGCCGACATCCCGCACGAGCTCTACAGCAGCGACATCGTCATCAGTTCGACGGCCAGCCAGTTGCCGATCCTCGGCAAGGGGGCGGTCGAGCAGGCGCTGAAAAAGCGCAAGCACAAGCCGATGTTCATGGTCGACATCGCCGTGCCGCGCGACATCGAGGCGCAGGTCGGAGAACTGGACGACGTCTACCTCTATACGGTGGATGATCTGCATGAAGTCGTCGCGGAAAACCTCAAGAGCCGCCAGGGCGCGGCGCAGGCGGCCGAAGAGCTGGTCGCTGCCGGTACCGACGAATTCATGGCGCGCTTGCGCGAGCTCGCGGCGGTGGACGTGCTCAAGGCTTATCGTCAACAAGCCGAGCGGATCCGCGATGAGGAGATTCTCAAGGCCCAGCGGTTGCTGGCCAATGGTGGGACCGCCGAGGATGCACTGGCTCAGTTGGCCCGCGGACTGACCAACAAACTGCTACACGCACCCAGCGTTCAGCTGAAAAAACTTTCCGCCGAAGGGCGCATAGAAGCCCTGGGCATCGTTCAGGAGCTGTTCGCCTTGGACAGTACGGACAAAACATGAAAGCGTCTCTGCTCAACAAACTCGATATCCTGCAGGACCGCTTCGAAGAACTGACGGCGCTGCTCGGCGATGCCGAGGTCATCAGCGACCAGACGCGTTTCCGCGCGTATTCGCGCGAATACGCCGAGGTTGAACCAGTCATCGCCACCTACCGCGAATTCCTCAAGCTGCAATCCGATCTGGAAGGTGCGCAGGCTTTGCTCAAGGACAGTGACCCGGACGTTCGCGAAATGGCGGAGGAAGAGGTCGCTGAAACCCGCACGAAGCTCGAAGAGATCGAGGCTCGGCTGCAGCGCATGCTGCTGCCCAAGGATCCCAAGGACGGCCGCAACGTCTTTCTCGAAATCCGCGCCGGTACCGGTGGTGACGAGGCGGCGATCTTCTCCGGCGACCTGTTTCGGATGTATTCACGTTATGCCGAGCGGCAGGGCTGGCGTGTCGAGATCCTGTCCGAGAGCCCTGGCGAGCACGGCGGCTATAAGGAAGTCATCTCGCGCGTCGAAGGCGACAACGTCTTTGCCAAGCTCAAGTTCGAATCTGGCGCGCATCGCGTGCAGCGCGTCCCGGAAACCGAATCCCAGGGGCGTATCCATACGTCGGCCTGCACCGTTGCGGTATTGCCGGAGCCGGATGAGCAGATCGCCATCGAGATCAACCCGGCCGACTTGCGCGTCGACACCTACCGGGCTTCCGGTGCCGGTGGCCAGCACATCAATAAAACCGACTCGGCGGTGCGCATAACCCACTTGCCCAGCGGCATCGTGGTGGAGTGCCAGGAAGAGCGCTCGCAACACAAGAACCGCGCTCGTGCCATGGCCTGGCTGGCCGCCAAGCTGCAGGACGTGCAGGACAGCGCGGCCCACAAGGAAATCTCCGATACGCGCAAGTTGCTGGTCGGCTCGGGCGATCGCTCCGAACGCATCCGTACCTACAATTTTCCGCAGGGGCGGGTCACCGATCACCGTATCAACCTGACCCTTTATTCGCTCAATGAAGTGATCGGAGGCGCAGTCGAGCAGGTGATCGAGCCGCTGCTGCAGGAATACCAGGCGGACCAGCTGGCGGCACTGGGGGATTGACCGGGGCTCGTGAGTGACGGTGCCGGGCCCCGTTCATCTCCCTCCGTTGACCATACTGACTTGATCCCGGCAGGCCGCATCTGCCGCCGCCGGGCCCCTACGGAAGCGCCATCATGGCCACCATCGAATCATTGCTTCGTACTGCCGTTCTGTCGGAGTCACCGTCCGCCAAGCTAGATGCCGAATGGCTCCTGGCGGCTGCGCTGGGCAAGCCGGCCAGCTATCTGCGTACCTGGCCTGAGCGGGAGGTGCCTGCAGAGTGCGAGGCGCGCTTCGTCGCTGACCTGGCGCGGCGTCGGCGCGGTGAACCGGTGGCCTACATACTGGGCCGCCAGGGCTTCTGGAGCCTTGAACTCGAGGTCGCCCCGCACACCTTGATCCCGAGGCCGGACACCGAGCTGCTGGTGGAAACCGCGTTACAGCTCTTGCCAGCGACACCGGCTGACATTCTGGATCTGGGGACCGGCACTGGCGCGATTGCCCTGGCACTGGCGCATGAACGTCCGGCCTGGCGAGTGACCGGCGTCGATCGCGTTGCCGAAGCGGTCGCGCTGGCGGCGCGCAACGCCCAGCGGTTGCATCTCGGTAACGCGGTGTTTTGCGAGAGTCGGTGGTTTTCAGCGCTGGATGGGCAGCGCTTTGCGCTCATTGTCAGTAATCCACCCTATATCCCGGCGCACGATCCACATCTTCACGAGGGGGACGTGCGCTTCGAGCCGAGCAGCGCGTTGGTGGCGGGTGATGACGGTCTGGACGATATTCGTCAGATCATCGCCTGCGCCCCGGAGCATCTGACCAGTGCCGGTTGGCTCTTGTTGGAGCACGGATACGACCAAGCCGCGGCGGTGCGAGAGCTGCTCGTCGCGAGCGGGTTTACCGATGTCCAGACTCGCACCGATCTTGGCGGCCACGAGCGTATCAGCCTCGGTTGCCGGCCATGATTTCATCATCCAGGAGAGCGACATGCTGAGCGATGACGAGCTGCTGCGTTACAGCCGGCAGATCTTGCTGAAACAGGTCGATATCGAGGGCCAGCTCAAGCTCAAGCAGAGCCGGGTGCTGATCGTCGGGCTGGGTGGGCTGGGCTCGCCGGTGGCGCTGTATCTGGCGGCGGCCGGCGTTGGTGAGCTGCACCTGGCGGACTTCGATACGGTCGACCTGACCAATCTGCAGCGGCAGGTGTTGCACGATTCAGCTTCGGTCGGCACGTCGAAAGTGGATTCGGCGATGGCTCGGCTGTCGCTGCTTAATCCTTCGATCACGCTCGTGCCGCATCGCTCGGCCATGGATGTCGATATCCTGGGTGCTGCGGTGGCCGCGGTGGATCTGGTCCTCGACTGCACGGATAACTTCGCCGTCCGTGAGGCCGTCAACGCGGCCTGCGTCGCTGCGCAAGTCCCCTTGGTGAGCGGTGCTGCGATACGCCTGGAGGGGCAGCTTTCGGTATTCGATCCGCGCGTCCCGACCAGCCCTTGCTATCACTGTCTGTACGGCCATGGCAGCGAGGCCGAACTGACGTGCAGCGAGGCGGGTGTGCTCGGGCCGGTCGTCGGTATGGTGGGTAGCCTGCAGGCGCTCGAAGCGCTGAAGTTGCTTGCCGGCTTCGGCGAGCCGCTGATCGGGCGTCTGCTTCTGGTCGACGCGCTGTCGACGCGTTTCCGCGAGCTCAGGGTCAAGCGGGACCCGGGCTGCACGGTCTGCGGTAGCAGCCATGGCTGACAATGCGCCGATCGGCGTCTTTGACTCCGGGGTCGGGGGGCTCTCCGTGCTGCGTGAGATTCGTGCGCGGCTACCCCGGGAGTCGTTGCTTTATCTGGCCGACAGCGGCCATGTTCCTTACGGCGAAAAAAGCCCGGAGTACATCCGCGCACGTTGTCGGACAATCGCCGGTTTCTTGTTGGGGCAGGGTGCCAAGGCACTCGTCCTGGCCTGCAACACGGCGACCGCCGCAGCGGTGGCCGAGCTTCGCGAACTGTATCCTGATGTCCCGCTGGTGGGGATGGAGCCCGCGGTGAAACCGGCAGCCCGGGCCACCCGCAGCGGCGTGGTGGGCGTGTTGGCCACGACAGGTACGTTGAAAAGCGCGAGGTTCGCGGCTTTGCTGGATCGTTTCGCCAGTGATGTGCGCGTCATCACCCAGCCGTGCCCTGGGCTTGTGGAGTGTGTCGAAGCGGGAGCGCTCGACACCGAAGCGACACGCACATTGCTACTCGGCTTTGTGCAGCCCCTGATCGATCAGGGCTGCGATACGCTGATCCTCGGCTGCACCCATTATCCGTTCCTCAAACCGCTACTGACCAAGTTACTGCCTTCGACGGTCACGCTGGTCGACACCGGAGCGGCGGTGGCGAGGCATCTCGAAACGGTTCTTGCGGCACGAGACCAGCTCGGCGAGGGCGCGATGACTGCGCACTTCTGGAGTAGCGGCGATCCCCGCCGATTAGCTGATGTATTGCCTATACTTTGGGGGGAAAACGGAGTGGTTGAAGCCTGTCCTGACTAGGAACTCCCCGCTGCGCCAGCTTTCTGTATTTGAGTCAATGCTCGAAAACAACAAGCGATGCCACCTTTCGATAAGGAAATTTGGAATGAAAAAACTGATCTCTCTCGCTGCCGTTCTGGCTGTTTCGCTGGGTCAGGTAGCGACCGCGCAGGCGCTGGATCTGACTGCGGCCGTGGGCCGGACTGGCGAGTCGACCATGACCTATCGCCTCGGCGCGCAATTCGATTTCAATCGCAGCTGGTTCGAGACCAGCGTCGGTCGGGTGACCGGTTACTGGGATGCCGGTTACACCTATTGGGAAGGTGACGAGACGTCCAGCAACCACAGCATCTCGCTGGCTCCGGTATTCGTGTACGAGTTCGCGGGCGACTCGGTGAAGCCCTATGTGGAGTTGGGCGTCGGTGTTGCAGCATTCGAAAACACTGAAATCGAGGGCAACGACCTGGGTTCGTCGTTCCAGTTCGAAGATCGCTTGGGCGCCGGGCTGCGATTCGCGGGTGGGCATGAGATCGGCATCCGCGCGATTCATTACTCCAACGCCGGACTCAAGAATCCCAACGATGGCATCGAGAGCTACGCGGTGCATTACCGGGCGTCGTTCTAAGCGATTGGCGCTATGGCTGACGGCGATCTACCGCCGTCAGCGTTCTTCCAGATAGGCTGTCGCCGAGCCCTTTCGCTCTTCCAGGCAGTCTTCCGAACCCAGCTCGAACTCCCGACAGATCAGCGGTCGCTGCGCGTAGATGGAACAGCGCATGCTGTCTCGATCGAGCGCTGCACACCAGCCATCGTCCAGGCGGCGCATGACTTGGCCACCCCAGGCGTCCTCGTCAATGAAACGCTTGGGTACGCCGGTGTCGGTGAGCAGGAGTACTTCGAGCCGGCAGCAGCAGGCCGCGCAGGTCGAGCAGCTGACGCGGTCGTTCGCTAGCTGATGGTGGGGGATCGCGGGGTAGGTCATTCCCGCAGTCTACGCGTCAGGGCCGGAGATGGCTGTAGCGCTTGCGTTATCGAGGGGTGAGCCGCCAGCACGAGCCGTGCTGGCGGTTACCGTCAGCTGTTCTCGTCGAGCTGCTTGTTCTTCCAGCCGTCGCCGCCCGGCAGCAGGAGGTTGAGCGTCAGCGCGATGATGGCGCACAGCGAGATGCCCGACAGGCTGAATTCACCGTAGCCGAAAGCCATGCCGCCGATCCCGAACACCAGCGTCACCGAGACGATGATCAGGTTGCGTGCCTCGGAGAGGTCCACCTGATGACGAATCAATGTGCTCAGGCCGACCACCGCGATCGAGCCGAACAGCAAGCACAGGATGCCGCCCATGACCGGCACTGGGATGCTCAGCAGGCCCGCGCCGAACTTGCCGATGAAGGCCAGGACGATGGCGAAGATTGCCGCCCAGGTCATGACCTTCGGGTTGTAATTCTTGGTCAGCATGACCGCGCCGGTCACCTCGGCGTAGGTGGTGTTGGGCGGGCCGCCAAACAGACCGGCGGCCGAGGTTGCCAGGCCATCGCCCAGCAGCGTGCGGTGCAAGCCGGGCTTCTTGATGAAGTTATTCCCCGTCACGCCACCGATGGCCACTACCCCGCCGATGTGCTCGATCGCAGGTGCCAGTGCCACCGGCACCATGAACAGGATGGCGCCCCAGTGGAACTCCGGCGCAACGAAGTTCGGTAGTGCCAGCCAGGGTGCTGCCACGATACCGGTGGTATCCACGACGCCAAACGCCAGCGACAGTCCGTATCCAACCGCAACGCCCGCGAGAATGGGAACCAGCCGGAACAGGCCTTTACCCAACACGGCGACGAGCAATGTCGTCAGCAGGGCGGGCATGGAGATCAGCATCGCCGTCGCGTACGGAACCAGCTGGGCACTGCCATCTCCCGCCTTGCCCATCGCCATGTTCACTGCCACCGGCGAAAGGGCCAGGCCGATGGAAATGATCACCGGCGCAATGACGACGGGTGGTAACAGCTTGTCGATGAACCCGGGGCCTTTAAGGCGAACCGCGAAGCCGAGCACCATGTAGACGATACCGGCCGCCATGACCCCGCCGAGTACGGCGGGTAGGCCGAATTCGCCCTTGGCGGCGATGATCGGTGCGATAAACGCAAAGCTGGACGCGAGGAAAACCGGTACCTGACGTTTGGTAACCAGCTGGAACAGCAGGGTGCCGAGGCCGGCGGTGAACAGCGCGACATTGGGGTCCATGCCCGTGATCAGCGGCATGAGCACCAGCGCGCCGAACGCCACGAACAGCATCTGTGCGCCGGCCAGTACCTGGCGCCCGAGCGGCTCCTCCATGGGTTGCGACATGCTCAGACGTCCTTCTGCTTGGTGCCGAAGATCTTGTCCCCGGCATCGCCCAGACCGGGCACGATGTAGCCGTTTTCATCAAGATGATCGTCGATCGATGCGGTGTAGATGATCACGTCCGGGTGGGCCTTCTCCACCGCCTGTATGCCTTCCGGGGCTGCAACCAGGACCAGCGCACGGATCTCCTTGCAGCCGGCTTTTTTCAGCATGTCGATCGCCGCCACCATGGAGCCGCCGGTCGCAAGCATCGGATCGATGATCATGGCCAGGCGCTGATCGAGATCGTCGACCAGTCGCTCGAGGTAGGTGTGTGCTTGCAGGGTTTCTTCATTGCGTGCAATACCCACCGCGCTGACCTTGGCGCCGGGTATCAGGCTGAGCACGCCATCCAGCATGCCGATGCCTGCCCGCAGGATGGGGACCACGGTAATCTTCTTGCCGGATATTTTCTCGACCTGCACTGGGCCGCACCAGCCGTCGATGCTGTAGTTTTCCAGCGGCAGGTCTCGCGTTGCTTCGTATGTCAGGATCGAGCCGACCTCTTGCGCCAGCTCGCGAAAATTCTTGGTGCTGATATCTGCGCGGCGCATCAGTCCAAGTTTGTGGCGAATCAGCGGATGGCGAATCTCTCTAACGGTCATGGACGGCTCCGGCGGTCGAATAAACCGGCGTAGATTAATGCATCGGGCTGAGAGCGGCTATTGAAGCGTCAAACGGGGCTTGCCCTGACAAGGGCTGCATCGGTATCGTCGCGCCCCTTATTTTGTGGGTAGCCCTACGAGCTGCTTGAATCATCACTCTGTTTGGAGCATCGCCATGTCCGTCGATCTCGCACATATCCGCCAGATCATGGCCGAAGCCGATTGTCTTTATGCCGAAGCCGAGGTCGAAGCGGCAATCGATGCGATGGCTGCAAAAATCAATGCGGACCTGGGGGAGCGCAATCCCGTCGTGTTCTGCGTCATGAACGGCGGGCTGATTTTTTCAGGCAAGCTGGTGCCAAAGCTGAACTTCCCGCTGGAGCTCTCCTATCTGCACGCTACCCGTTACCGTAACGAGACAAGCGGTGGTGAGCTGTTCTGGAAGGCCAAACCCGAGATTTCCTTCATTGATCGCGATGTGCTGATCATCGACGACATTCTGGATGAAGGGCACACGCTGGGCGCGATCATCGATTTCTGCCGGCACGCTGGTGCTGCCGCCGTGCATACAGCCGTATTGGTCGACAAGGATCATCAGCGCAAGGCCCGTCCGGACCTGAAGGCTGACTACGCAGGGCTCAGTTGCATCGATCGCTATGTGTTCGGCTATGGCATGGACTACAAGGGCTACTGGCGGAACGCCCCAGGCATCTACGCCGTTAAAGGCATGTAGCAAACACCTCATCTTCGCGGGCTTCGGGCTGATGCTGCTCGGCCCGCCGGCTTGACCGCGCGGCAACCCATCGCGCGGTCATTTCATTCTCGGTCGCTTGACTCGTCCTGGTTCGCCGCTCCGATCGCAGGGGCTCGGGAGCGCGCTCATGTCGCCGATCCAAGGCTTTAGGCCGCAGATAGCACGCCTTCCTCCGGAACTGTTTCGTTTCGTCTCACGTGAACCAACTCGGTAACGCCTCGTTTCCGTACGGTCGGCCCGCGCGTCGCAGTCGTCGAGTGGCTAGCGGCTGGCATTCGAGCTTGACGGCAGCCTTTGCGGTCCGTCTCCACCCAAATTATCGCCAACGGTGTCGCGGCGGCTCTATCTCGGGGGTTGCGCCAATCCTGTCGACGGCTAAGCTCTCCCGTAGCTTCGCTTCGGGGTTGCGGCGTGAACAATCTATGTTTGCCGCAGCCCAGTGGCGGGAAGGCTATTCATACTTAAGGATTACAAAACAAATCAAACCTTAGTGCGCTTAACCCTCTGCGGCCGTGTCGTTAGGGTGGAGCGTACTTCGAACCAACCAGGAGCGCCTCATGACAAAAACAACAAGGCAAGGAATCTTCCAGCCCAAGACATTGGCTCTCGCCATTGCACTGGGGTCTGTCGCACCGGCTTATGCGGTCACGTTCAATATCGGGGAAATTGAAGGCCAACTGGATTCGTCCATGTCGATCGGCGCTAGCTGGTCAACGACTGATCGGGACATGGATCTGGTGGGTAGCGCCAACGGCGGTACTGGCTACACCCAGACCGGGGACGATGGTCGTTTGAACTTCAAAAAAGGCGAGACATTCTCCAAGATTTTCAAGGGCATCCATGACCTCGAGCTGCGCTACGGCGACAGCGGTGCCTTCATTCGCGGCAAATACTGGTATGACTTCGAGCTGAAGGACGAGCATCGTCTGTTCAAGGACATCAGCGACAGCAATCGCAAGGAAGCTGCGCAGTCCTCCGGCGCGCAGATTCTCGATGCGTTTCTTTACCACAACTATTACCTGGGCGACCTGCCAGGCACTGTCCGACTTGGTAAGCAAGTGGTCAGTTGGGGTGAGAGTACCTTTATCGGCAACTCGATCAACTCGATCAACCCACTCGATGCGGCAGCCTTCCGCCGTCCCGGCGCTGAAATCAAGGAAGGTCTGATTCCGGTCAACATGCTTTATGTGTCTCAAAGCCTGACTGATCGCCTCAGCATGGAGGCCTTCTATCAGTTGGAGTGGGACCAGACCATCATCGACAACTGCGGAACGTTCTTCGCTAGTAACGACGTGGCCGCCGATGGTTGCGATGACAATTACACCGTGCTGTCGGCCGCGCAGCGTGACGGCATCCTCGGGGCTGGCGCTACGATCGAGCAATTGAATGCGATTCTTGGCCAGGATTACTACGCCGGCCTGGATGATCTGGGTATAACCATCGGGCCTGAAGGCGTGACCGTTCCTCGCGGTGGCGACCGGGATGCGCGCGACTCCGGTCAGTACGGCATGGCCTTCCGCTGGTTGGCCGATGCGGCTGAATACGGTCTGTATTTCATGAACTACCACAGCCGTACGCCGACCGTGGGTTATAAGAACGCATCGGCCGCTGAGATTGGCGCACTGCTGGGCTTGCTGGGCACGCCGTCGCCGGGTGGTCCGCTGCCCTCGGGCGCTGCTTTCGGTGCGCTGGCATCTCCTGCGCTGTTGAGCAACGGTGAGTACTTCCTTGAATACCCGGAAGACATCCGTCTGTACGGCGCCAGCTTCGCTACGACCCTGCCTACCGGTACGGCATGGTCCGGCGAAATCAGCTACAGACCCAACCTTCCCGTGTCGCTCAACTCGACCTACACCACGGGCTTGCTTGCAACCGGAATCGGTGCAGCGATCGGCGCGGGTGACATAGCCGGTGCAATCGGTCAGGCGGGTGCGGAGCACAAGGGCTACAACCGTAAGGAAGTGACTCAGATCCAGACGACCTTCACGCACTTCTTCGATCAGGTGCTTGGCGCTGGACGTGTCACGGTCGTCGGTGAGGTTGGCTTTGCTCACGTTGGCGGCCTCGAGAGCAAAAGCGACCTTCGCTACGGTCGTGATTCGATCTACGGTCTCGACACGCCGGAGTATGGGAATGACGGTTTTGTGACCGCCAACTCCTGGGGCTACCGTCTCCGCGCTCTGGCTGACTACAGCAACGTATTCGCCGGTGTGAACCTGACGCCAAACGTCTCCTTCTCCCACGACGTTCATGGCTATGGCCCGAACGGCTTGTTCAACGAAGGTTCCAAAGCTGTAAGCGTCGGCGTCGATGCCGTCTATCAGAACAGCTACACCGCCAGCCTGTCGTACACCGACTTCTTCGGTGGGGACTACAACACCCTGGTCGACCGTGACTTCCTCGCGCTGAGCGTAGGCGTGAACTTCTAAGGAGGCCGCATTAGAGGCGCTGTGCGGAGCCGGTGTGCTCCGCCGCGCGACAAGCTTCATGCGAGCCTGCGACCAAAACAAGATCAAGAGGAACTGGAAGCGTATGAAAACAACAAGAAAACTATTCAGCGTCTTGGCCCTTTCGCTGCTTGCAAGCAGCGTCATGGCTGCTGTGTCCCCGGAAGAAGCCGCCAAACTTGGCAATTCGTTGACTCCGCTGGGCGCCGAGAAAGCAGGAAACGCCGATGGCAGCATCCCTGAATGGACTGGCGGACTGTCCACCGATGCCGCACCGCTGAACGACGGCCATGTCACCAATCCGTTCAAGGCTGAGCAGCCCAAGTTTGTCATCACGGCCCAGAACGCCGACCAGTACAAGGACAAGTTGACCGCTGGGCAGCAGGCGATGTTCAAGCGCTATCCAGAGACGTACAAGATCAGGGTATTCCCGACACACCGCAGTGCGGCCGTGCCGGATCGGATTTACGAGGCCGCGAAGAAAAGCGCCTTGAATGTCGAGTTGGTGGGTGGGGGTAATGGCGTCGAAAACTTCGCCGACAGCCGCTACTACGCTTTCCCGATCCCGAAAAACGGTCTGGAGGTGATCTGGAACCACATCACCCGTTACCGTGGGGGCAACGTACGCCGTAACATCGTGCAGGCCACTCCGCAGACCAACGGCAGTTACACCCTCGTGCACTTCGAAGACGAAGTGGCCTTTCCGAGCGACATGACGGATCTGGATCCGGAACGCGCCAAGAACGCGCTACTGTTCTTCAAGCAGCGTGTAACGGCTCCCTCGCGTCTGGCCGGTAACGTACTGCTGGTGCATGACTCGCTGGATCAGGTGAAAGAGCCGCGTCAGGCCTGGATCTACAACGCCGGTCAGCGTCGCGTGCGTCGTGCTCCGCAAGTGGCATACGACGGTCCGGGCACCGCAGCAGATGGCATGCGCACGACCGACAACTTCGATATGTTCAGCGGAGCACCGGATCGTTACGACTGGAAGCTGGTGGGCAAGAAAGAGGTATACATCCCGTACAATAGCTTCGATATCAACTCCAGCGATGTGAAGTACAGCGATATCCTCAAGGCAGGTCATGTCAATCAGGATCTGGCTCGCTACGAACTGCACCGCGTATGGGAGATCGAAGCCAACCTGAAGGATGGTGAACGTAATATCTACGCCAAGCGTCGTTTCTATGTGGACGAGGATACCTGGCAGATCGCCGAATCCGAGCTATACGACGGACGTGGCCAGCTGTGGCGTGTAGGTGAGGCACATCTGCTGCAGTACTACCAGCACAAGGTCCCAGCCTATGCGTTCGAAGCGCTCTACGACGTGATTTCCGGTCGCTATATCGCAATCGGCATGAGCAACGAAGAGAAAGCCCACGAGTTCGGCTATAAGGCCTCGGCTCGGGACTTCACCCCCGCTGCGCTGCGTAACGCCGGGGTGCGTTGATCGACTGACATCCACTTGATGAATAAGGCGGCCAATTGGCCGCCTTTTTTTTTCGCCTGCCGCGCAGGATGATACTTTTTAGCCAGTAGGGGCGCCGGGTATCGGTTCTGGCGTGCTGAAGGCGTTGCAACAGTCGACAAACGCGGCGGCATCGTGCAGGTTGTGGTCGCGTACAGGTATCGGTACGGTTCAAGTTTGTGCATGGAGCGGGTTCACACCGCTGTGCTCAACGCGTTCTCGATGGATTGATACGAATAAGAGAAACCTCGCTATGTCCGTACGCTTCAACCCTGGTGTCCTCAGCACAGAAGCCGCCGCGCAGGTTCAGGTTGCCACGATTCCGCGTCTTCCCCCGTTGCACGTACCGCGGCCGCGACTCGTCGATGCCTTGCTCGAGGCCCGCTGTCGGCTGCGTTTGATCTGCGCTCCGGCGGGGTTCGGCAAGAGCGTGTTGATGAATGAGTGCGCACGTCTGGTACCGGCCGATACCCATCTCGTTTGGCTCGATCTGGGCGGCCGGTCCTATTCCGCCGAAGCGCTTTATTCACAGCTCAGCCGGCTGCTCAATACGGCGCCCGTCGCCAGTGGCGACGTTCAGCAAGATCTGGTCAACCTGCTGCATGAGTTCCCGCGGCCGCTTTGGATCATGCTGGACGACTATCCGAGAGAAACCGCTGCACACTTCGATGCATGCCTCGATTTGCTGCTCGAAAGAGGTCCCGAGACCGTCTGCTGGTGGGTGAGCAGTCGCCGGCAACCCGCCTGGAAGCTGCCTCGGCTGCTGCTGCAAGGGGATCTGTATGAGCTCGAGGCCGAGGCGCTGGCATTGACGGCCGGTGAGCTCAGCCAATTGCTCAAGGCTCATCGCCTCGAACTTGCCGACGATACGTTCAAGCAGTTGCTGGTCGGCAGTGAAGGTTGGCTGGCCGGTGTCAGTCTTCTGTTGCTGAACGCGAACGAGCAGGCGGTGCGTGAGCGCTTGGTGGCGGGGACGCCTTTGCTGCGCGATTACGTTCAGCGCGAAGTGCTCGAGGGACAGAGCGAAGAGGTGCGTCGCGCATTGTTCGCGTTGGCTCGCATGCCGCGCTTTTCAGCGCAGCTTTGCGAACATGTGCTCGATGGGATCGGAAACAACATCCTCGACGTGCTCAAGACGTTCCAGTTGTTCATCCGCCAGATCGATAACTGCGGGGAATGGTTTCGTCTATGGCATCCGCTGGCGTCGATGCTGCGACGGATGCCCGAAGCCATATCGCCCACACAGACCCATCTTCGTGCCTGTCAGTGGTTCGCCAACCGCGGTGAAATGCGCGAGGCGGTCGAGCATGCGTTGTGGGCAGGGCAGCCCGAGGTTGCAGCCAATTTCCTGCAGCGCTACGGGCAGGAGCAGTTGCTTATCGGCGATAACGTCTCTCACTTCATGAAATGGCGCAGCGAGTTACCGCAGGATCTATTCAACAGCACCACGCGCTTGATCGTTTTGCATGGCTGGGCGTTGATCATTTCAGCCCGGCTCGATGAAGCGGATGAATGCCTCGCGGGGCTGGCTAAATTCTTCCCGCAGCCCGATGCTCGACGCCAGGCGCAGCTACTTGCTCAATGGCAAGCCCTGCGCGGCTTTATCGCACGATTACGCGGAGAGCCGGAGGCGCGAAGCTACTGCCTTCAGGCGCTGGAGGTGCTGTCCGATCACGCCTGGGCACAACGGGTGCTGTGCTATCAGGCGCTGACTCAGCAGGCGATGGCCGAGAACCAGCTGGAACTGGCGCAGCGCTACAACAGCGAGGGCATGAAGCTGGCACGGCTCAAGGGCAGCGTGTTGTATGAGGCCATGCTGAACGTCGATCGCATTCAGTTGCTGGAGATCACCGGAGAATTCGAGCGCGCCGTTGGCGTGCTCGAAGAGTCGCTGCTGGTGTTACGCGACAGTGTTGCCCATAGCCCGATCATCGGCCGGCTGAAACTGCTGCGCGGGCATCTTCTGGCGTATCAGGGGCTCGACGAGCCGGCTCGGGAAGCCTACCAGCAGGGACGAGTCGAGACCGAGACCTGCGGCGATTCCTACATGTTCTTCGGCTATGCCGGCTTGGCAGAGCTGGCTGCCCGCAACCAGGAATTTCCGACGGCTTATCATTGGTTACGCGAAGCCGAGCGCCTGACGCAGTGGCGACATATGCCCGAGGCGCGGTTCCGCGGCATTCTGCAATTGATAACAGGGCTGACCTGGTTGCATCAGGGGCAACTGAAAAAAGCCAGGACCGTGTTCATACAGGTACTGGAGCTGTATGAGGGGCATACCTACCTGGCACCGTCGGGGTTTTACGAACTGCTTCCGCGGGTTCAGCGCTACCTCGCTGTGGTTGATCTACTCTCAGGCCGCTTTGCGTTGGCCATCGATACGCTGCGAGAACTGATCGAACAGAATCTCCGTTCGCAACGGTTGGGGCTGGCGTGTGAATGCCGCTTCACATTAGCCGAGGCCCTGCACATGGATGGCCGGCATGAGGAAGCTGAGCTGGAGTTGCGCAAGGCGCTTGGCGAGGCGGCACGGCAGCATCTGATCAAGCCGTTGTATGAATTGCAGCATCGCCAACCGCAATGGCTGGCCAGCGTCCTGCCTGCTGGCAAGGGGGAAAGCCTTCGCGATCGGCTGCACCACTTCGAACGTGAGCCCGACGAGTCGCTGAACGCGGCTGACGAGGTGATTCTGAGTAATCGCGAGCTCACGGTGCTGCGTCTTATCGCCCAGGGTTGTTCGAATCAGGAAATCGCCGAGCAGCTGTTCATTTCGTTGCACACGGTCAAGACCCATGCCCGCCGAATCAATACCAAACTGGGCGTGGCCAGGCGGACGCAGGCGGTAGCGCGTGCCAAGGCGCTGGCCTGGTTATGAACAGCTGGCGAGTCGCTGGAAAGGAGGCGCCACGTTGCAGCGAGGCGGAGCGAAGTGCAGGGCGCCTCGCAGCGATGGCGGACAGGGCGTGCTACCGGCCGTAGGCGTTGAAGCCACCGCTAGCAAGGCGAGTGGCTTCAGTGGATAGGGGAATGTGAGTGCTTGGTCAGCCGGTAAGTGCTGGCGTGCCCACCGCGTTCGATGGCGAGACTGAACTGCAGACTGGTAATCAACCGCTCTAGCTGCTGCTGGTCGCGCCATTGATTGGTGCTGATGAAGCGCTTTACCGCGACCCCTGTCGCATCGGTCAAGGTCAGCAGAATGCTGCCGTCAGGTTTCTCGATGCTGAAATTGACGTTGTACTCTGGCTGAAATACATCGCTGATCTTCTTGAATGGACTGTCCATCGCCGCGTACCTGATTGGTTGACCCAACCAATGGACCGGGTGGCGATTAACTAGTTTCGCCCGTTTGGCGCGCGCCCTGCGGCAAAACGAAGCAGGCCGCTCAGGAAGCTAGCGCGGCTCCGACGCTTCGCTCGAGAGCGGCAGTTCCGCCAGGGCTTCGGGGTTGTTCTTGAACGCTTTGGCAAACAGATCGCGGTGTCTGGCCATGAAAATACCCAGGTCATCGGCTTGTTGTTCACTCAGCGATGGGGCTGCCTTGTGCAGCGCTGAGGCCAACGCTTCCGCCAACTCCAGCATCTTGTCGTGACGATCGGCTTCGGCTTTATCCATGAACAAACGCTCCAGGTCCCGGCTGCTGCGGTATACCACTTCGACGGCCATCTACCACCTCGGCTCAATTGAATGAATACTGGTTGTTTATACAGCTTATGGTGTTCGAAGCTGAATGAAAAGCGCTATGTGTCAGTTGGCCACTTCAGTCAACGAAATGGCCCTGAAGCCGCTCGGCGCGAAACTCCAGGCTACTGCTGCGGTAGCCCGCACGCAGGGGCGGTAAGGGGGCGCAGGACTCCCAACGCTGACCGGGTTGCAGATCGCCGGGGCCCAGATACCGCGGCGCGTCGTAATTCGAGGTCACCAGATTCAGGCTGGACCCGGGCGAGTAGGCGGCGACGTCCCAGCGCAGACTCCGCAGAGCGCTCGAGCTGTGATTGACGAGCACAATGCGAAGTGGCTGCGCAGCCGGGCAAGCGGTGGGTGCGTAGGCCAGGCTGAGCTCAAGCCGAGCGAGCAGGTGTTCCTCGCGCTGTTCCTGCCAAGCCACCCAGGCAGCGACCAGTCCAAGCCCGAGCAGCGCACCCAGCGAAATCGGAACGGCTCGAAAGGGATAACGAATCACCAGGATTACCCAGCAGACGAGCAGCAAGGCTCCGATCAGCATGGCGAGTGGCCGCTTGAATGGGTAGGCATCGATACTTCGCTCCTCGGTGGGCTCGCTACCATCCTACTGTCCGCCCACACCGGTTGCATCCTCGACCGTCCGAAGCAGCGAGGGCGATCAGTGCTCGTCGGCAGGACGGGCATGCCGGGCGAGTCGTTCGAGCGCGGCCTTCAGTCTAGGGTCGGCGATGCCCTGTGCGGTTTCATGAAGGTTATCGGCCGCGCGCGCCGATAACGCCGGGGCCGGTCCGGGCTTGTGTCGCGGCGCCTCGGGGGGCTGCACCTTGAACTGGATCCGGGTCAGACCCCTGAATTCATCCATGGCCTGCAGCTGGCGTTGCAGCCTGCGTTGCTGATAGCGCAGGCGGGTTGCCCAGTGACCATCGGTAACGATCAGCAGCAGGGTGCCGTCGCGCCATGAAGCCACTCGGCAATACTCTCGCGCAGCGGGTTGCAGTTGGGTCTCGACCAGCTGCTGCAGCCGGTCGAGCCGCCGTGCTTCGCCGAACAGCGCCTTCAATGGTTTTGCCTCGCGCAGCAGCGAAGCAGGGGCTTTGGCTGGCAGGGGGCGCAACGACATGGTGGAAACCCGACTGAGTGATGAGTCGGTATGGTAGCAGATGCCCCCCTCTGCTCATGACGACGGCGCGGCCCAATGCATCCGACGGTTCATCGCGAAGCGGGCGTGCCATGGCGGCGAGTGGGGTGGCGATTTGATGGTGCGGGGCCCGAGGATGACTGCCGGGTCGGAACCGCCATCGCATCGCTGCCCGCCGTAGCTGCGCAGTAGGCACCTTTCCTCCCCGACGTTTCCGAGTAGAATGCCCCCTTTGCACGCAGCCGTGGTGGCCCTGCGGCCGTGCCTCCATCCCCAGCATGGAAGTCTTTGTCGATATGTTTGCGCCTTTAATGAAGAAGCTCTTTGGTAGCAAGAATGACCGCGAGGTCAAGCGCATGCTCAAGGCGGTACAGGCCGTCAATGCGCTCGAAGAGCAGATGCTGTCTCTCTCCGATGAGCAATTGCGGAGCAAGACCGAAGAGTTCAAGGCCCGCCTCGGCCAAGGCGAGACCCTCGACCAGATCCTCCCGGAAGCCTTCGCGGTATGTCGCGAAGCGGGTAAGCGTGTGATGGGTATGCGCCACTTCGACGTTCAGCTGATCGGCGGCATGACGCTGCACGAGGGCAAGATCGCCGAGATGCGCACCGGTGAGGGCAAGACGCTGGTAGCGACACTGGCGGTCTACCTCAACGCGCTGGCGGGCAAGGGCGTCCACGTGGTGACGGTCAACGACTACCTGGCGCGACGCGACGCCAACTGGATGCGCCCGCTGTACGAATTCCTCGGTCTGACGGTGGGCATCGTCACGCCGTTCCAGCCGCCGCAGGAGAAGCGCGAGGCTTATGCGGCCGACATCACCTACGGTACCAACAACGAGTTCGGCTTCGACTACCTGCGCGATAACATGGCGTTCAGTCTCGAGGAGAAGAACCAGCGTGAGCTGAATTTCGCAGTCATCGACGAAGTGGATTCGATCCTCATCGATGAGGCGCGGACACCGCTGATCATCTCTGGCCAGGCCGAAGACAGCTCCAAGCTCTATCAGCAGATCAACCAGCTGATTCCTCTGCTCAAACAGCACATCGAGGAGGAAGAGGGCGTCGTTACCCAGGAAGGGCATTTCACGGTCGATGAGAAGACTCGCCAGGTCGAATTGAACGAGGCTGGTCATCAGTTCGTCGAGGACATGCTGACCAAGGCGGGGCTGCTCGCAGAAGGCGAAAGCCTCTATTCCGCGCATAACCTCGGCTTGCTGACCCACGTCTATTCCAGCCTGCGCGCGCACAAGCTGTTCCACCGCAACGTCGAATACATTGTGCAGAACAACCAGGTACTGCTGATCGACGAGCACACCGGTCGTACCATGCCGGGCCGCCGGCTTTCCGAAGGCCTGCACCAGGCGATCGAGGCAAAGGAAGGCCTGCCTATCCAGCCGGAAAGCCAGACCCTGGCGTCGACCACCTTCCAGAATTACTTCCGTCTGTACAGCAAGCTTTCCGGTATGACCGGCACCGCCGATACCGAAGCCTTCGAGTTCATGCAGATCTACAACCTGCCGGTCATGGTGATCCCCACCAACAAGCCGCTGGCACGCAAGGACTACAACGACCTGGTCTATCTGACGCAGGAAGAGAAATTCGCCGCGATCATCGCCGACATCAAGGACTGCCAGAACAATGGCCGGCCGGTGCTGGTCGGTACCGCGACGATCGAGAGCTCCGAATATGTTTCTCAGCTGCTGCAGAAGGAAGGCATCGAGCACAAGGTGCTCAACGCCAAGCATCACGACAAGGAAGCCGAGATCATTGCCCAGGCCGGTCGCCCGGGCGCGGTGACCATTGCGACCAACATGGCCGGTCGCGGGACCGACATCCTGCTCGGCGGTAATTGGGAAGTCGAGGTTGCGGCGCTGGAAAACCCGACCGACGAACAGGTCGCTCAACTCAAGGCTGAGTGGCAGAAGCGCCATCAGGCAGTGCTCGAGGCTGGCGGTTTGCACGTGATCGCCTCCGAGCGGCACGAGTCGCGTCGTATCGACAACCAGCTGCGTGGCCGCGCCGGACGTCAGGGCGATGCCGGTTCGAGTCGCTTCTACTTGTCTCTGGAAGACAGCCTGATGCGCATCTTCGCCTCCGACCGGGTGAAGAACTTCATGAAGGCGCTGGGCATGGAGTCCGGCGAGGCCATCGAGCACCGCATGGTCACCAATGCCATCGAAAAGGCCCAGCGCAAGGTCGAAGGCCGCAACTTCGACATGCGCAAGCAGTTGCTCGAGTATGACGACGTGGCCAACGAGCAGCGCAAGGTGATCTACCACATGCGCAACAGCCTGCTGGCCGCCGAGGAGATCGGCGAGACCATTTCCGAGTTCCGCCGCGAGGCGCTCGATCATGCCATCAGCCAGCACATTCCGCCGCAATCGCTGCCGGAACAGTGGGATATCGCCGGTCTGGAAGCAGTGCTCTACAGCGATTTCGGTACGCGCCTGCCGGTCCAGCAATGGCTCGATGAAGACGAAAAACTGTATGAGGAAACGCTGCGCGAGCGCATCCTCGAGGCGTTGGTCGCGGCCTATCACGAGAAGGAAGATCTGGCCGGTGCCGAGGCGCTGAGGACCTTCGAGAAGCAGATCGTGCTGCGCGTGCTCGACGACCTGTGGAAGGATCATCTGTCGACGATGGACCATCTGCGTCACGGTATCCACCTGCGTGGCTACGCGCAGAAGAACCCGAAGCAGGAATACAAGCGCGAGTCCTTTGCCCTGTTCCAGGACCTGCTCGAATCCATCAAGCGCGACAGCATCCGCGTTCTGTCCCATGTGCAGGTCCGCCGTGAAGATCCTGCCGAAGAGGAGCAACGCCTGCGTCGTGAAGCCGAGGAACTGGCGCAGCGCATGCAATTCCAGCATGCCGAAGTGTCGGCGCTGGAGCAGGACGAGCAGGAACCGGAAGCCGAGGGCGGGGTCGCCACGGCGGCTGCGCCCGCGCGTGCCGAGCAGAAGATCGGGCGTAACGAACCCTGTCCTTGCGGCTCCGGCAAGAAGTACAAACACTGTCACGGGCAGGTTCAATAACCTGAGCCGCCCGATACGCCCCACGCCGCGACCGGCTTAGCCGCTCGCGGCGTTTTTCTCCCCGTTTTTTGGTGGCCGAAGGCCATCCAGTCGTCCTCAAGGAGTGCATCAATGGCTGTCGGTCTTGGTCCCTTACCTACTCTGCATCCTGTCCCCGGTTTCGAACTCGGCATCGCTTCGGCCGGCATCAAGCGGCCGGGGCGCAAGGATGTCGTGGTGATGCGCTGTGCCGAAGGCTCGACCGTTGCCGGCGTATTCACTCTGAATGCGTTTTGCGCCGCTCCGGTGATCTTGGCCAAGCAGCGGGCCCAGGGCACGGTTCGCTATTTGCTGACCAACACGGGCAATGCCAACGCCGGTACCGGTGAACCGGGCATGCAGGCGGCCACGCGCAGTTGCGCCAGTCTCGCAAAACTGGTCGGTTGCGACGAAAGCGCCGTCCTGCCGTTCTCCACCGGCGTGATCGGTGAGCTGCTGCCGGTCGAGAAGATCGAGGCCGCGCTGCCTGCGGCCGTAGCGGACCTGGATGAGAACCACTGGGCCGAAGCGGCAACCGGCATCATGACTACCGATACGCTGCCCAAGGGTGCGAGCCGCCAGTTCCAGCACGACGGTGTCACGGTAACCGTGACCGGTATTTCCAAAGGCGCGGGCATGATTCGCCCGAACATGGCCACGATGCTCGGCTATATCGCCACGGATGCCAAGGTGGCCCAGCCGGTCCTGCAGGATCTGTTGCGTGATGCGGCGAACAAGTCGTTCAACCGCATCACCATCGACGGTGATACCTCCACCAACGACTGCTGCATGCTGGTCGCTACCGGCAAGGCGGCACTCGCTGAAATCACCGAGGCCAGCGGCGAGCTGTTCGAAAAGCTCAAGCAGGCCGTGTTCGAGGTCAGCATGGAGGTGGCGCAGTCCATCGTTCGCGACGGCGAGGGCGCGACCAAGTTCGTCACCGTCATGGTCAACGGCGGCAAGAATCATCAGGAGTGCCTCGATGTGGCCTATGCCGTTGCGCACTCGCCCCTGATCAAGACCGCGCTGTTCGCCTCTGACCCGAACTGGGGGCGGATCCTGGCCGCAGTGGGTCGCGCGGGTGTGCCCGAGCTCGATGTCGGCTTGATCGATGTCTATCTGGGCGAGGTGTGCATCGCCAGCCGGGGCGGTCGATCGCCCAGCTACACGGAAGAACAGGGCGCCGCGGTGATGGCCCGCGAGGAAATCGGTATCCGTATCGAACTGGGACGCGGCGATTGCAGCGAGACCATTTGGACCACTGATCTGTCGCATGAGTACGTGCGGATCAATGCCGAATATCGCACCTGAGAAACTGCTCGACGAGCGACGCTGAATAACCGGAAATGGCCGACCAGCGTCGCCGGAACTCGCCTTCAGCTCTAGGACCCATCCTTGACTCGAATCCACGTCGCCGCCGCCGTTATCCGCTCTGCTGAGGGGCTCGTCCTGATCGCCAAGCGACCGCTCGACAAGCACCAGGGCGGGTTGTGGGAATTCCCGGGCGGCAAGGTGGAAGAGGGCGAGGCGGTCGAGGTCGCGCTCGCCCGGGAGTTGCGCGAAGAGCTCGGTATCGAGGTGACGACTGCGCGGCCGCTGATCCAGGTGCGCCACGATTACCCGGACAAGCACGTCCTGCTGGATGTCTGGGAGGTGCTGGCATTCTCCGGCGAGCCACACGGCGCCGAAGGCCAACCGCTGGCCTGGGTCGCGTCGGAACAGTTGCCAACGTACCGCTTCCCGGCGGCGAATCGGCCGATCGTCGCCGCGGCGCGCCTGCCGGATCGCTATCTGATCACACCCGATGGGGCTTCCCCGCGGCAGATTCTGAACGGGCTGACGCAAGCGCTGGACGTCGGTATCCGCCTGGTCCAGCTGCGCGCATCGTCACTGTCGCAGGCTGACTATCGAGCGCTGGCGGCTGACACCCTGGCCTTATGCGCCGGGCGGGCTCGGCTCATGCTCAAGGGGCCGTTGGATTGGGCGGACGATTTTCCGGCTGCGGGCTGGCACCTGACGTCCGGGCAATTGCGGCAGCATGCCGAGCTGGATCGCCCATTGCCGGCCAAGCGATGGCTCGCAGCGTCCTGTCACGATGCCGAAGAACTGGCCATGGCCACGGCGTTGGGAGTAGATTTCGTCACATTGTCGCCGGTCCTGCCGACCCCGACGCACCCTGAAGCCTCTCCGCTGGGGTGGTCGCGGGTGACGGAACTGCTGCGGGGATTCAACCAACCGGCTTTCTTGCTCGGTGGAATGACCCCAGCGCATCTGCCCGCGGCGCGTCAGGCGGGTGCACAGGGCGTGGCGGCGATAAGGGCGCTATGGCCTGCTGAACCTGCGTGACGAATGCCGGTCGATGGCACAGGTCGCTCGCGATGTAAGGCTTCGATAGAGAAAACTAATTTTCCCTATTCCCTTAATCAATTAACCGCATGCGGCCAGCTGCGTTATCGTAGGCCCCGTTAAATTTCTGAACCCCTGAAGGAGCTAGCAGATGTCTCTGATCAACACCCAAATCCAGCCGTTCAAGGTCAACGCTTTCCACAACGGCAAGTTCATCGAAGTCACCGAAGAATCCCTGAAGGGCAAGTGGTCGGTACTGATCTTCATGCCGGCAGCCTTCACCTTCAACTGCCCGACCGAAATCGAAGACGCGGCCAACAACTACGCCGAGTTCCAGAAGGCCGGCGCCGAAGTGTACATCGTCACCACCGACACTCACTTCTCGCACAAGGTCTGGCACGAAACCTCGCCGGCTGTCGGCAAGGCCCAGTTCCCGCTGATCGGTGATCCGACTCATCAGCTGACCAACGCGTTCGGCGTACACATCGCCGAAGAAGGCCTGGCGCTGCGCGGTACCTTCATCATCAACCCGGAAGGCCAGATCAAGACCCTGGAAATCCACTCCAACGAAATCGCGCGTGACGTCGGCGAGACCCTGCGCAAGCTGAAAGCTGCTCAGTACACCGCCGCGCATCCGGGCGAAGTCTGCCCGGCGAAGTGGAAAGAAGGCGAGAAGACCCTGGCTCCGTCGCTGGACCTGGTCGGCAAGATCTAAAACGGCCGGAAAGCGACTCGCTCGCTAATGCTGCGTTGAGATCAGGCTCGGGCTCGTCATGTACAGCTCGTAAAGGCTTCGGCCTCGCCTGATCTCGCCTTGTTTGGCGTCGCTCGTGACGCTTTCTGATCCGTTTTGTAGTGTCGGTAAGCCAGCGATTGGCTTTCGACCGCCAAACGCCCGGGCGCGAACCGTCCGGGCGTTTTATTAACCGAATTTTGCAAGTTGGGAGTCGCTGCTCATGTTGGACACCAATCTCAAAGCGCAACTGAAAACCTACCTGGAAAAGGTCACCCAGCCGTTCGAGATCGTCGCGTCCCTCGGTGAGGGCGAAAAATCCCAGGAAATGCTCGAGCTGCTGGAAGAAATTACCAGCCTCAGCGACAAGATCACCCTACGCACCGACGGCAATGACGTACGCAAACCGTCGTTCGCGCTCAACCGCATCGGCGGCAACATCGACCTGCGTTTCGCCGGCATTCCGATGGGCCATGAGTTCACCTCGCTGGTCCTGGCCCTGCTGCAGGTTGGCGGGCATCCGTCGAAGGCGGCGCCGGAGATCATCGAGCAGATCAGAAACCTCGACGGCGAGTACCGCTTCGAGACCTACTTCTCGCTGTCGTGCCAGAACTGTCCTGACGTGGTCCAGGCGCTGAACCTGATGGCCGTGCTCAACCCGAACATCCACCACGTCGCCATCGACGGTGCGCTGTTTCAGGAAGAAGTCACGATTCGCCAGGTCATGTCCGTGCCGAGCATCTACCTCAACGGTGAGCTGTTCGGCCAGGGCCGCATGGGTGAAGAAGAGATTCTCGCCAAGCTCGACACCGGCGCTTCGGCGCGCGACGCCGAGAAGCTCAGCGCCAAGGAGCCGTTCGACGTGCTGGTGGTGGGCGGTGGCCCGGCTGGCGCTGCGGCGGCTATCTATGCGGCGCGTAAGGGGATTCGTACTGGCGTCGCGGCTGAGCGCTTCGGCGGTCAGGTGCTGGACACCATGGCCATCGAGAACTTCATCTCGGTGAACGAAACCGAAGGCCCGAAACTGGCCCGCGCCTTGGAAAACCACGTGCGCGAATACGACGTCGACATCATGAACCTGCAGCGTGCCGCCCAGCTGATTCCAGCCTCGGGTCAAGGCGGTCTGTATGAGATCAAGCTGGAGAACGGCGCTTCGCTGAAGGCCAAGACGTTGATCCTTGCCACCGGTGCCCGTTGGCGTGAAATGAACGTGCCGGGCGAGCAGCAATACCGTGGCCGTGGCGTCGCCTACTGCCCGCACTGCGATGGCCCGCTGTTCAAGGGCAAGCGTGTGGCGGTGATCGGCGGGGGCAACTCCGGTGTCGAAGCGGCCATCGACCTGGCCGGTATCGTTGCCCAGGTCACGCTGCTGGAGTTCGATGGCCAGCTGCGCGCCGATGCCGTGCTGCAGAAGAAGCTCCACAGCCTGCCGAACGTCACCGTCATCACCAGCGCGCTGACCAGCGAAGTGCACGGCGACGGCCAGAAGGTCACCGGGCTGACCTACAAGGACCGCACCTCCAGCGAGTTCCACAGCCTGGAGCTGGAAGGCATCTTCGTGCAGATCGGCCTGCTGCCGAACTCCGACTGGCTCAAGGGCACGGTAGAACTGACCTCGCGCGGCGAGATCATCGTCGATGCGCGTGGCGAGACTTCGCTGCCGGGCATCTTCGCCGCCGGAGACGTCACGACGGTACCGTACAAGCAGATCGTCATCGCGGTCGGCGAAGGGGCCAAGGCCTCGCTGAGCGCCTTCGATCACCTGATCCGCAGTTCGGTCGTCGACTGAAGCGCGGGTGAATAAAAAGGGGGAGTCGACGCAGGTCGGCTCCCCCTTTTTCGTTCCGGTGGTTTGGCGCTGGGCAGCGGCGAGCCGGGTTGCGGAAGGATAGATAGCGTAAATCAGGGGTCTATCCGATACACCGGATCCGCTTTGGTCGGGTGGCAACGAGCGAAGAGCGCGTCGACACCGCTTCGTCGTGCAAGTACCAGCAGTCCATGGAGCGAGTCCACCTATGAAGAGTGCGGATACGCCGCAGGATACCCGAGGGGCCGTCGTCACCCTTGGCAACCGATCCAACGAGCCGCAACACGAGAGGGCGGTGCACGAGCAGCTCGCCAAGCGTCTGGCTGCCCTGCAAGGACTGGCCTTCCTCGGTGAGTATGACGGCGGCATCAGCTACCCGCGGCAGCTCTACTTCGTCCCTTCCGGAACCGTTGTCGGAGCGGACGTGGCGCGTCGACTCGGCGTGGAAAGCGAGCGGGATCTGTTTGGCGGCGTGGTGCCCCAGGCTTTCATCGAAACCAAGGCGATCACTCATCCGCTGGTGCGTCCAGATGCGGATTCGCCCATCGGTTGGTCGCGCGATTTCGGTCGTCGTGTCACGGGCAGCGTCTTGCCCGGCTACAGTGTTTTTTCCTTGGCAGACGCGCGCGAAGCGGGGCGACGCTTGCTGAACGAGGGCGCGTTACGCGTCAAACCGGTACGCGCCACCGGTGGACGCGGCCAGGAAAGGGTGGACACGGTTCAGGCGCTCGACCGTGCACTGGGAAAGGTCGATGAAGCCGAGCTGGCGCAGTACGGGCTTGTCCTCGAAGCGAACCTGGAGCACGTAACGACCTTCAGCGTGGGGCAGATCCGGGTCGCAGGGCGAACGTTGAGCTATCACGGCACCCAGCGACTGACGCAGGACAACAGGGGCGAAACTGTCTACGGCGGTTCGGATCTCCTGCTCGTCGAAGGCGATTTCGACGCGTTGCTGGGGCTGGATCTGCCCGAGAGGACGCGCCTCGCCATTTCTCAGGCGCAGATCTACGACGACGCGGCGTCGACCTGTTTTCGCAACTTCTTCGCGTCGCGGCGCAATTACGACATTGCTCAAGGCATCGATGACAAAGGGCGCGCTTGCTCCGGCGTGTTGGAGCAGTCCTGGCGAATCGGCGGCGCCAGCAGTGCCGAGGTGGCGGCGCTGGAGGCGTTCGCCCGAGGGACGGCTGGGCCCGTCATCCGCGCTTCATCGATCGAGCTCTACGGCCAGGTGCAGGTGCCTGACGGCGCAACGGTACTGTTTCGCGGCGACGACGCCGACGTCGGTTTCATAACCAAATACGCAATGGTGGAGGACCATGGCAACCCACAGTGAAAGCGTAGACATCCTCGTGGATGACGAACACATCGCCGGCACGTTCCTGTCGCCGCCGACCAAGCTGCCAGGCGTGCTCTTCGTGCACGGCTGGGGCGGTAGCCAGGAGCGCGACCTGGCGCGCGCTCGCGGGATCGCCGGGCTAGGCTGCATCTGCCTGTCGTTCGATTTGCGTGGCCACGCCCTGACGCTGGCGCAACAGCAGACCGTCACGCGGGAGCAGAACCTGCGCGACTTGATGGCCGCTTATGACTTGCTGGTGCAACACCCGAACATCGATCCTTCGGCGATCGCGGTGGTCGGAACCAGCTACGGTGGGTATCTGGCTGCGCTGCTCACGACGCTGCGGCCGATCAGATGGCTCGCTCTACGGGTACCCGCGCTCTACGGCGATGAGGATTGGGACGTACCCAAGCGACAGCTCGATCGGGACACGCTCAATCAGCTGCGCGGGCGCCGGGTGAGCCCCGAAGAGAACCGAGCACTGGCCGCCTGTGCCGCGTTTCGCGGGGATGTGCTGATCGTCGAGTCGGAGCACGATCATCTGGTCCCACACAGCACGATCATGAGTTACCGAGCGGCCTTTCACCAGACGCACTCGTTGACCCATCGCATCATCCTCGGCGCCGATCATGCCTTGACTCACGAACCCTGTCAGAAGGCCTATACGGACATTCTGGTCAACTGGGCGACCGAGATGGTTGTCGGTGCGCGGATCGATCAGCAGCACGGTGCGGCCGCGGCGGGCTCCCCCTAGGCCTCGTGATTTCC
The DNA here is from genome assembly GCF_019090095.1 of Stutzerimonas stutzeri. Lineage (NCBI taxonomy): Bacteria > Pseudomonadati > Pseudomonadota > Gammaproteobacteria > Pseudomonadales > Pseudomonadaceae > Stutzerimonas > Stutzerimonas stutzeri. The sequence goes on along the minus strand of NZ_JAGQFP010000001.1, from coordinate 1,803,984 downwards.
GCCACGGTATCAGCCGGGCGGTGCGGGTGGCTCGATTGGCCCGACGAAGCGGCTCCAGCGCCGATCGAGCACCTGTTGTTTGAGCACTTCGATAACGTCGACCAGCAGCTCTTCCAGGGCCAGATCGGTGTTTTCGTCCTGGTACACCCAGGCCTCGAAGCATTCGTCGGCCAGACTGCGGGCCAGTCGTTGAAACTGAGCGCCCTGCAGTCCGTCGATCGCACCCTGCAGCAGGCGTGCCGCAATATCCGTGAGCGCCTCGTCCAGGGTACTGGCGACCCGGTCGCCCAGCGGCAGGCGGCGCAGGCGGTTGACCTCGGGGTTGTTGGCCAGCGCCTGGTGAATCAAGCTGCCGACGTAGCCCTCGATGGCGCCACGGTTGTCCCGATAGCCGCTTTCGAGCATGCCCTGCAGGCGACGGGAAAGGTCGTTGAGCAGCCGCTCCTTGCGCGGCTTCACCACGTCCTGCAGCAGTCTTCGCGACAGATCATCGCTAGCGCCAATCTCCTGCTGCATGCGGCTGAACAGCCGAACCATGACTCGATCGGAGAGTTCTTCGAGCAAGAGCGAATAGTACCGATGGAGTACGCCGAAAAGCGCCCATTGACGAACGTCGATCAGCCCCAGCCGTTGCAGCCGAAACAGCAAACTGCTGATCCGCAATACCCGTAGCCAGCGAAAACCGCTCAGCGGGATGCAGCCGAGCACGTCGTACCAATGCGCGAAGGGGTAATAGAACCAGCGTGCGTAGCGCCGTTCGAACAGCGCGACGGTCCAGCCAAGCATGACGTCGAAGATGAATATCGCAACGAAACCGAGGTCGATCAGCTGGAAGTTGCGATGAATCAGCGCCTCGTAACGCTGGTGCAGGTCGGGCAGCCAGCTGGCGATCGCCTGGTTGATGGGCGGCACGATGAACAGGCTGTCGAACAGGATCAGCGCCAGGTTGATGCACACCAGCACGACGATGAATACATCCCAGGCGGCGTGCAGCCCGTCAAGGATGGTGTCGCGCCGGTCGGTGCGCTGTTCAGGCATTGGCGTCGGGCGCATCGGCGGCGTGCCAGAGGATCTCGGCGCAGCCCTGACGGCGTGCGATCAGACGGGCTACGACGAAAAACAGATCCGACAGACGATTGAGATAGGCCAGGCCCACCGGCCTTAGCGGTTCGCTGGCATTGAGCTGCTGACAGCGTCGCTCGGCGGTGCGGGCCATGCTGCGGCACAGATGGGCGAGGGCGATCAGGCGCGTACCGCCGGGCATGATGAAGTCTTCGAGCGGCCCGAGTTCCTGGTTCCAGTGATCGATTGCCGCCTCCAGGCGCGCCACTTCGGTATCGGCCAAGGCCTGATAATCGGGCATCGCCAGTTCCCCGCCGAGATCGAACAGGCGGTGTTGGCAAGGGCTCAGCACCTCGATCAGCTCGGCCAGTTGCGGCCAGCGAGCCTGCGCTTCGGCCAGTTCGGCCAACAACAGTCCCAGCTGGCTATTGAGCGTATCGATCTCGCCCATGGCCTCGATCCGCGGATGATCCTTCGGGACGCGGCGGCCGTCCGCCAGCCCCGTCTGCCCAGCGTCTCCGGTACGGGTGTAGATCTTCGATAAACGATTGCCCATCGGTGGTTCCTGCTTGTGCGTCAGTTGGCGTCGGTGGCCGATGTCAGCGGCAGGCGCAGGGTGAAGGTGGTTCCCTGGTCCGGTCGGCTGTGAACTTCCATCTGGCCCTTGTGATTGTTGGTGATGATGAAATACGAAACGGAAAGACCCAGGCCGGTTCCCTGACCCACCTCCTTGGTGGTGAAAAAGGGCTCGAAGATACGCTTGCGGACCGGCTCGGGCATACCGGCGCCATTGTCTTCCACCTGTATCTCTGCCCAGGGCGGGTTCAGTCGAGTGCGCAGGATGATCTGACCACGGCCTCGCGCCGGTTTCTGGTGGATGGCCTGCGCGGCGTTCTTCAGCAGATTGAGCAGAACCTGCTCCAGCTCGTTGCCGATGCAGGGCACGCGGTCTACCTGCGGGTCGAAGTCGCGGACGATCTCGATGGAGCGGAAGTCGAAGCCCTCCATCAAGGCAAAGTCGCTCCCCGCGATCTCGAGCGCCTGATCGATCAGTACGGTGAGCTGGCAGTCGGCCAACTGCCGGTTGCTGAGGCGGCTGAAGCTCAACATGTGACTGACGATCTTCGCCGCGCGCGAGCCTGCCTGCTGAATGCCGTCGAGCAGTTGTGGGATCTCCCGTCGCTGAAGGTACTGATTCACGGCCTCCAGTCGGACGCCGGTTTCATCGGCGGCCTCGCGGTTGCGCTCCAGGTCCGGCGACAGCCGACGGCGAATGTTCTGCGCGTTATGCAAGATGGCGCCCAGCGGGTTGTTGATCTCGTGGGCCATGCCGGCGGCAAGACTGCCCACCGAGAGCATCTTCTCCGATTGCACCATGATCTCCTCCATGTTGATGCGCTCGGTAATGTCGTCGATGCGAATCACCACGCCGCGTCCGCCCGCACCCATCAGCGGGTAGAGCGTCAAGGCGTAGTGCCGGGGCTCCTCGTTGACGATCCAGGTAACCCGCTCGACCTTCTCGACCTGATGGCGCTCGGATGCGCGGCGAATCTGCGTCAGGAACGGCTTGAGCGGCTCGAAGGCGATGAACACCGGCTGATTCAGCGCATCGTCGATGGACGTGCCGGAGAGGGCGCTGGCCTGCTGGTTCCACTGGGTCACGTAAAGCTGTTCGTCCAAGGCGATAAGCACCGATGGCATCGAGTCGATGATGCTGTTCAGGTAGTTCTGGAAGCCGGTGAGCTTTTTCTCGATCTTGCTACGAACCTGGACCTCCAGCTCGAGCTTACGGTTGGAGTGCCGGGTTTCCTCCGCCAGCCCCTGGGCATGGTCGAACGCGTCCTGCGCGTCGTCGCGGGCGCGCTTGAGCTGCTGCTCCCGCGCTTCCATGCGTGACAGCATGGTGTTGAACGCATCGGCCAGGCGCCCGATTTCGTCCTGGTTCCTCGACGTCGCCCGCAACGAGTAGTTTTCTTCGCGCGTGACCTGACGGGAGAGCGCTTCGAGATCGCGGATAGGGTGTGTGATCAGCCGGCGTATCTGCCTGGCGACCAGCACCCACAACAGCAGGCTGACCAGCAGAATGGCAAGGCTGGCGGTCAGGGTGCCGGTGTAGAAGGCACCGGGCAGTTCGCTGCTGGCGATGATCAGCAAATGGCCGGGCGGACCCGCGGTTCGTGGCAGGTCGACCAGTACATTGGCGCGCATTTCGGTCTTTTGCCAAAGCGGCAGATCGCTGACCCGTTGCGGCAGATCCAGTGGGGCGCCGCGGTACAGTTGCGCCAGGCGGCGTCCGTCGTGGTCATAGATCACCGCGGCGCGCAACGGGGCGTAGTCGTTCAGCTTCTGCAGCAATTCGTTGGCTGCGGCTTCGGATGCCAGGGCGCGGCTGCTCAGCTCGGGGGTTGCCAGCAGTGCGCCGAGCGTGTGCATGGCCTGCGGCGCGACACTCTGGCGCGAAATCCAGTAGGCCGCGCTGATGAAGGCGAGATTGGAGACCAGCAGCACCGCCGCAAGCAGTACCAACAGAGCGATCAGCAGCTTGCGGCCGACCGGAAGGTTTTCGAGGCGCTGGCGCAGGGTCATGGCGACTACAGGCGAAGGGGTGTTTCAGCAGGGTAGCGGCGCCTCAGTCCTCGGGCAATCCGCGCTGGCGCAGCAGCGCCTGCAGTTGGTCCAGCAACGCGTTCAGTTTCGGTACGTCCAGGCCCTGTGCTTGTGCGGTGCGGCACGCTTGCCCGAGCAGGAAACCGACTTCGGTCCGGCGCCCGCTGCGTACATCCTGATGCATCGAGCAATAGTTGTTGGCCGTCGCCTCGATTACTCGAAACACTTCCTCTGCCAGTCCCTCGGCCGCGGCGCCCTGGTCGCAGGCCCGGAGCACGGCATTGAGCTCGGCGCAAATCTCGAGCAATTCGGCGCGATGAGCCAGCAAGGCGCCGTTGCGGCAGTCATACAGGACGCTCAACGGATTGATGGCGCAATTAATTGCCAACTTACGCCACAACTTGCTCATGATCGCGTCGGTCCAGGCAAACGGAATGCCGGCCGCGTCGAGATCCGCGAGCCATGCCGGCGCGTGGTCATGGCCCAGCGTGCCCAACCAGTTCTGCCCTTGTCCCGCATGAACGATCCGCCAGCCCGCTTGGCGGTACGCGCCTTCGGTGCTGGAGACCAATACGCAATGGCTGTCCGGCCAACGAGCCGCGACGGCCTGTTGGCTGCCCAGGCCATTCTGTAGCAAGAGGATTTCCGCGCCTTCGACCAGTCGCGGCGCCACCTCGGCAATGGCGGCTTGGGCGTCATAGGCTTTGCAGGCGACAAGCAACCGGGCAATCGGCGCCGCCGCGTCAGGCCGCTCGGCGGGCACGGGATACAGGATGCTCCCCTGGTTCTCGACCAGCGTCAGGCCGCCGGCGCCCTGGTAGTCCGCGAGTCGCTCCTGGTTGCGCAGAATGATCCGCAGCGGTATGCCCGCCCGATACAGTCGCGCGGCCCACAGCCCACCGAGGCTGCCCGCGCCCAGGATGTGCCAGGTCCGGCCCATCAGGCGGGTTCCCGGTAACGCAGGGGCACGATACGTCCGGTGGTGTAGGCGTCGGCCAGCAAGGATTCGGCGCGCTCGACGATGCGTCGCGGCTCGACCGGCATGGTTCCGGCGTCGACACTGATCAGGCCGATGCCCGCCTTGATCGTGACGAACCCTTCGCTGGTCCTGAAGGCCTTGAGATTGAGCCCCTCGTGCAGCCGCTTGAAGCTGCTCGGCGAGCAGCTGCGCAGGTCGTCGACCAGGGTCAGCAGCCCGAAGTGCCCATCATCCAGACGGGTCAGTACGTCGAGCGGGCGCACCAGCTGCTGCAGACGTCTGGCCACTCCGCGAAGCAATTCTTCGTGAAATTGCCTGCCGTGGCGTTCCCGTTGGGTCGCCAGGTCCGGCAGGCCGATCACCAGATAGCACAGCGCGCCGCCGCGGCTCTCGATCTGGCGCAGGCTGTCGCCGAGCCGCTGATGCAGGTAGCGCGCGTTGCCGAGTCCGGTGACCGGGTCGATCAGGTTGCGTTCTTCCAGGCTGGCGATGTTCTCGGTCAGCAGGCGGTTTTCCCGTATGAGTCGCTGCAGAGAGCCGCAGAGCCGGTCGGCGGCATACACGCGTGGCACCAGCTGATCGTTCATCACCGACTTGCCGATGAAGTCGTCCACGCCCTGATCGAAGGCCTTGTTGAGCACGTCCTGGCCGTCGCGGCCGGTCAGCAAGATGATGTAGGTGTAGTGATCGGACATCTCGTCCTGCTGGCGAACCTGTCCGGTCAGCTCCAGCCCGTCCATTTCCGGCATCAGCCAGTCGGCGAGCAGAACGTTTGCCGGACGCTGTTCGAGCATCTCCAATGCGGCACCGGCGCTGTTGGCGAAGCGGATGTCTTCATAGCCGGCCTTGGACAGGGCGCGACCGATCATGACGCTGGAAAACTTGGCGTCGTCGACCACCAGGATGCTGAGTTGAGGGTTGGGCATTGATGTGCTCAGAGAAAGGAGATCGCCTTCGCGCCGGCTGGCCGGGCGCTATTGGCCTGAACAGTTATAATGATGGCCCATTTGAACCGTCAAGCTAAGCGCGCTGGGTCACACCATGGCGCCGTTTTTATAGGAGCAAGCCCATGCCCTCGTTCGACGTGGTGTCCGAACTGGACAAGCACGAAGTCACCAACGCCGTCGACAATGCCATCAAGGAGCTGGACCGCCGTTACGACCTGCGTGGTAAAGGCACCTTCGAGCTCAAGGAGCTCACGGTCCATCTAACTGCCGATGCCGATTTTCAATTGGAGCAGATGCTGGAAATCCTCAAGTTGAGTCTGGTCAAGCGCAAGATCGATATCCAGTGTCTCGAGTTCAAGGATCCGTACCCGTCCGGCAAAACCGTCAAGCAGGACGTGGTGATGCGTGAAGGCATCGACAAGGAGCTGGCCAAGAAGATCGTCGCGCACATCAAGGACGCCAAGCTCAAGGTGCAGGCGGCGATCCAGGGGGAGCAGGTCAGGGTCACCGGCAAGAAGCGCGATGATCTGCAGGAAGCCATTGCCCTGCTACGGGCCAAGGATTTCGGCATGCCGTTGCAGTTCAACAACTTCCGCGACTGATTCGCCGGCACCTGCCCGTGCCGTCCCGTTTTTTTCGAGCGGCCCCTGTTGGCCGCTCTGTGTTTTCAAGGAGACATTAACCGATGGATTTCAGCGTCGATTACCTGGTCGGTCTATCCGAGGCGTGGTTGCCGGTCGTACTGCAATACGGTGCCCAATTACTGTTGGCATTAGCCACCTTCCTGATCGGCTGGTGGCTGATCAACACCCTGGTCAGCAAGGTCGGCGGGCTGCTTCAGCGGCGCCAGGTGGACCCGTCCCTGCATGGTTTCATCGAGAGCCTGTCGAGCATCGTCCTGAAGGTGCTGCTGCTGGTGAGCGTGGCCTCGATGATCGGGGTGGAAACGACCTCCTTCATCGCCGTGATCGGTGCCGCGGGCTTGGCCATCGGCCTGGCGTTGCAGGGCAGCCTGGGCAATTTCGCCGGTGGGGTACTGATTCTGCTGTTCCGCCCGATCCGCGTCGGCGAATGGATCGAGGCCCAGGGCGTGGCCGGAACGGTGCATTCGATCCAGATCTTCCATACCGTCCTCAAGTCGGGCGACAACAAGACGATCGTGGTGCCCAACGGCAGCCTGTCCAATGGCCATATCACCAATTATTCCCGCGAGCCGCGTCGTCGTGCCGATATCAACATCGGCATCGACTACAGCGCGGACATCAAGCTGGCGCGCAAGATCCTGCTGGAGATTGCCCAGGACGAACGTGTCTTGCGTGATCCCGAGCCGGTGGTGTTCGTGACCGGGCTGGGCGACAGTGCGGTCAACCTGTCGCTGCGGGTCTGGGTGGCAACCGGCGACTTCTGGCCGGTGACGTTCAGTTTCACCGAGCGGGTGAAGGAGCGCTTCGACGAGGCGGGCATCGGTATTCCGTTTCCGCAACGCGTGGTCCATCTGGTGCAGAGCTGATTAGTGTCTGATACACGAAAGAGCCGGCGCATGCCGGCTCTTTTCGTTCAGCTGCGCTCGGTCGTCGGCAGCGGGGCCGGCGTGTCCGGTTGTCGACGGCTGCGTGACCATTGCCAGAGGATCAACACCAGGGTCGGTACGCCGAGCAGTGCGGTCACCAGGAAGAAGTCGCTGTAGCCCAGATGCTCGACCATGACGCCTGAATAGCCTCCGAGCAGACGTGGCAACAGCAGCATCAGTGAGCTCAACAGGGCGTACTGGGTGGCCGAGAATTTCAGGTTGGTAAGGCTCGACAGGTAGGCGACGAAGGCGGTCGAGGCCAGGCCTCCGCTGAAGTTGTCGCAGGAAATGGTGACGATCAGCATGTTCAGGTTCGCGCCCATCTCCACCAGCAGCATGAACATCAGGTTGGTCGCAGCCGAAGCGGCGCCGCCGAGGAAGAGGATCGGCAGGATGTTGAAGCGCACAATCAGCAGCCCGCCGAACGCCGCGCCGAGCAAGGTCATGATCAGGCCGAACAGCTTGCTGACGCTGGCGATCTGGTCCTTGGAAAAACCCTGGTCGATGTAGAACACGTTCGCCATGACGCCCATCACGGTGTCGGACATCCGGTAGGTGGCGATCAGCCCCAGCAGCAGCAATGCCTGCCAGCGATAACGCAGGATGAAATCGGTGATGGGAGTCAGCACCGGGCCCATCAGAATTCGCCCGGGGGCGGACAGGCAGCCCCAGCAAATCAGCAGGTACATGGTGCCGCGCGGCCAGTAGCCGCCCCAGTACGACTGGAACATCCCGGTCGTCGAGACCATCAGGATGATCAGCACTATCACCGAGACAGCCTGGTGAACGAAGTCGAAGCGTGGCGGACGTTGCCGTTGCCCAGCCTGATGCAGCATCTGTCGAACCGGGACCAAAAGCGAGCGGCCCCAGGGCGATAGCGAGCCGAGGATGAACAGGCCGTACAGGGTGGCACGCGGCCAGGCCTGCGCAATCAGCGCATTGATCATCGCCGGCACGGAGATCAGCAGTACCAGCAGCAAGCCGACGCCGGCCAGTTGATGGTTGAAACTGTACTGCGAGGGTTCGTTGGGTAGCGGCGCCGCGCCCTCCGGTTCGGGAATCAGCAGGCTGGTGATCAGTCCGGGCAGGATCAGCAAGGCGAACACGATATAAGTAGTGGCCCAGGCGGTCTGGCTGTAATCGAGGTTGGACGAGCCCAGCCATTCGGCAAGAAACAGCGCGCCGGCGCTGGCCAGCAGCATGGCGATGCGATAGCCGGTCATGTAGCTCGCCGCCAATGTTGCCTGCAACTTGTCCTCGGCGATCTCCAGGCGATAGGCGTCGATGGCGATGTCTTGCGTGGCCGAGGCGAAAGCCACGGCGACCGCCAGCGCGATCAGCAAGGTCAGGTTGTTCTGTGGGTTGCACAGCGCCATGCCGATCAGCCCGAGGGCGATGACCGCTTGCGACAGCACCAGCCAGGAACGCCGCCTGCCCAGTCCACCGATCCAGGGCAGCCGCCATTGGTCGAGCATCGGCGACCAGACCCACTTGAACGCATAGGCCAGGCTGATCCAGCTGGCAAAACCGATGGTTTCGCGCGAAACCCCCGCCTCACGTAGCCACACTGAAAGCGTGGAAAACACCAGAATGGCTGGCAGGCCCGCGGCGAAGCCGAGCACCAGCAGTGTCAGCGAGGCGGGGCTGGCATAGGCGGCAATTGCGGCACGCCAGGTTTCACGGGACATAGAGCAGATCAGAGCCAGAACATGAAGGGCGCACTCTACCCGCTGTGCTCCGCCGAATGCCAGCCGTACCGACGTATGTCGACCCGGTCATTGATGATGGTGATTCCCTCTGCGCGCAGGCGCATGCGCTGCTCATGGCCGGCAGCGCTGCCGGCCGGAAGACTGAGCCGTCCGCCGGCGCCGATCACCCTGTGCCAGGGCAGGCTGGTGCCCTCCGGCAGTTGCGACATCAGCCGGCCGACCCAGCGCGCCGCACGACCGAGCCCGGCCATGGCGGCCACTTCTCCATAACTGATCACTTTCCCCGACGGGATCTGCGCCATCACCAGATAGACCGCCGAACGTCGGGATTCGGTATCGGCACCGGGCGGCAGCAGGGGCGGTTGATCGATCATGCAGGGGCTTTCCTGTGTGCAGTTAGGCTCAGCTGGGGAGGCCGCTGAACTCGCCGCCCATTCGGCGGTCAGTGCTTGCTGTAGCCAATCGCATAGGGATAATGCCTGCCTTTTTAACCGCTTCTGCGCAGAATTTCAGCCCTTATGTTTTCCAGAACCCTGCTTTGCCTGTCTCTTTCCATGGCCACGCTGCCGGCCTTCGCCGATACCGTCTGGCTCAAAAACGGCGACCGTCTGACCGGCAAGATCAGTGTGCTTGACGGCGGTAAGCTGCTTATCGAAACCGAGTACGGCGGCTCGATTCCCGTGAAGTGGAAGCAAGTCGCGACGCTGGAGAGCGATCAGCAACTGTTGATCAGGCAGGACGACATGACCGGGGACGTGGCCAAGTCGCTGCAGGCAGCCGACGATGGCAAGGTCGTCCTGAGCAACGGCGGTGCACCGCGTACGGTCGAGCTGGCCAGCATCACACAGATCATCCATCCCAAGCCGCTGATCCAGGACCTGACCTGGAAGGGCAATGTGGACGTCGCGGTGGATTACAAACGCGCTGAAACCGACACCGACGACTACGACCTTTCCTTCGACACCTCGGCCCGTCATGGCCTTTGGCGCCACAACGCAACGGCCAACTACAACCGTGAGTACCGTGACGGCGTAACCGCGACGGACAACTGGGACGCCGAATACGCCCTCGATCGATTCCTCGACGAGCATTGGTTCTGGCAGGGACGGTTGGAATACAAGCGCGACAAGATCGAAGACGTTCGCCGCCAGCGCACCCTGGGTACCGGTCCGGGTTACCAGTTCTGGGACAACGAACTCGGCGCCTTCTCGTTGGCCTCGCTGCTCAACCGCAGCGATTACGAATTCGCCAACGGGGACAAAGAAGACTTCTATTCGCTGGCGATGAAGTGGCGGTACAACCGCTACCTCGTGGGCAAGACCTTCGAGTTGTTCAGCAACGGCGAGATCGGCAAGCCCCTGGAGAACGTCGCCGACTATGAACTCGATGCCGAGGTGGGCTTGCGTTACAAGGTGACCGACTGGGCTTCGCTGAACATGAAAGCCGAGAAGGACATCGTCAGCGGCGCGGAAAGCGAACTGGATGAGACGCGCTACAGCATCGGCTTTGGCATCGGCTGGTAAGCCAGGCGCTGTTGCAGACCGGGCGCTCAGGCGCCCGGTTTCGTTTCAATCCTTACAACCGCAGTCCACCGTCCAGCTCGAGCACGCGCCCGGTGAAGTAGTCGTTTTCGAAGATGTAGGCTACCGAGTGAGCGATCTCCATGGGCTTACCCAGACGCTTGAGCGGTATGCCGGCGGTCATTTTTTCCAGTGCCTCGGGTTTCATGCTGGCGACCATCTCGGTCTCGATGAAGCCCGGCGCAACGCCCGCCACGCGGATGCCATAACGGGCCAGCTCCTTGGCCCAAACGACAGTATCGGCCGCGACACCGGCCTTGGCGGCCGAATAGTTGGCCTGGCCCATGTTCCCGGCGCGGGAAATCGAGGAGATGTTGACGATCGCGCCCTGGCGCTTGAGCTCGATCATCTTCGCCGCCACCTCGCGAGTACAGAGAAACACGCCCGTAAGGTTCACATCGATGACCGCCTGCCACTGGGCAAGGCTCATCTTTGACAGCTCGCCGTCCTTGACCTTGATGGTCAGGCCGTCGCGCAGGATGCCCGCGTTGTTGACCAGCCCATCCAGCGCGCCGAAATCCGCGCTCACCTGGGCGACCATGTGGTTGACCTGTTCTTCGTTGGCCACGTTACACAGGTAGGCGCGGGCTTCGCCGCCGGCACTTTCGCACGCGACCACCGCCTCGTTCAGGCGATCCTGGTTGAGATCGACCAGAGCCAATTTTGCGCCCTTGCCGGCGAGGTATTCGCCCATGGCCCGCCCGAGGCCCTGACCGCCGCCGGTGATGATAATGACCTTGTCTTTGAGCTGCATGCCCACCTCCTGGAATGCGCGCGGTGCCGTAAACGACGCCTGCCGATGAAAACGTTATGCTGTGCTCCCCGTCGAACCGAACGAGCCTCGAGGAGCCGCCGTGAGCGCCGAAGCCGCCAAGCATGCCCGACAACTACTGCTCAAGGAATACCGCGCCGTGCTCTCGACGCACTCGAAGAGCATGCCCGGATTTCCGTTCGGCTCGGCGGTGCCTTATTGCCTGAGCGAGGAGGGCTGGCCGCTGATTCTGATCAGTCGAATTGCTCAGCACACGAAAAACCTCCAGGCCGATGCACGATGCTCGCTGCTGGTTGCCGAGCGTGGCGCCGAATACGTGCAGGCCAAGGGGCGGCTGACCCTGCTGGCCGAGGCGCGAATGCTCAGTGAACCCCGCCTGGTCGAGGCGGCAGCCGCACGTTATTACCGCTATTTTCCGGAGTCTCGTGATTACCATCGCGTGCACGACTTCGATTTCTGGGTGCTGCAGCCGGTGCGCTGGCGCTATATCGGAGGCTTCGGCGCGATCCATTGGCTGGACGAAGTCGCCCTGGCCAACCCGTTCGCCGCAGCCGATGGCGGCGAGGGCGGGATGCTCGAGCACATGAATAGCGACCACGCCGCGGCGATCGCCCATTACGTCGAGCGGACAGGCCTGCCAGCCGAACCTGAGGCCACTATGGTCGGGATAGACACCGAAGGTTTTCATCTGCGCATCGGTCAAACCATTCACTGGCTGGCGTTTCCAGCGCCCTGCGACAACCCGGGTGCAGTGCGGCAGGCCCTGGTGGCGATGGCGCGGAACTGATTCAGCCTGCCTTAAGCGCAGGGGTGAATAATCCAGTTACAGGCTGCCGCTCCAATGGGTTGAATTCGGTTCAGGCTGCCGTCATCTACACGAAATCGGAAGCCGTTCTTCCACCAAGGACTATCGATGCGAATTTTCTTACTGCTGTTCCTCCTGTTTCCGCTGGCCGAGCTGGCATTGCTGATCAAGGTCGGCAGCTCGATCGGCGTATTGCCAACCATCCTGCTGCTGATCATCAGTGGCATGGCGGGAATCCTTCTGATGCGTCTGGCAGGCTTTGCCACCGCCTGGCGTGCGCGCGAGCGGCTGGCGCGCGGCGAGCTGCCGGAGCAGGAAATGCTGCAGGGACTGATGATGGCCGTCGCCGGCGGCCTGCTGTTCCTGCCGGGGTTTCTCAGCGACATCGTCGCGCTGCTGGTGCTGTTTCCGCCCACCCGCAAGCTGTTCCTCGACTTTGTCGGCCGCCGTATCGAGGCTCAAGCCCAGCGCCGTCGGGCCTTCGCCGACGACCTGCGCCAGCAACAGGAGCGTCACTCCGGGTCACAACGGCCGAACGTAATCGAGGGCGAGTGGGAGCGCCGCGACAAGTGAGGTATCCCGCTCAGGCAGAAGGCATGCTCAGGCATGCCTTTTTCATTTTCTCGTGCAAAAAAATCAACGCAGTGCCCTTGAAATCATTTTTGCCGCCCGCATGTAGCGGTCACCGCAAGGTCGCTGTCGTGATTTGACAGTCCGTCTTCTGCGGCTCGCATTGCGGGCCGCAACCGGCACCGCCGGATTTGCCCAACCCGCCGATGCATGAGCATCGGCATGGAAACCACTGTACTAGGAGAGATCGACAATGAAGCTTCGTCCTCTGCATGACCGCGTCGTGATTCGTCGCAGCGAAGAAGAAACCAAGACCGCAGGCGGCATCGTCCTGCCGGGCTCCGCTGCCGAAAAGCCGAACCGTGGCGAAGTCGTCGCTGTTGGCACTGGCCGCGTTCTGGACAACGGCGAAGTACGCGCCCTGGCCGTCAAGGTCGGTGACAAGGTCGTGTTTGGCCCTTACTCCGGCAGCAATACCGTCAAGGTCGACGGTGAAGACCTGCTGGTGATGAGCGAGAACGAAATCCTCGCCGTCGTCGAAGCCTGATCAGCGCTCGCTCTGTAGCGACTGCGTTCCATCAACAGAATTTGAGGAAGAATCAACATGGCTGCTAAAGAAGTTAAGTTCGGCGACTCCGCTCGCAAGAAGATGCTCACCGGTGTCAACGTCCTGGCTGACGCGGTGAAAGCCACCCTCGGCCCGAAAGGCCGTAACGTGGTGCTGGAAAAGAGCTTCGGCGCTCCGACCATCACCAAGGACGGCGTTTCCGTTGCCAAGGAAATCGAGCTGAAGGATCGCTTCGAAAACATGGGCGCGCAGCTGGTCAAGGACGTTGCGTCCAAGGCCAACGACGAGGCCGGTGACGGCACCACCACCGCTACCGTTCTGGCTCAAGCCATCGTCAACGAAGGCCTGAAGGCTGTCGCTGCTGGCATGAACCCGATGGACCTCAAGCGCGGCATCGACAAGGCGACCATCGCCATCGTCAATGAGCTGAAGAGCCTGTCCAAGCCGTGCGCTGACTTCAAGGCAATCGCCCAGGTCGGCACCATCTCTGCCAACTCCGACAGCTCCATCGGCGCGATCATTGCCGAAGCCATGGAAAAGGTCGGTAAAGAAGGCGTGATCACCGTTGAAGAAGGCTCGGGCCTGGAGAACGAACTGTCCGTCGTAGAAGGCATGCAGTTCGACCGCGGCTACCTGTCGCCGTACTTCATCAACAAGCCGGACACCATGGTTGCCGAGCTGGACAGCCCGATGCTGCTGCTGGTCGACAAGAAGATCTCCAACATCCGCGAACTGCTGCCGGTGCTGGAAGGCGTTGCCAAGGCGGGTCGTCCGCTGCTGATCGTGGCTGAGGACGTCGAAGGCGAAGCGCTGGCGACCCTGGTCGTCAACAACATGCGCGGCATCGTCAAGGTCGCGGCTGTCAAGGCGCCTGGCTTCGGCGACCGCCGCAAGGCCATGCTGCAGGACATCGCCATCCTGACTGGCGGTACCGTGATTTCCGAAGAAGTCGGCCTGAGCCTGGAAACCGCTACCCTGGAGCACCTGGGTAACGCCAAGCGCGTCGTGCTGAACAAGGAAAACACCACCATCATCGACGGCGCTGGTCAGCAGGTCGACATCGAAGCCCGCGTTGCGCAGATCCGCAAGCAGGTCGAAGACACCACCTCCGACTACGACAAAGAGAAGCTGCAAGAGCGTCTGGCCAAGCTGGCTGGCGGTGTTGCCGTGATCAAGGTCGGTGCCGGCACCGAAGTCGAGATGAAAGAGAAGAAGGCTCGCGTCGAAGACGCCCTGCACGCCACTCGTGCAGCCGTCGAAGAAGGCGTGGTACCTGGCGGCGGTGTTGCCCTGGTGCGCGCGCTGCAGGCCATCTCCGAGCTCAAGGGCGAGAACGAAGACCAGAACGTCGGTATCACGCTGCTGCGTCGTGCTGTCGAAGCACCGCTGCGCCAGATCGTCGCCAATGCCGGTGGCGAGCCGAGCGTTGTGGTCGACAAGGTCAAGCAGGGTTCGGGCAACTACGGCTTCAACGCGTCGACCGACGAGTACGGCGACATGATCGAAATGGGTATTCTCGACCCGGCCAAGGTCACCCGTTCTGCTCTGCAGGCTGCGGCGTCCATTGGCGGTCTGATGATCACCACCGAAGCCATGATCGCTGAGATCGTAGAAGACAAGCCTGCTCCGGCCATGCCGGACATGGGCGGCATGGGTGGTATGGGCGGCATGATGTAAGCCGACCAGCCCTCAGCTGAAAGAAGCCCCGCCTCGTGCGGGGCTTTTTTTTGGCTAATGCTTGGTCGCTGCGTGTGGCGAGGTGGCGATCCGCCGCAGCGAACGCCTCTGGCCCTAGGTCTACTTGACTTGTGCTGATCAAAAAATGACCATTGGTCACGTTTTTCGGCACGGCTTGAATTTGTCGACTATCGTGAGCTTCTCGACTCCATCAATAACAAGAGCTTGCGTGATGAAGCTTGAAATTGCCCGAGGTATGTTTCTGGCCGCTTCGCTGGGTGTGGCTTCGCTCTGTGCGGCTGCATGGAGCGAGCCTGACGCCAAACTGGTTGCGCGCAGCGACGTCAGCGAACATTGCCCGCTGCCGCGTATCGCTCAGGCGGCGGCGCCTCAGGCACGCCCTGATCGGGACCTGCTGTTATTCATGTATGGGCTGTCGCAGAGTCTGGTAGGCCGAGGGTAGCCACACCTGCCTGCATCCGCCCCGTGCTGCGAGCAGATGCAGTGCGGTAATGGCAGGCTATACGGCAGCTTCGCGATCCGGCGCGCGATCCGGGCTCGCCAACAGGGTATAGACGGCCGGCAGGACGAGTAAGGTGAACAGGGTGCCTACCGTCATGCCCGTCGCGATCACCATCCCGATATCGAAGCGACTCACCGCGCCTGCGCCGCTGGCCAGGATCAGCGGCACCATGCCAAACACCGTCGCCGCCGTGGTCATCAGCACCGGCCGCAATCGAATTGCCGCGGCTTCCTCGACCGCTTCGCGACGACTCAGCCCCCGTTCCCGACGCAGTTGATTGGCGAACTCGACGATCATGATGCCGTGCTTGCTGATCAATCCGATCAGCGTCACCAACCCGACCTGGGTATAGATGTTCATGCTAGACAGGCCGAGGAACAGCGGAATCAACGCGCCACAGATCGACAGCGGTACGGTGACCAGTATCACCAGCGGATCGCGAAAGCTTTCGAACTGCGCTGCCAACACTAGGAAGATGACCGCCAGCGCGAGCGCGAAGGTCGTGTACAGCGCGGTACCTTCCTGAATGTACTGGCGTGACGCCCCTGCATAGTCGAAGGTGAATCCCTGTGGCGCCTCTTGCTGGGCGATGCTGCGCAGCGTGTCGATGGCTTCACCCATGCTGACGATCGGAAAACCCTGGATGGTCGCGGCGTTGAGCTGCTGGAACTGGCTCAGCTGGGTCGGCCGAGCACGATCGTGAACCTGGATCAGCGTGGACAAGGGCAGCATCTCGCCCCGGTCGTTCTTCACGTAGTAGTTACTCAGCCAGCCCGGATTGTCCCTATAGGCCTGTTCGACCTGGGCGATCACCTTGTAGCTGCGACCTTCGATGGTGAAGCGGTTGATTTCGCTTTCGCCCAGGAGCGTCGCCAGAGTCACGCCGAGGTCCTCCATCGAGACGCCCATTTGCGCCGCCTTCTCGCGGTCGATGTCGACGACGATCTCCGGTTTGTCGAAGGCCAGATCGATATCGAGGAAGGCAAACTTGCCGGACGCCTCGGCCTTCTCCTTGATACGTTCAGTCACCTGCAGCAGCGACTCGTAGTCGTTTGCCGTATTGATGACGAACTGGAACGGCAGGCCTTCGCCGGTGCCGGGCAAGGAGGGCAGGTTGAAGCCGAACACTTGCAGGCCGGGGATGCGATCGATCTTCGCCTGCACCAGGGGGAGTACTTCCATCTGGGTGCGCTCGCGCTCGTCCCAGGGCTTCATCAGGAAGCCACCGATGCCGCTCTGTACGCCATTGAAGCCGTTGATCTGGAACCAGGAGTAGTACTCGGGAAACGACTTGAAGATCTCCAGGAACTGATCGGTGTAAGCGTTCAGGTAGTCGAGGTTGGCCGTTTGCGGTGCGCTGGCCATCATGAAGATGATGCCCTGGTCCTCCTCAGGCGCCAGCTCGCTCTCGGTGAACTTGAGCAGGACCGGAATCAACCCGAGCACGATGACCGCAAACACGAGCACCACCGGACGGGTGTTGAGGGTGCCATGCAGGGCTCGCTGGTAGCGCACCTTCAAACGATCGAAGAGCACGTCCAGGCGATGGGCCAGCCCGGTCGGGTTCTCTTCGTGGCGCAGCAGGCGCGAGCACATCATCGGCGAAAGCGTCAGCGCCACCACGCCGGAGATCAGCACCGCACCGGCCAAGGTCAGCGCAAACTCCTGAAACAGCGCGCCGGTCAGGCCCTGGAGAAAGCCGATCGGCGCGTAGACCGCGGCCAGTGTGATGGTCATGGTGACCACTGGCATGGCAATCTCGCGCGCGCCGTCGATTGCCGCCTGGAACGGCGTCTTGCCTTCCTCGATGTGGCGATGGATGTTCTCCACCACCACGATCGCGTCATCCACCACCAGCCCGATCGCCAGCACCATGGCCAGCAGCGTCAGCAGATTGATCGAGTAACCCATGGCCTGCATGAAGAACATCACGCCAATCATCGACAGCGGGATGGTCACCACCGGAATCAGTACGGAGCGCAACGAGCCGAGGAACAGGAACACCACCACGATGACGATCACCACGGCCTCGGCAAGCGTCTTCACCACCTCGTCGATGGACGCCTGAATGAAGCGAGTGGCGTCATAGGCGATGGTGACCTTCAGGCTGGGCGGCAGCTGCGATTCGATCTGCGGCATGATCGCGCGCACTTCTCTGATCACATCCAGCGGGTTGGCGGTCGGCGTGCCCTTGACGCCGATATAGACCGACGGAATCCCATCGAAGGAGCTGATGGCGTTGTAGCTCTCGGCGCCCATTTCGACCCGTGCCACATCGCCGAGCAGCACGCGGCTGTCGCCTTCGGTCTTCAGTGGGATAGCGGCGAAGGCTTCGGGCGTTTTCAGTTCCGTATCGGCATTGATACTGGTGAGGACATATTGCCCCTTCACCTCACCGGCCGCGGCGAGATAGTTGTACTTGCGTACCGCTTCGTTCACGTCGCTCGCCGACAAACCATAGGCGGCCAGCTTGATCGGGTCCAGCCAGAGCCGCATGGCGAACACCTGATTGCCGAGAATCTCGGCCTCGGCCATACCGGGCAGGGTCGCCAGCTTTGGCTGAATGACACGCGACAGGTAATCGGTGATCTGCGGGTTGGTCAGTTGCTCGCTGTAGAAGCTGATGTACATCAGCGCAGTGGAGTCCGCCGCTTGCTTGTTCAGCACCGGGTCTTCGGCCGCCTGCGGCAGCTGGTTCTTCACCGAGTTGGCCTGGCTGAGCAGCTCGGTGTAGAGCCGGTCGGTATCGGCACCGATACGCGCGTACACGGAAATGACCGACAGGTTCTGCTGGCTCACCGAGGTCATGTAGTCCACGCCTTCGGCGCTGGCCAGGCTCTGTTGCAGCGGCTGGGTGATGTAGCCCTGGATGGTTTCGGCGTTGGCCCCGGGGTAGGCGGTGGTCACGGTGATCAGCGCGCTTTCCATCTGGGGGTACTGGCGAATCACCAGGCTGTTGAACGCCTGAAAGCCCAGCAGCACGATCAGCAAGCTGACCACGCTGGAAAGCACCGGACGGCGTATGAAGGGGTCGGTAAAAGCCATGACGGTCTATGTCCCTGTGGTCGACACCTCAGCGGGCATCGGACTCGCTGTTTGGCTCGACTTCGAGCGTGCGCTTATCGGCAATGGAAACGTGGGCGCCGCTGTCCAGCTTGAGCTGGCCGGCGATGACGACCTGTTCGCCATCGTCGAGCCCCTCGAGGATCACCACGCGGCCCTCGCGTCGCTCGCCGGTCTTCACGAAACGCCGCTCCACCACCAGGTAAGGTTCGCTGGTTGGGGGCGCTTCGCTGCCTTCCTCGGGTTCGGGTGCCTGGCCTTCCTTCACCACCAGCACCGAGTTGCCGTACAGGGTGTAGGTGATGGCCGTTTCCGGCAGCACGATACGCTGCTCCTCGCTCGGCAGGATCACTTGCAGATCGGCGAACATGCCGGGCAACAGCCGCTCGCCAGGGTTGGCCAGTTCAGCACGGACCTGGACATTGCGGGTGGTGGTTTCCACCTTGGGGTTCACTGCCACGATTCGGCCGTCGAAGTGCTCATCGGGAAAAGCGGCGACCTGAATCCGTACGGGCTGCCCAATGGCCAGCAACGGTACCTGCTGCTCGGCCAGATAGAAGTCGACGAACAGCGTGGAGAGATCCTGCAGCGTGGCGATGGGGGTACCGGCTGCGACGAAGTCGCCCACATCCACCTGGCGGATTCCGATGGTGCCCGAGAACGGCGCGAGGATGCGTTTCTTCGCGAGGCTGGCCTTCAACTGCGCGACCGTGGCCGCGGCTTTCTGCGACTCGGCATTGAGCCGATCGAACTCGCTGCGCGAGATCGCTTGACGGTCGATCAGGCTGCGGGCGCGCTCGAACTCCACCTTGGCCAGATGCAACTCGGCCTCGGCGGCGGCCAGGCTTGCCTGCTCGATCTCGCTGTCGAGCAGAACGATGGGCTGGCCCTTGCTCACTTTCTCGCCCGAGCGGAACTGCACATCGCTGATGGTGCCAGCGATTTCCACCGACAGATCGATACCCTGTGACGCGGTGAGCGTCCCGATGGCCGGGAGCCGCGACTGCCAGGGCTCACGGCTGGCCTTGTCGACCTCCACGGCAATGGGTGGCTTGGGAGCCTTGAATTGCTGGATTTGCGAATAGATGGAATTGAACTTCAGCGCAGCGAGGATCAGTACCACGACGATCACCGCACCGAGCATGAACAGCATACGGCGCAACATTTTCCATATTCCTTGGAGAGATGAGCCGGCTGACTACTGCCATTGAAATGAGGCAGCCGTTCGAGTGCACGCAAGCGACCGATGGCCGGCCTGTCTGGCGCATCGATCTGACTTGTTCCGGCAATGCGCCGGGGAAACAGCGAAAGTAGCCTCGAATAACGCGCCTGTAAAGGGACAGCGAAGGAAGTGTTCGGCGCGCTGTAACACAATGCGCGAGTGGCGGACTAGAGCCCGGCAAGGTAGGTGCGCAGACGTCGCAACGGCTTCGCGAAGGAGCCGTTGCGCTTGCGCTGCGGCCTGTCAGCCGGCGAGGCGGTGCGTCACTTCGCTGAGTTGCGCTGACAGCCCATGCAGGTTCTGGCTGGCTTTCTCCGTACGCTCGACATTGTCCTGGTTGGTGGTGGCGATGGCGGTTATCTCGGTCAGGTTGCGCGAGATGTCCTCGGCTACCGACGTCTGCTCTTCGGCGGCGGTGGCGATCTGCCGGTTCATGTCGCGGATCGCTTCGACCTCTTCAGTGATACGCCGAAGCATGCCGCCTGCTTCGGTCACCTGTTCGACGCCTTCGTCGCTGCGATTGCGACCACTCTCGATCGCCCGCACCGCATCCACCGCGCCGGTCTGCACCGTGTCGATGATCTGATGGATCTCGGCGGTGGAGTCGGCGGTACGCCTGGCCAGCGTACGGACCTCATCGGCCACGACTGCAAATCCGCGACCGGCATCACCGGCTCGGGCGGCCTCGATGGCGGCGTTGAGCGCCAGCAGGTTGGTCTGGTCGGCAATGCCGCGTATGACTTCCAGCACCTTGCCGATCCGACCGCTGTCTGCCTCCAGACGGCGTATGACCTCGGCCGTGTTGACGATTTCGCCGCGCATGTGGGTTATCGTCTGGATGGTCGAGCGCATCATGTCTTCGCCCTGCTGCGCCGAGCGATCGGCAGTATCGGCGGCGCGTGCGGCTTCGGCGGCGTGTCGGGCGACTTCTTGCGCCGTGGCCGACATTTCATGCATGGCGGTGGCGACTTGGTCCGTACGCGAGAATTGCTCACGAGTGCCTTGGCCCATCAACGTCGCGATGGCGTTCAATTCGCCGCTGGCGCTGTCGAGGTCCGAAGTGCTGCGCTGCAAACGGGCGAATGTATCGGCAAGGAAGTCGCGCAGGATGTTGGCAGCGACTGCGAGGCGGCCCAGTTCGTCGGCTCGAGAGGTGTCGACCCGTTCGGCAAAATTACCCTGGCTGAGCTTGGCGATGTGCTCGATCAGAAGGCTGATAGGCCTGATCAGGTTCCGGTTGAGCAGCCAGAAACTGAGGCCAGCGACCAGCAGGCCCGCGACAAGCATGATCAGCGCGCCAGCGAAGATGGTGCGGTCAGCGGCGCGGCTGATCTCGTCGGAGCTGTGCAGGGCAGATCCGCGCAACTGCATGACCAGCGCGCTTAGTTGATCGCTGGTGGCCCGATCGATTCCCTGTACAGCCTTGTCTCCGGCGACCGGATCGCTCCCAGCAGCGACATAAGCATCGCGCCCTGCACGGTAGGCGGTGCCCAGGCTCAGGTGCGCTGACTTCAGTTCGTGCAGTTGCTTCGACAGCACCGGGTCCTGCGCGCTTCGTTCGATGAGCGTCGCCAGGATGGCTTGGACCTTGTGTTCCTGTTCCTCGAAGCTTTGCCAGTACTTGTTCATCGCCTCCGGCGCCTTGCCGCGCAGCAGCACGTTCTTCCATTCCTGCACCTGCAGCTTGAACTCGACGTTGGCTTCCTCGATCAGGCGCGAGGTTTCGATCGGACCTTTGAGCAATGTCTTGTATGCGGAGATGTCGCCGGATAGCGACGAAAAGCTGCCGAGGGCGATCAGCAGCATGGCCAACAGGCTGCCGCCAATCAGGGCGAGCAGCTGAGCCCGTAGGGATTTTTTCAACATGGATGCGTCTCGTGGAAGGGGGACGCCCTGCGAGCACCGCAGGGATGAGGCGAGCGTCCACGTCGGGAATGCTCAGCCAGCTCTATTTCGGCGAGCCGCATCGATACTTGATAGGGTTCAGACTAGACGCATATGGTTGTCCCAACGCCCCGCCGGCAGTTGCAGCGGGGTGCTGACGAAGCGCTTGCCGCTGCAATCGATGGCGCGGCAACGGCCCTGGCCCGAGCTGACGACGAACCCTTGAGCCGTTGCCGCGACGCCTGCGCAGTCGGGTAGGTGGATTTCCTCGCGCAGCGCGGTGCTATCCAGATCCCAGATGAATACCTTGTTACCGCGCGGAGCCGTTACGGCCAGCAGCCGCAGCCGGTCGTGGATCGCCAGGCTCGCGGTGTACTGATTCATGGTCTGGCGTTGCGCCTCGGCCACGGGGAATGCCTGGAAAGGCTGGCCGGGCCGTTTGATCGCCAGCAGCGGTACCCGGTCGACGGGGTCACCTTCGTATTGCTGGCCAGACACCACCGTGCCATCTGCCGCAACGGCCAGATGGCGTACGCTGTTCATCTGCTCGGGCAATTGCTCCTTGCTGATCAACGTGCCGTCGCGACCCAGCAACACCAGACTCGGCTCCATGGCGTCGAGATTCATCATCTTGCGGCTGTCGGCCTCGGTACGGATGCCGCCGTTGGCAATGACCAGCGTCTCGCCATCGGGCATCCAGAGCAATTGATGGGGGCCGATGCCGTGAGTCGCATGCTCATCGGTGCGCACCAGCCGACGTTCCTCTACGCGATAGACACCGAGGACGCCACGGCCAGCCTCGGCGGTATCGTTCTCGGTGGTGTAGAACCAGTCGCCGCTGGCATGAAATACCCCATGACCGTAGAAATGCCGATCGGGCGGGGAGGCCAACACCTGCAACAGCGTGCCGTCGCGGCTGTCGATCAGATAGCTCTCGCGGCTTGGTCGGCGCCCGACGAATACTGCCAGCGGCAGATGCGGGTGGGCGTAGACGTCGTGGCAGCGTTCGTTGACCGGGGTGGCGAACACGCGCGTGCCGTCGAGGCGATAGCCCACCGCATAGTGACGGCCATCGGCGTCGTCACGCGCCGAGAGCAGCATGGGCTGCTCGACGCCTTGGGTAAGCGTCCAGCCGCCCACCGCGGATGCTGCCGCCAAGACCCCGCCCAGACCGAGAAAGACACGACGCTTCATCATCAATCTCCGTCGTGAGCGTTGAAGCCGATCTGCACGCCCAGCGCGCGGGCCAGGTCGCTCTGATGCAGACGGTGCAGTGCATCGATCTGCTGATACAGCTCATCCAGCCGGGCACGTCCGGCTTCGTCGGTGATCAGCTCGCTGAACGGCACCATGATGTCGGCGATCTGCTTGCGCGTGGTGGCGTAGGCGACGTCGATCCGCTTGACCAGCTCGGCCTGCTGCGCCGGGACCAGCTGCTTGAGGCCGTTGTCATCATTGCCTTGCCAGAGCCGTTGGGCGCCGGCAAGCGCGGCGTCGATGCTGCCGAGCGTGGCGTCGCTGCGCCAGGCTTCGGCCTGGAACGGCTGTGGGATGCCTTTGCTCTGCCGGCCAAGCGGCGCCCCGAGCTTCTTTTTCAATCCATCCAGTGCGGTGACCTGCACCCGGAGCAGGTCGGCGATGGCTTCCTGGGAATCGGCGTAACGCTCATTGGGAAATTCGCTCAGCTGGGCGACCATCCCGTCCTTGCCTTCCCACTGCTGCAGTATGTCGGCGGTCAGCTTTTGCTGGTGCTCACCGACGGCCTCCAGCAAGCGGCAGTAGCGTGCCTTGGTCTGGCTGTCGTTGAGGTCGACCGCCTTGTCATACAGCACGTACTCGTAGGCTGAAAGGCCCTGCAGAACGACGCTGCCGTTCTCCAGGTCGGCCTGGGTCAGTTCAGGTTTGTTTTTCAGCAGCGCCGTCACCTGGCGCCCGACCAGGTTTTTCTTGTCGGGCCAGAATTGGACCTGCCAGGCCCGGTTGCCTTCGCCCATCGGCCCGATCAGCATCGGTTGCAGGCCCGCCCAGGCGAACTGCGCCTGCAGGAAGGCTTCGCGGGCATCACTGAGTTCCTCGTTGCCCGCACAGAACGCGATGCTGCTGGCGGCCATGCGACGGTTGGTTTCGGCCCACTGGGTGTAGGTTGGATGCAGGACCTCATCGACCAGTGTCTTGCTGGTTTCGGCAAAGGGATCGGACGGTGCGCAGGCGCTGAGCAGCAGCCCCAGCGCGGTAAGGGTGCAAGCGGAGATCAAGCGGTTGGGGTACATGTTGCTCCTCGGCAAGGTCGGACCGTCCCGACGCTAGAGTGATTCGAGAAAAGTCAGCAAGGCGTTGCGCTGCTCATGATCGAGGCCGAGCACGTACTGCTTGGCCTGCTCAGCTTCACCGCCATGCCAGAGTACGGCTTCGAGCAGGTTGCGCGCGCGCCCGTCATGCAGGAACTGGGTATGTCCGCTAACCGTTTCGGTCATCCCGATGCCCCACAGCGGCGGCGTGCGCCATTCGCTGCCGCTGGCCTCGAACTCGGGGCGGTGATCGGCAAGCCCGTCGCCCATATCGTGCAGCAGCAGGTCGGTATAGGGACGGATGACCTGATGGGATTGTTCCGGTTCGGCGGCTTCGCCGGTGGTGAATGTCGGCACGTGGCAGTTCTGACAGCCGGCGCGGTGGAACAATGTCTTGCCTTCCAGCACCTGGGGATCATTGACATTGCGTCGTGCCGGTACGCCGAGGTTTCGGGTGTAGAACAGCACCAGCCCGAGAATGTGGTCGCTGACCTCAGGCTCGCCACCATGGGGCATCGCCCGGCATTCCGGTTGTCGTTCCGTGCAGCTGCTGCCACTGAAGAGGCGGGTGGACAGCCCCATGTCGTTGAAGAAGGCGTCGGCGTTCTGTTGGTTCAGATTCGGCTGCCCGGCCTTCCAGCCGAAGCGGCCGATCGCCGTCTCACCTGAGTGTTGGTCGAAAACGCGATTGGGGCGGCCGGAAATACCGTTGCCGTCACGGTCGTCCGGATCGGCGTTGGCCAGCAGTGCCGACTCGGGAATGGCTTCCAGCAAGCCAAGGCCGATCATGGCCGGTGCGACCCGCACCGAGAACTGTGTTTGCGGATGCATCGGCCCGTAGCCCAACTCGGTGATCTCGAGCTGCGGGACGCGCAGTTCGACTTCGAAACCATCGGCGAATCGCTCGGTGCGGCTGCTATACCGGAGCCGAACCTTGCCTTCGGGCGCCACGCCGGGGATCGCCATGTCCTGCAGTTGGCCGCCGTAGGTGGGTTCGGGGGCGATGCCACGCTGCCGGAGAACGTCGCTGTGCTCAGCCTCGGCCGGGATCGACAGCCGCACCAGCATGGAGACCACGTTGCCTTCTGCCTGGGGCGGACGGCCACGACCATCCTTGATGTGACAGTTCTGGCAGGCATTGGTATTGATCAGCGGACCGAGCCCGTCGCGCGCGGTGGTCGACGAAGGGGCAATCACCCACGGGTTGCGAAAGAAACTATTGCCGACGCTGAAGTCCAGGCGTCGCAGTGGCGTCAGGTTGGCGGAGGGCAGCGAGAAGCTGTTGTGATCGAACCGCGTCACGGTGGCCTCACCGGCCGATAGTGCCTCGCCTGCCTCGGCTTGGGTGAAACGTGGCGTCTGCTCGTTGCAACCAACCAGGACGAAGGCCAGAAGCAGGGGAGTGGCAGCGCGAAAAAACGGGTGCATCGAAGGTACCAGCGCCTGACGGGGGCGCAATCTTAGCAGGCTACTGGAGCTTGAATAATAGCAATTTGCATTTGGCCGCGCTCTCGTCGAGGCAAAACGGACCGTGGCAGTAGAACGGGCGGCATCGAGCCGCCCGTTCCGTTAACGCCTGCCGATCAGAACTGATGATCGGCTGTATCCGGATTCAGATCACCGATGCCCAGGGAGGCCGCGGCTTTCTCGATGGAGCCAGTCTGCTGAACCAGCGCGGCGATGGCAGCGCGTACCTTGGCCTGCCCCTCGCTGTTGTCTGGTCCGATCAACTGGTCGAAGGCTTCGCCTTGCTCGGCGCTGGTGACCAGCGCCTGCAGCTTGGCTTCGGTCGTTTCCAGGTCGGTCTTCAGGGTGCTGTTCAGTTGCGGATCGGTGCCTTCGACCAGCGAGGCGAGGCTCGGGCCGCTGAGCGTGCTGCCATCCACGCGACGGTACTCGCCCAGGTAGACGTTACGGATGCCCTTGGCGTTGTAGAAGTGCGAGTTATGCGTGTTGTCGCTGAAGCAATCGTGCTCGTCTTCCGGCGAGTTGGCTTCCAGAGCCACCTTCATGCGCTCCCCGGCCAGCTCGCCGAGCGAGAGGCTGCCCATGCCGAAGAACATCTTGCGCAGGCCGTTCTCGGCCGATTCTTTTTCCAGGCTGGCGCGATAGTTGTCGGCGACGCCGGCTTTCCATTCGTTGACCATTTCGTCGAGATCGCTGACCAGCAGCTCGGTGGCTGCTTTCAGGTAGGCACGACGGCGATCGCAATTACCGCCTGTGCAGCCTTCGCCGTCGATGTAATCACTCACCGGGCGATTGCCCGCGCCAGCGTTGGTGCCGTTGAGGTCCTGGCCCCAGAGCAGGAATTCGATAGCGTGGTACCCGGTGGCAACGTTGGCTTCGGAACCAGCCAGCTCGTTCAGGCTGGCCAGTTTTTCGCCAGTGATCTCGCTGACATCGATCTTGTCTTCGCCGACCTGCAGTTCCTTGTTGGCGATGATGTTGGCCGTGGCGCCGGGGTTGCCCAGCGCATGCTGGTAGTCGCCCTCGACGTAGTCGATCAGGCCTTCATCCAGCGGCCAGGCGTTGAGCTGGCCTTCCCACTCATCGACCACCGGGTTGCCGAAGCGGAACACCTCGCTCTGCATGTAGGGGACGCGAGCGGCCAGCCAGGCCTGCTTGGCGGCTTGCAGTGTCTCGTCGGTCGGGTTGGCGAGCAACGCGTCTACCGCTTTTTGCAGTTCTACCGCGGTGCTGTGCGCATCGCTGAAGACGGCATGTGCGATGTCCGCATAGTGCTTGACCACTGCTTGCGCGGCCTCATCGTTCAGGGTCTCTTGTGCGGGAGCGCTCGTAGCCGGCTCGCTTTGCGCGGCTTGCGGAGCGGCGGCCTGTTCGGCTGGCGCTTTGTCTTCGCCGCAACCGGCGAGTGAAATAGCGACGGCCAAGAGGCTGGCGGTGGCCCAGACGGGGGTGCGTAGCATGGCGGGTTCCTTTGCTTACAGTTGATTGAGACGGGCGTCGGCTCGCAGCAGTCCGATGGCCCGATGCGGGTCATAATGCGAAAGATTTGCATTTTGTGCAAAGGAATTGCGTGCACCGGGACGCGCTCGCGGTGCCGGGTGCCGCTGGAATGTCATCTCTGCGGATACAGCCAGTGGGGGATTGAGTCGGAGCGCGCCGCAGTGCGCGAGGGGAGGCGACTAAAGGTCCTGGGCATCGATGGCCGGTTCGACGACCGCATCCTCGCGCGGTGCGGTTCTCGCGTGTCCGTCGGCGGCTTGGCTCGATTTCTCGCGATACATCGATGCATCGGCGTGGTTGAGCAGCGAGGCTTCATCGGTTCCGTGTGCGGGAAAATGTGCGATGCCGATGCTCGGCTGAATGGCCAGACTCAGGCCGGCAAGCTCTACCGGCGCCTGCATGGCGGCGCGAATGTTCGCCACCACGACCGCCGTATCCGCTTCCGAGGGGCTGTTTTCCAGCAACACGACGAACTCGTCGCCGCCCATTCGGGCCACGGTGTCGGCTTCCCGGGTGTGCTGGCTCAGGCGGCTGGCGAAGGCTTGCAGCAGCAGGTCACCGGTGCCATGGCCGTGGCGGTCGTTGACCTGCTTGAAGTTGTTCAGGTCCAGATAGAGCAACGACAGCCGTTCGCCGTTGCGACGCGCGCGCGCCAGTGCGGTCTTGAGCGTGGCGAAGAGGAACGCACGGTTGGGCAGGCCGGTCAGCTCGTCGTATTGGGCCATTCGCTCCAGGCGTGCATACAGCTGTTTGCGTTCTATCGCCGTGGCGACCTGGTTGGCGACGAATTGCAGCAAGTCCCTGTCCTGCTCGCGGTAAATCGAGTTCTGTGCCGAATCGTTGAGTAGCACGGCGCCGATGCTGCCTTGTCGGCTGGGCAGCGGTGCGGCCAACCAGCAATACCGCTCGGTATCGGCGATCGTCTTCAGATGGCCGCACAGATCGTCGCGGTGCTTGGACAGCAGCAGCGCCTGCCCGGTGCGGGTAACCTCCGCGCACAGCGCCGCCACCGATTCGAGCGGGAACGGTGCCTGCCCGCTGGTCTTGTAGTACGGGAAGCTAGGGCGTCCGAGACCGGGTGCGTTCAGGGCGACGAAAAAATTCGTCGCCGGGATCAGCTTGCTGACGATCAGGTGGATCTGCTCGAACAGCGCGGTGAGATCGGCGGTGTTGTGCGCCGCCTCGGAGAGCGCGTAAACCGCCGCCTGCAGCGACTCGGAGTGCTTGCGCTGCGTGATGTCGCGGGCGACGCCGACGCGCAGTTGATCGTCCTCGGACCAGCGTGCAGACCACATGATGTCGACCCGCTCGCCGTCCTTGCGGATATAGCGGTTCTCGAAGTGCAGGCTGGGTTGACCGGACATCACCAGCTTTGCCGCTTGCAGGGTGCGTTCGTGATCCTCCGGCGCGACCATGTCCATCATCGAGCGGCCAATCATCTCGTCCGGCGTGTAGCCGAAGATGCGTTCGCATGCGGCGCTGACGTAAACGAAGCGGCCACTTGCGTCGACGACGCAAACCGCATCGAGCATCAGGTCAAGTACCGTGGCCAGGGCTGGCCGATTCTCTACTTTCATCGTGCGTACTACTGAGTCCTTGCGAACCAACATCCGGCACACGCCGATTTGAGTGTAGCGGAGCCCGTGGCACGGTGATGCAGAAGTTTGATAGCTAAGTGCTATCTTTTCGTTATCGATGAACAGCCGCAGCTGCGCTTTTCGATCAAAGAGTGGATTGGCCGATGTTCGTCACGGGCGAACGACTGCACCTCCTCCAAGCAAAATCCCGTTCACGGCGTGGAGAGGAGGGTCGCCCGGCACAGGCAGGGCCCGGTGTCGGGCGATTCTGGGCAGACAGTGCGCGCTAGCGTGTCTTGTGTGCCAGGCTTGCGCGCGTTCGCCAGCGGGTTGTTGATTCTAGGTCGGACAGGCCGCATGCGCCGTCTCGCTGGGCCTCAGTGGTTGCCAAGCGTCATAACGGCTGTGAGTCGAGTCGATCGACACGCAGGGATTGGCGCAGCAGAGGGGCCAATTCGGTCGCTGGTACGGGCTTGCTGTAATAGTAGCCCTGGCCTTCATTACAGCCTTCGTCGATGAGGTAGCGCTCCTGCTCGGCGGTCTCCACGCCCTCGGCGATCACCAGCATGCCGAGACTCTTGCCCAGCTGGATGATGGCCCTGACGATGGTGGTGTCGCCTTCATCCGCGGCCATGTCGCGCACGAAGCTCTTGTCGATCTTGATCTTGTCCAGCGGCAGGCTCTTGAGGTAGCTGAGCGAAGAATACCCGGTGCCGAAATCATCGATCGCGATCAGCGCGCCGGAGCGACGCAAGCTGTGCAGGTTGTGGGTCGCGGCGGCGATGTCTTCCATCAGGCCGGTTTCGGTGACTTCCAGCTCCAGGGTTTCGGGCGGAAGCTGATGGGTGCGCAGCAGGTTGCTGATCATGTCCGGTAGCTCGGCGTGGTGCAGCTGCACCGTGGACAGGTTGACCGCCATGCGCAGACCGCCGAAGCCTTGGCGATGCCATTCGCTCAACTGACGGCAGGCCTCGTTCAGCACCCATTCGCCGATGCCGAGAATGCTGCCGTTCTGCTCGGCCAGGGGAATGAAAATATCCGGCGGTACCAGCTTGCCGCTCGGATGCATCCAGCGCAGCAGTGCTTCTACGCCAGTAATGCGCTTGAGGCGGTAATCGATCTGCGGTTGGTAGACCAGGTGGAACTCACCGCGCTTCACCGCTTCTGCCAGGTCGT
The DNA here is from genome assembly GCF_019090095.1 of Stutzerimonas stutzeri. Lineage (NCBI taxonomy): Bacteria > Pseudomonadati > Pseudomonadota > Gammaproteobacteria > Pseudomonadales > Pseudomonadaceae > Stutzerimonas > Stutzerimonas stutzeri. The sequence goes on along the minus strand of NZ_JAGQFP010000001.1, from coordinate 1,774,438 downwards.
TCTGCAGGTCCCGGCGCGCCCGCATCTCGCTGTCGATGCTGGCGACGTAGAACTGATAACGGTTGCGCGAGCGGCTTTTGGCCAGGGTCATGGTCTGCTCGGCCTTCTGCAGCAGCTTTTCGGTGCTGTCGCCGTCTTCCGGATACAGCGTGATGCCGATCGTGGCGCGCAGGCGTACGGATTGGTCATCGAGAGCGACCGGTCGCTCCAGGTCGTCCAGCACCTTCTGCGCCAACTCTGCTGCTTCGTAGGGTTCCTCGAAACCGAACAGGACCAGCACGAACTGGTCGCCGCCCAGACGAGCCAGCGCCCCGACACGCCCGCTCAGGGCACGTAAGCGGTCCGCTAGTGCGATCAGCATCCGGTCGCCGTTCTGGTAGCTGTATTGCTCGTTCAGGCCCTTGAAGTCGTCCAGGCCGAGGCAGAGCACCGCCACTCGGCGTTGGGTCCGCGCCGCTTCGCCGAGAAGATTGTCGAGCTGCTGCTGCAACTGCTGGCGGTTGGGAAGGCCGGTCAGCGAGTCGTACTGGGTCATGCGTTGCAAGCTGTTTTCCGCCGCGTAGCGCAACTGCATGTTGTGTTCGATGGCGGCGAGCAGGCCGTTGGCTGTGTCTACCCACAGCCCCAGTTCGTTTCGCTCGTGTCCCTTGGGCATGGGCAGGGAATGTTCGCCGGGACGGCCCGGGTTGATGCGCGACATATGCTCGATCAGCCTGGTCAGCGGCCGCGTCAGCAGCCACTCGTAGATCAGGTAGAGCAACAGCCCCAGGACCAGGGCACGGAGGATACCGACGACGAAGATCACCGCCGAATTGCTGATGAAATCCTCTCCGTAGCGGGCCGTATCCAGGGTGATGTTCAGGTCGCCGTAATACTCGTTGTAGGGCGGGCGGCCGATCAAGGGGATGGAAAAGTCCTGATCACGACCGAGGATCGGGTCGGTCAGCCAGCGTGTGGGAAGTGACAGCAAGGGGCGCGATTTAAATGCCAGCGGCTCGTCGCCCGGGTGCCCGATCGACGCCTTGCGAATCGATTCATGCTGGAACAGGCCCTCCATCACTTGCGCGCCCATTTCGCGGTCCAGGCTGTAGATGGCCTGGGTCGAGGGGTCGCGGGTCATGCGCAGGATTCGCTGCGCCTCGGCGCTGATCAACTGGCGGGTCTTGTAGGCATCGAAGACGATCTGTGCGCAGCTCAACACCAGCCCAACGCCCAGGGCGGACAGCAGGACGACACGAAGCAGCTTTCTCGACAGGCTGTTGCGCGATGCGGTCAAAAGAATTTCCTTTTTCCAAACCGGGGACCAGCGCAAGTATTGGTCGTCATAGATGGGGCGTCAAAGGTCGGGCATGGTTATAAGCGCGACGTTACCAAAAGCTGTGCGGCGCTGCAGATCCTTCCGTCGAACGCCGTCTCGCCAGCCCTAGTGTGCTCTAAAACAAGGCATCGCGCCGGTGCGCGGCGTCTGTGCCGGGTCAGCTCGCGACGGCCGCTTCCTTCACCTCGCAACCCTTGATGACCATGCGGATGATCGTCTCCGCGGCCGCTTCGTAATCGGCATCCTCGAGCTTGGTTTTGCCCGTGACCGTGGAAATCTGCCAGTCGAAATCGGCATAGGTCTGGGTGGCGGCCCAGATGCTGAACATCAGGTGATTGGGGTCCACCTTGGCCATCAGGCCCTGATCGATCCAACCCTGTATTCGGGCAACGTTGTGGCTAGCCTGTGCGTTCAGCTGCTCGGCGCGCTCGGCAGGCAGGTGAGGCGCTCCGTGCATGATTTCACTGGCGAACACTTTGGATGCGCAGGCGTGCTCGCGCGAAATACGGATCTTGGTGCGGATGTAGGCGCGCAGCACATCGGCTGGTTCGCCAGGCTGGTTGAACGGGGCAGAGGCCCGCAGCAGCGGCTCGACGATGCTGTCGAGCACCTCACGATAGAGGTTTTCCTTGCTCTTGAAGTAATAGTAGACGTTGGGCTTGGGCAACCCCGCGCGGTTGGCGATATCGCTGGTCTTGCTGGCGGCGAAGCCCTTCTCGGCGAACTCTTCGCTGGCAGCGCGCAGGATCAGTTCTTTGTTGCGCTCGCGGATACTGGACATAGGGCCTGTTCATTTCGTGGCCACCCAGCCGGGTGGCTTGCGCCGCATCCTAGCATCGGGCTTCGAGGCGTCTCAAGGCAGCCTTGAGTTTAGTAATTTGTGAACTGTAAAGCGTAATTTTGTATACAGTCATAGTGGCCCGTTTGCTACTGTGCCGTTGCGCTGTGCTGTTAGAGCCGGTTCGGTCTTGGCAGTCGCGCTGGTCGAAGACAAGGAGCCGCACCCATGAAGACCCTCATCGCATCGATTGCCCTGACATTCGTGACGACCGCATTGGCGGAGCAGAGCTATGTGATCGGGGTCGAACAGGCCGATTTTCTTCCGCACTACAGCGGCGACAGCCAAGGCAACTATCGCGGCTTTGCACGCGATCTGCTCGACCAGTTCACGGCGCACGCCGGCGTTCGCCTGACGCTCCGCGTGATGCCCGTCGACGCCCTGCTTCCGGCACTGCTCGCCGGTCAGATCGATGCCAAGTATCCGGACAACCCGAGCTGGTCGGTGCAGGCAAAAAGCGCACAGCAGGTCCACTACAGCCAGCCGGTGGTGAACTACGTGGATGGTGTAATGGTTGCGCCTCGTCGCGTAGGGCTGGGCATCGACGGGCTGAGGCGTCTGGCTGTGGTGGATGGCTGGACCCCCAGAGGCTACGAAGATCGGATTCGGGCCAACCAGATGCAAATGGTGAGCAGCAACAGCTTGCCGCGCATGGTCCGGCAGGCCCTGCTCAAGGACACCGATGGCGGCTATTACAACGTAGTGGTGGCCGCCTATTACCTGAACAACCTGCGCGCCAAACCGGGGGTGCTGGTGTTCGATCCCGATCTGCCACATACCCGCGGTACGTTCCACCTCTCCAGCATCGAGCATTCCGATCTGATCGAGCGTTTCGATCGCTTTCTCACCGAGCAGCGGGCCGAAGTCGCCGCGTTGAAAGACAAGCATCAGGTGGAGGCCAATCTGTCCTCGGATTACATCGGAATGGAGCAGTGGAAGGTCGACTTTCTTGAGCGCCAGAAGCGCAAGCACGCCGCAGGCGACTGAGCCGGGCGCGTTGCGATAGCCCCGCGGTCTGGCGGTTTGGCGATACCCGGCCGTCGCGGCGGGGCGGCAAATCACCAGGCGTAGCGCCTGAGCCTACCTTTTGATCGCCGTACCGCTGACCCGGAAATGCGGCAGGCGCCGAACGGTCGTAATGGTCCGAGCGTTCGCGCCGATAGCATTATGATGCTAATTCTTCTGTTGTATACAAACTGTCGTATAGTTGTGTACGCAGAACAATAACAACCGAGGTCATATCATGCCGTTCATGCAACGTAGTATTCAGTGGCAGCTGATTGTCAGCATGGGGGCGGCGCTGCTCACCAGCATGCTGATCGTCATCCTGGTCTATTCGTCGGCGGTCAATCGGCTGGCCGAGCGCTACCTGGTCGGCCAGGCACTGCCCGCCAATGTCTCCGCGATCCGTAACGATATCGAACGAACCTTGGCGGCACCCATTACCGCCACGGCCTCGATTGCCAAAAACAGCCTGGTTCAGGACTGGTTGCAGAACGGCGAAAGTGCCGACCTCGCCAATGCCATGGGCCGCTATCTCAGTGGCGTCAAGGCGCAGCAGAACGCCCTGGCCACCTCCATCGCCGTACTGGGCAGTGGCAACTACTACTCGGACGCCGGCCTGTCGCGCACCCTCAGCCGCCAGGCGGCTGGCGACGCCTGGTTCTATGGCTTGATCGACAGCGGCATCGAGCGGCGCTTCGAAATCGACATCGATAAGGCCTCTCGGCTACCGACGCTGTTCATCAACCAGCGCATCGAAGCCGGGGGCAAGACGCTGGGCGTCGCCGGGCTGGGCTACAGCCTGAAAAGCATGTCCGAGCTGATCAGCAACTTTCACTTCGGCGAGCGTGGCGAGGTCTATCTGATCAACGCCACGGGGCGTGTCAAAGTCCATCCGCGTACCGAGAACAACGACCAGACCGAACTCAGCGCGCTGACCGGCCCCGAAGCGGCGCAGCAACTGCTGAAGGGTAGTCACGAAGCGGTGCGTTTCGAGCGTGATGGCGAGACTTTCCTGGCCATCGCTCAGCCGCTGGAAAGCATCGGCTGGGTATTGGTCAGCGAAGTACCGGAAGCGGAAATCTTCGCCGAGGCGCGCCATACCCTCTGGACCATCAGCCTGATCGGCGGCTGCATCGCGTTGTTCTTCCTCGCTCTGGTGGTGCTGCTGGCGCGCGGGCTGGTCAAGCCGATTCGCCAGGTGACCCATGCCCTCGTGGAGATTGGCGGCGGCGGCGGCGATCTGACCCGTCGTCTGGATGAAAGCCGTGCCGATGAGCTCGGCGATCTGGCCCGCGGATTCAACCGCTTCATCGGCAGCCTGCGTGAACTGATCGGTGATGTGCTCAATACCAGCCAGCAGCTGCGTACGGCTGTCGGGCAGGTGGCTCAGGTGGTCGACAATACCGCCACGCGTGCCGGGCGCCAGCATGAGATGACCGACATGGTCGCCACCGCTGTGCATGAAATGGGCCTGACGGTGCAGGAGATCGCCCGTAACGCCAGCAATGCTGCCCAGGCTTCGCAAGGCGCCCGTAGCGAAGCGATGCAGGCGCGCAAAGTGGTCGGTGATTCCATCGCACACATCGAGAAGATGTCCGGCGATATCGGGCACGCGGCCGAATCCGTAACCGATCTGGCGCAGCAGGTGGCCTCAATCGACAAGGTGCTGGCAGTGATACGCAGCATCTCCGAGCAGACCAATCTGTTGGCGCTAAACGCCGCCATCGAGGCCGCGCGCGCCGGTGAAATGGGCCGTGGCTTCGCCGTGGTGGCCGATGAGGTCCGCACCCTGGCGAGCCGTACCCAGGCATCCACCGATGAAATTCAGCAAATGATCCAGGGCCTCAAGAGCGGCGCTGAAAACGCGGTCAACTCGATGCACGCTGGCCAGGCGGCGACGGGCACGGGTGTGGAGGCCAGCCAGCGCACCGGGCAATCGCTTGGCGCAATTACCGAGCAGGTCGAGGCGATCAGCGACATGAACACTCAGGTGGCCGCGGCGACGGAAGAGCAGAGCAGCGTGACCGAGGAGATCACCCACAACGTGCAGGGTATCGCCGACCTGGCCCAGGCCACGGCCAGCGACGTTCAGGGCTGCCTCGAAGACTGCCGGGCGCTAAGCCGCCTGGCGGACGACCTGAGCCGGCAGATGGGCAGTTTCAAGCTGTGACCCTGACTGCGCGCCCTCGCTCAGCGAGCGTCGGCGCGCAGGAACTTCAGGTCGGTGTAACGCTTGAGGCGCAATGCGGGAGCCTCCACCAGGCGCCATGACAGCACGGCGAAGCACAGCGTGACGACCAGGCTCGAAAGTGCGAGCAGCGCCAGGTTTATATCGGCGCCGAACCAGTGGATGATCAGCTGCTGGACGGGGAAACCGAAGATGTACATGCCGTAGGAGAAGTCGCCGTGCTTGCCGAAATGCGCGATCTTCGGCAACCGTGCATAGGCCAGGTAAATCACCAGGTAGGGCAGGGTGAGCATGTGCACGATGAACCACGCCGGGCTTCCCAGCGCCAGCACCCAGGCAGCCAGTAGCAACAGCGCGATGCGTCCATCCCAGCGTACCTGGTCCTGATAGAGGTAGAGCGCAGCCCCACCATAGAAGAACAGGCCCAGGTGGAACAGTTTGAGGATGGTTACGCTTTCCACGCCCAGGGCCGGCAGCACAAAGAACTGCCCGACCATCAATACGCCCAGTCCAAGGATGACCATCCGACGCGTGAGCAGCTTCAGCGCACCGAGCAGCAGCACACTGCAATACATCAGGCCTTCCAGTGGAAGGGTCCAGAACGATCCGTTGACCACCTCAGGAAACGGATTGTTGGAAAAGACGCCCGGCAGCTCGTAGCGGGTCATCAGGAAGATGTTGGTCAGGAAGGCGGCGGTTTTGCTGTCAGCGAAGTATTCGCTCAGCGGCAGCGGCGTTGTTAATGGGCCAATGATCAGAAGCGCGAACGCCACCGCGAAGGCCAGACCTGGAAAGATGCGCAGCGCGCGCTTGAGGATGAAGCTGACGTTGCCGCTCCCATGCAGGTAGGACGCGGTGATCAGAAAACCACTGATGATAAAGAAGGCATCGACCGCCAGGTCTGCCACGTCGGTCCCGCCGGTCAAAGGGCGCAGCGGTTCTTCCGGTAGGCGTCCGCTTAGCCAGAAGCAATGGCCCAGCAGGACGAAGGTCGCGGCAACGAAACGCAGAAAGTCGAAATTGTTGTCGCGCACGCCTAATGACAGTTTTTGCATCGAATCTTCCCTGTTGTGATTGTTTTCCTTGAATGAGCAGTTCATGGCTGTTACGCCACAGCGCTGCCCAGTCTGAGAACGCCTGTCGCCCCGGGAGTTCCAGAAAATATGTCTCCTGGCCATATACCGGCGCCATGTGTGGGTATTGACGGTGCGGGCCGCGTCCGTCAGAGGCGCCTTGCTCGTGAGGCGAAAAAAAAAGGCAGCCGACAGGCTGCCTTTGATCGGGTTCGCTGGGTCAGAAATGCGCTTTGACCAGCAGGCTCGCGGTGTTCTGGTCCGTCGAGCCGACGAAGTTGCGGCTGACGAAGCCGCCGTCTTCGATGCCGTACTTGTCCGACCAGTAGTCGTACTCGATGCCGACATACAGCTTGCCCGGCTCGCCATCGAGCGCCTTGCCCAGGTCGTACTTGATCTGGGGGTTGATGTGCAGGTTCTTCGAGACGAAGTCGCCGCGACGCTCGGAGCCGGCATCGTTGACCACCCAGTCGATATATCCGTCGAACAGGATGTCGGATTTGCCCACCGGAATGGTCATCGCCCAGGTCGGGGTGATCTGCCATTGGCCGGACGGCTTGCCGGTCGTGCCGTCGGGCTTGCGGTAATAGACGTTGATCGCCATGCGATCGAAGCCCGGAACGTTCAAATCCACTGCCGGGCCGAGCAGGTAGTTCTGGTTCGGCACGCCGTTGGTGCTTTCTCCGCGCTCGTAAGTCGCTGCCAGCAGCACGTCTTTGATCGGGCCGAAGCTCATGTCCTGCCCGGTCAGCTTGCCGAACGACAGGCGTGGGCTGAACTCGCCGTAGTAGGTGTGGCCGTCGCCGCCGGACAGGCCGTTGTACCACTTGTTGTCGACGAACAGGAACATGTCGCCCCAGCTCCAGCCACTGGCATGTTCGAAGGTAATGGTCTGTTGGATCTCGCCGGCATCGACCTTGAAGTTCTTGCCGTACAGATAGGTCAGGCTGTTGTTCTGCCATTGCAGCATGCCGTCGGCGAAGGCCGGTGCGGCGAGCAGGCTGCCGGCCAGCGCCAGCGAGAGGGGAGCGAGTCTGAAGTTCATGTGGGTGCCCTTTGGTTTTGTTGTTGTGAAGCGACGTTGCGCCTGGCCCGTGGCGTCCAGGCGCGGACAGTGCTCAGCCCGTTGGGGTCAGTTGCTGTCTGAAGTCGGTGGCGGTTGCGTTGGCGTCTGGCTCGGCATAGTTGGGGATGTTGACCGCCAGCGTGTTGGTGCCGAGCGAGTCTTCGATCAGGTTGTCAGGGTCGTAGTCGTCCTGTTCATCCGCATCGCGAGGCAGGAAGAAATTGAGCAGGATGGCGCTGAAGGCACCGATGGTGATCGGCGAGCCAAAGATGTTCTTCAGCACCTCGGGGAGGTTGCTCAGCACTTCCGGGACCGCTGCTACACCCAGCCCAAGGCCGAGCGAGATCGCGACGATAAGCATGTTGCGGCGGTTCAGACCGGCTTCGGCGAGGATCTTGATCCCGGCGATCGCGACCGTACCGAACATGATCAGCGTGGCGCCGCCGAGGACCGGCTTGGGCATCAGCTGCAGAACGCCGCCGACCACCGGGAACAGCGCGAGCAGAATCAGAATGCCGGCGATGTACAGGCCCACGTGGCGGCTGGCAACGCCGGTCAGCTGGATGACCCCGTTGTTCTGGCTGAAGGTGGTCATCGGCAGGCTGTTGAAGGTGGCCGCCAGCAGCGAGCTGCAACCGTCACCGAGGATGCCGCCCTTGATTCGCTTGAGATACAGCGGTCCCTTGACCGGCTGGCGCGAGATCATCGAGTTGGCGGTCAGATCGCCTGCCGTCTCGAGGGGGGTGATCAGGAAAATCACCGCCACCGGGATGAACGCCATCCAGTCGAAGGCAAAACCGAACTTGAACGGCTGCGGCACGCTGACCGCCGGCAGTGTGGCGAGGCTGGAGAAATCCACCATGCCCATCATCCAGGCGGCGAAATAGCCGACCACCAGCGCGACGATGACCGCCGACAGCCGCAGCAAGGGCATGCCGAATCGGTTGAGGACGATGATGGTGCCGAGCACCAGACCCGCCAGCGCGAGGTTCTGCAGCGAGCCGGGATTCTCGACGCCGTAGCCGCCGGCGATATCGGTCATGGAGACCTTGATCAGCGACAGGCCCATCAGGCTGATGATGGTACCGGTGACCACCGGCGTGATGATCCGCCGCAGTTTGTCGATACAGCGACTGACGGCGATCTCGACGAAAGCGGCGCAGAAGCTGACGCCGAACAGCGTGGCGAGTATGTCTTCAGGGCTGCCGCCGCGGTTCTTGACGATGAAACCAGCCGCCAGAATCACGCTGAGAAAGCCGAAGCTGGTGCCCTGCAGGCAGAGCATGCCGGCGCCGATGGGGCCGACCCGCTTGGCCTGGATGAAGGTGCCGATGCCTGAGACGAACAGCGCCATGCTGACCAGGTAGGGGACGTAGTCGCCCAGACCCAGCACGCCGCCGATGATCAGGGTGGGAGTAATGACGCCGACGAAGCTGGCCAGCACGTGCTGAATCGCGGCAAAGGTGGCGGGGAGGGGACCTGGACGATCCTCGAGTTGATAGATCAGGTCCTGGTTGGGAGCGTCACCGCCCCTGGATTCCGTTGCGGTCATGGTTCAAGCCTGCCATTCGTTATTGTTCGGTCATGGGCTTTCGAGGCTGCACGGACCTCGCTTCCTGACCGTCGAAAAGTTGTTCGATCGGTCAGGTTGGGCTCGACTATAACAACCTGTGGACAGGAGTTGAAACAAAAATATTAACGATTGTGCACAATTCTGACGACCGCGCTGCGGCGCGCCAACCGGCTCGTCACGCCGCCATGGCGTGGCCTAGCGGTTGGCCTGCAGCTCGCGCGCGACGTTCTCGGCGAGGCCTGCACCGGCCTCGCTCATGGTCAGGTAGGTGCGATCGGCGCCGGCTTCTTCGATCTGCTGGGCGATGTCCTCGTACATGGCGTGCGAGACGATCAGCCCCTGGAAGCCTTTGCCGCGCAGCTTGCGCGTCGATATGACCTTTGCCTCGGCGTCGTTCATCGCCAGGATCACCGCCTCGACCTTGTTCATTTCCAGGCTCTCCCAGAACATCTGGTCCTCGGCGTCGGCAAACAGGACCTGGCGACCCTTGTCGCTGCTCTTTTCCACCGTTACGGGGTCCGAGTCGAGGCTGATCAGCCGCCAGCCCTGTTTGCTCAGGTGATCGTAGGCAGCACGGCCGGTGCGCCCCATGCCCATGATCAGGATCTGGGCATCGCCCAGCGACACGGGTTGTTCGTCGGGATGGCGCGTGTTGCGCTCCAGCGGAATCAGCCGTTTGGCCAGCCGATCGTAGAGCGGGTGGGAGATACGGTTGAGCTGCGCCGAAAAGACGAATGACAGGGCGACGGTGATTGCCAGCGGGGTCAGCCACTGCGGTAGCACGACGCTGGCGACGATCAGGCCGAACTCGCTGTAGTTGGTCAGGCTCGCGGCGCTGAGAAAGGCACTACGCGCGCGCAGTCGAAACAGTACGAAGAGAAAGAAGAACAGCGCGCCCTTGAGCGGCAGCAGCAGCGCGATAGCGCCGGCGAAGAGCATCGCATGGGCGTCTGGAAGCCCACCGATGCCGATCTGCAGGAAAAAGCCGACCAGAAAGATCTCCTTGATCGCCCACAGCGAGTTGGACAGCTCGATCGCCCGCTTGTGCTTGGCCAGCATGGCGCCGAAGGCCAGTGCGCCCAGTTCCGAACTGAGGCCGACATGCTCGAAGCCGAGCCCGCCCACCACCAGCGCCAGGGTCAGACCCAGCAGGACCATCAGCTCCTCGTGGCCGCTGTAGTCCAGCAGACGGAACAGCAGCGGCCGCAACAGCGGCAGGCCGAACACCAGCAATGCCCAGGCCGACGGCACCTTGCCGCTGGCAATGCTCATCACCACCAGGGCGATGAGGTCTTGAATGATCAGCACGCCGATGGCGACCCGCCCATGGAAAGCGCGCAGCTCGCGCTTGCCCTCGAGCACCTTGGCCGCCAGCACGGTGCTGGAAAAGGACAGCGCGATGGCCAGCAGCAGGCTCTCGCGCCAGTCCAGGTCGAGAAAGAACTGGATCGCCGGCAGGACCAGCAGGCTGGAGACGACGAAATGCAGCAAACCGCCACCGATCACTTCGCGGCGCAGCAGGTTGCTCGGCTTGAGCTTCAGGCCGACGGTGAACAACAACAGCAACACGCCCAGATGGGCCAGGTGGGCCAGGATTTCGCTGTCCTGCGGGCCGACGCCGAAACGGTCGCCGACACCTGCCAGGGTAAAGCCGGCACCCAGGTAGCCGATCAATGGTGGCAGACCCACGGAGCGTGCGGCGAGCCCAAGGACGAAGGCGAACGCGATCCAGCTGGCTTCAATCATCTCGAGGTGCTCGGGGCGGGCGGGCCTGCATTTTAGCCACGGCGAACGGCTTGTCGAGGTTCCCCGGCCCGGAGACGACGAAACCCGCACGTGGCGGGTTTCGCTGTTGCGTCGCGCTGGGAGGCGCCGTCGCAGAGCGTAATCAGTGGCTTAGTGCTGAGCCGCGCCAGTCAATGCCTGGCGTTCGGCACCGCCAAGTACGTTGAACAGCAGGTTCAGCGTTACCGCGCTGAGCGTCGCCAGGGCGATGCCGCTGTGGGTGATCGGCTCCATCCATTGCGGCAACTGAGCGAAGAACTCGGGACGCACCACCGGAACCATCCCCAGGCCGATGCTGACAGCGACCAACAGCTGATTGCGACGGTCGCCGATATCGGCTTCTTGCAGGAGTTTGATACCCGTCGCCGCGACCATGCCGAACATGGCGATGCTGGCGCCGCCCAGTACCGCGGCCGGAATCGAGGCAACCAGAAAGGCAGCCTTCGGCAGCAGGCTCAGGCTGATCAGCAGCAAGCCGGCGATAGCGGTGACGTAGCGGCTGCGTACCCCGGTCATTTGCACCAGGCCGATGTTCTGGGCGAACGACGAGTGGGTGAAGGTGTTCATGAAGCCGGCAAAAAAGGTCGCGCCCGCATCGCACAGCAGGCCGCGGCGCAGTTGCTTGGGGTCGACCTCCTGTCCGGTGATCTTGCCCAGCGCCAGGAACATGCCGGCCGATTCGACAAAGATGATCACCACCACCAGGCACATCGACAGGATGGGCGCGAGCATGAACTGCGGCGCACCGAAGTGATTGGGCGTTACCACCTGCAGTGCGGGCGCGGTGTCGAGTCCAGACAGATCGACCATGCCCAGGCTACCGGCCAGCACGTACCCCAGGGCCATGCCGATCAGTACCGAAACGTTCACCCAGAAGCCACGCATGAACTGGTTGATCAGCAGGATTACCGTCAGCACGGCCGCGGCGACGCCCAGATAGGGCAGGGCGCCGAACTGACTACCGCTGCCGCCACCCGCCCAGTTCACTGCCACGGGAAACAGCGAGAGGCCGATGGCGGTGATCACCGTGCCCGTTACCAGCGGGGGAAACAGGCGGACGATCTTGCAGACGAAGGGGGCGAACAGCAGGCCGAAGAAGCCCGCGGCGATGGTCGCACCGAAGATGCCGGGCATCCCGACGCCGGGCATACCGGCCATCACGACCATGCTGCTGACGGCGGCGAAGCTGGCGCCCATCATGACCGGCATGCGGACGCCCACCGGACCGATACCCATTGATTGCACGACGGTGGCGATGCCCGCTACCAGCAGGTCGGCATTGATCAGGAAGGCGATCTCCTCACGCGATAGGCCGGCCGCCTGGCCCACGATCAGCGGGACGGCGACCGCTCCGCCGTACATCAGCAGCACGTGCTGAAAGCTCACCAGTAACATTTGCAGCAGGGGCAGCCGCTGCTCCGTGGCTGGTGCGGTTTCCCGCTCGGTTTCATCGTTCATGCAAAAACACCTCGGACGCTGTTGTTATTGGATGGCGCGCAGGCCTCGCTGAACGTGCGAGGCCGGTTAGGGTTCGGGAGCTTGATGGTCAGGTTCGATGGGATCGATCTCAGGTACTACGGGCTCGCTCGACGACTGCAGAAATACTCGGGATGAAAAAAAGCCGCGCTCGGAAGCGCGGCCCTGGGCACGGCGATCAGTTGATCGGCGCACCCTTGTCGATCCAGGCACCGAGCAGGTCGCGCTCGTCCTGGGTCATCTGGGTCATGTTGCCCAGCGGCATGATCTGGCTCGCCACGGCTTGCGCATGGATCTTCGCGGCCTGCTGGCGGATCTGCTCCGGTGTATCGAACATCACGCCGGCCGGCGCCGCGCTGAACATCGGGCTGCTCGGCTGCGCGGAGTGGCAGACGGCGCAGCGCTCGTTGATGATCCGATGAACCTCGGCGAATTGGCTGTTGCCGGCTTGCTCGGCGGGCGCGGCGGCGGCCTGTTGGGCCTCGATGCTCTGCTCACGCGGGCTGGTCGGCACCGCGTTGGGCACGCCGCCCTGGCGATTGGGGGCGGTGACGAACGCCAGGCAGATCATGCCGACGGCCGCTGCTGGCAACGCCCAGGCGAAGCGGTTGCTGTCATGACGGGTGTTGAAGTAGTGACGCACCAGGACGGCCAGGACCGAGATGCCTGCCAGGATGGCCCAGTTGTACTGGCTGCCATAGGTGCTCGGGAAGTGGTTGCTGATCATGATGAACAGCACCGGCAGGGTGAAGTAGTTGTTGTGGCGCGAACGCAACAGGCCCTTGGCCGGCAGTACCGGGTCCGGCGTGCGGTTCTGCTCGATGGCCGCGACCAGTGCGCGCTGGGCCGGCATGATGATGCGGAACACGTTGCCGACCATGATGGTGCCGATCAGGGCGCCGGTGTGAATGTACGCGGCACGCCCGCTGAACACCTGCGAGTAGGCCCAGGAAGCGAAGATCACCAGGACGAACAGCACCAGGCCGAGCAACGCCGGTTGCTTGCCCAGCGGCGAATCGCAGAGCAGGTCATAGACGAACCAGCCGACGATCAGCGAACCGAAACCGATGGCGATCGCCATGGCCGGCGCCATGTCGCTACCCGGCGCGATCAGGTACAGCGACGGATTGAGGTAATAGACCACCATCAGCAGGGTCACGCCCGACAACCAGGTGGTGTAGGCCTCCCACTTGAACCAGTGCAGGTTTTCCGGCATCTGCGGCGGGGCCAGCTTGTACTTTTCCAGGTGGTAGATACCGCCACCGTGGATCGCCCAGAGGTCGCCCGACAGGCCCTCACGGGGGTTGGCGCGGTTAAGGTTGTTTTCCAGCCAGACGAAGTAGAACGAGGCACCGATCCAGGCGATGCCGACGATCATATGAATCCAGCGAATACTCAGGTTTAACCATTCGGTCAGATGTGCTTCCACGATAATTACCTCTTGCACGGCCGGCGGACCAACCGTTGTTTCTTCTTATTCGACTCGTCGCAAGTGTCCCGCTTGCTCTGAAGCACGCATATCCGGCGCTGCCGTGCACATCAGCCGTGCCGGGGATGGCCCTCGATGATCAATCGATCGCTTGCTCGGAGTCCCGGTGGGGGTCGAGGAGAACCTGCTCATCCTCAGTGAAAAAATGCTCGTCGCAGTTGTTGCCAGAACCGCTGCGATCGACCACCAGGAATTCATCCCGCTTTTCGATCGTCAGCACCGGGTGGTGCCAGACGCCGCGGTGGTAATTGACGCCCTGCCTGCCGTTGCTGCGGAAGGCGCGGACGTGTTCCGGTACAGGTGCATCGCCAAGTGGCGCGACCACGACCAGAAAGGGGTTGCCGAGCAGCGGAATGAAAGCCTGGCTGCCCTGCGGATGGCGTTCGAGCATGCGAATGACCAGCGGCATTTCCAGCGCGTCGGCGGCGAAGATGCTGATGATGGCCTGGTCATCCGGCTGCGCGGTCTCGACCGTCGCCAGCTTGTGATAGCGGCGGGTGGAACCGTTGTTGATCATGAAGTAGTCGCTGCCTTCGGTTTCGATGACGTCACCGAAAGGGGCGAAGGCTTCCTTGGTCAATGGTTCGATCTTGAGTGTGCGCATGCTGTGCTCGTTCAGTAGTTTCGTTGTTCGCTTAGTGCCGTTGCCCCTCACCTTAACCCTCTCCCCGAGGAAGAGGATGACTGGCGCGGAGTAGCGGTAGACCTCGTTCCTTGCGCTCGCCCCTGATAACGCTGGCCTCGGGCGGAGGCTTTGCTTTTGTAGGAGCGGTCTTGACCGCGATGTGGTTCGAACGCATTCGCGGTCAAGACCGCTCCCACGGTAAGTGCCTGATCGGCGACTTACCTCATCACCTCGCCGAACAGCCGCAGACGGCTGACGGTGCCGTCCGGGAAGGTGTTCAGGCGTACGGGGGCGTAGCGCTTCATGTTGTTCTTCCCTCGGTGTCGTCTGACGGCAGCCGTGCCTACATCGTCTGCAGGCGGAACAGGGCGATCTTGTTAATTTCGGCCAGCGCGCGTGCGAACTCCTGCTCCGGCGTGTTGTGCATGCGCTCCTCGAAGGCGGCGAGGATCTGATGCCGGTTGCTGCCCTTGACCGCCATGATGAAGATGAAACCGAACTTGTCCTTGTACGCCTGGTTCAGTTCGGTAAAGCGGGCGAACTCTTCCGGCGTGCATTCGTGAATGCCGGCGCCAGCCTGTTCGGCGGTGCTCGAGGCGGTCAGCTCGCCGCGCACGGCCGCCTTGCCGGCGAGGTCCGGGTGAGCGTTGATCAGCGACAGCTGGGTCTCGTGCGGGGCGGAGAGCATCGCCTGGGACATGCGCTCATGCATCACCTCGACGTAGTCGAGCGACTCGTCGACGCCAGCCTGGAAGACCGTATCGGCGACCCACGGCGAGTGCTCGTAGATGTCGGCGAAGGTGGCGATGAACGCCTCGCGGTCGAGTGTGGAGGGCTTGATGGTCTTGAACGGGGTCATTGGCTGCGTTCCTGAGTCAGGGGATGAGTCGAGTGCCAGTGGCGGGCGATGTCGACGCGACGGGCGAACCACACCTGCTCATGCCCCTTGACGTATTCGACGAAGCGGGCCAGCGCCGCGAGGCGCGCCGGACGGCCCAGCAGGCGGCAGTGCATGCCGATGGACAGCATCTTCGGCGCACCTTCGCAACCTTCGGCATAGAGCACGTCGAAGGCATCCTTCAGGTAATTGAAGAAGTCGTCACCGGTGTTGAATCCCTGCACCTGGGTGAAGCGCATGTCGTTGGTGTCCAGGGTATAGGGGATCACCAGGTGCGGTTTGTCCGGGGTCGATTCCGGGTCCCAGTAGGGCAGGTCGTCGTCGTAGGTGTCCGAGTCATAGAGGAAGCCACCTTCCTCGCGTACCAGGCGACGGGTATTGGGGCCGGTGCGGCCGGTGTACCAGCCCAGCGGACGTTCGCCAGTGAGGTTGGTGAGGATGCGGATGGCTTCGAGCATGTGCTCGCGCTCCTGCTCCTCGTCCATGTACTGGTAGTCGATCCAGCGATAGCCGTGGCTGCAGATTTCGTGGCCGTCGGCAACCATCGCCTTGATCACGTCTGGATGCCGCTGTGCGGCCATCGCGACGGCGAAGATGGTCAGCGGTATGTTGTGCTGGCGAAACAGCTTGAGCAGGCGCCAGACGCCGGCGCGGCTGCCGTATTCGTAGAGCGACTCCATGCTCATGTTGCGCACGCCCTGCAAGGGCTGCGCGGACACCATCTCGGAGAGGAAGGCTTCGGATTCCTTGTCGCCGTGCAACACGCAACGCTCCCCGCCCTCTTCATAGTTGAGCACGAAGGACAGCGCGATGCGGGCATCGCCCGGCCAGTGCGGATGGGGTGGGTTCTCGGCATAGCCGATGAGGTCGCGAGAGTAGTCGGCGCTCACTGTTGTTATTCCTTTGTCAGTTGCGGGTCGCTGCCTTGGTGGCTGTCACGATCGCCATGGCTAATTGTATACAAAAGCTTTTGCAGCTTGTAAATCGGAAATCGCAGATCTTTTCCGCCCGGCGGATAGAAGGTCAGGCGCCGTATACACTATTGCAAACGCATTAGGCCATGTATTTACGCCATTAAGCAGTTTTTTCGAGCGGCTCTGAGATAGCGTTAATTTCAATATTGTGTACAGTTTTGTGTGAAAACTGTCTTTTAAAATGTGCTTCGCGTGCTATGCTCGACCTCGATCCATATCAATCAGAAGAGGAGGCGGGCATCTGTGGCGAAGCTGCGATGCCGGAATCTATGGGACGTTTGACTACTCACGTACTGGATGCCGCCCACGGTTGCCCGGGCAATGACATCCGCATCGAACTCTACCGGGTCCAAGGCGATCGCCTCGAGCTGATCACCACGCGGCAGACCAACGCCGACGGCCGTTGCGATTCGCCCTTGCTCGACGGCGACGACTACCGTTCCGGTGTGTACCAGCTGCAGTTCTCGGCCGGCGACTACTACCGCGGCCGCGGAGTCGCACTGCCCGAACCGGCTTTCCTGGATGTGGTAGTGCTGCGCTTCGGCATCAGTGCCGAGCAGGATCATTACCACGTGCCTCTGCTGATTTCGCCATACAGCTACTCGACCTACCGGGGTAGCTGACGGCGCCTGCCGTGCCGTTATCGGCGCGGCGGATATCGCTCCCATGCGTGAAACCTTGACTCTCCTGAGTCCGCCGACCCGCCTTGATGGCGGGTTTTTTTTGCCTTTTCAGCGAGGGCGGGGCTTGCTGGCTGCGCTTGGGGGCAGTGTTCACGGCCGGCCGGCAATCGACGCCGCCGCGATCGGCACCTCATCCCCACAAAAGCGGTGGGTAAG
Organism: Stutzerimonas stutzeri; assembly: GCF_019090095.1. Classification (NCBI taxonomy): domain Bacteria; kingdom Pseudomonadati; phylum Pseudomonadota; class Gammaproteobacteria; order Pseudomonadales; family Pseudomonadaceae; genus Stutzerimonas; species Stutzerimonas stutzeri. The sequence goes on along the minus strand of NZ_JAGQFP010000001.1, from coordinate 1,757,291 downwards.
CTTCGCGTTACCCACCCTACATAAGCCGCCGGTCGCTCGCTCCGAAGACCTCCATGGCAAAAGCGTTTTTCCCGTCGGCGGGCGCCGTAGGGTGGAAAACTGCAAGGCATTTTCCACCGCAAAGACGCGACCGGCACCGCACCCCGCGTCAGCGTGGTGGGTAAGCTTCGCGTTACCCACCCTACATAAGCCGCGGACGCTCGCTCCGAAGACGTCCATGGCAAAAGCACTTCGCCCGTGGCCAGCGCCGTAGGGTGGAAAACTGCGAAGCATTTTCCACCGCAACGACGCCGCGATCGGCACCGCACCCCGCGTCAGCGTGGTGGGCAACTCCGCGTTACCCACACGCCACACGCCGCGGACGCTCGCTCTGAAGACCTCCATGGCAAAGCACCTAGCCCGTCGGCGGGCGCCGTAGGGTGGAAAACTGCGAAGCATTTTCCACCGCAATCGACGCCGCGATTGGCACCGCATCCCACACAAACGGCGGGCAAGCTCCGCGTTACCACCCATAGCCGCCAGCCGCCCCCTCGCTCTGGCGTGCCAGGCCCCCGCGAAGGCGATCCCGCCTCGACTGCCTTGTGTCCGTTCAAGACGCAAAAAGGCCCCATCGTCGAACGATGGGGCCTTTTGGTTTGGCTTGCGTTAGAGGAAGGCGAACTTGGCGATGAAGACGATGCACAGCACATAGAGGCTAACCGAGACCTTGTCGCGCTGCCCGGTCAGTAGCTTGAGCGTCGCGTAGGTCAGAAAGCCCATCGCGATGCCGTTGGCGATCGAAAATGTCAGCGGCATCATCACCACGGTCACGATGGCCGGGATGGTATCGGTGTGGTCCTTCCAGTCGATATGGGCCAGGCCGCTCATCATCAGCATGGCGACATAGATCAGCGCTCCTGCTGTGGCGTAGGCGGGGATCATGCCGGCCAGCGGGGCGAAGAACATGGCGATCAGGAACAGGGCGCCGACGGTCACGGCGGTAAGCCCGGTGCGTCCGCCAGCGGCCACGCCCGAAGCGCTTTCCACGTAGCTGGTGACCGGCGGGCAGCCAACGAAGGCGCCCACGACGCTGGACGTGCTGTCGGCTTTCAGCGCACGGGAGAGGTTCTGGATCTTGCCGTCGTCGTCGACCAGATTGGCGCGGTGCGCAACACCCATCAGGGTGCCTGCAGTGTCGAACATGTTGACGAAGAGGAACGCCAGAATCACGCTGACCATCGCCAGGTTCAGCGCACCGGCGATGTCCATCGCCAGCCAGGTTGGCGCCAGGCTCGGCGGCATCGAGATCAGGCCGTTGTACTCGACCAGACCCATGGCCCAGCCGATGCCGGTAACCACCAACATGCTCACCAGGATCGCGCCGAAGACGTTGCGATGGCTGAGCACGGCGATCATCAGGAAGCAGACCGCGGCCAGCAAGGCGCTGGGTTCGCCGAACGAGCCCATGGTCAGCAGCGTGGCAGGGCTGTCGACGACGATGCCAGCGGTTTTCAAGCCGATCAGTCCGAGGAATAGGCCGACTCCGGCGCCCATGGCGAAGCGCAGGCTCATCGGAATGCTGTTGAGTAGCCATTCGCGGATCCGCGACAGGCTCATGATCATGAACAGCACGCCGGAGAGGAATACCGCCCCCAGCGCGATCTGCCAGCTGTAGCCCATCTCGCCGACAACGGTGTAGGTGAAGAACGCGTTGAGGCCCATGCCCGGCGCCAGGCCTACTGGCCAGTTGGCGTACAGGCCCATGAGGAAGCAGCCGAGCGCGGCACCGATGCAGGTCGCGACGAATGCGGCGCCGTGGTCGACGCCGGCATTGGCCATGATGTTGGGGTTGACGAAGATGATGTAGGCCATGGTGACGAAGGTCGTCAGGCCCGCGAGAAGCTCGGTCTTGATGTTGGTGCGATGTGCGCTGAGTTTGAAGAATCGGTCGAGCAGGCCGTGCGTGGGCTGCAGTCCGACAGTGGGCTGTTCCGGCTTGGTGGTGTCCACAAGGTGTTCCTCATCGTTCTTGTTGTCTATCACCCAGAGCGACGCTCTCGAGGGGCAGGTGATGGTTGGGCACTTTCTGATCGGTTTTTTTTGACCTGAAGGTCAGGAAGGCTTGACGTGATTATGCTTTTGTATACAAGAATTGCAACTCGATTTAGGGGATTTCCATCTTTCAGCGTGACTTCAAGGCCTGAAGACATGTCCAACGTCCGTTGTGCCTTGACACGTGGAGCCAGCTAGCAATGCTCAGTAAGGCTTGATTGTGCACAATAAACCTTGATTTTTTTCGCTGTTTTGCCCTCGGCCACTGCCTGCCAGCTGTTGAAAGGCAGTAAAGTTCGGTTTGCCGACATTTCCGACGCGAGTCACCATGAACGAACAGTTGCAGCCTCTGAAAAAGCCGTCTCGAAACGGCAAGGCCCGTACCGGGACCCAGGACGACATCGTTTACGCCCATATCTTCGACGCCATCCTCGAACAGCGACTGGCGCCGGGAACCAAGCTCAGCGAAGAGGCGTTGGGGGAGATTTTCGGCGTCAGCCGCACCATCATCCGCCGCGCACTGTCACGCCTCGCCCATGAAGGCGTTGTACTGCTGCGGCCTAATCGCGGCGCGGTGGTTGCAAGCCCGAGCGTCGAAGAAGCGCGGCAGATATTCTTCGCACGTCGGCTCGTCGAGCGCGCCATCACTGAACTGGCCGTGCAACACGCCAGCGCCGAGCAGCTTGGCGAATTGCGGCAAATGGTGATCGACGAGCAGGATTGCTTCGCCCGAGGTGATCGCGGCGCCGGCATTCGTCTCTCCGGGGAATTCCACCTGAAGCTGGCCGAGGCGGCGAAAAACGCACCGCTGGTGAGTTTCCAGCGCAGCCTGGTATCACAGACTTCGCTGATCATCGCGCAGTACGAAAGCGGCAACCGCTCGCATTGCTCCTTTGACGAGCACAACGAGCTGATCGATGCCATCGCCGCGCGCGACAGCGAAAAAGCGGTGCGTCTGATGATGCATCACATGGATCACATCGACAGCAAGCTCAACCTGGACGAAGAAAGCGCGTCGGATGACCTTCACGCCGTGTTCTCGCACCTGACACTGGCGAAGAAAAAGCCGCGCACTGCCCGCTGATTTTGTCCGTCCTCGGACCGCGTTTGGCTCGATGCGTCCGCAACGTCCGAGCCCGTGCGGTGTCACCCTGACCGCACGCTTCCATGACATCGGATAAGCGCTAGGCCCAGTCTCCATTGGGCGAGCCGTCCAGGCGTTCAAGCCTCCTCACCATGCCGGCTGCCAATGCGCGTTCTTCAACTCGGCTAAGCCGCGCACGGTGACATCCAATCTCGTCTATGCGGTTTCGGCCTCTGGTGCGGCCTGGCTCCAGGCTGACCGCAGATGACCGCCAGGCCCATTCGCTCCGGTTGTACAAGTCGACCTCGATGCGCATAATGTTATGTTATAACTAGTACATTAGCGCTCACCTCCGTTGATCGAACGGCGCGGCGAGAGTGCTGTAGAACCGAGGTGACGATGATCATATGCCGTGGCTTGCAATGGGGCGCGGGTGGGCAAGCGCTCACACCGCCGCTGAATCTGACACTCGAAGCCGGAAGCCTGACGGCTGTCATCGGGCGCAACGGGGTCGGTAAGAGCAGCTTGCTCAAGGTCATCGCGGGCCTGGATCGTCCGCTTGTGGGGCGGGTCGACGTAGGCGTCCCGCGACTGGGCGGGGTGTCTTATCTGCCTCAACAGCAGCACATCGATCGACAATTTCCGATTCGCTTGGCCGAGCTGGTCAGCGGCGGTTTCTGGCGTAGCCGTCTCGGACGGGCCGAGCGCCAGGCACGCCTGAGGCAGGCACTGGCCGACTGGGGCCTGCTGGATCTACAAACCCAGGGCTTGTACGCCTTGTCTGGCGGGGAATTGCAGCGGGCACTCCTGGCGCGGCTGAGCCTGACTGATGCTCAAGTGCTGTTGCTGGATGAGCCAGAGGCGGCGCTGGATGACGTCGGGTTGCGTTTGCTCTGGCAGCATATCGAACGCTGGCAGCAGCAGGGCCGGACGCTGGTTCTGGTCAGCCACAACCTCGCGTGGCTCAGCGAAAAGCGCTGCGAGGGCTTGCTCATTGCGCGCAGCGGGTGCATCGCGGCGCCTATCCAACAGTTCATGGCCGACCGCCAACGGCTTGGGCAGGTCGCGTGACGCTCGATCTGTTATGGGCACCCTTCAGCGAGTTCGCCTTCATGCGTCGTGCCCTGTTCGGTGGCGTGGCGTTGGCCTGCAGTGCAGGGCCGCTGGGCGTTTTTCTGATTCTGCGGCGGATGAGTCTGATCGGCGATGCCATCGCCCACGGCATCCTGCCCGGTGCGGCGCTGGCGTTCTGGCTGTTCGGTTTGAGCTTGCCGGCACTGACGTTCGGCGGCCTCGTGGCTGGGCTCGGGATGGCCGGCGCTGCGGCCTGGGTCAGCCGGCGAACCGGCTTGCGCGAGGACGCCAGCCTGGCTGCGCTCTATCCCATCTCGCTCGCCAGCGGCGTACTGCTGCTCGGGTTGGCGGGGCGCAAGCTGGACCTGCTGCATCTGTTGTTCGGCTCGGCGCTGGCCGTCGACACCACCACTTTGGTTGGCATGCTCGGCACCGCTGCGGTCAGCTTGGCCGTGCTTGCGCTGACCTACCGGGCGCTGGCGCTGGACAGCCTGGACCCGTTGTTCCTGCGCAGCATGAGTCGCTTCGGGCCCTTGGCGCATGCCGCCTTCCTGACGCTGGTGGTGCTCAATCTGGTGATCGGCTTTCAGGCCATCGGCGCGCTGATGGTGGTCGGGTTGATGATGCTGCCCGCCGCGGCGGCGCGTTTCTGGAGCCGACGCCTCATCGTTCTCCTGCCGCTTGCCGCCGTGTTCGGCGCGGCCTGCGTGTGGCTGGGGCTACTGCTGTCGTTTTACCTCAGCTTGCCCAGCGGGCCCTGCATCGTGCTGTTGGCCGGCCTGTTCTATGTGATTTCAGTCGTAGCGGGGCCAGTCCAGGGCCTGTTGCGCTCAGCTTCTGTGCCCATGACCGTTTGAGGTGTTCATCATGCGTTACCTGCTTTTCGCCCTGGCCCTGTGGCTGCCTTTTACTCTGCACGCGGCTGAGCGGCTCAAGGTGGTCACCAGTTTCAGCATCCTCGCAGACCTCACCCGAGAAGTCGGCGGCGATCGCATCGAGCTGACCAACCTGGTCGATGCCGACGCCGATGCCCACGTCTACGAGCCCAGCCCGGACGATGCCAAGGCGCTGCTGCGGGCCGACCTGATCGTCGCCAACGGCCTGGGTTTCGAGCCCTGGTTGGAGCGCCTGCTGGCCAGCAGCGAGCCGGCGGGCACGCGGATCGACGCCAGCGCGGGCGTCGTTCCGCTGATGCTGGAGGAAGACGGCGAACGAGTACCGGATCCGCATGCGTGGCAGAGCCTGGCCAACGCGGAGATCTATGTGCGCAATATTGCCAAAGCGCTGATGCAGCTCGATCCGGATCATCGAGAAGGCTATGAAACGCGGCGTGACGCTTACCTGTCTCGTTTGCATGCCTTGCTGAAGAGGGCCGATACGCAGATCGCGAGCTTGCCGGCCAGCCAGCGCAAGGTGGTGACCAGTCATGATGCCTTCGGGTACCTGGGCCAGGCCTGGCAGTTGAAGTTCATCGCGCCGCAGGGGTTGTCCACCCATGATGAACCGTCTGCCGCTGAGGTGGCGGCCCTGATTCGCCAGCTACGCCGCGAAGGCGTGCGGGCAGTGTTCGTGGAGAATATTCGCGATCCACGACTGATCGAACAGATCGCCGACGAAGCCGGCGCCACCGTCGGAGGCACCCTGTACTCCGATGCACTGGCCAGCGAGGGACCGGCGAGCACCTACCTCGGCATGTTCGAGCACAACCTCGACACCTTGATGGCAGCGCTGAAGCCGTAGGGTGGATCACGCCTTATCGATCCACGCGTTCGTCGAGCCCTGAGCGACCCGATGGTGGATGTAAAAAGCGACATCCACCCTACGTGCGGCGGTGCCTCCGAGTCGTAGGGTGGATCGCGCTTCATCGATCCACGCGTCGTCGAGCCCTGAGACCCAACGGTGGATGTAAAGAGCGACATCCACCCTACGCACGGCTGCGGCGCCGAGTCGTAGGGTGGATCGCGCTTTATCGATCCACGCGTCCGTCGAGCCTCTGAGCGGCCCAATGGTGGATGTAAAAAGCGACATCCACCCTACGCACGGCTTTTACTCCGAGTAGTAGGGTGGATCACGCTTCATCGATCCACGCGGCCGCGCCCAGAGCTTGCGTCGCTGGCGAGACGATCAATCAGCAAGTCCTGGTACCGCTGTTCACGATGCCTTTCGATGCACCGAAACGCCGGCCGCGTAGGTTTCCTTCACCGCACGGTCGTCGCCGAGGATGGTCAGGGCGAAGAGTTTTTCTTCCAGCGTCCTGGCCTGGCGCATCCGGTAGTCGATCAGCGGCGTGGCCTTGTAGTCGAGCACGACGAAGTCGGCATCCTTGCCCGGTTGCAGGTTGCCGATGCGATCGTCCAGATACAGCGCGCGGGCGCCGCCCAGGGTGGCGAGATACAGCGACTTGAAGGGGTCGAGCTTCTTGCCCTGCAGCTGCATCACCTTGTACGCCTCGTTCAGCGATTGCAGCTGCGAGAAGCTGGTGCCCGCGCCGACATCGGTGCCGAGGCCGACGCGGACGCCGAAGCCTTCGACCTTCTCCAGATCGAACAGCCCGCTGCCGAGGAACAGGTTGGAGGTGGGGCAGAACGCGACCGCCGAGCCGGTCTCACCCAGGCGCTGGCATTCCTCGTCGCACAGGTGCACACCATGGGCGAACACCGAGCGTGCGCCGATCAAACCGTGGTGGTCGTAGACATCCAGATAGCCCTTGCGCTCGGGGAACAGCGCACGCACCCATTCGATTTCCTTGCGGTTCTCGGACAGGTGGGTGTGCATGTAGAGGTCCGGGTATTCCTTGAACAGCTGGCCGGCCAGCGTGAGCTGCTCGGGGGTGCTGGTTGGCGCGAAACGCGGGGTGACTGCGTAGTGCAGGCGGCCCTTGCCGTGCCAGCGCTCGATCAGTTCCTTGCTGTCGGCGTAGCCGGTTTCTGCGGTGTCGGTAAGGTAGTCCGGGGCGTTGCGGTCCATCAGCACCTTGCCGGCGATCATCCGCAGGTTGCGCTTTTCGCAGGCTTCGAAGAAGGCGTCCACCGACTCCTTGTGCACACTGCCGAATACCAGCGCGGTGGTCGTGCCGTTGCGCAGCAGCTCGGTCAAGAAGATTTCGGCGACGTCGCCGGCGTGGGCCTTGTCGGCAAAGGCGCGCTCGGTGGGGAAGGTGTAGGTCTCCAGCCAGTCGAGCAACTGCTCACCATAGGAGGCGATCATGCCGGTCTGCGGGTAATGGATATGGGTGTCGACGAAACCGGGTGTGATCAGGGCATCGGGGTATTCGACCACCTCGGTGCCGGCCGCCAGGGTCGGCAGCAGATCGGATGCAGCGCCGATGCGGGCGATCTTGCCGTCTTCGACCACCAGCAGGCCGTCGTCGAAATACTCATGGGATTGTTCTGCGCCCACTTCGCGCGGGTCGGCGAGGCAGTGGAGCAGGGCGGCACGGTAGGCTTTGATCTGGGACATGATGGTTCTCGGAATCGTTGTGTTGAGTGCTGCGGGCAACAATTGTGGGAGGCGCGCCCTCGCGCCGAAACGGGCCGTCGGCCCGCCGAGGCTGAACGTTCGGCCCGAGGGCGGGCCTCCCACAGAAGAGTGGCGGCGCGATTAGCCTGTTTGAGAACGACGTGAGGCGGGCACCAGCATCGGCACCGGCTTTTCGCCGTCCTGAGCTTTTTCACCGCTTCTTTCACCGAAATGGGCGTTGTAGGTGGCGATCACCTCACCGGCGATGGACACCGCGATCTCGACTGGCAGTTTTCCCTTCACCTCGGCGATCCCCATCGGGCAGCGCATGCGTTGCACGGTGTCGGGCTGGAAGCCACGGTCGCGCAGACGGTGTTCGAACTTGGCGCGCTTGCTCTTCGAGCCGATCAGCCCGTAGTAGGTGAAATCGTTACGCTCGAGGATGGCCGCGGTCAGTTCCAGGTCGAGCTGGTGGTTGTGGGTCATGACGATGAAGTAGCTGCCCGCGGGCATCTCGGCCACTTCATCGACGACGTCGTCGTTGACGACTTTTTCCACGCCCGCTGGGATATGGGCCGGGAATTCGCTTTCACGCGAATCGATCCAGCGCACCTTGCACGGCAGGCTGGCAAGCAGCGGCACTAGTGCGCGGCCGACGTGGCCGGCACCGAACACCGCGATATGCGCCTGTGGCTGACCCATCGGCTCGAACAGCAGCACGGTGGCGCCACCGCAGCACTGGCCGAGGCTCGCGCCCAGGGAAAAGCGTTCCAACCGCGTATCACGCACCCGGTTTTCGAGCATCTCGCGGGCAATCGCCTGAGCCTTGTATTCCAGATGGCCGCCGCCGATGGTGTCGTACAGGTGTTCACGACTGACCACCATCTTCGACCCGGCGTTACGCGGCGTCGATCCGCGCTCCTCGATGATGGTCACCAGCACGCAGGGTTCGCCTTGTTGCTGCAGGTCGGCGAGTGCTTCGATCCAGGCGGTATTGCTCATGGCTCTGTCCTTCGTAGGGTGGAAGACCGCGAAGCGTCTTCCACCGAAAACATCATGTTGCGCCGAAGGTGGACAAGCAAAGCGTTGTCCACCCTACGTCAGGCCGGCGTGGTTTCCGTTGTCGCGACCGCGACAGTCGGCTGCTTCAGCTTGCGCATCTGCTCCACACCCCAGAGCACCCGCTCGGGCGTCGCCGGTGCGTCGATCTTCGGCTGGGCCTTGTAGTCCGCCAGGCTGGCGACGGCATCCTTGATCGCACACCAGGCCGAGATGCCGAGCATGAACGGCGGCTCACCCACGGCCTTGGAGTGGAACACGGTGTCCTCCGGATTCTTGCGGTTCTCCACCAGCTTGACCCGCAGATCCAGCGGCATGTCCGCCACGGCTGGGACCTTGTAGCTCGCCGGGCCGCTGGTCATCAGCTTGCCCTTGTCGTTCCATACCAGCTCTTCCATGGTCAGCCAGCCCATGCCCTGGACGAAGCCGCCCTCTACCTGGCCGATGTCGATGGCCGGGTTCAGCGAGGCGCCGACGTCATGCAGAATGTCGCTGCGCAGCATCTTGTACTCGCCGGTCAGGGTATCGACGATCACCTCCGAGCACGCCGCGCCGTAGGCGAAGTAGTAGAACGGCCGGCCGCGTGCCTGGCTGCGGTCGTAGTAAATCTTCGGCGTGCGGTAAAAGCCGGTGGACGACAGCGACACCTGGCCGAAGTAGGCTTGCTGGATCAGCTCGTCGAAGGACACGTACTGGTCGCGAATGCGCACCTGGCCGTTCTTGAACTCGACGTCTTCTTCGGTGACCTGGTAATGCCGCGCGGCGAATTCGATCAGGCGCTGCTTGATGGTCTGCGCCGCATTCTGTGCCGCCTTGCCGTTAAGGTCTGCACCGCTTGAGGCGGCCGTCGGCGACGTGTTTGGCACCTTGTCGGTATTGGTGGCGGTGATCTGGATGCGGTCCATGTCGACCTGGAAGACCTCGGCCACGACCTGTGCGACCTTGGTGTTCAGGCCCTGGCCCATCTCGGTGCCGCCATGGTTCAGGTGGATGCTGCCATCGGTGTAGACATGCACCAGCGCGCCGGCCTGGTTGAGGAAGCTGGCCGTGAAGCTGATGCCGAATTTCACTGGCGTCAGCGCCAGGCCTTTCTTCAGGATCGGGCTGTTGGCATTGAATGCGCGAATCTCTTCGCGGCGCTTCGCGTACTCACTGCTGGCCTCGAGCTCGGCGGTCATCTCCTCGAGCATGTTGTGCTCGACGGTCTGGTAGTACGGCGTGACGTTGCGCTCGGTCTTGCCGTAGTAGTTGCGCTTGCGCACCTCGAGCGGGTCCTTGCCCAGCTCGCGGGCGACGGCATCCATGATCTCTTCGATGGCGACCATGCCTTGCGGGCCGCCGAAGCCGCGGTAGGCGGTATTCGACGCCAGGTTGGTCTTGCAGCGATGGCCGTTGATGGTGGCATCGCCCAGGTAGTAGGCGTTGTCGGAGTGGAACATGGCGCGGTCGACGATGGAGCCGGAGAGGTCCGGCGAGTAGCCGCAGTTGCCGGCCAGGTCGATCTCGATGCCATGCAGCAGGCCGTCATCATCGAAGCCGACGTCGTACTCGACATAGAAGGGGTGACGCTTGCCGGTCATGGTCATGTCTTCCATGCGCGGCAGACGCATCTTGGTCGGGCGGCCGGTGAGGTGCGCGATCACCGCGCACATGCACGCGGGGCCTGCGGCCTGGGTCTCCTTGCCGCCGAAGCCGCCGCCCATACGGCGCATATCGATGACAATCTTGTTCATCGAGACGCCGAGCACCTCGGAGACCAGCTTCTGCACCTCGGTGGGGTTCTGCGTCGAGGTGTAGACGATCATGCCGCCGTCCTCGGTGGGCATCACCGAAGAGACCTGGGTTTCCAGGTAGAAATGTTCCTGCCCGCCGATGTGCAGGCTGCCCTGCAGGCGACGCGGGGCAGTGGCCAATGCGCCACTGGAATCGCCACGCTTGTGGGTATGGCTGTCGAGTACGAAGTGCTTCTTGCGCAGTGCATCGACCACGTCGATCACCGGCTCCAGATCTTCGTATTCGATGATCGCGGCCATGGCCGCTTTGCGCGCGGTTTCCAGGCTGTCCGCGGCGACCGCGATCACCGGCTGGCCGACATACTCGACTTTGCCATCGGCCAGCAGCGGGTCGCCGGGCATGACCGCGCCAATGTCCAGCTGACCCGGTACATCCTGCGCAGTGATGGCAATCGCAACACCGGGTACGGCGTAGCAGGGCGCGGTGTCGATGCGCACGATGCGCGCGTGGGCACGGTCGCTCATGCGGGCATAGACGTGCAGCTGATTGGGAAACTCCAGGCGGTCGTCGACATACACCGCCTCGCCAGTGACATGCTTGGGCGCGCTGTCATGCTTGACGCTGCGGCCGACGCCGGTGACCAGGTCCTGCTTGAACAGGGCGGCGATTTCTTCCTGGGTTTTGGTTGGCTTATGCATAGGAAGTGACCCTCGTCTCGTACGCCGGCGCTTGTTGTTCGTGGAAGCATTTGCGCAACAGGTTCTGTGCGACCAGCAGGCGGTACTCGCGGCTGGCACGGAAATCGGTCAGCGGTGTGAAATCCTTCTCCAGTGCCTCACACGCGCGTTCGATGGTCTCTGCAGTGAACGGCGCGCCAATCAGGGCGCGCTCGCAGGCCACTGCACGTTTCGGAATGGCCGCCATCCCGCCGAACGCCACGCGTGCATCGTCGATCAGGCCGTCTTCGAGCTTCAGATCGAAGGCTGCGCAAACGGCGGAGATGTCATCGTCCAAACGCTTGGACACCTTGTAGGCGCGGAACAGCTGGTTCGGCTGGGCGCGCGGCACGATGATCTTCTCGATGAATTCACCTTGCTCGCGAGCGGTGACCTTGTAGTCGATGAAGTAATCCTGCAGCAGCAGGGTGCGGCTGTTGTTGCCTTTGCGCAGCACGACTTGCGCACCCAGCGCGATCAGCAGGGGTGGCGAATCGCCGATGGGCGAGGCGTTGCCGATGTTGCCGCCCAGGGTGCCCTGGTTGCGGATCTGCAAGGAGGCGAAGCGGTGCAGCAGCTCGCCGAAGTCCGGGTATTCCTTCGCCAGCACTTCATAGCAATCGGTCAGCGGAGTGGCGGCGCCGATCTCGATACCCTTGTCGGTGACCTCGACCTTCTTCATCTCGGCGATGTGGCCGACGTAGATCATCACCGGCAGTTCGCGGTGGAACTGGGTGACTTCCAGGGCGAGGTCGGTGCCTCCCGCGAGCAGGCGGGCGTCCGGGTTGGCGCTGTAGATCTCGGCTAGATCGCCAACGGTCAGTGGCGACAGGCAGCGCTTGTCGCCGCTGTTCAGCTCGGCGGTTTCGCGCGGCTCGATGGCTTTCAGCTGGGCGATGGTTTCGGCCTCGCGTGCATCGAACTGGTCCGGCTGCTTGCCACAGCACGCCTGCTCGGCGGCCTCCAGGATCGGTCGGTAGCCGGTGCAGCGGCAGAGGTTGCCGGCCAGGGCTTCATGGGTGTCGGCTTTGTCGAAACCGTCCGCTGACTTTTGCAGGGCGAACAGGCTCATGACGAAGCCCGGTGTGCAGAAGCCGCATTGCGAGCCGTGGCAGTCGACCATGGCTTGCTGGACGCTGTGCAACTGCCCCTGGTGCTTGAGGTCTTCCACCGTGATCAATTGTTTGCCATGCAGTGCGGAAACGAAGGTCAGGCAGGAATTGAGCGTGCGGTAGCGCAGGCGGTCACCGTCGAGCTCGCCAACCACCACGGTGCAGGCACCGCAGTCGCCGGAAGCGCAGCCTTCTTTGGTGCCGGACTTGCCACGGTATTCACGCAGGTATTCCAGCACGGTGGTATTGGGATCGAGTGTCTGCTCACGGCGCAGTTCTCGATTGAGTAGGAACTGGATCAAGGCGGGCCTCCGGGGGAGTTTTTGTTCTGGGCTCTGGTGGTGGAAATTATCCTTATCTGACTTCTTGGTCAACAAATTCCTGACCCAAAAGTCAGCTTGGTCGGCGAGCGAAGATACCGCAGCAACCAACGTGCCGCTCAGGCCTGTCGTTCATGTGTGTGAGTGTGGCCCAGTTGAGCCGAGATTGCAGACGGCTGGATGGCCTCACGCGGGCACGGTCGGGTGGGACTGCGCTCGCGCCGCCAGCAATCGCGGACGCGAGGCAGTTTTTCCGTTGCGCAGCATCGCTCAGGCCAAGCGATGCACGATGGTCAGCCCGCCAGCAGTGCCCGGGCAGCCTGGCTGTGGCTGGCAATCAGTCCTGCCACATCCAGCCCCTCAATCTGCCCGTCGACGACCCGCCACTGGCCGCCAACCATCACTCGATCGGCCCGATCGGCGCCGCATAGCAGCAGCGCGGCGATCGGATCGTGACTGCCGGAGAAACGCAGTTCGTCGAGCTTGAACAGGGCCAGATCGGCCTGTTTGCCGACGGCCAGTTCCCCTACGTCGTCACGGCCCAGCAGCCGCGCCGAACCGCGCGTGGCCCAGCCCAGCACCCGCTCCGGCGTGATCTGCTCGGCGCCGTAACGCAGGCGCTGGATATACAGGGCCTGCCTGGTTTCGAGGATCATGTTGGACGCATCGTTGGAGGCCGAACCATCCACGCCGAGTCCGATGGGCGCTCCCGCCGCTTCCAGGTCGACGGTCGGGCAGATGCCCGAGGCCAGGCGCATGTTCGAGCTCGGACAATGACAGATCCCCGTACCCGCAGCGCCGAGACGTGCTATCTCGTCTTCGTTGAAGTGAATGCCATGCGCCAACCAGGTGCGTTCGGACAGCCAGCCGACGCTGTCCAGGTAATCCACGGTGCGCAGGCCGAAGCGCTGTATGCAGAACGCCTCCTCGTCGAGCGTCTCGGCCAGGTGGGTATGCAGACGTACATCGTGGTGCTCGGCCAGTGCAGCGCTGGCGCGCATGATTTCCGGGGTGACCGAGAACGGCGAGCAGGGCGCCAGGCCGATCTGAATCTGCGCACCGGCGCCGCGCTCGTGATAGCGGCCGATCAGCCGCTCGCTGTCGTCGAGAATCGCCTCGGCGGTCTGCACGGTGTGTTGCGGTGGCAGACCACCATCGGCTTCGCCCAGACTCATGGAACCGCGGGTCAGCATGGCGCGCATGCCCAGTTCGCGGACCACGTCGATCTGTACATCAATGGCGTTTTCCAGACCGTCCGGGAACAGGTAGTGATGGTCTGCCGCGGTGGTGCAGCCGGACAGCAGCAATTCGGCCAGCGCGACCTTGCTGGCCAGCGCCAGGCGCTCCGGCGTCAGGCGTGCCCAGACCGGGTAGAGGGTCTTCAACCAGGGGAAAAGTGGTTGGCTCACCACGGGCGCCCAGGCACGCGTGAGCGTCTGGTAGAAGTGGTGATGGGTATTGATCAGGCCCGGCAGCACAACGTGCTCCCGAGCGTCGAACGTGCTGTCGACAGGTCTTGACGGTGATTGCCCGGCGTCGAGCATTTCGACGATCACGCCTTGGTCGATCACCAGCCCGCCAGGGGCTTTTTGATCGTTGGCGGTGTAGAGGGCGAGGGGGTTCTTGATCCAGATACGGCTGGCAGTCATGGCCGGCTTCTCCTGAGTTGAGTTCAGAAATGAGCCAGCTCAGTTATGCCCTGTCTGCTGATCCAGGGGGACGCTAGTCGGGGACGCCTAGTTGGGGACGCCCAGTCGTGGACGCCCAGTCGGGGCGCATGGAGCACCATAATGGCTCGCGGGCGGATTGTCACTATCTGCATTGGTTTGGGGAAAGGCGATGGGTTTCACCTGCGCGGCCCGACCCATCCTGCTTCGATGGACCCGTAGGATGGGTGCAACCCATCAAACAAGGCGACAATCGCGCCAGAAATGCCTGAAGGCGGAACGTACTGCCGTTCTCGTTCCGCCTCCAGCCGACCAGCGTTTATGTTGCTTTATCCCCCGAGGTAGGCGTCGCGAACCTTGGGGTTGACCAGCAGTTCCTCACCGCTGCCCTGCATGACGATGTGGCCGTTTTCCAACACATAGGCACGATCGGCCAGCTTCAGCGCCTGGTTGGCGTTCTGCTCGACCAGAAAGATGGTCACACCATCCTCGCGAAGCTGCTCGATGATGTCGAAAATCTGCTGAATGATGATCGGCGCCAGACCCAGCGACGGCTCATCGAGCAACAGCAGCTTGGGCTTGCTCATCAGCGCACGGGCAATCGCGAGCATCTGCTGCTCGCCACCGGACATGGTGCCGCCCCGTTGTTGGAAGCGTTCCTTCAGGCGCGGAAACAACAGCAGCACCTTGTCCAACTGCTCCTGGAAGTCCGCCTTGTTGGTGAAGAAACCACCCATCGCGAGGTTTTCCTCCACCGTCAGGCGGGCAAAGATGCGCCGGCCCTCGGGCACCACGGCAATGTCCTTGCGCATGATGTCGCAAGTCTGCTTGCCGACCAGCTCCTCGCCGTCGAAGCGAATGCTGCCTTCGGAGGCCATGGGCGTGCCGCACAGCGTCATCAGCAGGGTCGACTTGCCGGCACCGTTGGCGCCGATCAAGGTGACGATCTCGCCCTTGCGGACTTCAACGTTGACGTTATGCAGCGCCTGGATCTTGCCGTAGAAAGTCGAGACGTTTTCGAAATACAGCATGGTTACGCCTCTCCCAGATAGGCTTTGATCACGTCCGGATTGTCGCGGATCTGCTCCGGCGTGCCGTCTGCCAGCGGACAGCCCTGGTTGATCACGACGATATGGTCGGAAATGCTCATGACCAGCTTCATGTCGTGCTCGATGAGCAGCACCGTGACGCCATGCTTGTCACGCAGCATGCCGATCAGGGCTTTCAGGTCCTCGGTTTCCTTCGGGTTCAGGCCAGCCGCTGGCTCGTCGAGCATGAGGATGCGCGGGCGCGTCATCATGCAGCGGGCAATTTCCAGGCGACGTTGCTGGCCATAGGCGAGCGTGCCGGCCGGACGGTTGGCGATGTCGGTCAGGTTGACCTGCTCGAGCCAGTGCGCGGCGAAGTCCATCGCCTCGTGCTCGCTCTTGCGAAACGCCTTGGTCTTCAGCAGGCCGGCCAGGAAGTTGGTGTTCAGATGCCGATGCTGGGCGACCAGCAAGTTTTCGATCGCGGTCATGTCCTTGAACAGGCGAACGTTCTGGAACGTGCGAACCACGCCTTTGCGGGCGATCTTGTGGCCAGGCAGGCCCTGGATGGCTTCGCCGTCGAGCAGGATCTTGCCGTCGGTGGGCTGGTAGAAGCCGGTCAGGCAGTTGAACACGGTGGTCTTGCCGGCACCGTTGGGGCCGATCATGGAGACCACTTGTTTGTCATGTACGGTCAGGCCCACCCCGTTCACGGCCAGAAGGCCGCCGAAGCGCATGGTCAGGCCGCTTACTTCAAGAATCGGGCGGCTCATCGCTTCAGCTCCAGGTGGGGACGTTGCATGGGCAGCAGGCCCTGCGGACGCCAGATCATCATCAGCACCATCAAGGCGCCGAACATCAGCATGCGGTACTCGCTGAACTCACGCATCAGTTCAGGCAGCAGGATCATCACGATGGCGGCGAGAATCACCCCCAGCTGCGAGCCCATACCGCCCAGCACCACGATGGCGAGGATGATGGCCGATTCGATGAAGGTGAACGACTCCGGAGACACCAGCCCCTGACGCGCGGCGAAGAAGCTGCCTGCAAACCCGGCGAAGGTCGCGCCGAGGGTAAAGGCCGAGAGCTTGATCACCGTGGGGTTCATGCCCAGGGCGCGGCAGGCAATCTCGTCTTCGCGCAGCGCTTCCCAGGCACGTCCGATGGGCATGCGCAGCAGGCGGTTGATCACAAACAACGTCAGCAGCACCAGCAACACGGCGATCAGGTAAAGGAAGATCACCTTGTTGATGGAGCTGTAGTCGATGCCGAAGAACTCGTGAAAGGTCTGCATGCCTTCGCTAGCGCGGCGGTCGAACGACAGGCCGAACAGGGTCGGCTTGTCGATGCCGCTGATGCCGTTCGGGCCGCCGGTGAGGTCGGTCATGTTGCGCAGCAACAGGCGGATGATCTCACCGAAGCCCAGGGTCACGATCGCCAGGTAGTCGCCTCGCAAGCGCAGCACCGGAAAGCCCAGCAGGAAGCCGAACAGTGCGGCCATCGCACCGGCGATCGGCAACGCCGACCAGAAGCCGAAGCCGTAGTAGTGCGAGAGCAGGGCGTAGGTGTAGGCGCCGACGGCGTAGAAGCCCACGTAACCCAGGTCCAGCAGGCCTGCCAGACCGACCACGATGTTCAGGCCAAGCCCGAGCATCACGTAGATCAGGATCAGCGTGGCGATATCCACTGCGCCGCGGGAGCCGAAGAACGGCCAGATCAGGGCCACAAGAATCAGGCCGATGATGATGGTGCGTTGGGTCGACGGCAGGGTGAAGAAGTTACCCGCACCCGCGGGTACCGTCGGCAGGTTGGGGCTGGCGGCCCAGCCGGCGGCCAGGTGATGGCGGAACAGCTGCCAGAAGAACATCGCCACGGCGCAGGCGGCGATGATCCAGAAGGTCCTGGCATCGCTGCCATGCACTTCCAGGCGAATGCCCACCGTGGTGAGCTTCAGGCCGAAAACCGGTACCGCCACGGCGAATACCAGCAGGGCGCTGAAAAAGGCGGTGCGAAGATTGCGCGTCATACCTTTTCAACCTCCGGACGGCCGAGGATGCCGGTCGGACGGAACAACAACACCAGCACCAACAGGCTGAAGGCCACCACGTCCTTGTATTGGTCGCCGAAGATGTCCGCACCGAAGGCTTCGGCGACGCCCAGTACCAGGCCGCCGAGCATGGCGCCCGGGATGCTGCCGATACCGCCGAGCACTGCCGCGGTGAAGGCCTTGATGCCGGCCAGGAAGCCGATGTGCGGGTTGATCACGCCGTATTGCATGCTGATCAGCACGGCTGCGACGGCGGCCAGCGCCGCGCCGATGACGAAGGTCAGGGCGATGATGCTATTGGTATTGATGCCCAGCAGGTTGGCCATCTTCAGATCTTCAGCGCAGGCGCGGCAGGCACGGCCCAGGCGCGAGCGAGAGATGAACACCGTCAGGCCCAGCATGGCGAGGAAGGTGACCACGAAGACCAGCACTTGCATGTAGGAAATCACCACGCCATTCATGGCGCTCTCGCCAAGGACGAAATTGCCCGGCATCAGGTTGGGGATCGCCTTGTCCTTGGAATCCTGGGATAGCAGCACGACGTTCTGCAGGAAAATCGACATGCCGATCGCGGAGATCAACGGGATCAGCCGGTTGCTGCCGCGCAGCGGTCGGTAGGCGACCCGCTCGATGCTGTACCCATAGGCGCTGGTGACGATCATGGCGGCCAGGAACGCTCCGATCATCAGGATCGGCAACGAATCGAGCCCCATCATCGACAGTCCGACGATGGCGATGAAGGTGACGTAGGAGCCGATCATGTACACCTCGCCATGGGCGAAGTTGATCATGCCGATGATGCCGTAGACCATCGTGTAACCGATGGCAATCAGGGCATAGGTGCTGCCAACGGTCAGGCCGTTGATCAGCTGCTGGAAGTAGTGGTAGAGCTCAGGCATTGCATTCTCCTGAACACCCGCAGCCCGCGCTAGCAGGGCCATCGAAAACCGTCCGCGTTGACGACGTTGGTCAAAGGCAGCCGTGGTGCGGGCCCGTCAGTGCTCCTTCGAGAACACCGAGCGGCGCGTCTTCGGCTGTTTTGATTCGCTGCGCTCACCCGTTGGGCCGACCGTCGGCTGTTGTCGCTGGGGTCGTTGCGCTTCGTCTTGTCTGCCTCGGCTAGGTTTTCAACGGTTGCTCGACCGCCAAGGCGGACCTGCTTCGAACACGCTGCATGGGGAATGCAGCGCCGGGGGCTCGGTGCGGATCACGCACGTAGCCGGTTTCGAGGCGGGCCAGCTGTGCAGGCCACTCGCTTGGTTGAAGGTGTTGCTGGGGTCGCCCCATTGCTTGTGGCCGGGTCAGCCCCGATCAGCTAAAACAAAGCCCACAGCGGATGCCGTGGGCTTCGGTTGGGTGGTTAAAGGCTCACTTGGCTTCGGTCTTGGTGCCGTCCTGATGCCATTCGTAAACCACGAAGTTGAAGTCCTTCAGGTCGCCCTTCTCGTCGAACGAAAGGCTGCCGGTCGGGGTGTCGAAGGTGTTGCTGCGCAGCGCTTCGGCGACTTCTTCGGGGTCGGTGCTGCCGGCTTTCTCGATGCCCTCGGCAATGACTTGCACGGCGGCGTAGGCCGGGAACACGAACGGGCCGCTCGGGTCCTGCTTCTTCGCCTTGAAGGCGTCGACCAGTTCCTGGTTGCGCGGATCCTGGTCGAACGACTTCGGCAGGGTCACCAGCATGCCTTCCGAAGCGGGACCGGCAATGGCGGAAATTTCCGAGTTGCCGACGCCTTCAGGCCCCATGAACCGTACGTTCAGGCCCTTTTCCTTGGTCTGGCGCAGCAGCAGGCCGAGTTCCGGGTGATAGCCGCCGTAGTAGACGAAGTCCACATCGGCCTGCTTGAGTTTGGAAATCATCGAGGAGAAGTCCTTGTCGCCGGCGTTGATGCCTTCGAACAGGCTGACCTTGACGCCTTTCTTCTCCAGGGTGTCCTTCACGGCGGTGGCGATGCCTTCACCGTACTGCTGCTTGTCGTGGATGACGGCAACGTTCTTCGGCTTGATGTGGTCGGCAATGAAGTTACCG
Organism: Stutzerimonas stutzeri; assembly: GCF_019090095.1. Classification (NCBI taxonomy): domain Bacteria; kingdom Pseudomonadati; phylum Pseudomonadota; class Gammaproteobacteria; order Pseudomonadales; family Pseudomonadaceae; genus Stutzerimonas; species Stutzerimonas stutzeri. The sequence goes on along the minus strand of NZ_JAGQFP010000001.1, from coordinate 1,737,934 downwards.
GCCGTCGGGCCCTGCAGGCTGTCCAGGCCGATGGTGCGGAAGATCAGCTTGTATCCGCGCGAGGTGATTTCCGGGCTGGTGGACGCCGCGGTGATCATCAGGATGCCTTCGTCTTCGTAGATGTCAGAGGCGGGCTGGGTGGAGCTGGAGCACAGATGGCCGACCACGAACTTGATGCCATCGTTGACGATCTTGTTGGCAACCGCGACCGCCTGCTTCGGGTCGCATGCGTCGTCATACACGACACCTTCGAGTTGCTGTCCGTCGACGCCGCCTTTCTTGTTGATCTGCTCGATGGCCATCTGGGCACCGATGAATTGCATGTCCCCGTACTGCGCAACGGCCCCGGTGACCGGGCCGGCCAAACCGATCTTGATTGTATCGGCGGCGAGGGTGTAGCTCGCCGCTCCAGTCAAAGCGATAGCCAGGAATAGTTTGGACAGACGTTGCTTGGTCTTCATATGCGCTCCACTTGCATCATTATTGTTTGAATCCTGCTGGCTGCAGTGTCGTTACGGGGCAAACGTCCCCAAACGGTACGGCAACTGTACCGGCACAGTGTAGAAGCGTCAGCACCTGTTTGCACAGTCAGGAATCATCCGGTTGATGAGATTTACCCGAACGCTATCATTGCGCCCTTTAGGTGAACGGGTGGGTCCCATGAGCGAAGATTCAAGCACTCTCTATGCCAAGCTGCTGGGCGAAACCGCATCGATCACCTGGCAGGAGCTGCAGCCGTTCTTTGCCCGTGGTGCCTTGCTGCGTGTAGCCGGCGATGTCGATCTGATCGAAGCTGCTCAGGCCGTCGCGCAAGACGACCGGGAGAAGGTAGCCGAGTGGCTGGCGAAAGGCCATATGGCAAAGCTAGAAGCCGACCAAGCGCAGGATTGGCTGGCGCGCGATCCTCAACTCTGGGCGGTGGTGGTGGCTCCCTGGGTACTGGTCCAGGAACGGAGCGCGCGCCCGGTGCTGCACTGATAAGGCGCGTTCGGCAGGCTGGAAAGCGGCACCTTTACCGGCCGCTGATGAACGCGTTGGTCAGAATCTCCTCGACGAGGAATGGCTTTTCAGTCCCAGGGGGTCAGCCGCGCACCCAACGCATGCGTGCCCAGCCGCTCAGTGCGTCGACCGCCAGGACCATCAGGAGCATGGCGAGGATGACCGTCGAGGCCTGCGCCTCCTGGAACAGGCTGAGGCTCATATAGAGCTTCTGACCCAGCCCTCCCGCGCCGACGAAGCCAAGCACGCTGGCCATGCGGATGTTGTTTTCCCAGCGATACAGGGTATAGGCCAACAACTGTGGCCAGAGAACGGGCAGGGTGCCGTAGCAGAAGGCGGCGATGCGACCACTTCCGGCCAGGCGCAGCGCGTCGGCAGGCGCACTCGGCGTGTTCTCCAGCGCTTCGGCGAACAACCGTCCCAGTACACCGGCGGTATGCAGCGCCAACGCCAGGGTGCCGGCATTCGGGCCAAGGCCGGCGGCGAGCACCATCAGCGCGGCCCAGACCAGTTCCGGTACGGCACGCAGGGCATTGAGCAGCAGCCGCGCAGCGCCTTTGCCGAGCAAGCCGAAGCGGCCTGCTGCCGGGAGCGCCAGCAGCGCCCCGAGCAGAGCGGCCAAGAGCGTGCCCACCGCTGACATCGCCAGCGTTTCCAGCGCGGCGTAGCCGATCGCCCGCATGTGATCCAGCGACAGGTCGGGGTGGAGAAAGCCGACGGCGTAGTCGGCCATCTGCTGCAGGCCTTCAGCACTGAGTATTGCGCCCGCCTCGAATTGCAAAAAGACGAACGAGCCGATCACCGCGGCGATCAGCAGCATCGGCCAGGCGTAGCGCGCCAGCACGGTCATGCGAATCTCCGGCGCAACAGCTGGCTGACGAGGTCGGCCAATAGCACCAGCAGCAGGAAGGTCAGCAGCATGCTTGCCACCTCGCCGCCGGCGAACATGCGCATCGACAGGTCCATCTGCTGGCCCAGTCCGCCCGCACCGACGAAGCCCATCACCACCGATGCGCGTACGGCGCATTCCCAGCGGTAAACGGTATAGGAGAGCATTTCCCCGGTGGCTTGGGGCAGCACGCCATAGGCGAACGCCTGCAGCCGGGAGCTGCCGGCCCCTAGCAGGGCACGGGTCGGCAGCGGGTCGACCGACTCGAAGATTTCGGCGTAGACCTTGCCCAACATACCGGCGTAAGTAATCGCGATCGCCATTACTCCAGCGGTCGGTCCGAGGCCCACCGCACGTACGAACAGCAGAGCCCAGACGATCTCCGGCACACTGCGCAGGAGGATCAGTAGCCCGCGTACCGGCCAGCGCAGCGCACCCGTCCAACCCTGCGGTCTGCCGCCGCGGCTGAGCGCCGAAATAGACAGTGCACGCGTGGCCAGCAAGGCGCAGGGCAACGCCACCATCAGGGCCAATGTCATGCCGGCGGTAGCAATCGCCAGGGTTTCCAGGGTGGCGCGGCCCAGCAGCTGCAGGAAGGCCCCGTCATGTGCGGGTGGCCAAAAGCTGGAAAGGAACACACCCATGGTCTCGGCGTTGCTGCCGTCGACCAACACGCTCAGGTCCAGTTCGCTCAATGACAGGCCTGGCCAGAGCAACGCCAGCGCCACCAGCGTCACCATCAACCGAGGCCCGGCGGCAGGGTCGGTTCGGGCGTGAGACGAGGTCAGCATCGTGGCAGGTGCAACGGCAGGTCGGGCAGCGGTAGCACGGTTTGTTCGCCGTCCAGTTGTTCATTGGCATAGAGCGCCTCGAGCTCGGCGGGCGTGACCTGTGCGGCGGCCTTGTCGAACAGGACGCGCCCGGCCCGTACCCCGATGACCCGGGGAAAGTGCTCCAGCGCCAGCTCGACGGCATGCAGGCTGGCCAGCAGCGTTGCCTGGCGCTGCACGCTGTCGCGGTTGAGCACGCCCAGCGAATACGCGGCGAGCACTGGGTCCATCGCCGAGACGGGCTCGTCGGCGAGCACCAGCTCAGGCTGTTGATACAGCACCCGGGCGATGCCGACGCGTTGCAGCTGGCCGCCGGAAAGCTCATCGCAGCGCACGTAGAGCTTGTCCTCCAGGTCCAGCCGACTCAGTGCCTCGGCCGCGCCCTGGGCATCAAGCGGGTAAACCAGGCTGGCCAGGCTGCGAGCCAGCGACCATTGGCCCAGTCGGCCGGCCAGTACGGCGGTGATGACACGCTGCCGCGGCGGCAGAGGTGGCGCCTGGTGGATCAGGCCGATGCGCGTGCGCAGTTTCTGCCGCGCCCCGGCCGACATTGACCAGGGCGCGCAGCCCAGCAGCTCGAAGTGCCCGCTGCTGGGTTGAATATGGCTGGCCAATAGGCGCAGCAGGGTGGTCTTGCCTGCGCCGGACGGACCAATGATCGCCACGCGTTCGCCTTGTGCGATGGTCAAGGCGACATCCTGCAAGGCGAGCGTGCCATTGGCGTGGCGCTGGCTCAGGCCGTGCAGGCGCAGGCAGGGGGCGGCCGGGGCAGGGTCTTGTGCGGGTGGCATCTTCATCGATGGACTCATCGTGACGGGGCGTTCGGCGTGGTGCGGCTGACCACGGTCCGGATCTGCGTCGGGGGCGCGACGCATGCCGGGCATGGCCCGACATGCGGCTGGGTGGGCGGCGATCAGGCCGGGCACACCAACGGCAGCTGCGTTACTTCAGCAGGCCGGCCGCGCGTGCGGCTTGCTCGATGCCTTCGTAGTTTTCCGCGCGTGTCTCGATGAAGCGGCTGGCGGCCTGAAGGTCGAGAATCTCCTTGTGCTCCGGGTTAGCCGGGTCCAGCGCGAGGAACGCCGCTTTGATCTTGGCCACCAGAGCTGGGTCGAGATTGCCGCGCACCGTCCAGTTGTAGTCGTAATACGGCGGCGTGGTGGCGATCACGCGTACCTTGTCGGTATCGACTTTGCCCGCAGCGACCAGTTTTTCCCATACCGACGCGTTGAGCACGCCACCATCGGCTTTGCCGGCTTCGACCCAGGCGGCCGTCGCGTCATGCGCACCGGAATAGGCGATGCGCTTGAAGAAATGCTCGGGGTCGATGCCGTCGCGGATCATGAAATAGCGTGGCATCAGGCTGCCGGACGTCGAGGACACCGAGCCGAAGGTGAAAGTCTTGCCCTTGAGGTCTTGCAAGGACTTCACACTAGGATCGGCGGTGATGAATTTGCTGGTGAACTGTTCGTCCTGCTCGCGCTGCACCAGAGGAATCGCATCGCCTGTCTTCAGACGGGTCTGGACGAAGGTGAAACCGCCGAGCCAGGCCAGGTCGAGTCGGTCGGACGCGAGGGCCTCGACCACCGCGGCGTAATCGGAAACCGGGGTGAACTTCACCGGTATGCCCAGTTCTTTCTCGAGGTATTTGCCCAGCGGCTCGAACTTGCGAATCAGTTCGGTGGGGGCTTCGTCGGGGATAGCCGATACCCGAAGCGTTTCGGCGGCATGAGCAGTGACAAGAGACAGGGATACGGCAAGGCCGGCAAGGGCCGCCAGGGTGCGCTTCAGCATTGTGGTTCTCCGGTTCAATAGCGGAAAAAGCGCGCGGATTATAGAGGCTGGAAGGCCGGTAAGGGCAAATTGCTTCGGGCCGAGGTCATCGGAAGGCAGCGGCGCTGCGGGTGCGCGACGTTATGAGTGATGTTGGATGCTCGCGCTCGGGCTGGAAAAATCGGGCGCGGTCGCACATATTTTTGTGATTCGGGTCTCGGTTAATTAGAATCGCCGCCTTCATGGACGATGGTGGCTTATTGATATGAGCTCAAGGCAGGACAAGCGCAGGCTGCATGCCCTTCGCAAACACATCGATGAGTTGCTCGCCGCTGGAGCGACGATCACCTCGCGCGATCCTGTGACAATCGTCTCTGCGGGTGAGACCTTGAAAGTCAAACACGGCATGTTGGTCGGCTACTCCGGCTTTCTCGATATGGTCGAGCCGACTGCCGACCATGAATGGCCGGACGCGCTGAGGCAGATGGCGATCGATCTGTGCATCAAACAGCTCGACCAGGCCATCGAGGCCCTGCAGCGCGACCAGCCCTCCACTCGTCAGGAGCCCGCGGCCAACGACGGCTCGGTCAGCTGACATCGCCGCCCGAGACGGCTGCCCGCCGTAGCGCGCACCCCTTCCTTCGGTCATTGCTCTATCTTCAATAATAAGCAACTGGGCGAGAACGCTTCGGCCAGGTCCGAATCAGACGTGCATGGATGCTTCGTCAGCATCGTTTCTCGGAGGGGGCCATGCACGAGCCAACCGCGCATCACGGATTCATCCCACCCTATATCCTCGACCGGATCATCGATCATGGTTCGCAAGGCCAGCGCGAGCGCGCGCTGGGCACCTTGGCCCATGTGCGCAGTCTGCTGCCGAATCCCGGCCCGCCCAACCGCCAGCCCATGGTCAGCGTCCAGCCAGAGGCCGCTCGGCGAGGGGAGCCCCGGCGCAGCATTCACGATGCTCAGCAACAGATGGTGCTGCCCGGGGTGTTGGCGCGGATCGAAGGCCAACCCGCCATCGGCGATGCGGCGGTCGATGAGGCCTACGAGGCGCTTGGCCGGACTCACCGGTTTTTCTGGCAGGTGCTGGGTCGCAACTCCATCGATAACCACGGATTTCCATTGGTCGGGACGGTGCACTACGGCGTCGGCTATGAGAACGCCTTCTGGAACGGTGCCCAGATGGTCTTCGGCGACGGCGATGGTGAGCTCTTCAATCGCTTCACCTCGTCGCTGGATGTCGTGGCGCACGAATTGGCCCACGGGGTGATCGAGAGCGAGGCCGGACTGGTTTACTTCAACCAGTCGGGTGCATTGAACGAGTCGATTTCCGATGTGTTCGGGGTGCTGGTCAAGCAGTTCAGCCTTGGGCAGACGGCGGATCAGGCCGACTGGTTGATCGGTGCCGAGCTGCTGACCGACAAGGTGCAAGGCGCAGCGCTGCGCTCGATGGCCAATCCGGGCAGTGCCTACGACGATCCCTTGCTGGGCAAGGATCCACAGCCCGGACACATGCGCGACTATGTCGAGACGCGCGACGACAATGGCGGCGTGCACCTCAATTCGGGCATTCCCAACCGGGCGTTCTACCTGGCGGCGACGGCTATTGGAGGCTATGCCTGGGAAACGGTCGGACGCATCTGGTACGACACGCTGTGTGATCGCCGCCTGGCCAATGATGCGGACTTCGCCGCGTTCGCCCGGCTCACGCTGGTGCATGCCGAGGCGCGTTTCGGCAGCGCGGATGCGCCGCGGTTCGTGCAGCAAGCCTGGGCCGACGTTGGGGTTTCAGTGAGCTGAGGAGGTGTCATGAAACAGCTACCGCCGTTGGGCAAGGAGGCGTCCGTCCGTCTGTCACGGCAGGGCGGCTTCGCCACGATCCAGGCGCTCAGCCGACCACGCGAGATCGATTTCGCCAGCTGCGACGAGCAACAGCGCGGGCAACTGTGTTCGCTGTTGGAGGGCTGCCTTCCGCTGGCATCGGACGTCGGCGGGCAGAGTGATCGTCGGTATTACCAGATCGAACTGCGCTACCGGGAGCAGGAACGCGACGATGAAATGGTGATGCGTATTCCTGAGGAGCAGGCGCCGGGTGAACTGGTGCGGCTCTGGGACAAGGGCGAGTTGCGCTGACGGCGGCTTGCACCTGCGCGTTGTCGCGGCGCTAGAATCGCCGACCCCCGTTTCCGAGGAGCGCTACATGTCCGAGTTGCCATCCGTTGCCTTTGCCGGCATTGGCCTGATGGGCCATCCCATGTGCCACCGGCTGCTTGCCGCTGGCTTCCCGCTCACCGTCTGGAATCGCTCGCCTGACAAATGCGCCGACCTGGTCGACGCCGGTGCACGGCGGGTGGATCGCCCGGCCGAGCTCTGCGCCGCTGCCGACCTGGTGCTGCTGTGCCTGGCCGATACCGCGGTGGTGCGTGAGGTGGTATTCGGCGCAGGGGGCATCGTCGAGGGCGCACGTCCGGGCCAGTTGCTGGTCGATCACTCCAGCCTCGAACCGGCCGCGACGCGCGCCATGGCGGCCGAGCTCGAGTCACGCTGCGGCATGCACTGGGTCGATGCGCCGGTATCCGGCGGTACCGCGGGCGCCGAAGCGGGCACGCTGGCGATCATGGCCGGCGGTCGCGCCGAGGACGTCGAGCGGGCGCGTCCGGTGCTGGCGCACCTGGGGCAGCGGCTGACCCACATGGGCGGCATTGGCGCCGGACAGGTCACCAAGGCCTGCAACCAGATGATCGTCGGCTGCAATGCGCTGGTCATTGCCGAAGTGGTCGCCTTGGCCGAGCGCTCCGGCGTCGATGCCCGCCTGCTGGCGCCGGCACTGGCCGGCGGGTTTGCCGATTCGAAACCGCTGCAGATCCTCGCGCCGCAGATGGCCAGCAGCGAATTCGAACCGGTTAAATGGTACGTGCGAACCCTGCTCAAGGATCTCGACACGGCGGTCCGGTTATCCCGTGAAGAAGGCAGCGCGACGCCCATGGCCGGGCTCGCCGCGCAGTTGATGCGCCTGCACGGGAGCCAAGGCCACCTGGAACACGATCCGTCCACGCTGATCGAGCTGTACCGGGAGCAAGGCCAATGAGGATTGCTGCCAACCTGTCCATGTTGTTCACCGAGCTGCCACTGGCCGAGCGCATCATGGCGGCAAGGGTGGCTGGCTTCGATGGCGTGGAGATCCAGTTCCCCTACGAAATGCCGGCGATTCGCCTGAAGGAGCTGCTCGAGCGCGCGGGGTTGCCGCTGGTGTTGATCAACCTGCCGGCGGGTGACTTCATGGCCGGTGGCGCGGGGCTCGCGGCAGTGCCGTCGCGCCAGGCCGACTTCGATGCGGCATTGCAGGAGGCCTTGAGCTATGCGGCGATGGCCCGCCCGGCCTGCGTCAATGTGCTGCCCGGCAGACTGGCCGCAGGCGTCAGCCGAGAGCAGGCGCTGGACGCCTTGGCCGGCAACTTGCGCAAGAGCGCCGAGGCCTTTGCACTGCTCGGCATCCGGGTGCTGTGCGAGGCGATCAATCCACTGGACGTGCCGGGCTTTCTGATCAATACCCCCGAGCATCTGCAGGCGCTGCTCGAGCGCGTCGATCACCCCAACTGCCAGGCGCAGCTGGACCTTTATCACATGGCTCGGCAGGAGCTGGACATCGTGGCGGGGATTCGTCTGCTCGGCGAGCGAATCGGTCACGTGCAATTCGCGGACTGTCCTGGCCGCGGCGCGCCAGGTACCGGTGCGGTGGCCTTCGAGCCCTTGCTCGAGGCGCTACGCACAGTGCACTACAACGGCTGGATGGCCGCCGAGTACCGGCCCGAAGGTCCGGACACCACCGCCGGTCTCGCCTGGCTCGAGGAGTGGCGACGGCACTGAGCCGTCGCATCGGCTGGCATAAGCGAAGTTGATGGTCACAGACAGGCGCCGCGCAGCGCTCTAGAGTCAGTTTCGCGAGTCGGTCAGCAATCGGCCGGCGCATAACAATAACTCGAGAGCGACGTCATGCAGCCATCCACCCAAGCCGCGAACGCCTGGCGCGTCCTGTTTCTGCTGTTTCTGGCCAACCTGTTCAACTTCTTCGACCGCACCATACCAGCCATCATCGCCGAGCCGATCCGGCTGGAGTGGAGTCTCAACGACTTCCAGCTGGGGCTGATCGGCACCGCCTTCACCATCGTCTATGCGATCGCCGGCGTGCCGCTGGGCCGCATGGCCGATATTGGCTCGCGCCGCAAGATCATGGGCTGGGGGCTGACCGTCTGGAGCGGCCTGACGGCGGTCAACGGCTTCGCCTGGAATTTCTGGAGCTTTCTGCTGGTGCGCATGGGCATCGGCATCGGTGAAGCCAGTTATGCGCCGGCCGCCAACTCGTTGATCGGTGATCTGTTCCCAGCCAGCAAGCGCGCACGGGCAATGGGGATCTTCATGCTTGGCCTGCCGCTGGGGCTGCTGCTGGCCTTCTTCACCATCGGCTCGATGGTGCAGTACTTCGGTAGCTGGCGTGCACCTTTCTTCATCGCTGCGGTGCCGGGCCTGGTGCTGGCGCTGTTCATTTTCCTGGTGCGCGAACCGCAGCGTGGCGCGGCCGAAACGGTCAAGGTATCCCAGGACCCGGTGCAGCAACCGGTGCGCAAGGTACTGGCGATCCGCACCTTCTGGTGGCTGGTGCTGGCGGGGCTGGCGTTCAACTTCGCCACTTACGCCTGCAACGCGTTCATGGTGCCGCTGTTGATGCGCTATCACGCCGTGCCGCTGGTCGATGCGTCCATCGCGACGGGCGTGATCGTCGGCCTGACCGGTCTGATCGGCCTGACCTTCGGCGGTTGGGTTGCCGACAAGATCCACCAGCGCTTCGCCCGGGGCCGACTGATCTTCGCGGCGGTGAGCATGGCCGTCGCGACGCTGGCGACAGGCTACGCGCTGCTTGCCGGACGCATCGAGGTCGGCGTGTTCGTCGCGGTCTTCAGTATCGGCTGGCTGTTTTCCTACAACTTCTACACCTGCGTCTACACGGCGATTCAGGACGTGGTCGAACCGCGCCTGCGGGCCACGGCCATGGCGTTGTTCTTCGCTGGCCTGTACCTGCTCGGCGGTGGCATGGGCACCGTGGTCGTGGGGCTGCTGTCGGACCATTTCGCCAACGCGGCGATGCTGGCCGCTGGTGCCAGCGAAATGAGCGAAGTGTTCCGCGCCGAGGGGCTGCACGGCGCGATGTACCTGATCCCGGCGTCCCTGCTGTTGACCATGGTGTTTCTGTTCCAGGCGTCGCGCACCTTCTGCCACGACGCCAAACGCATGACCGACGGCATGAGCCTCTCGGTCAGCGAAGCCGAGGCCGCGCTGGCCTGATACCCGAGCCGCCGACCGCCACTGGCGGTCGGCGGCAGGCTCCTCCGACGATTGGCCTGCAATCCTGAGCAGGCTCGCATACACTGCGCGGCCGTTTTTTTGGCAGTCCGGACCGCTTATGCCTAACCCGTCCCCCGCCCGTGCCTGTGGCATCGACTTCGGCACCTCCAACTCCACCGTCGGCTGGTGGCGTCCCGGCACCGAGCCGCTGCTGGTGCTCGAAGACGCGCAGCCCACCTTGCCGTCGGTCGTCTTCTTCAACGTCGAAGAACGCCGTCCGGTCTACGGCCGCCTGGCCCTGGCCGAATACCTCGAAGGCTACGAAGGGCGTCTGATGCGTTCGCTCAAGAGCCTGCTGGGCTCGAAGCTGCTGAAAAGTGAAACCACGGTGCTGGGCAGCGCCATGCCGTTCAAGGACATCCTCGCGCTGTTCCTCGGCACGCTCAAACAGCGGGCCGAGGAGCAGGCCGGGCGCTCGTTCGACGAGGTGGTGCTGGGCCGCCCGGTGTTTTTCGTCGATGACGATCCACGGGCCGACCAGGAAGCCGCCGATACCCTGGCTGCCGCCGCCCGGAAGATTGGCTTCAAGGACGTTTCCTTCCAGTACGAGCCGATCGCCGCGGCCTTCGACTACGAGTCGCGGATCGAGCGCGAAGAGCGCGTGCTGATCGTCGACATCGGTGGCGGTACGTCGGACTTTTCCCTGGTTCGCCTGGCGCCGGAGCGGCGCGAGATCGATGACCGTCAGAGCGACATCCTGGCCACCTCCGGCGTGCACATCGGCGGTACCGATTTCGACAAGGCGCTCAGCCTGCAGGGGGTGATGCCGCTGTTCGGCTATGGCAGCCGGATGAAGAGTGACGCACCGATGCCCACCAGCACGCACCTCAACCTGGCTACCTGGCACACGATCAATGCGGTCTATGCGCCGGCTTCGCTGCGCGCGCTGCAGAGCATGCGCTACGACATCGTCGACCCCACCGGAATCGATCGGCTGTTCAGCCTGATCGAGCAGCGGGCGGGGCATTGGCTGGCCATGCAGGTGGAGCAGGGCAAGATCGAGCTGACCGAGCAACAGCGTTACCCCATCGACTTCGCGCGGATCGAGGCGGGCCTGCAGGTGGAACTGACCCGCGGCGGTTTCGAAACGGCGATCGAGCCGCTGCTCGAACGAATCCGCGCCAATGTCAGTCAATTGCTGGCAAGCGCCGGGCTCAAGCATGCGGATATCGACACGGTGTTCTTCACCGGCGGGTCCAGTGCCATTCCGGCGTTGCGTCAGAGCGTAGCCGCCTTGCTGCCAAGGGCACGTCACGTCGAGGGCAATCGCTTCGGCAGCATCGGCAGTGGCCTGGCCATCGAGGCGCGCAAGCGCTACGGTTGATTCGCCCGTCATGCCTGCTGCGGTAAGCCTGGCAGCGGGCCTGATCGGGAGTCCTCATGGGTTACAAACTGCGTCCGCGAGACCCCGCCGCCGAAGTGCGCAAGGTCGCCCGGCAGGCGATTGAGAAAGCTGTCGAGGCCCTGAGTGCGCCGCCAGCCGAGCGCGGCGAGGGCGTGCATCAGGCGCGCAAGCGCTTCAAGGAGCTGCGCGCGTTGCTGCGGCTGGTGCGTAAACCCCTGGGTAAGCAATTCCAGCGCGAGAACCATTGGCTGCGTGACCTGGGCCGGGAGCTGGCCGAATCGCGTGACGCCACCGCCATGCTGGAAAGCTGGGACGCGTTGGCGGCGCGTTTTCCCGAGCCGTTCGCCGAACCGGTGTTCAGGCAGGCCAAGCAGCGGCTCCAGGCCAGGGCGACGCATGCCGAAAGCGGCGTCGCCGAGATCGATACGCGCCTCGCCAAGGTGATGGGCGAGCTGAATGACGGGCAGACCCGTATCGACGACTGGCCACTGCAGGCCAAGGGCTTCGATCTGCTGGCGGCTGGCATCGAGCGCACCTATGCCGACGGCTGCGCCGAGCAGGCCAGGGTCAGGCTCGATCTGAGCGACGAGCAGCTCCATCAGTGGCGCAAGCGGGTCAAGGATCACTGGTACCAGACACGGTTGCTGGCACCGAGCTGGCCAATGCTCATGCAGCTGCGCAGCGATTCGCTGAAGAAGCTGGCTGATCTGCTTGGCGATGATCACGATCTCGCCGTGATGCGCCAGTTGCTACAGCAGCAGCCGGCGCTGTTTGGTGACGAGGCGATGCAGGAGCGGCTCGGCAACCTGATCGCCGAGCGCCGAAGCGAGCTGCAGAGTGCAGCGCTGAAGCTCGGCGGCGAACTCTACGTTCAGGCGCCCGCTGAGTTGGTAGCGCGCTGGCGGCGCTACTGGGACGGTGCCGCCGAGTAGCCGCGTCAGGGGCTGGGCCTGACTGGCTGTCGATCCCGCGCTGCACGGTTTCTGGTTGCGCGAACGGGCTCCGCTGTCAGGGCGGTACGACAGGACCGCGCGGCTCTCTGGTCGCCGGCCTGTCGCGGAAACGGCGCCCGGCGCTGCCGGTGGGCGCCGTCGGCCGGTCAGAGTTTTTTCGCTGACACGATCTTCACCGGCGTCAGCGGCACGTTCTGCATCATGCTGCGGTTGCCGGTCGGCACCTGGGCGATCTGGTCGACCACATCCATGCCGCGCACCACCTTGCCGAACACCGCGTAACCGAAGTCGCGGCTGCCGTGGTCGAGAAAGTCATTGTCACGGTGATTGATGAAAAACTGGCTGGTGGCCGAGTCGACGTTCTGGGTACGGGCCATCGCCAGGGTGCCGCGCACATTGTGCAGGCCATTGTCGGCTTCGTTCTTGATCGGCTCGCGAGTCTTCTTCTGGTTCAGTCCTTCGTTGAAGCCGCCGCCCTGGATCATGAAGCCTGGGATCACTCGGTGGAAAACGGTGCCGTCGTAAAAGCCGCTTTCGACGTACTCGAGAAAATTCTTCGTGCTGATCGGGGCCTTCTCGGCTTCCAGTTCGATTTCGATTTCGCCCATGCTGGTGTTGAGCAGGACGTGGGGATTCTCTGCGGCGAGCAGATTGGCGGCCAACAGGAGCGAACAGGCGGCAAGTACGAGTCGTTTCATAGTGTATTCCTGGTTTGGGTAAGCCTGGGACAGCCCGCACAAGCAGGCCGGGTCAATGCGAAACGCGGCGGCAGTACCTCAGCCTTCGCGGTTGGCGTTCACTGCCTGAACAGGCGACTGCGCCTGCGCATCGTACGTCCTGATCAGGTCGATGAGAATCTGCGTGGCCGGGCCGAGTGGACGGTCCGGGTTGGTATAGAGATAGAACAGCGGACGACGAATGCTGCCCTGGATCAGGGGCAACGGCTTGAGCGAGCCTTCGGCCAGTTCGCGGGCGATCATGTGTCGGGGCAGCCAGGCAAAGCCCAGGCCGCTACTGACGAAGCCGACCGAGGTGGCGAGGCTGCCTACCGTCCAGCGCTGTTCGGCACCGAGCCAGCCGCTGTCGCGCGGTTGCCGCACCCCTGAATCCCGTACGACCACCTGCATCTGGCTTTGCAGGTCCTGCACGCTGAGCTTGCGCTGCAGTTGGTGCAGTGCATGGTTGGGGTGGGCCACGGCGATGAACTCCACGTTGCTCAACTCCTGGCCGAGATAGCCGGTGATGTCCAGGCCGCTGATGGCCAGATCGGCAGTGCCATCCTTGAGCACCTCCTCGACGCCGGACAACACTTCCTCGCGCAAGCGCACGCGGCAACCGCGACTCTGCGGCATGAAGGCCGTCAGCGCGCGAATCAGCTTGGCGTTAGGGTAGGCGGCGTCGACCACCAGTCGCACTTCGGCCTCCCAGCCCTGTTCCATGTTGTGGGCGAGGTCTTCCAGCTGGCCGGCCTGATGCACCAGTTGCCGCGAGCGCCGTAGCAGCACCTCGCCGGCTTCGGTGAGTACCGCCTTGCGGCCATCGATACGCAACAGCGGCACACCCAACTGCTCCTGCATGCGCGCCACGGTGTAGCTGACCGAAGACTGCGAGCGATGCAACACCTCGGCAGCCTGAGCGAAGCCGCCATGGTCGATGACTGCTTGCAGGGTCCGCCATTGATCGAGGGTCACGCGGGGTACTTTCATTCCAGTGCTTTCCTGTTGCGTCGGTCTGGTACGCTGGCACTCGCCTTCACGAGGAGTCCGCTTGAATATGAATAAGCTTTGCGTTGTTGCGCTCGCCATCTTCCCACTCGGCGCCATGGCCGTCAGCTATCCCGTGGAGCTGGAGCAAGCGCTCAACGGCGCCGAGGTGTTGGCGAGCACCGAAACCATCGACCGTGACATGGCCGGGTTGCTGCTGCAGAACTACGGCAATCGCCCGGTCGAGTGTAATGCCGTGTTTCGCAACGGTCCGGAATCACCGCGCACGCGCCACATCACGTTGCAGGCAGGCGAGCGCAAGCCGATGACGGCGAAGTTCAAGCGCGACGTCATTCGCCTGCGCATCAAGCTGACCTGCGAGCCGCAGTGACCCTGACCTGACCTGACCTGACCTGACCTGACCGGTCCTGTGCGGTTTCGTGGCGCCAGCCCCTCGCGCGGCGTCCGGTTCGGTCGTTGCGCTGCACAAAGCCGCCGCTGAGTGCGCCGGACGGGTTAATCTATGCGACGTTTTTTCGATCCTGAGGTAGTCCCCCTTGTTTGACCAATTCGCCCTTCACGAACGCCTGCTCAAGGCGGTCGCCGAACTCAAATTCGTCGAGCCGACCCCGGTGCAGGTGGCAGCCATTCCCCCCGCGCTGCAAGGGCGTGACCTGCGGGTGACGGCGCAGACCGGAAGCGGCAAGACCGCCGCCTTCGTCCTGCCCATGCTCAACCGGCTGATTGGCGATGCGGTGGTGCGTACCGATGTGCGCGCGCTGATCCTGCTGCCCACCCGCGAGCTGGCGCAGCAGACGCTCAAGGAGGTCGAGCGCTTTTCGCAGTTCACCTTCATCAAGTCGGCGATGATCACCGGCGGGGAGGACTTCAAGGTCCAGGCGGCTGTCCTGCGCAAGGTGCCGGACATCCTCATCGGCACGCCGGGGCGCCTGATCGAGCACCTGAATGCCGGCTCCCTGATTCTCAAGGATGTCGAACTGCTGATCCTCGACGAAGCCGATCGCATGCTCGACATGGGCTTTGCCGACGATGTGCAGCGCCTGGTCGGCGAGTGTGCCAAGCGTCAGCAGACCTTGCTGTTCTCCGCCACCAGCGGTGGCGCTGCGCTGCGCGAAATGACCGCTGCCGTATTGCGCGACCCGCTGCACCTGCAGCTCAACCGGGTCAGCGAGCTGAACGAGGGCACACGCCAGCAGATCATCACGGCCGAGGACACCGAGCACAAAGAAAAGCTCGTGCACTGGCTGCTGGCCAACGAGACCTACAAGAAGGCGGTGATCTTCACCAATACCCGCGTTCAGGCCGATCGCCTCTACGGGCGCTTGGTCGCCGAGGGCGTGAAGGCCTTCGTGCTGCACGGCGACAAGGACCAGAAGGACCGCAAGCTGGCCATCGATCGGGTCAAGGAGGGCGGCGTCAAAGTGCTGGTGGCCACCGACGTCGCCGCGCGCGGGCTGGACATCGAAGGCCTGGACCTGGTGATCAACTTCGACATGCCGCGTTCGGGCGATGAATACGTGCACCGTATCGGCCGCACCGGACGCGCCGGTGCCGAAGGGCTGGCGATCTCGCTGATTTGCCACAACGACTGGAACCTGATGTCGAGCATCGAGCGCTACCTCAAGCAGCGCTTCGAGCGACGGGTGATCAAGGGGCTCAAGGGCAGCTACATGGGGCCAAAGAACCTCAAGGCCTCAGGCAAGGCAGCCGGCACCAAGAAGAAAAAAGAGGACAAGAAAAAGGCCGCGGACAAGAAGGGCAAGCCGGCAGCGAAGCCGGTGGCCAAGCGGCCGAAAAACGCCAAGCGCGACGCCCCTGCGGCACCCTTGGTGAGTCAGGATGGATTGGCGCCGCTGCGCCGCAAGAAGCCCGCCGCGCCGTGATTCACGCAGCCGGGGTGGCCTGCCACCCCGGCTCATGGGCTTCAGCGCTTCTCAGCCGGTGCGATATCGGCATCCTTCTCCGCCTTTTCGACATGCTCGATGCGCTTGTCGTAGGCCTCGCACTCATTGCCGAGCTGCTCGGCGGTCTGCTTGACCTCCATGTCCCGCAACTCCTCATTGATCTCCGCGGCCCGCTTGGGATTGTTCTCGGTCAGTGCACTGACACGGTCGGCCAGCTCCTTGGCCTTCTGATCGATCTCGTCGGTCGTGCATTGGTCGGCGAACACCGGCTGGCTGGCCAGCAGGGCCAGGGTGAAGGGAAGCATCAGGCGTCTCATGGCGCGCTCCTTTGGTCATCGATCTGATCGGTTGATTGCCGTCGGCGCGCTTTAGTTCAGCCGTTTCCGTTGGCCGGGGATCGAACCATGCCGCTGGCAGCGGGGTCCGAATGAGCAAGAGCCGCCGTTCTGTGGCGGTGCGACAGGAGAACGGACATGAGCTACGACTGGGACCTGATGTTGCGCCTGCTCCGAGAAGCGCAGAAAGCCGGCAACGAACCCTTCACGCCGCGTCAGTATGCCGATGAGCATGCCCTGGCGATGGAGGAGGCTGGCCAGCCGCTACCCAATATGGACTCGCTGAAAGCTGAAGCGCAGAACTACGAAAGCCTGCTGTTCGAAGGAGGCTTCATGGTCGCGCGGCCCGAGGAGGAGGGCGGCAACGGTGAAAACTTCGTGCTGACCGAGCGCGGCGTGCGCTTGCTGAACATGCTCGAAGGAGGCGACTCGAACCGCCGCCAGCGGCTGGACGAAAAGGGCGAGTCGGCACTCACCCCTGAAGTCTTCGATGCCATGGCGGTGGCGTGACCATTGCTGCGCTCCGCGAGCTCGGAGCGCAGCGATCACAGCGGGCCGACCGCCCCGCAGCTCTTGTTGGCGGCATGCTTGAGCAGTATCGGCAGCTGCGGTCGCGGCTTGCCATTCTTGACATCCAGCGACAGCGCATAGTCGTTCCACCAGGGGCCTGCGGCCCAGTAGGTGCTGGGGATGCAATGCTGGCCGAGATAACGGAGCAGGTTGTCCGTGGCGGCGATGGCCGACGGTGAGTAGTCCGGCGCGCCGTGCTCGCCGATAAAGCCACGCAGGCGGTATCTGCTCAGCCATTCGACGAAGGGTTTGGCTCGAATCACCCCGATCATCGGATCATACACTTCGTTCCGGTTCGTGTAGTAGCCGGAGTAATCCTGGTCGAAGTACAGGTGAGCTTCGAACATCAGGTTGTTCTTCGCGTCACGCATCCAGGGATCGCTGACCAGGCGAGTGTTATACGACGGCCAGTGGAACGCACTCGACCAACGATCGCCGGCGATGATCACCCAATGCTGCGCATCGATACTGCGAATGCTCTTGGCGGCGGCCAGGGCTGCGGCCGGCCACTGGCCGTTGGTGGTGTGGGGCTCGTTCATCAGACCGTAGCCATAGACCGCTGGGTGCTTGGCGACCTGCCTGGCGATGCGTTGCCAGCTGTCGGCGAATGCGCTCACCGGTACCTCGCTCGAGCCGATCATCTTGCCGTAGTAGCGATAATAGTTGTGCATGTCGAGGATGACCTGCATGCCGTACTTGCGTGCGTGATCGAGCGTGGTCAGCAGGCGTCCCAGTTCGGCGCGGTCCAGCTCGGCGTTGAGTCGCGGCTGGATCCGCTCCCAGCGAAATGGCAGGCGCACCAGCTTCAGGTTGCGCTCGGCGTAGCGCTTGAAGTCCGCTTCGCCGGGGTAGATGTACTGTTTCAGGTAGACCCCGGGCAGCGCGACGTCGGTGCCGAACTCCGCACCAGCCAGGTTGATGCCGACCAGGTTGATGGGGTTTGCCGGTGTGCCACCGTCACTAGGTGCCTGATTGCCGGTGTTCGGGGTGGGCGTGCTGAAGCCCGTGCTGTTGACCGAAACGGTGCGCGGATAGCCCACAGCCTTGCCGTTGATGGCGCCGCCGTCGACCATGACCGTCATGTTGCCGCCGGATTGATAGATCAACGTGATGCTGCGTACCTGGCCGTCGGCGAAACGGATCTTCGCGCCCTTATGGAAGGCAGCCTTGTTCTCGGCCGTCGCCTTGACCGATACGCCGTGGAATTTGCTGGTGTTGTAGACGCCATTGACGAAATCGCCACCGTTGAAGGCGTTCAAGGCTACCGTCTGGCTTGGAGTCGGGTTGGCAGGCGGCGTGACTACCGGTGTCGAGGGCTGGCTCGGCGGGGGTGGCGTCGGCGCTGGCGTGGTTGTGCTGAGGGTCGAAAGCAGCTTGTTCGGGTAGCCAAGCTTGCCGCTGAGGGTTGCGCCGCTGAGCATCACGCTCATGTTATTACCGGAGATATACACCGCGCTGATCGTGCGCACCTGGCCGTCCGCCAGCTTGACCGACGACCCGACCTTGAAGGCGGTGCGGTTCGCGCTGCTGGCCGGGATCGACAAACCGGCCGACTTGCGCCATACGCCGTACAACCAGTCGTTGTTGGTGTAGTTGTTGATGGCGGAACTGTGGACCGCCGTGCTGCCCTGGTTCGCATCGGTACTGGGGATGACGACCGCAGGCGCCGAAGGTGAGGCGGCGCCCAATGCCGAGAGGCTCTTGGGATAACCGTTCTTCGAGGCATCGAGGGCGGTGCCGGAGAACATGACGCTCATGTGAGCGCCAGAAAAATAGACCACCTGGATCGAGCGAATCTGTCCGTCCGCGGTTCTGACCTGGGCGCCTTTCTTGAATACCGCCTTGTTTGCTGCCGTCGCCGGGATCGACAGGCCGGCCGACTGACGCCAGCTTCCCCTCAGCCACTGCGAGCTGGTGAAGTCGTTGACCTGGGCGGTGGCGAGAACTTGCTGCGACGCTACCGTCGCGCTGGAAGTGGCCGCTTGAACGGGCTGGACCTGACTGACGCCGAATGCGACCAGCAGGGCGGTGCCGAGCAGCACCTTGGGTACGCTGAATGTTACCTGCGCGGACATGAGGATCTCCGGAACTTAATACGACAAAAGGCCGAGGCCTTTTAAAAAGCGCGGAAGCGTCCGAGGACATGCAACGAGTGAAGCAACGACCCACGACACCACCTGGCAACGCGAACAGGAAAAAGCACTCCAGTTCGCGTGGATAGGTTTTATATAGGTTGATGCTTGTTATTTGAAGTTAATTTGGCGTCATAAATATGTTGTTTTATTGAGCGCTGATTATCTATCTCTAGTTGCCAGTATTAGATGGCTATTAAATATTAAATGGCCCCTATTGCTTAAGTGTTTGAATTAATTGTGTTTTTCGAACTACAGGCGACATAGGTCGAGTGACAGGCAGGCGAAGCCGCTGCGCCGGTTTTTAGGCGTGCAGCTTTACCGGCTCAAATGCAGTTATTTCAGAGTATTTCAAGACGAAGCGGTGTTAGCGACCCAATGGCTGCCGGCCGGGCATCACCGAACCTCTTGCAGGCTGTCGACCGTAAGCTCCAATGCCTTGCGCATATCCAGCCTCGCCGAGCGGCCGATATCCCCGTTGTCCAGCTGGTAACCGCGCTCGGACGGGAGGATCGGTGCCGTCAGGTCGTCGGCTTCTGCCGCTTCGAAATCACTGTTGCGGCCGATGGTCAGCGCGCTTCGGCGTAGCAGTTCGCGCACTTGCTCCGGGGCCAGGGCCGGGTTGATCGACAGCATGGCGCCGACGATGCCGGTGACCATTGGTGTTGCGTAGGAAGTACCGCAGTGCACGTCGCCGCGTTTTCCCTCTTGCAGTGTTGCGGCACGCGTACAGGCGGACGCGGTGATATCGACGCGCATGTCGACATTGGACGACGGGCGCTTGGTCACGTAGTCGGGGTGTTCGACCGGCACATCCTTGCTGAAGTCGCGCTGATGAGCGCCGACTACCAGCAGTTGCTCGGTGATGAAGGAGGAGGGCAGACGGTAATCGTCCTGGCCTGAGCGGGCCGAGCCATTACCGGCCGAGTTGACCACCAGCACATCGGGATGCTCGCGGCGCAGCCAGAGGAAGAACTCTTCCAGCAGCTCCTCATAACCGCTCATGGCGACCCCCGAGCGAATCAGCGAGTCCACCGCTTCACCTTCTATATCCCGCGTGCCGACGCGATGAATCCCCCAGCTCCAGTTCAGCACCCGCACGCCGTCCTCGACCAGGTTGACCGAGGCCGCAACGTTGGCGGTGATCCCGGCATCCGAGTTGCGTTCGACGATGACCTCGAACCCCCCGCTTGCCGGCTCCAGTGCGGCTAGAAAGCCCTGATCGCCCGCTTCTGCGCTGTGGGCGGCGAGGATGCCCGTGACGCTGGTACCGTGCTCCTCTGGCGATTGCGCATCGCGCGCATAGACGCAGGTACGCGGCGTGCTCGGTTTGCACTCGCCGAGGTAGGGCTCGAACTCCGGCGAGTCGAAATCGACATCGCGCTCGATAATGCCGATGCGTACCGGCCGGGCCTCGATCGGGGCGTTCTGCGCGGGCAGGCGGCGTCGGTAGAAATCCACTGCATCGAGGAAGCGATTGGCGACCCACTCGCTGTTACGCGGCTTTGGCTGCTGATCTTCTTCGAGCGGCTCTTCGGCACCGGATTCCTCGATGATCACGGCGTCCACGCTCGTTTCGCTGCCCAGGCGCAGGACCAGCGCGTCGCGTTCGGTCAAGTTCTTGACCGGTAGTCGCAGCTGGTAGGTGTTGAGCGGAGCGATGGCACCCACCACCTCGGCGCCATACTTCTTGGCCAGCCGTCGCGATTCGTCCAGGCCGTCGTGGTCCTCTTCGATGATCAGGCTGACCAGGTCCAGGTAGGTCGTCAGGCCGTCCATGTTCTTGGCGACTTCGCTCGGGCCCGCCGGCACGACGTGACTGCCCTTGAGCGTGAGCCAGACCGGGTTGCTACGGCGATTACCCTGCTCCAGCCAGAGCGGACCGCTCTGATGGTCTTCGCTGGTCAGGGTCAGGCGGAGCCGGCCATTGCGTTCCTGAGTCGCTTCGACGGGTTTGCCGCCCAGCATTACCTTCAGGTCCGCGGTGGTTACGCCTTCGCTGCGCAGACAGAACGTCAGCTGCGCGGTGGAGAAGAGGTCGCCGCAGCGCTGCAGATCCTTGACCCGCAGGGGTTGCTCGGCAGCAGTGGCGCTGCCGAGGCAAACCGCCAGGGACAGGGCGGATAGGCAAGGCGTGAGGCGCCTCATGGCCGACGTTGCAAGTAGTGCACGCTGAACAGGTCTTGAGCATCGGTCCATTGGCCGCTGCAGTCGAAACCGGCGCTGCTGGCAAGGGCGGCGAAGGACTGCAGGGTGTATTTGTAGGAGTTTTCGGTATGCAGGCTCTCACCGGCATCGAAGTGGAACCGCTGCCCCTCGATCGTGACGTCCTGTGATTCACGGCTGATCAGGTGCATCTCGATCCGCGAATCCTGCTCGTTGAAAAACGCCTGGTGAGCGAAGCGTGACGGATCGATATCGCTGTCCAGCTCCTGGCGGATGCGCTGGAGCAGGTTGAGGTTGAACGCTGCGGTGACGTGAGCGCGGTCGTTGTAGGCCGCCTCCAGCACGCTGCGGTCCTTGACCAGGTCCACGCCAATCAGCACGCCACCGCCTGGCGGCAGGATTTCATGCAGGTGGCCGAGCAGCCTGCGTGCCTCCAGTGGGGTGAAGTTGCCGATGCTGGAACCGGGAAAGAAGACCAGCGGATGGTGAATGGTGAAGTCGTCCGGCAGCTTCAGTTCGTCGGAGAAATCGGCGCAGGCCGCATGCACTTCGAGCCAGGGGTAATCGGCGGCGAGTCGCTGGGTGCTGGTCAGCAGGAAGTCTTCGGAGATGTCGATGCCAAGGTAACTGACCGGCCGCAGCCCTTCGAGCAGCAGGCGAACCTTGCGGCTGGCTCCGCTGCCCAGTTCGATCAGGTCGGTCTGCGGGCCGGCGATCTCCAGTATTTCGTTGGCCGCGTTGGCGAGGATCTTCTCCTCGGTGCGGGTCACGTAGTACTCGGGCTGCAGGCAAATCTCCTCGAACAGTTCGGAGCCGCGCCGGTCGTAGAAGAACTTCGGCGAGATGCGCTTGGGCGTGGCGGCGAAGCCTGCCAGCGCTTCGTCGCGCAGGGAGCTGTCGTGGGTTGGCTGCGTCTGGTCATGAAAGTGTACGGCTAGTGCCATGTTTCAAAGCTCCCTGGCCAGGCGCAGCCCGGCAAACTGCCAGCGCATCGCCGGCTGAAAGAAGTTGCGGTAGGTCGCACGGATGTGGGCCTCCGGTGTGGCGCAGCACCCGCCGCGCAGCACCATCTGGCCGGACATGAATTTGCCGTTGTATTCGCCCAGGCTGCCTTCCAGCGGGCGGAACCCTGGATAGGGACGGTAGGCGCTGGCGGTCCACTCCCAGACGTCACCGAACAACTGTGCCGGCCCCTCATGCGGGACGCTGGCAGAAACAGGTTGCAGATGATCGCTTTCCAGAAAGTTGCCACGCCGTGGCTGGTCGGTGGCGGCGATTTCCCATTCGGCTTCGGTGGGCAGTCGTGCGCCGGCCCAGCGCGCATAGGCGTCCGCTTCATAGAAGCTGATGTGGCAGACGGGCGCTTCCAGGTCCAGCGGCCGCATTCCGCCGAGTGTCATCTCGCACCAGCCACCGTCCTCGCGATGCCAATACAACGGCGCGTTCCAGCCGTGCTGGCGGATATGCGCCAAGCCATCGGACAGCCAGAGCTCGCTGCGCGCGTAGCCACCGTCGGCGATGAAGGAGAGGTACTCGCGATTGCTGACCAAGCGGTCGGCCAGCTGGAAATCCTCGACGAACTGCCGGTGCCGGGGCGTCTCGCAATCAAAGGCGAAGCCACTGCCGGCATGGCCGATATGCCGTACGCCGGCGGCATAGCTGTGCCAGCGGACGCGGTCGTTGTGCAGGCTGGGCGCGGGTTTCAAGTCGCTGCGGTAGATCGGATGGAGCGGGTTCTGCGCCAGGATGTGCTTGATGTCCATCAGCAACAATTCCTGGTGCTGTTGTTCGTGCTGCAGGCCCAGCTCGACCCGACGCATGATCTCGGCCGCATGCTGCTGGGGCGGGCTGACCAGCAACTCGCTCATTGCCCGGTCGACATGCTGACGGAAGCGGTAGACATCCTCCACGCCGGGCCGCGAGATCAGCCCACGCTGGTTGCGCGGAAAGGGCGTGCCGTGGGTCTCGTAGTAAGAGTTGAACAGGTAGTCGTAGGCCGCATCGAGCGGTGCGTAGCCTGGCAGGTACGGTTTGAGCAGGAAGGCCTCGAAGAACCAGCTGACATGCGCAAGATGCCACTTCGGCGGGCTGACGTCGGGCATGCTCTGGATGACGTATTCTTCGGTCTGCAGGGGCGCGCAGATCGCTTCGCTGGTCGCGCGAACTTGCCGGAAGCGCTGCAGCAGGTAGTCCAGTTCAGCCAGGGCCGGCTGTTCCGCCCGCTGTTGTACCAGGTGACCCATGGTGCGTTCCCCCTTGCTCGCCATTCGAAAAGCTCGACTGCGGACGGCCGAACCGCCTCTATAGCGACCCGAAGCGGGGCGTAAAAGTTTCTGTTCCAGTCGGTGGCGCGCCTGTCTGTGGCGTGACGCTGCAGCCAAGGTGAGCCGACTCGCGAGCTACCTGAAGCGGTGCGGTCCGTGCCTTTGCGAACGCCGTCGGTCCAGGAGCGGGCAGTCGGCTAAGGCGATAGCACCGGGCCCTTGCGCAGCGCTCTGGCGCTGCTGTGCGTCGTGGCGAGTCGTCGCGCCATGCACCGCGTTGGCGATGCGGCAATCCGTTCCGGTATTGGGCGCGCGCAAACCGCGGCCCGCGCGGTGGCCGATCCTGATGTTGGGGTGGTCGAGGGAGGGTTCAGTAGTTCGGCGGGGTTTCCGGAATTCCGGTGTCATCCTCCAGCGCGGGCATGGTCCAGGGCTCGAGGCGCTGGTCCTTCTCTTCCACGTCCAGTCTCGCCTGCTCGATGACGCCGCCAAGGCGCTGCGCGCTGGTGTATTCCTCGCGCGACACGCTGGGTACGCGCAATACTTCGGCACCGCTACCTGACATGACCGTGAATCCGAAACTGTCCTCGTCGGGGTTGGCGCTGGTGACGCAGCCGCACGGTAGAAAGGCTTCGGAGACGAGCTGCATCGCTTCGTCCAGGTTCAGGGCTTGGTTGCTCATGGGATTCTCCATCGACGGGCTGTCTCAAGTGGACCGCCAAGCCGCGCCACCGTTTCCTCCCGCCTGGCTGGCAGGCGACGGGCTGTGGCGAGACGGCCTTGTAGATGCGCCGCCGCGGCAGCATATTCAGGTCATGACCGACTCATTCCTTCCCGACGCACTGGCGGCTTTCCATCCAGCGGTGGCCAGCTGGTTCAGCCGCAGCTTCCCTGCACCGACGCCGGCTCAGGCCCGCGCCTGGCCGCTGATCCGTGCCGGCCGGTCGACCCTGGTGGCGGCGCCCACCGGCTCAGGTAAGACGCTGACCGCTTTTCTCGCCGCCATCGATCAGCTGGTGCAGGAAGGCGTCGCCGAAGGTGGCCTACCGGACCAGACCTGGGTGCTCTACGTCTCGCCGCTCAAGGCGCTGTCCAACGACATTCACGTCAATCTGGAGCAGCCGCTGGCGGGCATCTCGGCAGAGCTGCAAGCGCTCGGCCTGCCGCCGCTGGAAATCCGTACCGCGGTGCGCACCGGCGATACGCCACAGGCCGCGCGCGCGGCGATGCGCAAGCGGGTCCCGCATATCCTGGTGACGACGCCGGAATCGCTCTACGTGCTGCTCGGCTCCGAGTCCGGTCGGCAGATGCTGGGCACTGTGCGCAGCGTGATCGTCGACGAGATTCATGCCATCGCGGGCAACAAGCGAGGCAGCCACCTGGCATTGACGCTGGAGCGGCTGGAAGCGTTATGCGGCCATCCGCTGGTGCGGGTCGGGCTGTCGGCGACACAGAAGCCCATCGAGGCGGTGGCCGGTTTTCTGGTCGGCGTGGGTCGGGATTGCGAAATCATCGATGTCGGCCATGGCCGGGCGCGTGACCTGGCGCTGGAGGTGCCGCCGGTCCCGCTGGAAGCGGTGATGAGCAATGCCGTCTGGGAGCTGGTGTACGACCGGTTGGCGGTGCTCGCCGGTGAACACCGAACCACGCTTATCTTCGTCAACACCCGGCGCATGGCCGAACGCGCGGCGCGGCATCTGAGCGAGCGGTTGGGCAACGCGGTGGTCGCGGCTCATCACGGCAGTTTGGCGCGCGAACAGCGGCTGGATGCCGAACAGCGGCTCAAGCGCGGCGAGCTGCGGGTACTGGTGGCGACCGCGTCGCTTGAGCTTGGGATCGATATCGGCGACGTCGAGCTGGTCTGCCAGCTGGGCTCGCCGCGGTCCATTTCCGCCTTCCTGCAGCGCGTCGGCCGCGCCGGTCACCAGGTGGGCGGCGTCTCGAAGGGGCGCCTGTTTCCCAGTTCACGCGACGACCTCATCGAATGCGCCGCCTTGCTCGACGCCGTGCGGCGCGGCGAGCTCGATACCCTGGTGATCCCGAAGGCCCCGCTGGATGTGCTGGCGCAGCAGATCGTCGCCGAGGTGTCGTGCCGCGAGTGGCAGGAGGATGCGTTGCTGGCATTGATCCGCCGCGCCATGCCTTACGCCGGTTTGAGCGAGGCGGATTATCAGGCGCTGCTGGCGATGCTCGCCGAGGGCTACACCACCCGCCACGGTGCACGCGGCGCCTACCTGCACCGCGATCTGGTCAACCGCAGTTTGCGCGGGCGACGCGGCGGCCGTCTGACCGCGCTGACCTCCGGCGGCACCATCGCTGACAACGCTGATTACTCGGTGCTGCTCGAGCCACAGGGCTTCAACATTGGCATGGTCAACGAGGATTTTGCTGTCGAGAGCCTCGCCGGCGATGTGTTCCAGTTGGGCAACACCGCCTACCGCATCATCAAAGTCGAGCCCGGCCGCGTGCGGGTCGAGGATGCGCAGGGTCAACCGCCGAATATCCCGTTCTGGCTGGGCGAGGCGCCGGGGCGCAGCGATGAGCTGTCCGCAGCGGTGGCCAGGTTGCGAGGAGAGATCGATGTCCGCCTGACCACCGCCACCCCTCACCCCAGCCCTCTCCCCGGAGGGGAGAGGGGGCGGTCCGTGGTGGTTGATAGGGGTGTGCTCGGCTCGGGGCTGGAAGGGGATGCGTGCGAGCGTGCCGCAGATGGGGCGTCCTTGTGCGAAGAGCAGAGCGAGATGTCTCCGGACACCGCCACCCCTCACCCCAGCCCTCTCCCCGGAGGGGAGAGGGGGCGGTCCGCGGTGGCTGAAAGGGATGTGCCTGGCTCAGGGCTGGAAGGAGATGCGTGCGAGAGTGCCGCAGATGGGGCGTCCTTGTGCGAAGAGCAGAGCGAGATGTCTCCGGACACCGCCACCCCTCACCCCAGCCCTCTCCCCGGGGGGGAGAGGGGGCGGTCCGAGCGGGTTGAAACGGATGTGTCCGGCTCGGAGTTGGGGCGGGCAACCGATGGGCCGGAGAGCGCTGCTACGCATCCGGTGGTTGCAGACTTGTCTCCCTTACCTGAAGGGGTGATCGAGGCGCATCGTGCCACTGCCACCCCTCACCCCAGCTCTATCCCCGAAGGGGAGAGGGGACAGTCCGAGTGGGTTGGAGGTGATGCGTCCAGCTCCGGCATGGAGGGCGCTGCGGGCGGTCCGGCTGGCGCTACGACGCGTCCGGTGGCCGCAGGCTTGTCTCCCTCGCCCCAAGGGGGAGAGGGCCGGGGTGAGGGGGGAGAGGCACGCACGGTCGATCTGATGCCCGCCATCGACTGGCTCACCGACACGCTCGGCCTGCCAGACGCCGCGGCTCGCCAGATCGTCGAGTACCTCGCTCGTGCCCGCTCGGCGCTGGGCGCGTTGCCGACGCAGCAGCGGCTGATCATGGAGCGCTTCTTCGACGAATCCGGCGGCACCCAGCTGGTCATCCATTCGCCGTTCGGCAGTCGGATCAACCGTGCCTGGGGCTTGGCGCTGCGCAAGCGCTTCTGCCGCACCTTCAACTTCGAGTTGCAGGCTGCGGCGACCGAAGATGCGATCATCTTTTCGTTGTCGACCAGCCATAGCTTCCCGCTCGATGACGTCTGGCGTTACCTGCACCCCAACAGCGCCGAAGCGGTGCTGATCCAGGCGCTGCTTGATGCACCGCTGTTCGGCGTGCGCTGGCGCTGGAACGCGACCACTGCGTTGGCGCTGCCGCGCATGGCCGGAGGCCGCAAAGTCGCGCCGCAGCTACAGCGCATGAAGAGTGAAGACCTGCTCGCGACCGTCTTTCCAGACCAGGTCGCCTGTTTGGAGAACATCGTGGGCGAGCGGGAGGTGCCGGATCATCCCCTGGTCGCCCAGACGCTGAATGACTGCCTGCACGAGGCCATGGACAGCGATGGCTGGTTGGCGCTGCTCCGGCGGATCGAGGCGGGCGATATCGAGCTGCTGGCGCGTGACCTGCCGGCGCCGTCGCCGCTGGCCATGGAAGTGCTGGGCGCGCGGCCTTACGCCTTTCTCGACGATGCGCCGCTGGAAGAGCGTCGGACCCAGGCTGTGCTCAACCGTCGCTGGACCGACCCCGAATCGGCCGACGACCTCGGCGCGCTGGATGCCGCGGCAATCGAGGCGGTGGGTGAGGAAGCCTGGCCCCAGGCGCGCCATCCGGACGATTTACATGAAGCGCTCACAGGCTTGGGCTGCATCGCGGAGGCCGAAGTGCAGGCCGATCCCCAGTGGCCTGCCTGGCTGAACGAACTGGCTCGCGGCGGGCGCGCGACGCGGATGCGGGTCGCGCAGGATCGCGCGCTCTGGGTACCCATCGAGCGCCTTGCTGTGTTGCAGTCGATCTATCCCGAAGCGGGTTGCGAGCCGGTGCTAAAGCCGCTGCCTGGTTTCGATCAGCCGTCGAGTGAAGACGATGCCTTGGTCGAACTGATCCGCGCGCGCCTGACCGGCTTCGGCCCCTTGCCGGTGCCGCTGATTGCCCGGCCGCTGGCCTTGCCGGCGTCGGCGGTCGCGCTGGCGCTCACACGTTTGGAGGCGGAGGGCTATGTGCTGCGCGGCCGCTTCACGCCTGGCGCAACGGATGAGGAGTGGTGCGAGCGGCATCTGCTGGCGCGCATCCACCGTTACACCGTCAAGCGCCTGCGCCGCGAAATCGAACCAGTGGAGCGCGCCGATTTCATGCGTTTTCTGTTCGACTGGCAGCACCTGTCCGAGGCGACGCGGATGCAGGGCCGCGAGGCGCTCGGCACCGTCGTCGAGCAACTGGAAGGCTTCCAGGCCGCGGCAGGTGCCTGGGAGAGCGACTTGCTGCCGGCGCGCTTGAAGGATTACGGCGGCACCTGGCTGGACGAGCTGTGCCGCTCCGGGCGCATCGTCTGGACGCGCCTGGCCGGGCGAATCAAAGCCAGCAGCGGGCCGGTGCGCGGCACGCCTATCGTGCTGCTGCCGCGTCGGCAGTTGGCGGCCTGGTATGCGCTGGCCAGTGATGCGCTACAGCCGGAGCTGTCATCACGCGCGCAGCGGGTGTTGGAGACGTTGCAGGGGCAGGGCGCCTTGTTCTTCGACGAGCTGCAGCAGGATGCCCGCCTGTTACGCAGCGAGCTGGAAGATGCTCTGGGCGAGCTGGTTGCGGTAGGGCTGGTCAATGCCGACAGTTTCGCCGGTCTGCGGGCATTGCTGGCACCTGCGGCGAAGCGTTCACGCAGCACCCGGCAGAGCCGCGGCGGGGCATTCATCGGCGGCATGGCCGACGCGGGTCGCTGGGCGCTGGTGCGCAAAGGCGCGCCGGCGTCGGCCGAAACGCCTGCGCGCCGGCCAGCGCTGGACCCCGAGGCGCTGGAGCACATCGCGATGACCTTGCTGCGTCGCTACGGCGTGGTGTTCTGGCGCCTGCTGGACCGCGAGGCGGATTGGTTGCCGCCCTGGCGTGAATTGCTGCGTGTCTACCACCGGCTCGAGGCGCGGGGCGATATTCGTGGCGGGCGTTTCGTGGCGGGTGTGCCGGGCGAGCAGTTCGCCTTGCCTGAGGCGGTTGGCCTGTTGCGTGAGGTGCGTAAGCGGCCGCTGGCCGGTGAGATGATTGCCGTCTCGGCGGTCGATCCGTTGAATCAGGTCGGCACGCTGCTACCTGGCGATCGCGTCCCCGCCACCGCAGGCAATCGCATCCTTTATCGCGACGGCGTACCGCTGGCGCTGCTGATCGGCGGTAAGCCGGAGCTGCTGGCGGAGCTGGGCGAAGACGACCAGCGCAAGGCCAGGCAACTGCTGGCGGTGGTGAGGCGTTAGGAATTCAAGCGTTGGGCTGGAGGCTGCAAGCTGCAAGCGAAAAGCAGCAGTCCTGCGGTCTGCATTCGTCGCGGGGTCGCGACTCCTACAGAGATTGGCGTGTGCCGAGGCGTTCTGTAGGAGCCCCGACCTCGGGGCGAAGAGGCTATGAGCGCAGCCCTGCGGTCTGCATTCGTCGCGGGGTCGCGACTCCCACAGGGCCTGGCTTGGGGCGAAGGCGTTCTGTAGGAGCCCCGACCTCGGGGCGAAGAGGCTATGAGCGCAGCCCTGCGGGCTGCATTCGTCGCGGGGTCGCGACTCCTACAGAGATTGGCGTGTGCCGAGGCGTTCTGTAGGAGCCCCGACCTCGGGGCGAAGAGGCTATGAGCGCAGCCCTGCGGTCTGCATTCGTCGCGGGGTCGCGACTCCCACAGAGATTGGCGTGTGCCGAGGCGTTCTGTAGGAGCCCCGACCTCGGGGCGAAGAGGCTATGAGCGCAGCCCTGCGGTCTGCATTCGTCGCGGGGTCGCGACTCCCACAGAGATTGCTTGGGGCGAAGGCGCTCTGTAGGAGCCCGACCTCGGGGCGAAGAGGCTATGAGCACTGCCCTGCGGGCTGCATTCGTCGCGGGGTCGCGACTCCCACAGGGCCTGGCTTGGGGCGAAGGCGTTGTACGAGCCCCGACGTCGGGGCGACGGGGCTAGGGGCGCAGTCCTGCGGTTTGCATTCGCCGCGGGGTCGCGACTCCCACAGAGATTGGCGTGTGCCGAGGCGTTCTGTAGGAGCCCCGACCCCGGGGCGAAGGGTGGGAGCGATGCGGAGGGTCGGACTTACGCCGCCTCAAGCCCCCGCCCGGAGATCAGCCCGCCACCAGCACCCGAATCGCTTCCAGCCTCAGCCCGGCCTTCTCCAGCATCGCCAGACCTTCCTCACGCTGCTTGCGCACGGCCTCGATCTCGCTGTCGCGCACGCTCGGGTTGACCGCTTGCAGCGCCGTCAGGCGCGCCAGCTCTTCGTCGAGACTCGCCTTCAGTTTGCGCTGCGCTTCGGCGACGCGCTCGGTGTGGCGAGGGGTGACCTTGGCTTCGGCGTCGGCAATCTGCTTGGCCAGCACGTCGCGCTGAGCCTGAACGAACTTGTTCGCACTGGCGCGCGGGACGCTTTCCAGCTGATCGGTGAGCGTCTCGAACGCCACCTTGGGTGCCAGGTCGTTGCCGTTCGAATCCAGCAGGCAACGCAGCGCCAAGGGCGGCAGGAAGCGGTTGAGCTGCAGGGCACGCGGCGCCACCACCTCGCTGACATAGAGCAATTCAAGCAGGACGGTGCCGGGCTTGAGCGCCTTGTTCTTGATCAGCGCCACCGCGGTGTTGCCCATGGAGCCGGACAGCACCAGGTCCATGCCGCCCTGAACCATGGGGTGTTCCCAGGTGAGGAACTGCATGTCTTCGCGGGCCAGGGCCTGTTCGCGGTCGTAGGTGACCGTCACGGCTTCGTCGTCGCCGAGCGGGAAGCTGGCGTCGAGCATCTTCTCGCTCGGGCGCAGGATCAGGGCGTTTTCGGAATGGTCTTCGCTGTCGATGCCAAAGGCGTCGAACAGCTCTTCCATGTAGATCGGCAGGGCGAACTGGTCGTCCTGCTCTTCGATGGCCTCAACCAGCGCCTTGCCCTGTTCGCCACCGCCGGAATTGAGCTCCAGCAGGCGGTCGCGGCCGGCATGCAGGTCGGCTTCGAGGCGTTCGCGCTCGGCGCGGGCTTCTTCAATAAGCGTCTGGAATGCGTCGTCGTCACCTTCCTCCAGCTGGTTCAGCAGGCGCGGGCCGAACTGATGCTGCAGGGCATTGCCGGTGGGGCAGGTGTTGAGGAAGGCATTCAGCGCCTCGTGGTACCACTTGAACAGGCGTTCCTGTGGGCTGGTTTCCAGGTAGGGCACGTGCAGCTGGATGACGTGGGCTTGACCGATCCGGTCGAGGCGGCCGATACGCTGCTCCAGCAGGTCGGGGTGCGACGGCAGATCGAACAGCACCAGATGATGCGCGAACTGGAAGTTGCGGCCCTCGCTGCCGATTTCCGAACAGATCAGCACCTGCGCGCCGAATTCTTCGTCGGCGAAGTAGGCCGCGGCGCGGTCACGCTCGAGGATGCTCATGCCTTCGTGGAACACCGTGGCCGGAATACCGGAGCGCACGCGCAGGGCGTCTTCCAGGTCCAGCGCGGTCTCGGCGTGGGCGCAGATGACCAGCACCTTGTACTTCTTCAGCATCTTCAGCGTGTCGATCAGCCACTCGACACGCGGATCGAAGGTCCACCAACGGTTTTGTGCGTCCGGCTCTTCCTGCTGGCTCTGGAAGCTGACCTCCGGATACAGCTCGGCATGCTCGCCCAACGGCAGTTCCAGATACTCGGCGGGGCAGGGCAGCGGATACGGATGCAGCTGGCGCTCCGGGAAACCCCGCACGGCGGCGCGAGTGTTGCGGAACAGCAGGCGACCGGTGCCATGACGGTCGAGCAACTCGCGAATCAGGCGGCTGCTGGCTTCGATGTCGCCGTCGGTGGCCGCGGCGAGCAGGGCTTCACCTTCGTCGCCGAGGAAGCCGTGAATCGTCTGGTGTGCTTCCTGGGATAGGCGGCCCTCGTCCAGCAGCTCCTGCACGGCGCGGGCGACGGGCTGGTAGCTGGCGCTCTCGGCGCGGAAGGCTTCGAGGTCATGAAAGCGGTTCGGGTCGAGCAGGCGCAGGCGGGCGAAGTGGCTTTCCTGGCCGAGCTGTTCCGGCGTTGCGGTCAGCAGCAGGACGCCGGGGGTGACTTCGGCCAGTTGCTCGACCAGTTTGTATTCGGCGCTGGCGTTTTCCGGGTGCCAGACCAGGTGATGCGCTTCGTCCACCACCAGCAGATCCCAACCGGCGGCGAAGGCGGCGTCCTGGGCGCGCTCGTCATCCTTCAGCCAGTCCAGCGAAACCAAGGCGAGCTGGGTGTCTTCGAAGGGGTTGGTGGCATCGCTTTCGATGAAGCGCTCATCATCGAACAACGCGACCTGCAGATTGAAGCGACGGCGCATTTCTACCAGCCACTGGTGCTGGAGGTTTTCCGGCACCAGGATCAGCACGCGCTTGGCGCGCCCGGACAGCAGCTGGCGATGAATCACCATGCCGGCTTCGATGGTTTTGCCCAGGCCCACTTCGTCGGCGAGCAAAACACGCGGGGCAATGCGGTCGGCGACCTCACGGGCGATATGCAGCTGGTGCGCGATGGGTTGCGCACGTACGCCGCCCAGCCCCCACAGGGAGGAGGTCAGCTGTTTGCTCTGGTTTTCCAGCGTGTGGTAGCGCAGCTTGAACCAGTTCAGCGGGTCGATCTGGCCAGCGAACAGGCGATCACTGGCGAGGCGGAACTGGATGAAATTCGACAGCTGGGTTTCCGGCAGCGTGCGGGCTTCGCTCTGGGCAGTCAGGCCGTGATAGACCAGCAGGCCGTCGACATCCTCGACTTCGCGCACGGTCATCTTCCAGCCTTCGAAGTGCGTTACCTCGTCACCGGGGACGAAGCGAACACGGGTCAGCGGGGCACTGCGGGTGGCGTATTGGCGGGTTTCGCCGGTCGCGGGGTAGAGCACCGTAAGCATCCGGCCGTCCTGCATGAGGATGGTTCCCAGCCCGAGCTCCGCTTCGCTGTCGCTGATCCAGCGTTGCCCCGGTAGATACTGTTGCGCCATGCCCTGCCTCCCGCTGTAAAAAAGCCCGCTATGTTAACGGAACCCTGTCGATAGAGCGACGATAGATGCGACCGGATTGGCCTGTCGCCGTCTTGTTTGCGCAGCGACAAAACAGGAAGAACTCTGGCAGTGTAGCGTTGCTGTTAAAGTCGTCAGCAGATCGGCCGATCAATTGGTACAGGCCCGCCAGGCGTACGCCCTGTTTTCCGGTCTGTACGGGAGAGCGAAGATGCTGCCAGTCATTCCACCAGGCACCGTCCAGGTCACCGCGCAACAGGACGTGGTCAAGCCACGACCCGATATCGCACCGGTGACGCCGGTACAGCCGAGCGCCAATGAGAGTTCGGTGGGGCTCGATCGCCGCCATCCCCAGGAAGCCGAGCAGATGTTGCGCGACGAACAGCGCCGCCGTCAGCGGCGGGGCTATAGCGCGCAAGAGCTGGCCGAGGGTGAAACCGCCGAAGAGGACCAGGAGGCGCTTGAGGAACTCCCGCGCCAGGGCCTCTGGGTGGACGTCGAGGTCTGATGCCTTCGCTCGACAGCCCCGTCGCCATCGCCTTGCCCCAGGCCGAGCTGACCTACTGGCCGCGATGGGCCGACGCGGCGCTCGCCGAACGCTGGCTATCGACGCTGATCAGCGAGACGCCCTGGACGCAACCACAGATCAGGCTCTACGGGCGCCAGTGCGCCGTGCCGAGGCTGGTCGCCTGGTACGGCGATGCCGAGGCACGCTACCGGTACTCCGGTCTGGTACATGAACCCATACCCTGGACGCCGCTGCTCGGCGAACTCCGCGAGCGAGTCCAGGCCGAAGTCGGAGCGCAGCTGAACGGCGTGCTGCTCAACCTGTACCGCGATGGCCAGGACGCCATGGGGTGGCACAGCGATGACGAGCCCGAGCTGGGCCGGGAGCCATTGGTGGTTTCGCTGAACCTGGGCGCGACACGGCGTTTCGACTTTCGCCGCAAGGGAAGCAGCCGGATCGAGTACTCGCTAGCGCTTGAAAATGGCTCGTTGCTGGTCATGCGTGGCCCGACGCAGCATTATTGGCAGCACCAGATCGCCCGGACGCGCAAGGTAACCGAGCCGCGTCTGAACCTGACCTTTCGCCAACTCTTTCGTGAGCCCGTCCTATGAGCAGTGACGCCAAGCTGATCGATTTCAGCACCGAGCGTGAAAAGCGCATTCATGACATCAAGGAAAAGCGCCTGGCCGAAATGCGCCAGGCGTTCGAGGAAGCATTGCCGCTGTCCCGGCCGAAAAAGAAACCCAAGGCCAAGCCGAAGAAGCGTTGATCCAGCACCTGAGCTAGAACACCTATCCCGCCTTTCGAGCGGCTCGACGAGCCGCTGCCCCCGCGTTACCCGCCACATTCCCCCTGTTTTCTTGACCTGGATCAGCTAACGCGATGCCGGGTTCGCACGGCTTCGCAGCCATTGACATCGATCAATTTTTAAACGGCGCGGCGGGGTAACGTACAGCCATCAGACAGCACAACGGCTTGGAGGCAGGAAATCATGTTCGTCGATAATGTGGTGCTCGCAGGGGTGGTCACGGTCGGCCTGATGGTCGCCTTCCTCGGCGGTTTCGGATATTTCATCTGGCGGGATGCTCACAAGAAGTAGCGGTCCCGCAGATACAGAGCACGCAAGGCATTTGGGCGACTTAGGTCGCCCTTTTTTTTTGCCTGCGATTCAGCGCCGCTGCTGCGGCTGGACGAAGACCGCCGTGGTAAAGGCCGGTACTTCGAACTCGCCTCCGTGCACCGTCGCCTGACGGCTGATCGGGTCGACCGAGTCCCGGAGCACGGGATGCAGCTGATAGCCGTCCGCACCGGGCAGGCGAATCCGTTCGCCGGTGGCGTTGAAGACCACCATCAGCGATTGATAGCGGCGATCGAGGTTCCGACCCGCGCCCGGACCGTCTGCCAGGCTGAAGGCGATCACGCCGGGCTGCTGCTCGGGGCCGGTGTTATGGAACCGCAACCGGCGTTGCACGTCGCGCGCGCTGTCCAGCTGGAACAGTGCGCTGTCGCTGCGGATCTTCAACAGCTCGAGGAAGCGGCGCTTGGCCCTGACGATATCGGTCGTGCCCGGCTTGGCGTGCGGGTCGGCGATCACCTGGCGAATCAGCGGCCAGTTGTCGCCATCCTTGTCCGCGCGAGGCAGGCCTTTGTTCCAGTTGTTGTCCTGGTAGCTGAAATCCACGGCGTTGAACCAGTCGCCGGAGTCGTAGCTGTCACGTTGCATCGACTT
Organism: Stutzerimonas stutzeri; assembly: GCF_019090095.1. Taxonomy (NCBI): domain Bacteria; kingdom Pseudomonadati; phylum Pseudomonadota; class Gammaproteobacteria; order Pseudomonadales; family Pseudomonadaceae; genus Stutzerimonas; species Stutzerimonas stutzeri. The sequence continues at coordinate 1,702,879 of NZ_JAGQFP010000001.1, read as the reverse complement.
GGAGCGCAGGATGTCGGAGCCGAGATGGATAAAGGGGACGCCCTGGCTGAACAGCGGCACGGACAGCGCCACCAGTTGCAGGCGCACGCGGTCGGTAACGGTCAGGGTGGCCGGCAGCTTGTACTGATTGTTGTCCCACAGCGTCTGGTTATCGTGCTTGGACACGTAGTTGATGGTCTCCTGCGGATCGAGCGTGTAGCCGGCCGGTTGCCCGTTGTAGTCGATATCGCCCCCTTTGCGCGTGCTGCCGTCGGCGGTGACGAACTGGAAATCGCGCAGGCCCCCGGCGATCCCGACGCGAATCAGATCGGCGGCGTGCAGGGCCTCGGCTTTTTGCGCGGGCCCGGCGCTGGCCAGCTCGTTCGGCAGGACGTAAAGCCCATTGGCGAAGCCCTGGTTGCGGCGGATGCTCTCGCCCCCGTCGAAGGGGCTGCCGCCGCGAACCGCGTCGCGCTGGCGGTCATTGAAGGTGCCGATGCCGGTGCCAGCCATGTTCAGCTGAGTGGCATTGATGCCACGCGCGTTGCCGGCGACTTCGCCGAACTCCCAGCCCTCGCCATAGAAGTAGGTGTGCCGGTCGATCCGGCGCACCGCCCGATAGGCGTCAACCAGGTTCTGGCGCATGTGGTGGCCCATCAGGTCGAAACGGAAGCCGGCGATCTTGTAGTCGCGCGCCCAGACCTGCAGCGAGTCGATCATCAGCTTGGCCATCATGCGGTGCTCACTGGCCGTGTTCTCGCAGCAGGTCGAGGTCTCCACCGCGCCGGTAGAGGGGTTACGGCGGTGGTAATAGCCGGGCACGATCTTGTCGAGCACCGACTTATCGGCCAGGCCGGATGCGTTGGTGTGGTTGTAGACCACGTCCATCACCGTGGCGAGCCCGTTGCCGGCGAGCGCCTGGACCATCTCGCGGAACTCGATGATGCGCTGCACGCCTTCTGCATCGCTGGCGTAGCTGCCTTCCGGCGCGCTGAAGTGGAAGGGGTCGTAGCCCCAATTGAAGTTGTCCAGGGCCCGCAGGTCGTTGTACAGCGACTGTGCCTGGCCACTGGCCGGGTCGAAGCCCTGCAGCACCTGGCGGACGCTCGCGGCGCCGCAATACGGCGACCAGTGCTCGCGGGCGGTGGGTGACAGCTGGCAGAGCTTGCCGAAGGGGTCGTCGAGGTCGACGCGACGGTCCGGGTCCTCGTCGATGGTGGCGATATCGAACACCGGCAGGAGTTGCACGTGGGTGAGCCCGGCCTTCTGCAGGTCGCGCAAATGCTGCATGCCGTTGCTGTTCGGCCGGGTGAAGGCCGCGTAGGTGCCGCGCAATTCGGCCGGCAGGCTGGTGTCGCTGGCGCTGAAGTCGCGCAGGTGGGTTTCGTAGATCACGCTCGCTTCGGGGCGTTGCGGATGGGGCGGACGCAAGGCATCCCAGCCGCCGGGCTTGAGATCGTCGGCGTCGAGGTCGACGACCTGGGCGTACTGGCTGTTACGCGACAGGCTCAAGGCATAGGGGTCGCTGACCAGCGTCGTCTCGATCTTGCCGGAGCTCGGCCGGTAGGCGGTGACTTCATATTGGTAATACGCCCGGTCGAGCGAGCGCGGTCCGTCGAGGCTCCAGACACCGAGGCGCTCGTGCATCACTTTCGGGTAGCCAGGCAGCAGGCGCTTGTCGGCATCGAACACATGCAGACGCACGCGCTGTGCAGTTGGCGCCCAGAGCTTGAAGGCCACCCCGCGCGGGCCGATCTTCGCTCCCAGCTCGCCCTCGTAGGCGAACAACATGTCGAGGATGCCAGCGGTCTGGACCTGCGTGGCGTCGATCACCTGATCGTCGGCATCGTAGGCGACCACCACCAACTGACCCATGACGGCGCGGCGCAGGTCTCGCGCCCCGGCGACGACATTGAAGGCCGTGGCGTTGGCCAGGTGTGGATGCGAGCGCTTGAGTCCCTCGCGCAGTGACCCGGGTCGCAGCGGCAACGCGGTGCCGCCGGTGACGGTACGCGTCTCGCCATCGATCCGGATGCTGGCGTCGGCGGAATAGCGCAACTCGACCCGGCTGGCGCCGGGCGCGCCATCGACCAATGCGAGCGTGAAGGGATCCAGCCAATGCGCCCGCGCGCCCTTGATCGCCACGGTGGCGCCAGCCAGCGGTGTGCTGGAGAGTTGCGCATCGCCGCTCAGCGAGAAGACCCGGCGGCCCAATTGGTCGAAGCGCCAGGTCAGGTCGCCACCGCCCAGGTCCTTCTCGTCGCCGCGGTGCATGATCAGGTTCAGGCAACTGGCATCGGTGGTCAGCGGGATGCGGTAGAAGGCACCGTAATCCGGATCGGTACCGGCTGCAGGCAGCGGCTGATCCCAGCCGGTTTCGTTCAGGCTGCCGCTACAGGCTGCAGTGTTCCACAAGTGCGGCCCCCAGCCGTCGTAATTGCCGTCGGCGCGCTTGTAGTAGAGCAAAGCCTCGTCGGGCCCCGGATCGAGCGGGGCCGCCGATGCAGTGTGTATAGCCAGCGAAAATCCGCCTAGGACGAGCGCCGCCAGGCGCCAATGAGCGATCGAGCGTATGAGCATGGATGAGGTCCCGGTGTTGTTCTTGTTGTACGGCGAGCTCGATGGTCGGCGCGTGATGGCCGGCGCGCATCCTCCATCGGTGCGGCAGACGGGGCGTAGTCGAGGGCCGTAATAGCCTTGTGCTGGCAAATACCGGGGGTGCGAGGGCGAAGCGAAAAACGAGGTGGGCTTAACGCAGCGCGGCAAGGCGCCAGAAACGGCACCTTGCTGGTGGTCGGGCTAGAGGCGCGGAGGCGTGCCGGGGCAGCGCATCGGAGACGCTGCCGATCCGGCTGCCGCTCAGCCGAAGGTGATGGGCGGCAGGTCTTTCAGCTCGACGGTTTCCTCGCGGCGCGGCGCCAGTACCTCGGCTTCGCCGTCGACCACCTGCTCATCGTTCTGATTGAACACACGGGTGGCGATGCGCACGCGATTCTTCGGCAGCTTCTCGAGGATTTCCAGGCGTACGGTGAGGGTGTCGCCAAGCTTTACCGGACGGGTGAATTTCATCGTCTGGCCGAGGTAGATGGTGCCCGGGCCGGGCAGCGTGCAGGCCACCGCCGCGCTGATCAGGGCGCCGCTGAACATGCCATGGGCGATACGCTCCTTGAACGGGGTGCCGGCCGCGAATTCCGCGTCGAGATGGACCGGGTTGCGGTCGCCCGACATGGCAGCGAAGAGCTGAATGTCGCGCTCCTCGACCTGCTTCTCGAAGCTTGCAGTCTGGCCAACCTCAAGGGCGGAGTAGGGCGTGTTGCTCAGCGTGCTCATGGATAAACCTCTATGCGGGTACGAACGAAGGACCGCTGCGGCGGCGCCCAGCCAGTCATGAATGGCGACCGTTGGGTCGCGACGTGACCGCATTCTAGGGCGCCGCGGGCCGATTGTCCCGGCTGGCTCCGGTTTGCTGCCGTGGGGCGAGATTCACGTCGCTGATTTCGTGACCGAGCTATTGCGTGACAATGCGGAGCTGCTAAGTTCGCCACAGCCCGTCGAGCGCGGGTCAGACACTCTCAGGTAACGAGGCCAATAATAATGCAACCTGACTTCTGGAACGATAAACGTCCCGCTGGTGTGCCCAACGATATCGACATGGGGGGCTTCCGATCGGTCGTGGAAGTATTCGAGCGCTCCTGCAAGAGCCATGCGAATCGCCCGGCCTTCACCAATATGGGCGTGACCCTGACCTACGCCGACCTGGAGCGCTACTCGGCGGCCTTCGCGGCCTGGCTACAGAATCACACCGACCTGCAGCCTGGTGACCGTATCGCCGTGCAAATGCCCAACCTGCTGCAGTACCCGATCGCTGTTTTCGGCGCCTTGCGTGCCGGGCTGATCGTGGTCAATACCAATCCGCTCTACACCGCCCGGGAGATGCGTCACCAGTTCAAGGATTCCGGCGTGCGCGGGCTGGTTTACCTGAATACCTTCGGCAAGCTGGTGCAGGAGGTACTGCCGGACACCCACATCGAGGTGCTGATCGAGGCGCGCATCGGTGACATGCTGCCGTCGCTCAAGGGGCTGTTGGTCAATGCCGCGGTCAAGCACCTGAAAAAGATGGTGCCCGAGTACAACTTGCCGCAAGCGAAATCGTTCAAGCAGGTTCTGCGTGAAGGCGGCCACCTTAGTCTCAAGCCGGTGCCGCTGACCCTGGACGACACTGCCGTGCTGCAATACACCGGCGGAACCACCGGCGTGGCCAAGGGCGCCATGCTCAGTCACGGCAACCTGGTGGCCAATATGCAGCAGGTCCGGGCGACCATGGAGCAACTGGACGATCGGGGCCAAACCATCATCAAGGAAGGGCAGGAGATCATGATCGCGCCCCTTCCGCTGTATCACATCTATGCCTTCACGGTTAACTGCATGTGCATGATGGTGTCCGGCAACCACAACGTGCTGATCACCAATCCGCGCGATATCGATGGCTTCGTCAAGGAACTGCAGAAGTGGCGGTTCACCGCGTTTCTCGGCCTCAACACCTTGTTCGTCGCGCTGATGGCGCATCGGGATTTCAAGAAAATCGACTTCTCTGCGCTCAAAGGCACCAACTCGGGCGGTACGGCTCTGGTCTCCGCGGTAGCCGAACGCTGGAAGAGCATGACCGGTGTCACGGTGACCGAGGGCTACGGGCTGACCGAAACCTCGCCGGTGGTCTGCGCCAATCCCCAGGGTGACAAGTCACGCATGGGTACCGTCGGCCTGCCGGTACCGGGCACGACGCTGAAGGTGATCGACGACGAGGGTAACGAGTTGCCGCTGGGCGAACGGGGTGAGCTGTGCGTCAAGGGCCCGCAGGTCATGAAGGGTTACTGGCATCGTCCCGACGCCACTGCCGAGGTGCTCGACGCCGACGGCTGGCTGAAGACCGGCGACATCGCGGTGATCGATCCGGACGGGTTCGTGCGCATCGTCGACCGCAAGAAAGACATGATCATCGTCTCGGGATTCAACGTTTATCCGAACGAGATCGAAGATGTGGTCATGGCTCACCCGAAGGTGGCCGCATGCGCGGCGGTCGGTGTCCCGGATGAAAAATCGGGCGAAGCGGTGAAATTGGTCGTGGTGCGCAGCGACGCCAGTCTTACCGCCGAGGAACTGCAAGCCTACTGTCGGGAAAACTTCACCGGCTATAAGGTTCCGCGCCACTTCGTGTTCCGCGATTCCCTGCCGATGACGCCGGTGGGCAAGATCCTCCGGCGCGAGCTGCGCGATCAGGCCTGATCGCCGCAGGTTCCGACATTTTTCTGTAAGGCCTGAGTGACCGATAGGTGGTTTGCGGTCACTTTATGGCCGAAGCAGGAGCATGAGGCTCTGTTCGGGCTGCTTCAAAACTGCTAACCTCGGCCCGCCTTTTGACCAGAGTTTCGGTACAAAAGTTAACAAAACACAACAAAACAGCTGCTATATGCAGTAAAGCTGTCGCTTAGGAGTGGGGGTTCAATGACCGATAACTTCTGGAAGGATAAATATCCTGTCGGGGTCGAGAGTGAGATCAATCCCGACGAGTACCGGAACATCCAGGCTGTCCTCAAGACATCCTGCGAGCGCTTCGCGGACAAACCAGCCTTCAGCAACCTCGGTAGAACCCTGACCTACGGAGAGCTCTACACGCTCTCCGGCGAGTTTGCCGCTTATCTCCAGCAGCACACCGACCTGCAGCCAGGCGATCGTATCGCCGTGCAGTTGCCGAACCTGCTGCAATACCCGGTCGTCGTGTTCGGTGCCATGCGCGCCGGCCTCATCGTGGTCAATACCAACCCGCTGTACACCGCGCGGGAGATGGAGCATCAATTCAACGATTCGGGCGCCAAGGCGCTGGTCTGCCTGGCCAACATGGCGCACCTTGCCGAAGAAGTGGTGCCGAAAACCGGCATCCGGCATGTGGTAATCACCGAAGTCGGCGACATGCTACCGACCGTCAAGCGCTTGCTGGTCAACGCGGTGATCAAGCACGTCAAGAAGATGGTGCCCAGCTTCAACCTGCCCAAAGCCGTCAAACTCAACGATGCCTTGGCCCAGGGCCGCAACCAGCGGCCCAACGAGGCCAACCCCGCGGGCGACGATATCGCGGTGCTGCAGTACACCGGCGGCACCACCGGCGTGGCCAAAGGCGCCATGCTGACCCACCGCAACCTCGTCGCCAACATGCTTCAGTGTCGTGGACTGATGGGCACCGAGCTTGGCAGTGGCTGCGAGACCATGGTTGCGCCCCTGCCGCTCTATCACATCTACGCGTTTACCTTTCATTGCATGACGATGATGCTGATCGGTGCGCATAACGTGCTGATCACCAACCCGCGCGACCTGCCGGCCTTCGTCAAGGATCTCGGCAAGTACCGTTTCACCGGTTTCGTCGGGCTCAATACGCTGTTCGTGGCGCTGTGCAACAACGAAGATTTCCGCAAACTGGACTTTTCCGCGCTGAAAGCGACCTTCTCGGGTGGCATGGCGCTGCAGCTGGCCGCGGCAGAGCGCTGGCAGCAGGTCACCGGTTGCTCGATCTGCGAAGGGTTCGGCATGACCGAAACCAGTCCGGTTGTTTCGGTCAATCCCTTCAGCGGCATCCAGATAGGCACCATCGGCATTCCCATGCCGTCGACGCAATGCAGGGTCATCGACGACGAGGGCAACGAGCTGCCGATCGGCGCGACCGGCGAGCTTTGCGTGAAGGGCCCACAGGTGATGAAAGGCTATTGGCAACGCCCGGAAGCCACCGCCGAAGTGCTCGACGAGCAGGGCTGGTTGAAGACCGGTGACATCGGCATCATCCAGGACGACGGCTACATGCGCATCGTCGATCGCAAGAAGGACATGATCCTGGTGTCCGGTTTCAACGTGTATCCCAACGAGTTGGAAGACGTCCTCGCCACGCTGCCGGGTGTACTGCAATGCGCAGCGATCGGCGTTCCGGACGAAAAGTCGGGTGAGGCGATCAAGCTGTTCGTGGTGGTCAAACCGGGCGAAAGCCTGACCAAGGAACAGGTCATGCAGCACATGCACGACAATGTCACCGGCTACAAGCGGCCTAAGACGGTGGAGTTCCGTGACAGTCTGCCGACCACCAATGTCGGCAAGATACTGCGTCGCGAGCTGCGCGATGAAGAGCTGAGAAAGCTAGGCAAGAAGTGACGTTAGCCGCTGTATGAAAGCCCCGCTTCGGCGGGGCTTTTTCGTTGGGCTAGTCACCGGGTCGATACCGTTGGCGTACTGCCCCGCTGCGGCGTTCGAGCCATTCCCGTTCTGCTGGCGAACTGACACAATGCTGGTATTAATCCGCACATTTAATGGGGGTTTGCCGTCATGCTGTCCAAGCTGCGTTTACGAGGGAAGTTGTTGTTACTGGGAGTAGCGCCGACATTGCTCCTCGCCGTCGTGCTAAGCGGCGTTGCCGTTTATGAACTGCGAGACCTGGCGATCCGGCAGGAAGCTCAGACGCGCGAAAGCCTGACCCGCGATCGTCGTGCCGAACTCAAGCACTATGTCGATGTGGCGCGCACCGCGATCGGTCCGCTTTATGACCGCTCCGCCGATGGCGATATGGCCGCGCGCGCTGAAGCGGTGCGGTTGCTCCAGGGGCTTTCATACGGCACCGAAGGCTACTTCTGGGGATACGACGATCAGGCCGTGCGGGTGCTGCAAGGCAACACGCAAGACAAGATCGGCCAGAGCTTCTACAGCTATCAGGATCCCAACGGAGTCTATGCGATTCGTGATCTGGTCAAGGCCGGTCAGAACGGGACGCACTACGTCCAATACAGCTTCGAAATGCCGGGCAGCAAGACGCTCGTGCCGAAGATCGGCTACGCCGAGTACCTGCCGAAATGGAAGCTGGCCTTCGGCACCTCGTTGAACCTCGACGGCGTGGAGCGTGATGTCCAGGCGGCGCGCGACGTGTTCCAGCAGCGCATCGATCGGCTGACCGGCATCATGCTCGGTTCCGCCGCCGCATTGTTGGTCCTGGTTGTCGGCCTGGCGTTGTTCATGAGCAATGCGATTCTACAGCCGTTGCTGCGGGTCAAGCACAACCTCGATGACATGGCGGCAGGTGACGGTGATCTGACCCAGCGACTGGCTGTCAACAGCCGTGACGAGCTGGGAGAACTGGCCGGATCCTTCAACCGCTTCGTCGAGAAGATCCATTCACTGGTACAGCAGGTCGCCGGCACCACCACGCAGCTCACCGGCCTGGTCGGCGCGGTGGCCGGTCAGGCACAGCGCTCCGAGCAGGCGATGGCCGATCAGCGACATGAAACCGATCAGGTCGCCACGGCGATCAACGAGATGTCCGCCGCTGCCCATGAGGTCGCCATGAGCGCCCAACGTGCGGCCGAAGCGGCGCAACAGACCGACCAGCAGGGCTTGGCGGCCAAGCAGGTCGTGGATCGAAGCATCGAACAGATTCATGAGCTGGTTGGTGAGTTGCGTGAAAGCGGGACATCGCTCGCAGGGCTGCAGCAGGATGTGCACGGCATCGTCGGCGTCCTCGATGTGATTCGCGCGATTGCCGAGCAAACCAACCTGCTGGCGCTTAACGCTGCTATCGAAGCGGCGCGTGCCGGCGAGGCGGGCCGGGGGTTCGCCGTGGTCGCCGACGAAGTCCGCGCGCTGGCCAGCCGCACGCAGCAGAGCACCGGTGAGATCCAGAGCATGATCGATCGCCTGCAAACGGCCACCTCACACACCGTGACAACCATGCTGCGCGCTGGGGAGAAAGGCGAAGCGACCCGTCAGCAGGCCAATCAGGCGGGCGAGTCCCTGGACGCCATCGCGGCGTTGATCGGCACGATCAACTCGATGAACGCGCAGATCGCCAGCGCCGCCGAAGAGCAGACCGCCGTGGCCGAGGAGATAAACCGCAGCGTGCACCACATCGCCGATGCGGTAGACGGCGTGGCCAGTGATGCCGCCGAAGGCGCCCAGACCGCGCGCGAACTCAACGGATTAGGTGAGCATCTGCAACGGCTGGTCGGGCAGTTCCGCGTATGAGGGCGCGGTAACGGCCGAGGCGCCCCGCAGCGAGGCGTGGCTGAGGCGTTCGACAGTGCGTGCCAAGCGGAGCGACCAACGGTCGCGCAACCGTCGCCCGCCGGCGAACGCCTGCACAGGCGGAGCGGTCTAGTCCCCTATGGCCGCGTCCACTTTGTGCAGTAGGGGACGATGGCGCATGCCATTTGCGGCCTGCCCATCAATCTCGTTGCAAGGATGAGTTACCCATGCAGAAAAAAAACAATGCACGTCGGGTAGTTGCTTCTTTCGCTTTTCTCGCCTCCACCGCAGCCCTGGCTGCACCTACCGCCGAGCCTGCCGCGTTCAATGAGTACTGGTCGCCTGGCAAGCCCGACGCTCGTATCTGCAAGTCTCCGCTACTGGTCGGCACCCCGTTGGGGCTTCCGCGCTGTATGCAGGCGAGCAACATCATGACGCACCTGCAGAACCTGCAGGACATCGCCTCCCTGAACCAGGGCAATCGCGCGTCCGGTCTGTCGGGTTATCAGGCCTCGGTGGACTACGTGCGTAGCACGCTCGAGCGCGCCGGCTACCGGGTTCGGGTGCAGGCTTTCCCGTTCCTGGCGTTCTATCCCGCAGGGCCGGGCACGCTGGCGGCGGTGACACCGCAGCCGATGCAGTACACCTGGGAAGAGGACTTCACCTACGCCGACCAGACCGATCCGGGCAATGTCACCGCGCCCGTGGTGCCGGTCGACCTGGCGTTGGGATTGGGCAATACCTCGACCAGCGGCTGTGAGGCCTCGGACTTTGCCGGCTTCCCGGCCGGTGCCATTGCCTTGATGCAGCGCGGCTCCTGCCCGTTCGGGGACAAGGCGACCAACGCGGCGGCGGCCGGCGCGGCCGGGGCGATCATCTTCAACCAGGGCGACACCGAGGACCGCAAGGGCCTGCTGGTCGCCACCCTGGGCGAGGATTATCAGGGCGGCATCCCGGTGATGTTCGCGACGTACGATAACGGCGTCGCCTGGTCGCAGACCGATGGGCTGCAGCTGAGCATGAACGTCGACGTGGTCCGCAAGCAGTCGGAAACCTACAACGTGCTGGCCGAGACCCGTCGTGGCAATCCGAACAACGTGGTGATGGTCGGTGCGCACCTGGACTCGGTGTTCGAAGGGCCGGGGATCAACGACAACGGCTCCGGTAGCGCAGCGCTGCTGGAAATGGCCACGCTGATGAGCAAGGCCCACCCGTTGAACAAGGTGCGCTTCGCCTGGTGGGGGGCCGAGGAGTCGGGCCTGGTGGGTTCGACCTACTACGTCAATCAGTTGCCGGAGGAGGAAAAGCAGCAGATCAAGGCGTACCTGAACGTCGACATGATCGGCTCGCCGAACTACGCGAACTTCATCTATGACGGCGACGGCTCCGATTTCGGCCTGCAAGGCCCGCCCGGCTCCGGTGCCATCGAACGTCTGCTGCGAACCTACTTCCAGCTGCGCAACGCGCCGTCCGAGGGTACCGAGATCGACTTCCGCTCCGACTATGCGCAGTTCTTCGACGACGGCATCGCCTTTGGCGGGCTGTTCACCGGCGCCGAGGACATCAAGAGCGTGGAGCAGGCGCAGCGCTACGGCGGTACGGCCGGGGAGGCTTATGACCCGTGCTACCACAGTGCATGCGACAAGCTTGGCAACATCTCCACCGAGGCGTTGGAGCTGCACGGCGATGCCTTGGCCTTCGCCACCAGCTGGCTATCGCTGTCGACCAAGATGATCGACGACGAGAAAGCGGCAGCGGCGAAGCAGAGCATTGGCACACTGCGCATCCAACGGGCACAGGAGAAGTCCCGCTGGGGTCATTGGATCCGTTGATCGCCTGATCACCGCGCCGGTTCGCCGGCGCGGTCCTTCCGCCAATCCCTTTCCTTACGGCCAGCCGGGCAAATCTGCGACAATCGCGCCCTTCACGAAATCGCTTACGGCTGTCCATGACCGACGCAACGCCCGCTTTCGAGCAACTCCTTAAAAATCTCGACCAGGCGATGTACGCCGATCGCCATCGCTTGCGTCGTCAGCTGCACGACCTGCGCAAGAAGGCCGGCGCCGCCCCCATTGATGAAGTACGCCTGGCCCAGTGGCTCGAGCGCTTCCAGGCCTCGGTGGCCAAGGTCGAGGCGCGGCGCCAGAGCGTGCCGGTCATGCGCTACGACGACAGCTTGCCGATCGCCGCCAAGCGCGACGAGATCAAGGCCGCGCTGGAAAAACATCAGGTTCTGGTGATTGCCGGCGAAACGGGCTCGGGCAAGACCACCCAGCTGCCGAAGATTTGCCTGGAGATCGGGCGGGGTGTGCATGGCCTGATCGGCCACACCCAACCCCGCCGGTTGGCTGCGCGCAGCGTCGCCACACGGGTGGCCGAGGAGATCGGTACGCCGCTGGGCGAGCTGGTCGGTTATCAGGTGCGCTTCGAGGACCAGAGCAAGGACAGCTCGCTGATCAAGCTGATGACTGACGGCATCCTCCTGGCCGAAACCCAGCACGATCGCTTCCTCGAACGCTACGACACCATCATCGTCGACGAAGCCCATGAACGCAGCCTCAACATCGATTTTCTGCTCGGCTACCTCAAGACGCTGCTGCCGCGCCGGCCCGACCTGAAAGTCATCATCACCTCGGCGACCATCGACCTGGAGCGCTTCTCCGAGCACTTTGGCGGGGCCGGCCTTCCGGGTGCGCCGATCGTCGAGGTCTCCGGGCGTACCTACCCGGTGGAAACCTGGTATCGGCCACTGGCGGCGGAGACCGACGAGGACGGCAATCGGGTCGAGGATGACCTCACCGTCGACCAAGGCATCCTGGCGGCGCTGGACGAGATCGATGCCCACGAGCGCAGCATCGGCAAGCGCCCCGGCGATGTGCTGGTGTTCCTGCCGGGCGAGCGGGAAATTCGCGACGCCGCCGAGGTGCTGCGCAAGGCCAACCTGAAATTCACCGAGGTGCTGCCGCTGTACGCGAGGCTGACGCCCGCCGAGCAGCAGAAGATCTTCCAGCCGCGACCGGGCCGCAAGATCGTGCTGGCGACCAACGTCGCGGAAACTTCGCTGACCGTACCCGGCATTCGTTATGTGATCGATTCGGGTACCGCACGCATCAGTCGCTACAGCTACCGCGCCAAGGTCCAGCGCTTGCCGATCGAGGCGGTGTCCCAGGCCAGCGCCAACCAGCGCAAGGGGCGCTGCGGGCGGGTCGAGCCGGGGATCTGCATCCGGTTGTACAGCGAGGAGGATTTTCTCAGCCGGCCGGAATTCACCGATCCGGAGATCCTGCGCACCAACCTGGCCGCGGTCATCCTGCAGATGCTGCACCTGCGCCTCGGCCAGATCGAAGATTTTCCCTTCATCGAGCCGCCGGACGGCAAGGCCATCAGTGATGGCTTCAACCTGTTGCAGGAGCTGTCGGCGGTCAGCCGCGAGAACCAGCTGACGCCTTTGGGCCGGCAGCTGGCGCGCCTGCCCATCGACCCGCGGCTCGGGCGCATGCTGCTCGAAGCGGCCACGCTGGGCAGCATGGCCGAGGTGCTGATCGTCGCCAGTGCGCTGTCGGTGCAGGACGTGCGCGAGCGCCCGGCCGATCGTCAGCAGCAGGCCGACCAGGCCCACGCGCAGTGGAAAGATCCGGACTCGGACTTCGCCGCGCTGATCAACCTCTGGCGCGGTTTCGAGGAGCAGCGCCAGGCGCTCGGTTCCAATGCCCTGCGCACCTGGTGCCGGAAGAACTTCCTCAACTACCTGCGCCTTCGCGAATGGCGCGATGCGCATCGCCAGCTGATGTTGATCGTGCGGGAGCTCCAGCTTGGCGCGGGCAGATCGGCCGACGGCTCCGGCCAGCGAACGCACGTCGGCAAGGCAGGTAGGGTGGAAGACGGCGAAGCCTCTTCCACGCGTCCGGCCCCGGCTGCACCGACCACTGACAACAAGGTCAACGCCATCCTGCGCCAGCAGCATGAAGCCAGCGAAGCGGCGCAGAAGGCCAAGGGCTACGCGGCGGTGCACAAGGCCATTCTCGCCGGCCTGCTCAGCCAGATCGGGCACAAGACCGAGGAAGGCGATTTTCTCGGCGCCCGCCAGCGGCGCTTCTGGGTGCATCCTTCCAGCGTAATCGGCCGCAAGAAGCCCAACTGGATCATGGCCGCGGAGCTGGTGGAGACCACCAAGCTGTTCGCACGCATGGTCGCCAAGATCGAGCCGGACTGGATCGAGCCGCTCGCCGGGCATCTGATCAAGAAGAACCACTTCGAGCCGCATTGGGAAAAGAAGCGCGGCCAGGTGGTGGCCTACGAGCAGGTGACGCTCTACGGCATGATCGTCGTTGGCCGCCGGCCGGTGCATTACGGCCCCATCGACCCGCCCGCGGCGCGCGAGCTGTTCATCCGCGAAGGGCTGGTGCGCGGCGAGATGCACAGTCGAGCCAAGGCCCTCACGGCGAATCGCGAGTTGCTGGAACTGTTCGACGAACTGGAAGCCAAGGCCCGTCGCCGCGACATCATTGCTGACGAGGACACCCTGTTCGCCTATTACGACGCGCGGGTGCCGCATGACATCTACCAGACCGCGAGTTTCGAGACCTGGTACAAGCGCGAGAGCCAGAAGAACCCGCAACTCTTGGTCATGCGCGACGAGGATGTCCTGGCGCGTGACGCCAGCGAGGTCACCGCGGCGCAGTACCCGGACCATCTGCGCATTGGCGAACTTCAGCTGCCGCTTGAATACCACTTCGAACCCAACCACCCGCGCGACGGCGTGACGTTGCGGGTGCCCGCGCCGCTGCTGCCGCAGCTGCGGGCCGAACGGCTCGACTGGCTGGTGCCGGGGTTGATCGAGGCGAAGGCGGTGGCGCTGGTGCGCAACCTGCCCAAGGCGATCCGCAAGAACTTCGTCCCGGTGCCGGATTTCGTCAAGGCCGCGCTCTCGAAGATCACCTTCGGCGAAGGCGCGTTGCCCGAAGCGCTGGGCCGCGAGCTGCTGCGCATGACCGGCGCTCGCGTTTCGGACGAGGCCTGGGCGGAAGCGGCCATGGGGCTGGAAAGCCATCTGAAGATGAACATCGAGGTGGTCGACGCCCGGGGGAAATTCCTCGGTGAAGGCCGTGATCTCGCCGAGCTGACGGCACGCTTCAGCGAAGCCAGCCAGGCAGCGTTGGCACCGCCACAGCAGAAGGCCGAACAGAAGCCCGTCGAGGCCAAGGGGTTCGCCCAGGTAGCCGAGAAGGCTCAGGCGAAGATGGCTGGGTTGTCGATGACGGTCTATCCCGCACTGGTCGAGGAGGCCGGGGTGGTCAAGGAGGGCCGTTTCCCGACCCAGGCCGAGGCCGACTACCAGCATCGGCGCGCGCTGCAGCGTCTGTTGCTGCAACAACTGGCCGAGCCAGCGAAATACCTGCGTAACAAGCTACCGGGTCTCACCGAGCTGGCGCTTTTGTATCGCGACATGGGCAAGGTCGATGCGTTGGTCGAGGACATCCTGCTGGCCAGCCTCGACAGCTGCATCCTCGACGGCGAAACCCAGCTGCCCCGCGATGGCGCGGCGCTGGCGTCACTGGCCGAGCGCAAACGCGGCGACTGGGCGGCGCACGCCGAACGGCTGGCGCGCCTGACGCTGGACATCCTCAAGCTCTGGCACGGGCTGCAGAAGCGCTTCAAGGGCAAGATCGACCTGGCTCAGGCGGTGGCGCTGAACGACATCAAGGCGCAGCTGGCCAACCTCGTTTATCCGGGCTTCGTGCGCGAAACGCCGGGCGAGTGGCTGAAGGAATATCCGCGCTATCTCAAGGCCGTCGAGCAACGCTTCGAGAAGATCGGCGCTCAGCTGCAGCGTGACCGCGTGTGGTCCGGCGAATTGGCCGGCTACTGGGAGCAGTACCAGGCGCGGCTGAAAAAGCACCAGCAGGAAGGCAAGCGCGACCCCGAGCTGACGCTGTATCGCTGGATGCTGGAGGAATACCGTGTATCGCTCTGGGCCCAGCAGCTCGGGACAAAGATGGCGGTGTCGGACAAGCGGTTGAACAAGCAGTGGAGTCAGGTGGAGGTTTGACCGCCGCGTGGCGTGGCTGCGGCAATCCGGCCTTTTCGTC
The DNA here is from genome assembly GCF_019090095.1 of Stutzerimonas stutzeri. NCBI lineage: Bacteria > Pseudomonadati > Pseudomonadota > Gammaproteobacteria > Pseudomonadales > Pseudomonadaceae > Stutzerimonas > Stutzerimonas stutzeri. The sequence goes on along the minus strand of NZ_JAGQFP010000001.1, from coordinate 1,687,763 downwards.
CGCTCACGGGTAGGCGCGCTCCTGCGGCATCGGCACTGGCGCGCTTTCGCGTATCACGGATTGCCGCGATCCATCACCTTCGTGCTTATCTGCCCATGAGCGCGTCCGCGACGAATGTCAGGCGATCCTGTCCGAAGAACATCTCGTCACCGACGAAGAAAGTCGGTGCGCCGAAGACGCCGCGCTGCACGGCTTCTTCAGTGTTCGTTTTGAGTGCCGTCTTGACCTGTTCGTCGCCAATCATTGTCTGATACTGCCTGACGTCGAGTCCCGCTGTCTCCAGCGTCGCCGCCAACACTGCCTGGTCGCCAAGGTTGCGCTGATCGACCCAGAGGCTCTGAAAGAGCGCGTCGAGGTAGGCGCTGAATGCATCGGGCTGTCGCAACTGGTAGCCGATGGCGCCGCGCATCAGCGCCAGCGTGTTGATCGGAAAGTGGGGATTGAAGGCGAATGCTACGCCGTAGCGTCGGGCGTGGCGCAGCAGATCGGTGGCCATGTAGCGACCCTTGGCTGGCACGGTTGCTGGCGACGAGTTGCCCGTGGCTTGGAATACGCCACCGAGAAGCATCGGCCGACAGCGTAGTTGCGCGCCGGTGTCTGCGCACAGTGCAGGAAGCTGGCTCCAGGCGAGGTAGCTCGCCGGGCTGCCAAGGTCGAAGAAAAACTCGAGGGTCTTGGTCATCAAAGTCGCTCCGGTTTTGGGTTTACCAGCGCTCGGTCCACGGGCGCAGGTCGAGTTCGAAGGTCCAGGCGTCGCGCGGCTGAGTGTGCAGGTGCCAGTAGTTGTCGGCGATGTGCTCCGGGTTGAGGATGCCGTCTTCATCCTTGAGGGCGTAGCGCTCGGGAAAGCTGTCGCGGATGAATGCCGTGTCGATCGCCCCGTCGACCACGACGTGCGCGACATGAATATTCATCGGCCCCAGTTCGCGCGCCATGCTTTGCGCCAGTGCGCGAATGCCATGCTTGGCCCCGGCGAAGGCGGCGAACCCCGCTGATCCGCGCAGACCTGCCGTGGCGCCGGTAAACAGGATGGTGCCGCGTCCGCGTGCGACCATACGCCTGGCCACTGCCTGGCTGGTCAGGAAGCCCGAAAAGCAGGCCATTTCCCAGATCTTGAAGTATTTGCGTGCCGTCTCCTCGAGGATGCTGCATGGCACGTTTGCGCCGATATTGAAAACCATCACTTCGATCGAGCCGATGTCACGTTCGATGGTTTCGATGAGGTCGGCTACTTCATCTTCCTTACGGGCATCGGAGGCGAAGCCATGGGCGCGACCGCCCTCGGCAACGATGCTGTCGACCAGTGGCTGAAGTTTGCCGGCGCTGCGCCGAGTGACGCAGGCAACATAGCCTTCACGGGCAAACCGCCGCGCAATGGCGCCACCGGTGGAGTCTCCGGCGCCGATTATCAGGGCGACACGATTGTCATTATTCATGGGTTCGCGCTCTTGCTAAACGATCGTTAGGTAAACGAACGTTATGTTAACCTCCGCGCATCGTCAAGGATCACCAGAGGGCGCATGCATGCGTTATTCCTCCAGCCACAAAGAGCAAACCCGTCAGCGCCTGATTGAAAGCAGTGGCGCGATTGCCAAGCGCGGCGGCTTTGCCACTACCGGTGTCGATGGTCTGATGAAAGCCATCGGCCTGACTGGCGGCGCGTTCTACAGTCATTTCCCGTCGAAGGGCGACCTGTTCACCGAGGTAGTTCGACGTGAGTTATCGCAAAGCCCGATCGTTGCTCGAGATGGGGTGTTCGATCGGACCCGCCTCGAACGCTGCCTCGACGCCTACCTGAGCATGGCTCACCTGCACAACCCGGACGCAGGCTGCGCAATCCCGGCGCTAGGTGCCGAAATCGCTCGTGCCGAGACGCCGGTGCGGGAAGAGGCCGAGCATTGGTTGTGCGCCTTGCAACAGGCCTGGGCGCAGACGCTTGAAGATGGTGATCTGGCCTGGGCGTTGATCGCGCAGTGCGTGGGCGCTCTGGTCGTAGCTCGGATGCTGGTCAAGGAAGAGACCCAGCGTGAGGTGCTCGATGCGAGCAGAAACATGCTTCATTCGGCTTTGACGCAATGACGGGCGGGCAGGTCGGGACCGGGGCGATCGCTGAGGAGGGCAGGGCGATAGGCCTGGGTGAGGCGCCCGCGAGCGGGCGCCTCGCTTGTTGCGAGCGATTCGGGATCAGAACCGGTAGTTCGCGCTCAGCTCGAGGGTGCGCGGCGCGCCGGGGGTGATCAGATCGACCGAGCCGTGGGCCGAAGCGTAGTACTCCTTGTCGAAGACGTTGAACAGGCGCAGTGCGGCATCCCACTTCGGCTGCTCGTAGAACAGCGCGGCGTCGACCGTGGTATAGCCAGGCATCTCGGTGTCGTTATCCAGCGCGGTGTATCGGCTGCCCACATAGTTCGCACCCATGCCGACACGCCATTCCGGTGCCAGCGTGCGCACGGCCCAGAGGTTGGCGCTGTGACGCGGGGTAAGGGTCGGCACCTGGCCTTCGTTGTCGACACCGTTGGTCTTGCTGTTCGACTTGGTGATCTCGGCGTCGAGGAAGGCGTAGCCGCCATAGAGCTGCCACTTGTCCGTGACCTGGCCCATGAAGGTGGTTTCGAATCCGTCGGTGCGCTGCTCGCCTGCGAGTACCAGCTTGGCCGGGTTGATCGGGTCGGTGGTCTTGATCTCGGTGCGCTCGAGACGGAAGATCGCGGCGGTCAGCGTGAGGCGATCCTGCAGCAGGTTCCACTTGGCGCCGATCTCGTAGTTCGTGGTTTCCTCCGGCTTCAGTTCGACGTTGGTCGCGCTGACCTGGAACATTTCGCCCGATGGCTGGTAGGAGCGGCTGACCGACAGGTAGTAGGACTGCACGTCATCCGGCTGCCAGACCAGGCCTGCGCGCGGGCTGAGAGTGTAATCAGTACGCTCCAGTTCGGCCTTGCCATTGAGGTCGTCGCGGAAGGACTGGTTGAACTCGTCGTAGCGCACGCCCAGCAGCGCTTTCCAGTGGGGCGACAGTTCGATCAGGTCCTGGATGTAGAGGCCTGTGGTGTCCTGGGTATTGAGGCCATCGCCGGTCTTTCGATTGGCCTGGGACGGCACCGGCAGCAGCGTGTCGCCATACACCGGCACCCGCGCGACATCGTCCTGGTTGTAGAACTGCTGGTCCTTTTCCTGGCGGCCAAACTCGACGCCGTAGAGCAATTGATGGTTCATGCCGGCAACGACCGCGTTCTGCTTGAGCTCGGTCTGGTTGAACCAACCGTCTTCCTTGCGCTGGACGTTGCCGCGCTTGAGCTTGACCAACAGCGTGCCGTCCGGCGCCGTGACGAAGCGGTTGGCATCGGTGTGCGCCAGGGTGTTGTTACGATCCAGATCGTAGTGGTAGTAGCGGCTGGTGTTGCTCAGCGTGAAGGCGTCATTGATCTGGTAGTCGATGCCGGCGGTCAGCGAGAAGACTTCGCTTCGGGTGTAATCCTGACTAGCGTTGGCCGAGCCGAAGCGCTTGTCGCGATCGACATCGACGGGCCGGCCATTGAGTGCCGGAATACCGAAGTCGATCAGACGCTTGTCGTAGAGGTACGACGCGCCGATGTTGACTTCCAGATCGTCGGAAAGGCGGAAGTAGGCGGACGGGGCGAGCGCTTTGCGCTCCAGAAAGCTGTCTTCGCGGAAGGTGTCGCTGTCTTCCAGCGCGCCGGTCACGCGAAACGCCTTGTCCTGGGTTTGCTGGTCGGCCCAGCCGGCATCGAACTGGGTGCGGCGTTTGCCTTCGCTGTCGAAGCTGACGCCGACTTCCTGTTCCGGTGCGAAGGTTGGCTTCTTCGTCACGCTGTTGATCAGCCCGCCCGAGGAACCGCGGCCGTAGAGAACCGCCGCCGGCCCTTTGATCACCTCGACGCGCTCGATGTTCGACAGGTCGCGGAAGTACAGCGCGTCGTCACGAATGCCATCGATGTACTGGTCGCCGATCGCGCTGAAGCCGCGGATGGTGACCTGATCGCGTTGCCCGTCGCCGTTGCTCAGCCCGATGCCCGGAACATTCTTCAGCGCGTCTTCCAGCGAGTCGGCACCCTGGTCTCTGAGCACGCTCTGTGGCACCACGTTGATCGATTGCGGAACATCACGCAGCGGCGCATCGATCTTCAGTGCAGCCTTGCTCTGCTCGGGTTTGTAGCCGGCTTCCTCGCGGGTGCCGGTCACCGACGAGCCTGGGAGCTCGATCGGTGAAGTGGGCTGGGCATAAACGACGGGGGTCGCCAGAGCGGTAAGCAACGGCAATAGGCGGGTTGCGTTTGATGGCACGGTGTCATCCTCCAGGGAAAGGGAGGCGACAATAGCGGTATGTAAATTGAATGTAAATGATACGAGTTATCATTAGCGTTCATTTGTTTGTCATGCCGGTGGCGGCTTGAGCGAAGCCGAGCCCGGAGCCGACGACCGAGCATGGCTGCCGGCGACGCGATCCACTCTCTGCACCTGTCCGGTCTTGTCGAGTCTCAGATGCAGCAGATCCTCGGCCAGTATCAATTGCCCGTCGTAGTGGCGGGTCGCCTCCGTTCGAATGTCCTCGATCGAGTGACCGCGCCCAGGGCTGTTCTGGTAGCGAGCGCTGAAATGCGTCAGCACAAGATTCGGAGCGCCGACGTCGGCGGCGAACGCGGCGACCTGCGCGGCAGTGCTATGGCCGAACTCGGCCTTGCCGGCCTCTGCGATCGTTTGCGTGTAGGTGGCTTCATGAATCAGCAACTGCGCACCCTGGCAAGCGTCGCGCAGCAGTTCCGGGCGGTCGTTGTCGCCGCCGACGACAATGCGCCGTGGCGCGCGAGTCAGCAGTAGATAGTCCTCGCTACGCAGGGTGCGTCCGGCCAGTTCGACATCGTTGCCGTGCATCAGCGCGCCCCAAAGTGGACCGCGCGGGATGCCGTCGCGATCGAGCCGCTCCACGTCCAGGCGTGGGTCCGGGCGGGCTTCGGTGAAGCGGTAGCCCCAGCTCGGCACACGGTGGGAGAGGGCAGTGGCTTCGACCTGCACCTGCGCATTGCGCCAAGCGTGCAGGTTTTCGACGGCGTGGAAATGCAATTCGTAAGGCAGCCCGCTCTGGCTCATTTCAAGCGTGGCGCGTACCCATCCTTCGATCGCAGCGGGCGCAATGATCTCCAGCGGCTGCTCGCGCCGCGCCATACCGGCGCTGGCGAGCAACCCAGGCAGGCCATAGCAGTGATCGCCGTGCACGTGGGTGATGAAGATCGCGCGCAGCCCGTGCAGTGTTAGCGGTGTACGCAACAGCTGATGCTGGGTGCCTTCGCCGCAGTCGACCAGGTACCAGCCCTTGCCGCTGTCTTCGAGCAACCCGAGACCGGAGACGTTGCGGGCCCGGGTCGGGGTGCCGGATGAGGTGCCGAGGAATATCAGGTCCACGCAAGCGCTCCTGGTTTGTCTGGACAGCGAGTCAGAACGTCGCAACTGAAAGCCGTGGATAGCCGATCCGCCGCGGTTCGACTGCTTATTCTTTTAAGCTACTAAGAAAGCACAAACTTATATTAAGAATAGCTAACTCATACCGTTATGCTGGCCGCCTTCGATACGGTCGTTGGCCCTTTATCAGGATCGCATGATGGAGTTTGGTGTTCTTGGCTTTGTAATAGCAGGCCTGGTGGTCGGATTCATCGTCGGCATGACCGGAGTGGGCGGCGGTTCGTTGATGACGCCGATTCTGCTGTGGTTCGGCGTCAATCCCGCTGCCGCCGTCGGCACCGATCTGCTCTATGCGGCCATCACCAAGGCCGGTGGCGTCTGGGTGCACCAGAAGCAACGCAATATCGACTGGCGTATCACCGGCTACCTCGCTGCCGGCAGCTTGCCGGCGGCGGCGTTGATGCTGTGGGTCCTCAAGGGACTGCACGGCGATCAGGAGGCCCTCAACGCGGTCATCAAGCAATCGCTGGGTGTCGTTCTGGTGCTCACCGCGTTGGCGGTCCTGTTCAAGAAGCGCCTGCTGGCGTTCGCCTCGCGCCTGTCCGGGCCCACCCCGCGGCTCTCGCCTCGTGGCCTGGATGCGCTGACCGTGGTGGTCGGGCTGGTGCTCGGGGCGATGGTGACCCTGACCTCCATCGGTGCCGGTGCGCTGGGCACCGTGGCGCTGTTTTTCCTCTACCCGCTGCTTACCACCCGCCGGCTGGTGGGCACCGAAATCGCTCATGCCGTGCCGCTGACGCTGGTCGCCGGCCTCGGTCATGCCGGCATGGGCAACATGGACTGGACCATTCTGGCCTATTTGCTGGTGGGCTCCTTGCCGGGCATCTACCTGGGCAGCAACCTGTCCGGTCGTGTGCCGGATGCGGTACTGCGTCCTTGCATGGCGGTGATGTTGGCGATGATCGGCTATAAGCTGATCTGACCGCAGCCCTTTGGAGGCGCGACGCTGCGCGCGTTCCGTCATGGACTCGTCGCGATCGGCGTTGCCGTATCTGCAATGACGACCGCCACCTTCCGCTTCTACGCCAGGCTCAATCACTTCCTTTCGGTCGAATGCCGCGGGCAATCCTTCGATTGCCGCTGTGCGCGGGCCGCCACTACCAAGCACATGATCGAAGCCCTCGGCGTGCCACATACCGAGGTCGCGCTGGTGCTGGTCAATGGTCAGCCGGCCAGCCTCGAGAGAGCCATCGTCGATGGCGATCGGGTGGCCGTCTATCCCAAGTTCGAACAGCTGGACGTCAGTTCACTGAGCGCCTTGCAGGCGTTGCCGCCCGGCCCGCCGCGCTTCGTCGCCGATGCCCACCTCGGCGGCCTGGCGAGGCTGCTGCGCATGGCCGGTTTCGACACGCTGTACGACAACCACTTCGAAGATGCCGCCATGGCAGAGCTGGCCAACCGTGAACAGCGGGTGCTGCTGACCCGCGACCGCGCCCTGTTGATGCACCGGAGGGTGCTGCACGGCTGCTATGTGCAGGCCGTCAGACCACAGAAGCAGCTACGTGAGCTCTATCACCGCCTCGATCTGGCCGCCCATGCCCGCCCGTTCAGCCTGTGCATGACCTGCAACGCGCCGTTGCAACCGGTCGACAAGGCCACAGTGCTCGACCGCCTGCCACCCAGGGTGCAGGCGCGTCATCAGCGATTCCTCGGGTGCGATTGATGTGGGCGGCTCTTCTGGGAAGGCACACACTGGCAGGACATGCGTGCCTTGCTCGAGTCTCTCGCCCTGGCGGACCGCTGATTGCCGAGCCCGCCGCGACCCGGCGGGCGGGTGGCAACGCGCTTCAGACCTGCAAGGCGCGCTGGTTGGATTGATAGATGTTATCCGGCATCAGGCATTGACCGTCGCGTAGCGCTTCCAGCCAGTGGTCCGTGCTGACCACCGCGGCGAAGCCGGTATTCATCACCACGGTAAAGGCCCGATGGATCTCCTCGGCGCTGGCCCTGCCGGCCGCGTTCTCGTAGGGCAGCGAACCACTGGCGTCGTGCAGCAGTTCGACCCGCCAGCCCTCGTGGTGCGCCTGGAGCACGGTCGACGTGTCGCAGTTGTGCGTCATGTAGCCGACCACCGTCAGGGTGTCGACCTGCCGATCGCGCAACCAGGCAGCGAGGCCGGTATTGGTCAGGGCGCTGGCCAGGGACTTCTGCACCAGGTGATCGAAAGGGCGATGGGCGACTGTCGGGTGCAGGTCGGCCTGCTGGCTGCCACGCGCGAACAGCGGCGAGGTCTCCGCCGCCAGGTGCTGGACTACCACGATCGGAATGCCGGCGGCGTGGGCCGCATCCATGGCGCGGGCGATATTGCCGAGTGACCGCTGCACGTTGGGGTACTCGATGCGCAGGTTGCCGGTGACGTATTCGTTCTGCACGTCGATGACGATCAGGGCGCGTTTGGGTGGGTTCATCAGACTGTCCTCTGCGGGTGGGATGGACATCGATTGTGTCGTGGCCGGCGCGCATCGGTGAGTGGCCCGAATGACATCTTGCGCTAAGATCGGGCCAACTCACCGCGTCTGGAGCCGACATGCAGCCGCATCGCATCGCCGTGGTCGCCTTCGACCAGATCAGCCCGTTCCACCTCTCTGTGCCGTGCCTGGTGTTCGCCGGAGAAGGCTCGCAGGATCTGGGTTACGTCGTCGAGGTATGCGCCGCCGCACCCGGTCCCTTGCGCACCACCGCTGGCTTCGCCCTGCACGTCATGCACGGGCTGGAAGCGCTGGAACAGGCGCAGACGATCATCGTGCCGAGCTGGCGCCACGGCAATGACCCGCCGCCAGCCGTTCTGCTCGATGCACTGGTGGCCGCTCATGCACGCGGGGCGACCCTAGTCGGTCTCTGCCTGGGTGCTTACGTGCTGGCGGCGACCGGCTTGCTCGATGGCCGTCGTGCCACCACGCACTGGGCCTGCGTCGAGCATTTCAGCGCGCACTATCCAGCGGTGCGGGTCGATGCCGACGTGCTCTATCTGGACGATCACAACCTGCTCACCTCGGCAGGCACGGCGGCGGCCCTGGACTGTTGCCTGTATCTGCTGCGCAAGCATTGGGGCGCGGTGGTGGCCAACCGTGTGGCGAGGCGCTTGGTCATGTCGCCGCACCGCCAGGGCGGACAGGCGCAGTTCATCGAGCAACCCCTGCCGGTCCGGCGACGCGATACCCGCCTGGGTGAGCTGCTCGATTGGACGCGAGCCAGCCTGCACCTTCCGCACACGCTGGACAGCCTGGCCGAGCGGGTAGCAATGAGCCGGCGCACCTTTACCCGGCATTTTCGCCAGCACACCGGCACCACCGTTGGCAACTGGCTGCTGGCTGAGCGGCTGGCGCTCAGCCAACGGTTGCTGGAAGGCACCGACCAGCCCGTCGACAGCATCGCCTCGCTGGCCGGATTCGGCTCCACCGCCTCGCTGCGTCAACACTTCAGCAAGGCCTTCGGCGTGTCACCGCGTCACTACCGGCAGGTGTTTCGCGGCTAGAGTGACCGGCGGGTCACCGTTTCGCCTGATGGGCGGTCGTCAAGCTCCCGTCCGGTATGTCGATAGCTAGCGAAATGAATTCGTCAGCCCATTCGGCTGCTTCCAGGTAGTTTGGAACATGCTCGACAATCTCACCTTTCGCCTGTTTCGCCTAAGCCAGGGGACTATCGACCTGCTCGTGATCGCAGCCATCGGCATCGCCGCGCTGGGGCTGTTCATTGAAGTCGAACTCTACGAAATGATCAGCCGCTTCCACGCCGCCCACGAGAGCTGGGAGGCCGATGAGTTCTTCATGGCGTTGCTGGTGATCGGCTGGTGCGGCTTCGCGTTCGGCGCGCGCCGCGTGATCGAGCTGAAGAAGGAAATCCGCAGCCGCAAGCAGGCCGAGCTGGCTGCGCACCTGCTCGCCACCCACGACTCGCTGACGACGCTGCCCAACCGACGCGGCCTGGAGCTGAGTTTCGCGGGCGGCTTGCCACGCCTCGATGAGCCATTCTTCGTCGTCCTGTTCGACCTGGACGGCTTCAAGGCGGTGAACGACGTGCATGGCCACGCGATCGGCGACCAGTTGCTGCAGACCATCGCCCAGCGCCTGCGTATCGCCTTGCCCGAAGGCGATTTCGCCTGCCGGCTGGGCGGCGACGAATTCGCCATGGTGCTGCGTTCGACCAAGACGCCCGCGGCCGCCCTGCAACTGATCGAGCAGCTGGCGAGCATCATTTCCCAGCCGGTCGTTCTCGACTCGGTGCGGCTGGTGGTGCATTCGACCTATGGTGTGGCGCAGTTCCCGCAGGATGGCCAGGCGCTCGATGAGCTGATGCGCCGCGCCGATCTGGCGCTGTACCAGGGAAAGCACGGCGGCAAGAAGGTGATCCGGTTCTTCGACAACACCACCGACCAGCACCTCGAGGAGCAATCGCGCGCCGCCCAGCTGGTGCGCGAGGCGCTCGACAATGGCTACCTGCGCACCGTCTATCAACCCATCGTCAACCTGGCCGATCAGCGGGTGGTGGGCTTCGAGGCGCTGGCACGGTTGCACCATCCGGTGCATGGCGAAATCTCGCCGGTGCAATTCATTCCCGCGGCCGAGCAGAGCGGGCTGATCCGTGAACTGACGTCGACCTTGCTGGAGGTCGCCTGCACCGATGCGCTCGCTTGGCCGGCGCACCTGCAGCTGTCATTCAACCTCAGCGCGCACGACCTGCAGGATATCGATCTCCCGGAGCGGATCATGACCATCCTCGATCGGGTCGGTTTCCCGCCGCAGCGGCTGGAGGTGGAAGTCACCGAGACGGCGATCGTCAAGGACATACCCCTGGCCCGCAAACACCTCGATACCCTGCGGGCACTGGGCATCCTCATCGTCATCGACGACTTCGGAACGGGGTATTCGAGCCTGGCGCAGATCAGTCGCTTCAGCTTCGACAAGCTGAAGATCGATCGCGAGTTCATCAGCGCCATGTGCGACAACGACAAGGACGGCAAGATCGTGCGTTCGATGATCCACCTCAGCGATGGCCTGGCCATGCCGGCCATCGCCGAGGGGATCGAGAACGTCGGTCAGCTGGAGTGGCTCCATCGCGCGGGCTGTCATTTCGGCCAGGGCTACTACTTCAGTCGCGCAGTCGATGCCCAGGCGGTACAGGCGTTGCTGGACGAGGCGGCAGGCGAGCGGCCCGACAGCATCCGTGCGGACCACGACCGCGCCGCTGGCTGAGCGATTCGGCTGCCGCGTCGGCCCGAAGCGGACCGGGTGTCAGGCCGGCGAGTCGTGCTCGCAGTTGATCATCCAGGACACCCCGAAGCGGTCGACGAACATGCCGAAACGTTCGGCCCAGAAGGTCTTGTCCAGCGGCATCACCACCTGTCCGCCCTCGGATAAGCCCGCAAACAGCCGCTCGGACTCGGCGATACTGGCCGGATGCAGCGAGATCGAGCAACCTTTGATGCCCTCGTAGGGGCCGGCGCCGCAGGTGTCGCCAGGCATGGTGTCGGAGGCCATCAGCTGGTAGTCGCCCAGATTCAGGCACACATGCATGATTCGCTCACGGTGCTCGGCGGGAAAGTGCTCCGCTTCAGGCGCCTGGGCGAAGGTCATCATTTCCAGCGTACCGCCCAGCACGTTCTGATAGAGCGTGAAGGCCTCGCGAGCGTGGCCGTCGAACGTCAGGTAGGGGGTTATCTTCATGTCGCGTCTCCTGTTCGGGTTAGTGGGCGAGTCGTTCGCGCAGGCGTTCTTCCTGCTCGCGCAGTTCGGGGGTGAACTCCGCGCCGAAGTCCTCGGCTTCGAAGATCTGGCGGATCTCGATCTCCGAGTCGCCGATAGCCGACGCCGGGCAGCGCTTCACCCAGTCGATGGTCTGCTGCAGCGAGTCGGTCTGGAATATCCAGTAGCCGGCGATCAATTCGCGGGTCTCGGCAAAGGGACCATCGACCACCGATGTCCGCCCTTGGCTGAAGCGCACCCGCGCGCCGCGGCTGCTGGGGTGCAACCCTTCGCCACCGAGCATGACGCCGGCATTCACCAGTTCTTCGTTGTACTGGCCCATGGCCGCGAGCACTTCCTCGCTGGGCATCTCGCCCGCTTCGGTCTGCGCGTTGGCCTTGATCATCACTATGAATCGCATCGTCTGGCTCCTTCATCGAACGGATAACAGCCTAGTCGGGCATGCAGCAGTCCGCTGGCTCTGTTCAATGGTCGATTCGCAGCCGATGCAATCGACAGGCGCTGGAATTTTTTTCTGAGTGCGGCCGTTTTGTACGGAGCCGGCCAGGCTGTTTGCCGGATTTGCTCGGGCAGGTGCCGGCACGGCGTGAATCGCGCTCTGCGCCGGCAGAGCAGGGCAGGGGCGCTGTGCCTGCCCTGCCGTCAGGTTCGATGATTGATCGCGGCCAGGCGACTGCGTTTCGGGCCGACCCCGACCCCGACGAAACCAGACTCGGCATCAACCGCGTGGTGGAATATTCAATCCCTTGGCCACCGCCGGCCGCGCGACGAAGGCGTCGAGTGCCCGCTGCACGTTGACGAAGCGCTCGAACTCCACCAGATCACGTGCCTCGTAGAAGCCCACCAGGTTGCGCACCCACGGGAAGGTGGCGATATCAGCGATGCTGTAGCGCCCGCCCATGATCCATTCGCGGCCTTCCAGACGCTTGTCCAGCACGCCCAGCAGGCGCTGGCTTTCCGCGACGTAACGATCGCGTGGGCGTTTGTCCTCGTAGTCCTTGCCGGCAAACTTATTGAAGAAACCCAGTTGGCCGAACATTGGCCCGATGCCACCCATCTGGAACATCAGCCACTGGATCGTTTCATAGCGCGCCGCAGTGTTCTCGGGCATGAACTGGCCGGTCTTGTCGGCCAGATACAGCAGAATCGCCCCCGACTCGAAGAGCGCCAGCGGCTCGCCGCCCGGGCCGTCGGGGTCGAGAATGGCGGGAATCTTGTTGTTCGGGTTCAGTGAGAGGAATTCTTCGGAGAGCTGGTCATTGCTTTCGAAATTCACCAGATGGGCCTCGTAGGGCAGGCCGGTCTCCTCCAGCATGATCGATACCTTCACCCCGTTGGGGGTGGGCAGCGAATACAGCTGCAGCCGATCCGGGTAGCTGGCTGGCCATTTCTGGGTGATGGGGAACTTGGACAGGTCGTGCATGGGCGTCTCCGCAAGATGAACCAGAGGGTGAGGATAGCGGGTGCGCGGCGCTGTGGTCATCGCTCCGGCGAGGTGCCGTCTCCGTCGCCCCCCGCCGGATGCCTTCGCTGGCGTGCTATTGGGCAGCGGACAGGGCCTTGATCATCGCCACGGTCAGGTACAGGCGCGGCGCGATGCTGTCGAGCTCCAGGTATTCATCGTCCGAATGCAGGCCGGCGCCGACCACGCCCATGGTCTCCAGCACCGCTGGCGTGGCGCTGTCGGGGACGTAGGCGTAACCGGCATCGGTGCCGAAGCGCATGGCGATGGGCTCGATATCCTTGCCGATCTCGCCATAGAGTTTCTGCGCCGTCTCGGCCAAGGCTTCGGAGCCGGGATTCTTCGCCAACGGCGGGCGCCCTTTGTCGATTCGCACCTCCACCGTGGTGTCGTCGACCAGTTGCTTTTGAATGATGCGCTTGGCATCGGCCAGCACCCGGTCGTATTCGCTGAGGTCGGAGTAACGCATGTCCGCCTCCGCCTTGGCGCTGGCAGGAATGATGTTGCGCTTCTCGCCGCCCTCGATCATGGTCCAGTTGACCGTGGTGCCCTTGCTCGGATCACCCAGGTCGCGCAGCTGTACCAGTTGGTGAGCCAGCTCCATGACGGCGTTGCGGCCTTCTTCCGGCGCCGAGCCGGCATGTGAGGACTTGCCCTTCACCTCGAGCATCACCGCGTTGATGCCGTTGGTGGCGGTGGTCACCGCATCCTTGTCTGGCGGCTCGTAGGAGAAGACATAGTCTTGCTTGCGCGCCAGCTCGGCGATGATCTTCTTCGAGCCGGACGAGCCCATTTCCTCGTCCGGGTTGAACAGCACCGTGATGCTGCCGTAGTCGTCGAAGCCCTCGCGCTTGAGCAGCTCCAGCGCGTGCAGAATCATCGCCACGCCGCCCTTTGCGTCGGCAACGCCGGGACCATAGGCGCGCTGCTCGTCCACCCGAAACGGACGCTTCGAGGCGGTGCCTTCGCCGAAGACCGTGTCGTAGTGCACCATCAGCAGGAAGTCCTTGCTCCCCTTGCCCTTGAAGGTGCCGACGATGTTGTCGCCTGCCGATGGCGTCGCGGGGGTGGTGGTAACCTGCGCGCCCAGGGCTTCGAGACGCTTGACCAGCATCTGGCTGACCGACGCCAGACCCTTCTCCAGGCCTGTGCCGGTGTCGACGGACACCAGCGTTTTGACGGTTTCCAGGTAAGGCTTCTGCTCGGCTTCGGCCTGCTTGAGCAATTGGTCAGGCTTGAAATCGGCCGCCTGGCTGCCCAGCGAGAACAAGCACAGGGCGACGGCAGCGGCGAGCGGGGAACGATGGACGCGCATGGAAGCAACCTCGGTTCGTGTGGATGTGAAGTTGAGAGCGCTCGCCGTCCGGCATCGTTCCGGTGCCGCCGCGAATCGGGTCGTTCCGGAGCCGGATAGGTCTGGCCCGGCGCCGCGGCGCCGGCTATGGTTCGTGCTCCCACCCTGCCACGGAGCGCTCCACGTGTCCCTGACCACTGCCTACGATCCGCAAAACATCTTCGCCCAGATCATTCGCGGCGATGCGCCTTGCTACAGGCTCTACGAAGATGACGACGTACTCGCCTTTCTCGACCTGTTCCCGCAGTCGTATGGCCATGCCCTGGTGATTCCGAAGCGCTCTGCCGCCTGCAATCTCCTCGACGTGGATACCGAGGCGTTGTGCAAGGTGATGACGGTGGTGCAGAAGCTCACCCGGGTGATCGCCGACGAGTTGCAACCCGACGGCGTGCAGATCGCCCAGTTCAACGGTGCCCCGGCGGGGCAGACGGTGTTTCACATCCACGTGCACATCGTCCCGCGCTATGCCGGTGAGGGATTGGGTATTCATGCGGCGCACAAGGCCGAGCCGGCCGAACTGGAAAAGCTCCAGGCGCGCCTGGTGGAGGCGATTGCCCGCTTGGGCGTCTAACCGCATCGCGCTTGGCCTCCAGGCGCGACCAACGCAGCAGAGAAGGGGCACCAAAGTACTATTCGTGGGGCGCTGGCCGCTTCGTACCCTGCGGTCATGAAGCCTGCTCTGCTGCATCTCGTCCGCTTGCCTGCCCGTGTGTATCGCACGGTCGTTGGCCTGGTCTGCCTGGCGCTGCTGGGGTTGGTCGCGCTGCCGGCGCTGGCCGAAGACGAGGGCGGTGCGCTGCCGGTGCTGACGCTCAGCGTGTTGCAGTTCGGTACGCCGCACTGGGAGCTGGACCACCTCAAGCGTCACGGGCTGGACAAGGCCAATGGCTTCGACCTCCGGGTGCGCCTGGTGGCCGATCTGCCGGCCTCGCGTCTGGCGCTCAGCAGTGGCAGCGTCGACGGCGCGGTGAGCGATCTGCTCTGGGTGCAGCAGCGCTACGAAGCCGGAACCGCCTACCGCTACCTGCCGTTTTCCTCGCAGATCGGTGAAGTGCTGGTTGGCGCCGACAGCGACATCCGCACCCTGGCGGACCTGCGCGGCAAGCGCATCGGCGTGGCCGGCGGCCCGGATGGGCTCGGCTGGCTGCTGTTGCAGCGGGCCGCCGTGGCGCAGGGAATCGAGCTGGCGCGCGAGGCGTCCGTGCAATACGCCGCGCCACCCTTGCTCGGCCAGGCGCTGCGCCGCGGCCAGCTGGATGCCTTGCTGACGTTCTGGCACTTCTCGGCACGCATGCGTGGTGAAGGCGGGGTGCGCAGCGCGTTTCGCCTGGCCGACCTGGCCCGCTCGCTCGATCTCGACCCCGACCTGCCGATTCTCGGCTACCTGTTCGCCGATGGCTGGGCCCGTGAACATCCGGACCTGCTCCAGGGTTTTGCTCGGGCGCTGCGCCAGAGCAAGCGCCAGCTGGCCGCCGAGCCCGCGCAGTGGCACGCCATCCGACCACTGATGCGCGCGGACAGCGACGCGGTATTCGCCGCGCTGCGCGACAGCTTCATTGAAGGTATTCCCCAGCCACTGGACCAAACCCGCATCGAGGCGCTGCAGCGGCTGCTGGTCCTCAGCGGCGCCGAGCGTGCAGCGGTGATGCCCGCCGCGCTGTTCCAGAGCGAGCCGTGAACAGTTCCCGCTGGGCCTGCTGGTTGGCGCTACCGATACTCGTGGCCATCTGGAGCGTCGCGGCGCTGCTGGTCGACGCGCCGCTGTTGCCAACGCCGGCGGCCGTGTTGCACAGCTTCTGGCTGGCCGTGGAGAGCGGCGAGTTGCCCCATCACCTGCTGGTGACGCTGCGCCGGGTGGTGATCAGCTTCAGCCTGGCCATGGCGCTCGGCACGCTTCTGGGCGTCTGGATGGGCCGTTCGCGGACCGCCAACGCCGTGCTCGATCCGCTGCTGGTGCTGTTTCTCAACCTGCCGGCGCTGGTGACCATCATCCTGCTCTACGTCTGGTTCGGCCTGGTGGAGGCGGCGGCGGTGCTGGCGGTGGTGGTCAACAAGGTACCCAACGTCGCGGTCACGCTGCGCGAAGGCGCGCGCAGCCTGGAGCCCAAGCTCGAACAGATGGCCCTGGTGTATGGCTTCAGCCGCCGACAGCGGGTCGTGGACGTCTGGCTGCCGCAGCTGTTCCCCTATCTGATAGCGGCGACCCGCGGCGGCCTGGCGCTGATCTGGAAGATCGTCCTGGTGGTCGAGTTGCTGGGGCGCTCCGACGGTATCGGATTTCAGCTGCACATGGCGTTTCAGGTGTTCGATGTGGCGAGCATCCTGGCCTACAGCCTGGCGTTCATCGCCGTGGTGCAGTTGATCGAACTGACCGTGCTGCAACCGCTGGAACGGCGCGCCACGGGGTGGCGCAACGTCGGCGTGCGGCATGCTTGAGCTACGCGTCGAGGGTGCCTCTGTGGGGCATCCGGTGCTGGGCACTATCGATGTTCAGGTGCGGGCCGGCGACCGCATCTGCCTGCTGGGCCCCTCGGGTGTCGGCAAGACGACCCTGCTCAATGCCATCGCCGGGCTCGATCCGCGATTGAAGCCACGCGTCGCGGCGGGTTCGCCCCCGCGGGTCGGCTATCTGTTTCAGGAACACCGCCTGTTGCCCTGGCGTACGGTGCGGCAGAACCTGGCCATGGTCGGTGCCGCTGCCGCCGACATCGAGCGACTGTTGAACGAGGTCGGGCTGGGCGACGCCGCGGAGCGCCTGCCCGATCAACTGTCACTGGGCATGGCCCGGCGCGCGGCTCTGGCGCGCAGCCTGGCCATTCGGCCGGATCTGCTGCTACTCGATGAGCCCTTCGCTTCGCTGGATCCCGACCGTGCTGCCGAGCTGCGCGAGTTGATTGTCCGGCTGCTGGATGCACAGCCGTATATGGCGATGATCTGCGTCACCCACGATGCCCGCGACGCCGATCAGTTGGCCAACCGCCTCTGGTACCTCGCCGGCCGGCCGGCAACGCTGCGCTGGGACCGGCCGCTGACCGGCGATGCCAGCGCCAGCCATATCAGCGAAACGCTGCGCTTGCTCGGCGTTTAGCCGGTGATAAGCCACCCTAAAGCGCGAGCCAAGCCCAAGCCTGTGGGAGCGGTCTCGACCGCGATTGGGCGCGGCTCAGCGGCTTGCGCACCGCTGACTAGGCTTCGCCCGCGACACAGACTTATCAGAGAAAAGAGCGGCGATCATCACGGATACTGCACGCCTGAACAGCCTTTTTTCGCGGTCAAGACCGCTCCCACAGGGTCTGGCAAGCTGGCTGCATCTAACCGATGGCCAGCTGCGTCAGCGCGTGGAGCACCAGCCCGACCAGTCCGCCGACCAGCGTGCCGTTGATGCGGATGTATTGCAGGTCCTTGCCCACGCTCTGTTCCATCTGCTCGACCAGCTCGCGGCTCTCCCAGTTCTCTACGCGCTGGGCGATGTATTTGCCGATCTGCCCGCGATAGCGCTCGAGCATGCCGGGCGCCGCGGCAGTCAGCTGTTCGTTGATCCAGGTGCGCATGGAGGTGTCGGCACCGAGGGAGTCGCCGAGCCCCTGGGTCAGTCTCACGATGCGTCTGCCGATGCGTGAGTCGGGGCTGTCCAAGTCGGTCTGAAGCCAGGTGGTCAGTTCCTGCCAGAGGGTTTGCAGGTAGTCGGTGGTGGCCGGGTGTTCGAGCAGCTGGGCGACGATGCGCTCGATTTCCAGCCGATAGGCCGGGTCATGCTTGAGGCGTTCGATGTACTCGGCGACATGCTCATCGAAGCGTTCACGCAGCGGGTGCTCCGGGTCGTTGGCCACCTCGGCGATCACCGCTGAAACGCCGTCGACAAACTTGTTCGCCGACCAGCCGCCGACCGCCTTTCCCAGCCCCAGATAGCGCAGGGTGCGCACCTCGGCGGTGATGGCATCGGCCACCAGCGCGCGGGTGTCGTCGTCCTGCAGCAGCGCATCGAGCTTGATCAGCCCCTCGTCGAGCATCGCCTGGTGCTTGCCCTGGCGGGTGAGCATTTCCAGCACCTGGCCGCAAACCGGCGCAAGGTCGACCTTGCGGGCGCGGTCGAGCAGTTTCGCGCGGACGAAGCCTTGCACCCGCTCGTCGCGCAGCGAATCGACGCCGAAGCGCGCCATGCCGGTGAGCTGGCGGCCGACGGCTTCGGCATTGGCCGGATGCTGCAGCCACTTGGCCAGGCGCCCGCCAATGTCCAGCGCCTCGAGCTTGGCCAGCACCAGCGGCGTGGAGAGGAAATGGGTGGTGATGAATGTCGAGAGGTTGCGCCCGATGCGCGCCTTGCTACGCGGGATGATCGCCGTGTGCGGGATCGGCAGGCCGAGCGGGTGGCGGAACAGTGCGGTAACGGCGAACCAGTCGGCAATCGCGCCAACCATGGCGGCTTCGGCGAAAGAGGCGAGATAACCCCAGGCCGGATGGCGCGGCTCCATCGCGGTGGCGACGATGTAGAGCAGGGCAGCGAGGAGCAGAAGAAGCCCGGCCACCAGCTTCATGCGGGTGACCGGAGATTGCCAGTAGCGTTGCAGAGGGCTCATGCGATTCCTCTTGGCGTGGCGGGTGGAAGCGGCAGCGGTCGTGAGGATAACGGGCCTGCCTGTACAGCAGACCCGTCGCAGGCGGTGCGGGTTCGACCGCGGGTGGTGCAGGCTCAGTCTTCGGCGTCGTCTTCTTCGCGCAACAGCACATAGGTGCCGTCTTCGAGACGCTCGCAGACATAGAACATGGCGATGGTGCCGTCCGGCTCGGTCACCGCGGCGTAGTCGTCCGCCTCGACGGTGAAATAGCCCTTGGAGTCGGCGCCGGCCTCGCTGGCGAACAGCGCGGTGAAGAAGGCGTCTTCCGGCATGCCGTCGAAATAGTCGGCGCGCTCCTTGGCGTTCCATTCCTGCGGCGCTTCGAACGGGCCGGTAATGACGACGCGGGCATCGCCCATGTCGCGCTCCTCGCCGTCCGGATCGGTTTCATGGGCGCGGTAGATGGTGCACTCCAGCGCATCGGGGTGAGCCAGGATCGTCTCGCGCGAAGATTGTTGATTGGCAGGCATTGGGCAGCTCCGGTGCAGGTTGGTTGGGCGGCAGTGTGGTGGAGTCCTGTTGCCGCTGCAATCGCAACGTGCGCGCTTGGCTGTCGCCTGGCCGCGATCGGACCGCCGGCAAGCGAGGCAACGAACGCCGCGGGGCTAGAGCGGTTCCAATTGTCTGACACCCCACAGAAGCGAGCCTGCCATGACCCCGACCCCCGAAGCCCCGCGCGGGCGAGACACGACCGACGACGAACAGCCGGACATCACCATGACCGATGCCGGCGAAAAAGAGCCGGGTGAAGACCCGGACTTCGATGACGCCGAAATCGATGGCGAGGACGACCGCCATTGAGCCAAACGGCGTTGCGCGCCGCTCGATGGCCGTCATGCCAAACAGACCTCAACACGCGAGACGGCGCCAACCGGCCTGATCGCAGGAGCTCGCATGGACAAGTATCACGTCAACCCGACCCCGTCGGGCTGGGAGCTGACCGATCAGCAATCCGGGGAAACGGTGCTGCGTACCCTGACCAAGGACGAGATGTACACGGGCCTTGATCGCTTCATGGCCGGCAAGACCGCCTCGGTGGAGGTCTATGGTCGCCATGGCAATCTCGAAGAGGAACGGCCGTATCCGGGCAGCAGCCATCCGATTTCGACTCGCTAGCGCAGTCATGGGCGGTCGGCACGGCATGCGAACCTGGCCTACCATCACCGTTTCGCTGATCGATCGGAGAATCCGTATGCGCCCCACGTTTGTCCTCGTCACCCTGCTGGCCCTGACCGGTTGCTCGTCCTGGCAGGCCGATCCAGCGGATATCAAGCCGGTGCCCGAGGAACGGTTGCGTGGCTATCAAACGCCCGTGGCCAACGGCGGCGAGTTGGTGGTGACCCGTGACTTCGGGATGCGCGGCGGTGGCTGCTACGTGGCGGTCATGGTTGATCGTCAGCTGGCCGCGCGCATCCATGTCGGCGAGCAGGTGCGCTTGCAGGTGCCAGCCGGGCTGCGCATCGTCAGCATCGAATCCGACCCGGAAGACGACACCCTGTGCGGCAAGGGCAGCCTGCTGCGTGAGCGGGCCGCGCGGGTCGAGCCGGGCGAAACGCTGCAGTTTCGTATCAGCAGCGACAACCGCATCGGCTTCGATATCCAGCAGCTGGATGCCCAATAACGGCGCCGGCCCGTCAGACTGATCCGTGGCGCCTCGGCGCAATCGCTACAGCGGCCAGACCCACAGAATGGCCGGCACGGCCACCAACACCACCAGGATCGAGAGCGGCAGTCCCAGGCGCCAGTAGTCGCCGAAGCGGTAGCCGCCCGGTGCCATCACCAGCGTGTTCGACTGATGGCCGATCGGGGTCAGGAACGCGCAGGACGCGCCGATGGCCACCGCCATCAGCAGCGGATCGGCAGATGCCTCCATACCGCGTGACAGGCTGATGGCCACGGGCGCTGCGAGCACCGCAGCGGCCGCGTTGTTGACCACATTGGACAGCAGCATGACCCCGGCCATGAGTATCGCCACCGTCGCTGCCGGCGGCGCCGCCTGGCCGATATTCAGCAGGGCGTCGGCGATCAGGCGCGAGCCACCGGTGGTTTCCAGCGCTTCGCCGATCGGCAGCATGGCGGCGATCAGGACGATGACCGACATGTCGATGCTCTTGTAGATTTCGCCAGTGGGCACCAGGCCGGCCAGTACCATCGCCAGCGCGGCTCCCACCAGCGCGATCGCCGCCGGAACCACGCCCAGCGCGATGAGCGCCAGCGCGGTGGCGAAGATACCGCTGGCCAGCCATACCTGGCGCGGCGCGGTGATGCGCAGACCGCGCGAGGCCAACGGCAGGCAACCAAGACTGTTCAATCTAGATTGCAGCTGCTCCTCGCGTGCTTGCAGCAGCAGAATGTCGCCTGCGGCGTAGCGGATGTTGCCCAGCCGCTGGCGCAACCGCTGGCCCTGACGGGCCACGGCCAGCACGTTCACACCATGGCGCTCGCGCAGCGCCAGACCGGTCGCGGTGGTGCCCACCAGCGGTGAGCTCGGCGTGACGATGGCCTCGACCAGCGCGCGCTCACCCTGACGGTCGCCGCCGGATTCGCCTGCCGCGTGCTGCTTGTCCGACGTGCCGCGGGTGTCCGCCTGCTTGTCCTGCTCGGCTTTCTCCTGGGCCTTGCGGTCGGCTTCGGGCGCCAGGGTCAGGTGGGTCTTGTCGAGAAAGCGCTTGAGGCTGTCGGAGTCGGCTTCGACCAGCAGCACGTCGTCGCGATGCAGCACTTCATAGGTCGAAGGCATCGGCTGATAGTGACCGCCGCGCACCAGGGCGATGACCACCACTTCCGCGTCGTCGCCGCCGGCGATGATCAGGTCGTGCAGGGTGCGGCCGGCGTACTTGCTGTCGTCCGGTACCTTCAGCTCGGTCAGGTAGGCGCTGATCTCGAACAACTCCTGATCGCCGCCCGGGTTATCCCGGCGTGGTATCAGGCGCCAGAGCAGGACAATCAGCAGCAGGCCGGCGACGGTGATCGCCAGGCCTACCGGTAGGAAATCGAACATGCGAAACGGTGTGTCGCCGAGTTCGCGCCGGTAGCCGGCGATGATGATGTTCGGTGGTGTGCCGATCAGGGTCAGGGTGCCACCGAGCAGCGAGCCGAAGGCCAGCGGCATCAGCAGATACGAAGGCGAACGGCCGCTCTGGCGCGACATCCAGATCGCGACCGGCATGAACAGCGCCAGTGCGCCGACGTTGTTCATGAAGCCCGAACACAACGCGACGATGCCGGAAAGCAGCAGCACCTGGGCCCAGGGGCGGTCGCCCACTTTGGTCAGGTGGCGTGCCAGCGAGTCCACCACGCCGCTGTTGAGCAACCCGCGGCTGACCACCAAAACCGCCGCCACGGTGATCACGGCCGGGTGGCCGAGCCCCATGAAGGCCTTCTCCGGCGGCACGATGCCAACCAGGACGACGACCAGCAGGGCCGCGAGGGCGACGATGTCGTAGCGCCATCGATTCCAGACGAACAAACCCAGCGTCGCGGCCAGCACGGCGAATACGATCAGCTGATCGCTTTGCATGAATCACTCCGAAAGACAGCCGCGCCGCGATCGGCCGGGAAGGCCGGGCGGGGCGGTGGGTGGAAGCAGGGCTTGGGTGGGCAGGGCACCGCCGCGTAGTCACAGTAGCCTGACGATGGACCTTCGGGCCAGCGGCGGGTTCGCTGTTCACGCCTGAGGCCATGACGGCCGTGGAAGCGTTGCACGGTGAATGCGGGCCTTGGCTGATTTCCGCGCGCGTGGCGCTGGCAAAAAACCAGGGCAGCGGGCATGGTGGTGAACGACCCCACGAACCGGCAACCGTCCATGTCCCAGCCTATTGTCCTGCACTGCCGCGATGGCTATCGACTCGAGGCGCAGCTCTGGCTACCCGCCGGCCAGGCGCGCGGCTCGGTGATCGTCAGCAGTGCCACCGGTGTCCTGGCCCGTTATTACGCGCGATACGCCGGCTTTCTGCGCGAGCAGGGGTATGCCGTGCTGACCTACGACTACCGCGGCATCGGCGGGTCGCGGCCAGCCAGCCTGCGCGGCTTTCGCATGCGCTGGTGCGACTGGGGCGACTATGACTTCGATGCCGCCGTGCGCTGGATGCGCGCGCGCGACCCGGACGGCCTGTTGGTGGCGGTCGGGCACAGCATCGGCGGCTTCCTGCCGGGTTTCGCCAGCGCGGCCACCGAGGTCGACCGCTTTCTCAGCGTCGGCGCGCAATACGCCTACTGGCGCGATTACGCGGCCGCGCACCGCTGGCGGATGTTCGTCAAATGGCACCTGTTCATGCCGAGCGTGACGGCGCTGTACGGCTATTTTCCCGGCCGCCGTCTTGGCTGGCTGGAAGACCTGCCAGCCGGCGTCGCGCGGGAGTGGGCGTTTCGCCGCGCGAAGCTGGAACACAGCTACCCCCACCCTGAACGCGAGCGGATCTTACAGCGCTTTGCCGCGGTCCGCGCACCGATCCTGGCGGTGAGCATGACCGATGACGAATACGGCACGCTGCCGGCCATCGAGCGCGGGCTGAGCTATTACCGCAACAGTCGTTGCGAGCATGTGCGGCTGAGCCCCGCCGAGTGGGGGCTGGAGCGTGTCGGGCACTTCGATCTCTTTCACGTGCGCCACCGGCAGGGCTTCTGGCAGGCAACGCTGACGTGGATAGGCGAGGGTCGCAATCCCTGGGCCACCGCAGCCGTCGAGTCGACGGCATGTGTGGTTGGCTGAGCTGCGTTCAGCATTCAGCTGAGTGGTTTTTTCGCTGCCGCGTGACGCAGCGCTTATTGAGGAGGGCACGGTACGCTCGCTCCACGGCTCGATGCGGTGGAGAGCCGGCGCAATGACCAGCTTTGTTAGCGGTCCGGATTGTCGAGTAGCATCGGCCTTTCTTTCTTCCGAGGAGCATCAACGTGACCACAGCGCGCATCGGTTTGTTACCCGCCGTATTGATCGCGGTTTCGGTGGCCTTCGCCGGTTGGTCGGTGGGGCAGGGCGTGGAGCGTTTTCGCATGGCGGATCGCTCGGTAACGGTCAAAGGCCTGGCCGAGCGCGACGTGCAGACTGATTTCGCGGTCTGGACGCTGGGTTTCCGCCGCGCAGGCAATGATTTCGCCAGTGTGCAGCAGCAGCTCTCCAAGGACCGCCGCGACGTCGTGGCATTTCTGCATGGGCAGGGCTTTAGCGATGACGAGATCGAAGTCCGTCCGCTGCAGGTACAGGACCTGCTGGCCAGGGAATGGGCACCGCAGGAAATCGCCCTGCGCTTCAACGGCAGCGGCCAGGTGGTGGTGAAGTCGGCGCGGATCGAGGCGGTCGGCAAAGCGGCCAACGGCGTCGACCCGCTGATCCAGGCCGGCATCCAGCTGGATACCGAACAGAATGGCGTCAGCGGGCCGCGCTATCAGCTGCGCGGCTTCAACGATCTCAAGCCGGCCCTGCTGGAAGACGCCACGCGCAACGCGCGCGAGCAGGCGAGTAAATTCGCCGAGGATGCCGGTGCACGCCTGGGCGAGCTGAAGACCGCCAACCAGGGCGTGATTCGGGTCCTCGACGACGACGGCAGCGACATGGACACCGGCCGTACGCCCGGCAAGCGCCTGCGCGTGGTCAGCACTTTCGAATACGCCCTGGAGTAACGGCAGCTGGCCTGGCGGGTCCGCTCAATCGCAGGCGGTGGCGGCGCCTGTGGTTGCTTCGCGTCCGTCGTGGGACGTCCAGGCCCACCAGAACACCAGCAAGCCGACCGCACCGGTCGCGGCGCCGATATAGCCGGTGGAGGTCCAGCCCAGCCCCGCGCTGATCGCCAGGCCGCCGAGCCAGGGACCGAGCGCGTTGGCGACGTTGAATGCCGAATGGTTGGAGGCGGCCGCCAGGGTCTGCGCGTCGGCGGCGACGTCCATCAGGTGCGTTTGCAGGGCCGGCGACAGCGAAACCATGGTGCCTACCGCGAAGGCCGCCGGGAGGATCGTCCAGAGGGAATGCGCGGCGAACGGGAACACCAGCAGCACGCAGATGCTCCAGAGCAACAGCCAGGCGATGGCCTTGAAGCGCAGCTTGTCGAACAGCCAGCCGCCAAACAGGTTGCCGACGATGCCGCCCAGGCCGAAAGCCGCCAACCCCACCGGTATCCAGCCTTCGCCGACACCGGTGGCCTCCAGCAGCGTCGGCGCCAGGTAGCTGAAAACGCAGAACATGCCGGCAAATCCGATCGAGCTGATGGCCAGCGCCAACCACACCGGTTTGCGGTTGAAGTCGCGCAGCTCGCGCATTGGATTGTTGCGCGGTTCGTTGCGATCGAGCGGCAGGAAGATCGCCACCAGCAATACCGTCAACAACGCAATCAGCCCCACCAGGCCAAAGGCCCAGCGCCAGCTCAGCCACTGTCCCAGCCAGGTCGCGATGGGGTTGCCGATCAGCATGGCGATGGTCAGGCCGGCCAGCACCCGACTGACCGCCTTGGCGCGTTGGTCCGCCGGCACCATCGACGCGGCCACCAGCATGGCGACGCCGAAGTACGCCCCATGGGGCAGGCCGGCGATGAAGCGAAACACCATCAGGGTGTGATAATCCGGCGCCATGGCGCTGGCGAAGTTGCCGAGCGCGAAAAAGCTCATGAGCAACAGCAGCAGGTGGCGGCGAAACAGGCGCGAACCGAGGATCGCCAGCAGCGGGGCGCCGACCACCACGCCCAGGGCGTAGGTGCTGATGACATGGCCGACCTGCGGCTCGCTGATGCCCAGGCCCTGCGCGACGTTGGGCATCAGGCCCATGATGGCGAATTCGCCGGTGCCGATGGCGAAGCCGCCCATGGCCAGTGCCAGTTCGATCAGGAGGATGGCACCGGGCGATAAGGTCGGTTTGCTGCTTGCGTGGGTCATGAAGGTCTCGGAATGGTCTGAAACGACGTGTCGTATTACCGGCGCGGTGTGCCGCGGTGGGTGTTCAGGGTTGGGTACGGATGGGCGACGGCCACCCTGCCTCCTGGCAGTCTCTCTCAGTTGCGCGCAGCCAGGGCATCGGCGATCAATCGTGGCGTGTGCTGAGCGCCCATGGTCTGGGCAGCGCTCAGCGGCGTGGCGCCATGGCTGTCGGCACGGGCAGGGTCGGCGCCGCGCTCGAGTAACAGCTCGACGATGGCGCTACGGTCGAACATGGCCGCCATCATCAGTGCTGTCTTGCCGTCGGGCGAGGCGCTTTCGACGTCGGCGCCGTGATCGAGCAGCAGGCGCGTCATGTCCAGGTCGCCCTTGAACGCTGCACCGGCCAGCGGGCTCTGGCCCTTGTCGTTGTACAGCTGCGGGTCGGCGCCATGTTCCACCAATACCCGCGAGGCTTCGAGGTGGCCGTGATAGCTGGCGAGCATGAGCAGGCTGTCACCGTTGTGGTTGCGAATATTGGCCGGCAGACCGCGTCGGAGCAGATCGGCCAGGCGCGCGGCGTCGCCCTTGCGGGTGCAGTCGAATACCTGCTCGGCGAACGCCAGTGCGGCGTCGTCCAGTGCGGGTTTGGGGCTGGCGGGGTCCGTCATCTCTGATCCTCGGTTTCGGGGTTGGCAGAGCGCCGTCAGCGCGCCCACGCGAGCGCGGCGCTCTGGCTATGACGCATCTATCCGACCGATAGCCAGCGCCAAGGTGCGAAATGGAATGACCCTGCACGCTATGGCAGTATCTGCGCCTCGCCCGCTATCGGTTCGTTGCGATGAAGCCCGAAGACCTCGAACGCCTGGTGACTCAGACGATGCCCTACGGCAAATACAAGGGCCGGTTGATCGCCGATCTGCCCGGCAACTATCTGAACTGGTTCGCCCGGGTCGGGTTCCCGCCCGGCGAGATCGGCCAGTTGCTGGCCCTGATGCAGGAAATCGATCACAACGGCCTGTCGCCACTGCTCGAACCGTTGCGTCGTCGCTGATTTCAGGCCTGGCTTTCGGCCTGTAGCGTCGCCAGCGCCGGAGCGGCATAGATGCCGACCTCCACCGCCAGCGCCATGACCCGCTCGAGGTCGCAGGTATAGACGAGCACGGCCTGCAATTCGTCATCGAGCGGCTCGCTGAAATCCACCAGCACGTAGCCGCCTTTTTCGGGATAGAGGCTGCTGAGTTGGGTCTGGATGCGGTTAAGCGCCTTCAGTGGCTCGGTCTTCGCCAGCTGCTTGGGTTTGAGGACGAAATCCACCTGCGGGCCGAACGAGCCGACGATCTGCTCGAACAGGGTCTGGTAGTCATCAGCCTGGAACAGTACGGTGTCGGGCAGGCTGCCGACGACCATCCATTCGCCCAGCGGGATGGGGAAGTCGTCGTCATAGATGATGTCCGGATTGGCCTGCAGGAAGCCCTGAGGATCGGCGTAGGCCTGGGCCGCTTCGTCTGCCAGACGACTGATTTCGTCGTCGCTCATGCAGCCTGAGCTGATCAGGCGGATCAGTTCGGCGAGTGGGTCTTTCATCGGGCGGTCCTGGCGTGTTGGGCCTGCAAGGATAACCGAAAGCCGCCCGGGGCTGCGGAGCGGGGATGGCACTGTCCGGCATACAACGATTCTGCCGGCTCGCCGCGAAGGCTGCCCGGTGAGCGTTTTGTCCACATTTCAATGCGCAGCTGCGGTTTCTCTCCGGTTTTCGTGCACAATAGCCGCCATATAAAACCAACGCGGCATGAACGAGGGCGAATGGCGTGATCCCGCCTCGCTTTGTTCCGGCGCAGAGAATGATCAGCCAATATTCAAGAGGAACGACCGTGCATAACGTCGTCATCAGCGGTACCGGCCTGTATACACCTGCCAACAGCATTTCCAACGACGAGTTGGTCGAGTCATTCAATACCTATGCCCGTCGTTTCAATGACGAGCATGCCGCGGCGATCGAGGCGGGCGACGTTCAGCCGGTGCCGGAGTCGAGCTCCGCCTTCATCGAGAAGGCGTCGGGTATCAAGAGCCGTTTCGTCACTGACAAAGCCGGCATTCTCGATCCGGATCGCATGGTTCCGCGCATTCCCGAGCGCAGCAATGACGACTGGTCGATCCTCTGCGAAATGTCGGTCAAGGCCGCCGAGCAGGCGCTGGAGCGGGCGGGCAAGACAGCTGCCGATATCGACGGTGTCATCGTCGCCTGTTCCAACCTGCAGCGTGCCTACCCGGCTATCGCTATCGAAGTGCAGGCCGCGCTGGGCATCAAGGGCTTCGGCTTCGACATGAACGTCGCCTGCTCCTCGGCCACCTTCGGCATCCAGAATGCCGCCAACGCGGTGCAACTGGGACAGGCGCGTGCGGTGCTGATGGTCAATCCGGAGATTTGCACCGGCCACATGAACTTCCGCGACCGCGACAGCCATTTCATCTTCGGTGATGCCTGCACCGCGGTGATCGTCGAGCGCGCCGACCTGGCCACCTCGCCGTATCAGTGGGACGTGGTCAGCACCAAGCTGGCAACCGAGTTCTCCAACAACATCCGCAACAATTTCGGATTCCTCAACCGCACCGCAGAGGAATACATGACCAACCCGGACAAGCTGTTCGTCCAGGAAGGGCGCAAGGTGTTTAAAGAAGTCTGCCCGATGGTGGCTGAGCTGATTGGCGAGCACCTGCAGCAAAACGGCATCGAGGTCAGCGCGGTCAAGCGCTTCTGGCTGCACCAGGCCAACCTGAACATGAACCACCTGATCGTGCGCAAGCTGCTGGGCCGCGATGCCAGCCCGGAAGAAGCACCGGTGATTCTCGACACCTACGCCAACACCAGTTCGGCCGGCTCGGTCATCGCCTTCCACAAGCACCAGGACGACCTCCCCGCGGGCAGCCTCGGCGTGCTCAGCTCCTTTGGTGCGGGCTATTCGATCGGTAGTGTCATCCTGCGCAAGCGCTGATACGAGCGCGTGACCAGAAGAGGGTGGGCCGAGGCCCACCTTTTTTTTTGGCCGTCACGCCGCGTCATCCCACTTTTCCAGCTGGGTAAGACGGGCATAAGGCATCTCGTTCTAAGTCCCCCTTGTCATAAAAGCTTTATGGAATAGCCACTTGGCTGACACACGCGCTGGCCAAGATGCCGGCAGCACAAAGAACCACGAGCTGTGTGTTTTCCAACGCTAAACCAAAAGGGGAATTTTCGATGATCCGTAAGCACTTCGCCGGTTTCGCCGCCAGCGCCCTCGCTCTGGCCGTTTCCGCCCAGGCTTTCGCTGGCACCGTCACGACTGACGGCGCTGACATCGTGGTCAAGACCAAAGGTGGCCTGGAAGTCGCCACGACGGACAAGCAGTTCAGCTTCAAGATCGGCGGACGTCTGCAAGCCGACTACAGCACCTTCGACGGCTTCTACACCCAGAACGGCGACAACGCCGACGCCGCCTACTTCCGTCGCGCATTCCTGGAAATCGGCGGCGTAGCCTTCCAGGACTGGAAATACCAGTTCAACTACGACTTCGCCCACAACGCCGGCAGCAGCGAAGACGGCTACTGGGACGAAGCATCCATTCAGTACTCGGGCTTCAACCCGGTGAACATCAAGATGGGTCGTTTCGATCCCGACTTCGGCCTGGAAAAAGCCACCAGCTCCAAGTGGGTGACTGCCCAGGAGCGTAACGCCGCCTACGACCTGGTCGACTGGGCCAACGGCCACCAGAACGGGCTGGGCATCCAGGTCAACAGCACGGCTGGCGACTCCCTGTACGGCTCGCTGGGCCTGCATGCCAAGGATCAGAACGACGTCGACGGCGAAAGCGTCAAGCAGGTCAACGCCCGTGCTGTCTTCGCGCCGATGCACGAGGCCGGCAACGTCCTGCACTTCGGCATCAACTTCGCCCAGCGCAACCTGGACGACACGGCCACCGACGGCCGTATCCGCAGCCGCCTGGGCATGCGCGGCGTGAGCACTGCCGGTGGTAACGATGCCGGCACCAACGGCAACCGCCTGTTGCTCGGTGGCGCGAACAACGCACCGGCGGGTTCTTACGGCGACGACACCGCGTTCGGCCTGGAAGCTGCCTGGGCGATGGGTCCGCTGTCCGTTCAGGGTGAATACATCACCCGCGAGATGGATTCCGATTCCGCTGCCTACGAAGACGTCGAGGCCAAGGGTTACTACGCCCAGGTCGCCTACACTCTCACCGGCGAAGCACGTGGCTACAAGCTCGGCCGCTTCGACCAGCTCAAGCCGGAAAACAAGCAGATCGGTGCCTGGGAAGTCTTCTACCGCTACGACCATATCGAAGCTGAAGATGACTCGGTCGGCCTCGTTGCCACCAACGACGTTGAAGGCAAGGTGCACAACCTGGGTGTGAACTGGTACGCCAACGAGAACGTCAAGCTCAGCGGCTACTACGTCAAAGCCAAGGTCGACAACGCCGAGAACGCCAACGGCGACGACGACGGCGATGGCCTGGTGTTCCGCGCGCAGTACGTGTTCTAACGTTTCTTCTCCCTCGTGATGCTTTTTTGAGCCCCGCTTTGGCGGGGCTTTTTTTCGCCGGGGTTACAGTCCAGACTGGCGCCCATGCCTATTCAGACCCTCTTTCGCCTCGCTGAGATCGAGCCCGCCCGCTGGGACGCCTTGCTCGGCGATGATCCGCAGCCTTTCGTTCGACACGCCTTCCTGTCCGCTCTGGAAGACAGCGGCAGCGTCGGTGGTCGCACGGGCTGGCGTGCACAGCATCAGCTGCTGGAAAACGCAGCCGGCGAGGCCGTCGCCGCGTTGCCGCTGTACCGCAAGACCCACTCCAGCGGGGAATACGTGTTCGACTGGTCCTGGGCCGATGCCTGTCACCGCGCCGGCATCGAGTACTACCCCAAGCTGCTCTGCGCGGTGCCATTTTCGCCGGTGACCGGCGCGCGCCTGCTGGGAGACCGAGAGGCGGCGGGCCAGTTGCTCGATGCGCTTTGCGAAGGGCTGGCGGAGCAGGGGTATTCAGGGCTGCACGTCAATTTCACCCAAGCGGATGCCGATGCGGTGGTGCGCGGTCGCGAGGGGTGGCTGGAGCGCATCGGCTGCCAGTTTCACTGGCACAACCGCGGCTACCGCGATTTCCAGGATTTCCTCGACGGCCTGACCTCGCGCAAGCGCAAGCAACTGCGCAAGGAGCGCGAGCAGGTGCTGGGGCAGGGCATCACGTTTGACTGGCGCGAAGGCCATCAGCTCAGCGAAACGGAATGGGACTTCGTCTACGCCTGCTATGCCAACACCTACCATGTGCGCGGCCAGGCGCCCTACCTGACGCGCGAGTTCTTCAGCCTGCTGGCCGAGCGCATGCCAGGATCCATTCGCGTTGTGTTGGCCGAGCAGAACGGCCGTCTGGTGGCCATGGCATTCAGCCTGATCGGCGGAGACGGGCTCTACGGGCGCTATTGGGGCTGTCAGGATGCCTTCGACCGGTTGCATTTCGAAACCTGCTTCTACCAGGGTATCGAACAGGCCATTGCGGCGGGTCTGTCGCGTTTCGACGCCGGCGCGCAAGGCGAGCACAAGCTGATCCGCGGCTTCGAGCCGGTCATTACCCGCTCCTGGCATTACCTGGTTCACCCGGGGTTACGCGCGGCAGTGAGCGACTTTCTGACCCAGGAGCGCCTGGGCGTTCTGCGCTATGCCGAGGGCGCGCGTGAAGCGCTGCCCTATCGGCAAGGCTGAGCGGCGATCATTTGGTTTTCGGTGCCGCGCTGACCCCTTCCAGCGTGGAGAAGGACGTGTCTTTGGCGGTGAGCAGGAAATCGCGCATGAAGGGCGAGTCGAGCATGTCGGCGCGAATACCGGCATAGAGCGTGGCGAACAGGCCTTTCTCACCCAGGCGCTTGGCGGTGACGTAGCCGCGCGTGCTGTATTCGTGCAGCGCCCAGTTGGGCACGCTGCATACGCCGCGCCCTGAGGCCACCAGCTGCATCATCATCACGGTCAGTTCCGAGGTGCGAACCTGCGCCGGCTCGACGTCGGCCGGCTCGAGAAAACGCGTGAAAATATCCAGTCGATCACGCTCCACCGGATAGGTGATCAGGGTTTCGGTCGCCAGGTCTTCGGCGCGCACGTAGGGGCGGGTCGCCAGGGGATGTTGATTGGCAACGGCCAGCAAGGCTTCGTAGGTGAACAGTGGGACGTAGGTGATGCCCGGCAGGTCGATCGGGTCGGAGGTCACCACCAGATCGAGGTCGCCCCGTGCCAGCGCCGGCAGCGGCGCGAAGGAGAACCCCGAGGCCAGGTCGAGTTCGACTTCGGGCCAGGCGTCGCGAAACTGATCGATGGTCGGCATCAACCACTGGAAACAGCTGTGGCATTCGATGGCCATATGCAGCCGTCCGGCCGTGCCGCCGGCGAGCCTGGCCAGATCGCGCTCGGCACTTCGCAGCTGTGGCAGCAGGCTGTCGGCCAGTTGGAGCAGGCGCAAGCCGGCGCTGGTAAAGCGCACCGGACGCGTCTTGCGCACGAAGAGCTGGAGGCCCAGGCGTTCTTCCAGTTCCTTGAACTGGTGCGACAGGGCGGATTGGGTCAGATGCAGGCGTTCGGCGGCTTCGACGAGGCTGTCCGTTTCGCGCAATGCATGAAGCGTTTTCAGGTGACGGATTTCCAACATGCTACGGCTTCCTGCTGTTTTCGCGGTCGAGCCTCGTATCCGAACGGATGCGGCCCGGGGATGAGCCAGTGACTTGAACACCGTTCATCTGCCGCCAAGTGTGTTCCAGCGGAGGCGCGCTTGTCGAGCGAGCGGAGCACGGCTCGATGCGGCGGCAGGTCACCGTCCTACCCCGGCCCGTTCGCCTAGGGTGACGCGCCGCCTATAGCCAGAGACGGGCCACGAGGTAACCCAACGTGCCGATGAACAACAGTGCGACGATGATCAAGGCACCGTCGCGCGCCATCATGCCCAGGCCGACAAAGCTCAGGGCAGCGCCTGCGATGGAATTGCCGAAGGGAATCAGCTCCAGCGGCGGCATGCTGGCGGCGATCAGCAGGCAGAGCAGGGCGTTGACGTACACCGCCCACCCTTCGGTCAGCACGGTGAGCCGATGCCGTAGCAGTCGGTCGACGAATCGCGCCGGCCGCCGGAGAAAGGCGAGGGCGCGGTCGTACTTGTGACGGCTGGCGCAGCGCCGCAGCAGCCAACCGGGCAACCAGAAGTGCTTGCGTCCGAGCAGCAACTGCACGGCGATCAGGCCCACCATCAGCGCGAAAAAACTTGGCAAGCCAGGGATGCCGGACAGTGGCGAGAACACCAGCAGGCCCGGAACCAGCAACAACGCGCCGAAGCTGCGCTGCCCGGTTGCTTCAAGCATGTGCTCGATGGTGATGGGCGCTCCGGGCTGGCCGGCCTGCGCCAGGTGGTCCAGCAGCGTACGCAGATTCTGCGGTGGATCTTGGGTCGTCATGGGCTTTCTCCGGCGGTCTGCCTTTAGAAAACCGCCGGGGCAAAATATCCATCATGAAAATCTTTAATGCTTAAGACGAATCGAGTGAGTTTGTTTCACGATTGAGAGGCGCGGACAATCGCCCCATCGAAACGCGAAATGTATTGGAGATCATGATGGCTGTTGCTCATTCCCTGGGGTTCCCACGCATTGGTGCCGACCGCGAACTGAAGAAAGCGCTGGAGGCATTCTGGAAGGGCGATATGGGGGAAGACGAATTGCAGCGAGTCGGTCGCGAATTGCGCGCCGCCCATTGGCAGCTGCAAGCCGATGCCGGCATCGAGTTGCTGCCGGTTGGCGACTTTGCCTGGTACGACCAGGTGCTGACGCATTCGCTGATGTTCGGTGTGGTGCCCGAGCGGTTTCGTCCGGCCGATGGCGTGCCGACACTCGACACCTTGTTCGCCATGGCGCGCGGCGTCACTCAGCAGTGCTGCGGCGGTACGCAGGCGCAGGAAATGACCAAATGGTTCGATACCAACTACCACTACCTGGTGCCGGAATTCACCGCAGGCCAGCGGTTCAGCCTCTCCTGGACGCAGCTGTTCGATGAAGTCGAGGAAGCGAGGGCGCTGGGGCACGCGGTCAAGCCGGTGCTGATCGGACCGCTGACCTATCTCTGGCTGGGCAAGGCCAAGGGGGAGGCGTTCGACAAACTGGAGCTGCTCGACCAGTTGCTGCCCGTTTACGGCGAGCTCCTCGAGCGTCTTGCCACGCAGGGCGTGGAGTGGGTACAGATTGACGAGCCGATCCTGATCCTCGACCTGCCCCAGGACTGGAAAAATGCGTTCGAACGCGCCTATAACCTGTTGCAGCGCGCGCCGCTGAAAAAACT
This sequence comes from Stutzerimonas stutzeri, assembly GCF_019090095.1. Lineage (NCBI taxonomy): Bacteria > Pseudomonadati > Pseudomonadota > Gammaproteobacteria > Pseudomonadales > Pseudomonadaceae > Stutzerimonas > Stutzerimonas stutzeri. Next base: position 1,653,964 of record NZ_JAGQFP010000001.1, on the reverse strand, counting down.
GGTCGCGACCTATTTCGGCGGCCTCGACGACAATCTCGGCCTGGCTGCCACGCTGCCGGTGGATGGTCTGCATATCGACCTGGTGCGAGCGCCGGAGCAATACCCGGTGATCCTCGATCGCTTGCCGGCCTATAAGGTCCTTTCGCTCGGGCTGGTCAACGGACGCAATGTGTGGCGCTGTGATCTGGACAAGGCGCTGGAGGTCCTGCGGCATGCTGACGAGCGGCTCGGCGAGCGCCTCTGGGTGGCACCGTCCTGTTCCTTGCTGCATACCCCGGTGGATCTCGCGCGCGAGGACCAACTGGACCCCGAGCTCGAGAGCTGGCTCGCTTTTGCCGTGCAGAAGTGCACCGAGGTTTCGACGCTGGCCCGAGCATTGGCCACGCCGGAGGACCCATACGTGCAGACGGCACTGCGGCGCAGTCGCGACGTACAGGCGAGTCGGCGTGCCTCGCCGCGTATCCACAAACCCGCGGTGCAGGCGCGTCTGGCGGCGATCGAGCCGTGCCATCTTCAGCGACTGTCGCCCTTTGCCGAGCGGATCGAGACGCAGCGTGCGCATCTGGCGTTGCCTGCCTTTCCGACGACGACCATCGGCTCGTTCCCCCAAACGGTGGCGATCCGTCTGGCCCGCCAGGCGTTCCGGCAGGGCAAGCTGGCCGCGTCCGATTACACCGAAGCCATGCAAGCCGAAATCCGCCATGCGATAGCGATACAGGAGCAACTGGGGCTGGATGTGTTGGTGCATGGCGAGGCCGAGCGCAACGACATGGTCGAGTACTTCGCCGAGCAGCTGGACGGCTACGCCTTCACCCGCTTTGGCTGGGTGCAGAGCTACGGCTCGCGTTGCGTCAAACCGGCGGTCATCTACGGCGATCTGAGCCGTCCGGCACCCATGACCGTGGAGTGGATCCGCTACGCTCAGCAGCAGACCCGCAAGATCATGAAAGGCATGCTGACCGGGCCGGTGACCATGCTGATGTGGTCCTTCCCGCGCGACGACATCAGCCGCGAGCAGCAGGCGCAGCAGCTGGCGCTGGCCATTCGCGACGAGGTCTGCGATCTCGAGGCGGCAGGCATCCGTATCATCCAGATCGACGAAGCGGCCTTCCGCGAAGGGCTGCCGTTGCGTCAATCACAGTGGCGCCAATACCTCGACTGGGCGGTCGCGGCGTTCCGCCTGTGCGCCAGTGGCGTGCGCGATGAAACGCAGATCCATACGCACATGTGCTACAGCGAGTTCAACGACGTGATCGAGTCGATCGCCGCGATGGATGCCGATGTCATCACCATCGAGACCTCTCGCTCGCAGATGGAGTTGCTGGAGGCGTTCCGCGCCTTCGACTATCCCAACGACATCGGTCCGGGGGTCTACGACATCCATTCGCCGCGGGTACCGGACACGAGCGAGATGGTCCGGCTGCTGGAGCAGGCCTGCAAACGCATCCCGGCAGAGCGGCTATGGGTCAATCCCGATTGTGGACTGAAAACCCGCAACTGGCCGGAAACCGAAGCGGCGCTGGTCAACATGGTGGCAGCCGCCCGCCAACTTCGCGGTGCCCAGCAAGAGCAGGTGGCCTGAGGCGAGCACCGAGGGCCTCGTACCGGCGGGGCGGTTTGGCCCGACAGGGGGCCCGCACCGGTGCGGGCCGCGTTGTTTTTGGCTAATGTAGCGGGCCTCATCCAGCGAACCCATGTGCGCCATGACACCTGCAATCGATCTGTTGAAGAAAGCCAAGTCCGAGTTCCGTATCCACAGCTATGAGCATGACCCGAAGTCCGCGTCGTACGGCCTCGAGGCCGCCGAGAAGCTCGGGCTCGAGCCGGCGCGCGTGTTCAAGACGCTGCTGGCCTGCAGCGAGAAGAACGAGTTGCTGGTCGCGGTGGTGCCGGTTACCGGCAGCCTCGATCTCAAGGCGCTCGCACACGCGGCGAAGGTGAAAAAGGCGGATATGGCAGATCCCGCCGCGGCGCAGCGGGCGACCGGTTACCTGGTCGGTGGGATCAGCCCGCTGGGGCAGAAGAAGCGGTTGCGCACCTTCATTGACGATTCGGCGCAGAGCTTGTCGAGCCTGTTCGTCAGTGCTGGGCGAAGGGGCCTGGAAGTCGAGCTGGCGCCTCAGGCGCTCGCCGAGCACACCGCTGGCAGCTTCGCGCCGATTGGCCGCGGCTGACTCGGACGCGCAGCGCCTTCAGAGCGGCGGCAGCATTTCGCCGAGATCGGTGGCGTTGATGCCCGGCGTGTGGAACTCGTTGTTCACCAACTGCTGGCCTTCCATCTGCGGCTGGGTTACCCAGGTCAGGATGTCGTAGTAACGGCGGATGTTCGCCACGAAATGTACCGGCTCGCCGCCACGGGCGTAGCCGTAGCGCGTCTGGGTGTACCACTGTTTTTGCGCCAGGCGTGGCAGCATCTGTTTGACGTCGAGCCACTTGTTCGGGTCGAGCCCTTCGCGCTCGGCCAGTTTGCGCGCGTCCTCCAGATGACCGCCACCGACGTTGTAGGCTGCCAGGGCGAACCAGGTGCGGTCAGGCTCCTGGATACTCTCGGGTAGGCTGTCGCGTATCTGGACGATGTATTTACCGCCGCCCTGGATGCTCTGAGCCGGATCGAGGCGATTGGATACGCCCATCGCCTTGGCGGTATTGAGCGTCAGCATCATCAGGCCGCGCACGCCGGTCTTCGAGGTGGCCTCGGGTTGCCAGTGTGATTCCTGGTAACCGATCGCGGCCAGCAACCGCCAGTCCACGCCGTGCGCCTTGGCTGTTTCACGGAAGATCTTTTCGTAACGCGGCAAGCGCTGTTGCAGGTGTTTGGCGAAGGCGTAGGCGCCGACGTAACCGAGCACATCGACATGTCCGTAATAACGTTCGCGCAGGCGCTGCAGGGTGCCGTTCTCACGAGCCAGGTCGAGGAACTGGTTGGCCGCCTCGATGACGCTGTCGTCCTCGCCTTTGCCGAATATCCACGCCAGGCTGTTCTGCCCGCCCAGGTCGAACGCCGCGCGGGCATTGGCAAAGTACACCTGGTTGAGCGCCAGCTCGTTGGACTCGACCAACGTCAGGTCGATCTGGCCTTCATCGACCATGCGCAGCAGGTCGACCACCTCGACCGCGTCGGATTCTTCGTAGCGCAACCCAGGCAACTCGGCCTGCAGCGCCTGGAGCTGTTCGGCCTGGCTGCTGCCCTTGAGCACCAGGATACGCTTGCCGACCAGGTCTTCGGGCTGGGTCGGCCGGCGTTGCCCGCTGCGGTAGACCACTTGGGTGGTGACATCCAGGTAGGGTTTGCTGAAACGTGCCACGTCCTTGCGACTATCGCTGGCGACCAGGCCGGCAGCCGCCAGGGTCGGGCCGCCCGGCCGATTGAGCCGGGCGAACAGGTCTTCGATGCTGTCTGCGGTTTCGATCTGCAGTTTGACGCCGAGGTGGCTGGCGAAGCGCTTGACCAGCTCGTATTCGAAACCGGCTTCGCCGTTGCGGTCCTGGAAATAGGTGGACGGACTGTTACGGGTGATCACGCGCAGGACGCCTTCCTCCTTGATACGCTCGAGCGCGCTGGGCGGTTCAGCGCAGCTGCTGAGCATCAGGAAGAGTCCGGTCGCCAGCAACCAGGCGGTGCAGCGCTTTCGGAACGCGGATTGGGCAAACATCGGCGCAGTATACGCAAAGGCGAACCGCCACCATATCTCGACAGGATCGACGGACTTTGCTAAGCGAAACGGCGCCGAGTGTTGCTCGTCGTAGCGGATCGCTTGGCCGCGGGCGCTTGCAGACCGCTCAAGCTGCCAGCGCCCGCAGGCCGGTCTGCTCCCGCATGGTGCCCGCAGGGCTTGCCGCGCATGACCCGTAGCGGGAAAATTCCGGCCCCGTTGCGGACCCGTGCCGTGTGGCCATTCACCCTATCGAAAGAGTCCGTTGCATGAGCGTCGTTTCCGTGAAGCCATGGTTCGTTTATCTGGTGCGCGCGGCCAACGGTGCCCTGTATTGCGGAATAAGCGACGATGCACAACGCCGCTTCGCGGCGCACCAGAGCGGGCGGGGCGCACGCTTCTTTCATTCAAGCCCGGCGGTCGCCCTGGTTTATGTCGAAACCTGCGGCAGCAAGGGCGATGCGCTGCGTCGCGAGCGCGCGATCAAGCAGATGAGCAAGGCCGCCAAGGAAGCCCTGGTCTCGGCTCAGCGCCTCGATTCGGTGAATGGTCAGGCAATCAGCTGAACGGGTAGGCCGCTTGGTGCGCCGCGAGTAAGCTTCCGATCTACCTTCAAGACCTATGGAGCCGGCTATGCACGAAATCATTCTGCACCACTATCCCACCTCGCCGTTCGCTGAAAAGGCGCGGCTGATGCTGGGCTTCAAGCAGCTGTCTTGGCGTTCGGTGGCCATCCCGCCGATCATGCCGAAACCGGATCTCACCGCGTTGACCGGCGGTTATCGGCGCACCCCGGTGTTGCAGATCGGTGCCGATGTGTATTGCGATACCGCGCTGATGGCCCGTCGTCTGGAGGCTGAGAAAAGCACGCCAGCGCTGTTCCCTGAAGGTCAGGAGTTCGTCGCCGCGACGCTGGCCCAATGGGCCGATTCGGTGCTGTTCCTGCATGCGGTCAGCTTGGTATTCCAACCCGAGTCCATGGCCCTGCGCTTCGCTCAGGTGCCCAAGGAGTTCGTCCAGGTCTTCAGCAAGGACCGCGCCGAACTGTTCAGCAATGGCTCGGTGTCGCGCATTCCGCTGGAACAGGCCAAGAATCACTGGCCGGTGCTGATGGCGCGTCTGCAGCAACAGCTGGCACGTGGCGAGGGCGAATTCCTGCTGGGCAGCGCACCGTGCGTCGCGGACTTCGCCGTGGCGCATTGCCTGTGGTTCCTCAAGGGCACGCCGGTCACCGCGCCATTGGTCGACGATTATCCGGAGGTGGCGGCATGGCTGGGCAAGGTGCTTGGTGTCGGGCATGGCTCGCACAGCGAACTGTCCGCCGAAGAAGCCTTGAAATGTTCCCGCGAGGCAACGCCGGCGCCGTTGCCAGATGAAGCCTTCTTCGAGCCCAGCGGTCTTCAGGCAGGCCAGTCGGTCACCATCAGCGCGGTGGATTACGGCACGGATCCGGTGGCTGGCGAGCTGGTGTTCGCCGGGGTCGAAGAGCTGATTCTGCGTCGTGAGGACGAGCGCGCCGGCGTGGTGCACGTACATTTCCCACGCATCGGCTATCGCATCGAGGCGAGCTGATGTCCGGATCCGCGGCGCGGGGACGCGCTGCGGATCCTGAAGGGCGTCCGTTTACAGCGCGATGAACAGCAGCGTCACGCCCAGCAGCAGTCGGTAGATCACGAACGGCAGCATGCCGAGCGCATCCAACGCCTTGAGGAACAGCTTGATGCAGAGGAAGGCGGCGACGAAGGACAGCGCCGCGCCGATGAAGATGTCGTTCCACTGAGCCGCTTCTCCCGATTGCACCAGCTCGACGGCCTTCAGCCCGCCCGCGGCGAGAATCAGCGGTATCGACAGTAGAAACGAGAAGCGTGCGGCAGTCTGTCGGGTGAAGCCCAGCAGCAGCGCGGCGGTCATGGTGATGCCCGAGCGTGATGTGCCGGGGATCAGCGCCAAGGCCTGGGCAAAACCGATGATCAGCGCGCTTTTCCAGGTCAGTTGTTCCATTTCGGCGACCCGCTGGCCCTTGACGTCCGCGTACCAGAGCAGCAAACCAAAGATGATGGTGGTGGCGGCGATGAACAGCATCGAGCGGGTGTACTGCTCGATGTAGTCCTCGAGCAGCAGCCCGATGATCGCTGCTGGCAGCGTACCGATGATGATCGCCCAGCCCAGCCGGCTTTCGGCGCTGGCCTGCCGGGTGAAGACGTGCGCCAGCCAGCCCCGAGCCGTGGCGATGACTTCATGACGGAAGCAGATCAGTACGGCCAGCAGTGTACCGACATGCACCGCAACGTCGAATGCCTGCCCCTGGTCCGGCCAACCCAGTACCTGGGAGGGCAGGATCAGATGAGCGGAGGAGGAAATCGGGAGAAATTCGGTGATGCCCTGAACCAGGGACAGAATAATCAGGTGCAGCCAATCCATTGTGAATCCTTAACCAGAACGGGTCTTGCGCAGGCGCGGCGGTAATCGAGCAGCCATGAGACTCGCCAACTTGCATTTCATTTCATCGGCGATGGGCAAATTTCGTTGCCTGGCAGCCTGACGCCGCCGATCCGCGCAGAGCGGGCAGGTGTCGCCTGGACGTGGCTGCTGTCTCGGCGACAACCCTGCGCCATGCGGCGCAAGGGGAGCGGGGTGGCGGGCTCGCCGCGGATCAGTCCTTGCGGCGTTTGAGCTGGTCGGTCAACTGGGTCGGCAGTTGGCGGATGATCAGCATGTTGCGGGCTTCGTCATACTCGATCTTCGAGCCCAGCAAATGGGATTCGAAGCTGATCGACAGGCCCTCGGCGCGTCCGGTGAAGCGCTGGAACTGGTTGAGGGTGCGCTTGTCGGCGGGTATCTCCGGCGAAAGGCCATAGTCCTTGTTGCGAATATGGTCGTAAAAGGCGCGCGGGTGTTCTTCATCGATCACCCCGGACAGCTCCTCCAGCGACATCGGCTCGCCGATCTTGGCCTGGCTGCTGGCGTAACCGACCAGGGCGCTGGTTTTCTCGCGTGCCTTCTCTTCGGGCAGGTCCTCGCTTTCAACGTAATCGCTGAAGGCCTTGAGCAGCGTGCGCGTCTCGCCGGGGCCGTCGACGCCTTCCTGGCAGCCGATGAAGTCACGGAAGTACTCCGAGACCTTCTTGCCGTTCTTGCCCTTGATGAAGGAGATGTACTGCTTGGATTGCTGGTTGTTCTTCCACTCGGACAGGTTGATCCGGGTGGCTAGGTGCAACTGCCCGAGGTCGAGGTGCTTGGCCTCTGCCACATCCAGCGCATCGGTCACCGTCACGCCGTTGCTGTGATGCAGCAAGGCGATGGCCAGATAATCGGTCATGCCCTGCTGGTAATGAGCGAACAGCACATGGCCGCCGGTGGAGAGGTTGGACTCTTCCATCAGTTTCTGCAGGTGCTCGACCGCCTGCCGGCTGAACGCCGTGAAATCCAGGCTGCTGTCCATGTACTGGCTCAACCAGCCACTGAACGGATAAGCCCCCGACTCTTCGTGAAAGTAGCCCCAGGCCTTGCCCTGCTTGGCGTTGTAGCTCTCGTTGAGATCGGCCAGCAGGTTCTCGATGGCCTGGGATTCGCCCAGCTCAGAATCGCGGGCGTGAAGCACGGCTGGCGTGCCGTCCGGCTTTTTTTCGATCAGGTGAACAATGCAGTGGCGGATGGGCATGGGGTTACTCGCGTCGGGTGAGGCAGACGGGCGGCAGTTTACCCGAGCCGTCCGCTCCATCGCAGAGCAAAAAGTGGATGCGGGAGGGCGGGCGGATGCGAGTAAGATGGATGCCCCCTCATTTTTGCTAAGTGTGTCGGCGATGAATGCGATATGGCGCAACAGTGTCTGGATCCTACTGGGTGGCTCGCTGATCCTGGCCGTTTCCCTGGGTACGCGGCACGGCTTCGGCCTGTTCCTGCCGCCAATGAGCGCGGAGTTCGGCTGGGGGCGCGAGGTGTTCGCCTTCGCCATCGCCCTGCAGAACCTCATCTGGGGGCTGGCGCAGCCCGTGACCGGTGCGCTGGCCGACCGCTTCGGTGTTGCCCGGACGGTCCTGATCGGCGGCGTTCTCTATGCCGTCGGGCTGTTGTTCATGGCCGGTGCGGATTCGCCGTTGTCGCTCTCGCTTAGCGCCGGTCTGCTGATCGGCTTGGGCCTGTCCGGCACTTCGTTCTCGGTAATTCTCGGTGCGGTCGGCCGTGCCGTACCGGCCGAAAATCGCAGCATGGCCATGGGCATCGCCAGCGCCGCAGGCTCGTTCGGACAGTTCGCCATGCTCCCCGGTACGCTCGGTCTGATCGGTTGGCTGGGTTGGTCTTCCGCCTTGCTGGCGCTGGGGCTTCTGGTGGCGCTGATCATGCCGCTGGCCCTGATGCTGCGCAGCGGGCCGCCAGCACCAACAACCGGACCGCAACAATCATTGGGCGAGGCGCTGCGTGAGGCGGCCGCTCATCCAGGTTTCCGTTTGCTGGCACTGGGCTTCTTCGTTTGCGGTTTTCAGGTGGTTTTCATCGGCGTCCACCTGCCGGCCTACCTGGTCGACCAGGGCTTGCCGGCCATGGCGGGCACCACGGTGCTGGCGCTGGTCGGGCTGTTCAATATCGTCGGCACCTATACCGCGGGCTGGTTGGGCGGCTGTTACTCGAAGCCCAAACTGCTGACGGCTCTGTATCTGCTGCGGGCGGTGGTCATCAGTGCGTTCTTCTTCGCGCCGCTGAGCCTCTGGACGGCTTACGCCTTCGGCATCGCCATGGGCCTGCTGTGGCTGTCGACGGTGCCGCTGACCAATGGCACGGTGGCGACGCTGTTCGGTGTGCGCAACCTGTCGATGCTCGGAGGCATCGTCTTCCTGTTCCATCAGATCGGCTCGTTCTTTGGCGGCTGGCTGGGTGGTTGGGTGTATGACCACACCGGTAGCTACGATCTGGTCTGGCAGATCTCCATCGCGCTCAGTCTGATGGCGGCGGCTTTGAACTGGCCGATTCGCGAGCTGCCGGTCGAGCGCGTACGCCTGGCGGCAGGCACGGCATGATGCACAACGGGTGGCGCTTCGCCGGCGCGGCGCTATTGCTCGCGCTGTTGCTGGCAGCCGCCTGGTGGGGATGGCAGCGGGGTGGGCTGGCCCTGCTGCAACTCGGCGTAGGGATGTGCTGAACGGCTGTTTCGCTGTTTTTCCCACCACCAGGGAATCAATTCGTCACCGATGGCTCCAACAAGCGAGACGCATGCGGTTTGTCGCAGAACCGTAACCAAAGCCCTGTAAAAAGCTGCGGCATGCAGTTATCTGGAGCCAACCAACATGTCCACTCTTACCGAACTAGCCCAACAGATCGCCCAGTTGTACCCCTTGCAGGACAAGCGTGTCGGCAAGCGCTACCGCGTCGTCGGTGAGCTGGCGGGGATGACCGAGTTGGAAGAGATCAACGGTGAGCCGCGCTACATCCAGACCATGGCGCTGAAGAACAAGCAGCTCTGGGATCTGGCGGTCTGAGCCATGCCCCGGGTGCGCGAGGCCTGCCCGGACGATGCGGTACCGATGGTGCGTCTGCTGGGTGAGCTTGGCTACCCGGGAAGTGAGGCCTTCATCGATCGCCGGCTACGCCAGCAGCTGGCTCACGATGATGCCTGCCTGCTGGTCGCCGAAGGAGATGACGGCCAGGTGCTCGGCTTCATCTCGCTGCATTTCGTCATCCAACTGGCCCTCGAGGGCGATTTCTGCCGAATAAGCTACCTCTGTGTCGACGCCACTGCGCGTGGCCAGGGGATTGGCGAGCGGCTGGTGCAGGCCGCCGAGCAGCTCGCTCGCGCGCGTGGTTGTGATCGTCTGGAGTTGCACTGCGATGAGCGTCGTACGGCGGCCCATCGCTTCTACACGCGGCTGGGCTACCAGGAAGCCCCCAAGTATTTTCGTCGCTCGCTGAAGTGAATCAGCCCGGTTGGGGCTTCCAGCGTGCGGCCCGCCATGCGCTGCGTCGATCGTCGGTCAGATAGGTCCAGGCGACGAAGCGGCTGCGTTTCTGCCCTTGCGACATGTCCGACACCTGTACGTGCTGAGCGCCGAGTTTTTTCAGGCGTGCCTGCAGCGGTTGGACATTGCCCGCCTTGGAGACCAGTGTGGTGAACCAGCAAACCTGTTGGGCCACTTCGCGGCTCTCAACGGCGAGGCGGGCGATGAAGGCCGCTTCACCGCCTTCACACCAGAGTTCCGCCGCTTGCCCGCCAAAATTCAGCGCCGGTAGCTTGCGTGTCGGATCGAGCTTGCCGAGATTGCGCCATTTGCGTTGGCTGCCGCTGCTGGCTTCGGCCTGGGAGGTATGGAAGGGCGGGTTGCATAGGGTCACGTCGAAACGCTCGTCTGGCTGTACCAGACCGACGAAGACATGCCGGGGATCGGGCTGCTGGCGCAAGCCGATGCTTTTGCCGAGGGCGTTGGCCTCGACGATGATGCGTGCCGAGGCCAGTGCGACCGCGTCGATGTCAGAGCCTGTGAAGCGCCAGCCATATTCGCGCTGGCCGATGAGGGGGTAGATGCAGTTCGCCCCGGTGCCGATGTCCAGCGCCCGGATCAGTCCGCCACGCGGGATTTCGCCTGCGTTATCGAGCGCCAGAAGATCGGCGAGACCGTGCACATAGTCCGCGCGGCCCGGAATCGGTGGGCACAGGTAGCCTGGCGGAATATCCCAATGGGCGATCCCGTAGAACTGCTTGAGCAGCGCCCGGTTGAACACTCGCACGGCGTCGGGATCGGCGAAATCGATGCTTTGCTTGCCGTAGGGGTTGAGGATGACGAAGGCCGCCAACTCGGGGCTGCCGGCGATGAGCGCCGGAAAGTCGTAACGCCCGGTGTGGCGATTACGCGGATGCAAGGTGGGCTTGCCGGCGTCTGGCTTACCGTTGCGCGGCGGCGTTTTGGGGCGTGATGGAGCGGGCATGTTCGGCTGCCGGTAGCGGTCAAGACCGGTATTGTCCCACAGCTTTCAGCGCGGGCGTGGCACCAGCAGCATCCATACCAGGCCCCATAGCAGCGCGCCAGCACCCAGCCAGAAGGCACTATGCAAGGTTCCGCCCATGTTCAGCCAGATGCCGGTCAGCCAAGGCCCTGCGAGTTGGGTCAGGCTGTAGAGGGCAATCAATGCGGCCGACAGGCGTGGCCCCTGATGGGGATGCAAGGTGCGAGCGAGTCGCTGGGTCAGCAGAACCGTGCCGAGAAAGGTGCCGCCCACCAGCACGGCGCATATCAGGATGCCGGGCGCGCCCGGTAGCAGTAGCGCCGCCAGCACGCCGATGAGCTGCGTGATGTAGCTGAACCGTAGCGCCAGGGTATCGCCAAGCAGGGCGCCGAGCCGATTCCACAACCACGGAGAGGGAAGGGTGGACAGCGCCACGACCAGCCAGCTGCTTTGAATCAGTGGACTGCCTGGCTCGACCTGCAGGCGCACCACCATCGGCAGAAAGGTCATGGGCAGGATGTAGCCCATACCCGCACCGGCATAGGAAAGAAACAGCGGCGTGCTGGCGCGGTCGAGCAACCGTCCGCTGTGGCGGGGCGTCTCGCCTGGGCTGGGCTGATCGTCTGGCAGATCCAGGCGCGACAGCTGCCGCCAGCCCCACCAGGCCAGCGGAATCGACAGCAAAGCGGCGGGCCACCAACGCTCGGCGCCCTGCAGGGAACCATTGCTCAGACTCGCCAGCAGGCTGGACAGGATCAACCCGACGCAGGCTCCGAGATACACCAACCCGCTGGACGACACCCGCCGATGGCGTGCGAGCCATTCGAGAATCAGCGAGGGCGCCTGGACGAACACCAGGCCATTGCTGACGCCATTGAGCAGGCGCAGCACGGCAAGCAGCTCGGCTGATTCTGCCTGGGTTTGCCCCAGCGTCGTCAGCACGTGCAGCACCAGCGCCCAGGGCAGGCTGTGGCGAATCTGTGCGACGCGATGCCAGCGCAACGCCAGCAGCGCGCCGATCAGATAGCCCAGGTAATTCCAGGTGGCGATGCTGGCGCCCTGCTGCACCGTGAGCACGCCATCCTCCACCAGCGATGGCAGCAAGGGTGTGTAGACGAAGCGACCGAGCCCGTGAACGACGAGCAACAGCGTGGCGCCGGCCAGCAGTACCGGGAACAGGGCGGGGCGTGGGGACATCGAAGGCGAACCATGCAGGCAAGGTGGCCTTACAGCTTAGCGGCCGGTGCGACAAAGGACCACGCGACTCATGGCTAGGCCCGATGGTCGAGGGAGTCGGACCGACGATGACCGGATCGAACCGGCGATGGCTCAGGGATAGGCCAGAACAGTCTTGATCTGCGCCAGGTTGCGCTCGATCCACTGCGGGTCGATCGCGCCCCAATCGTCAATGCGATAGCGCCCGTCGTTGTGCCGCTCACCGGCTTGCTGCACGAAACGGCAGCCGATATCCAAGTCTGCCAGCGCCGCCAGCGTATCTTGAGCGGTACGCCGCGGCATGCCGGTCGCCTCGACGAGGGCCGGGACGCTTGTGGCGGTGCCGCTATCGATCAGCCAGGCGACATAGAGCCGGCGGTAGAAGCTGGTTTTGGTCTTGCTGACAGTCATATCGATGCGTCCGATCGGAGCGCGCCAGCGGGTAGCCGGCGCGCGGGATGGCAAAGGGTGTCATTGCAGCGCCAGCATGCCCATATAAGCGACGGCACCAGCGGTATAGCCGAGAAATGCCAGCAGGCTGACCCGCTTGAGGTACCAGGTGAAACTGATCCGCTCCATGCCCATGGCGGCCACCCCTGCAGCCGAGCCGATGATCAGGGTGCTGCCGCCCGTACCCGCGCAGTAGGCGAGCATCTCCCAGAAGTGCCCGTCGACGACGAATTGCGACAGCCAGCTGGCTTCCTCCGGCGAAGCAGCGGCCAGCATGGCCGGATCGGCCAGCGGATACATCTTCATGGCACCGGCCACCAGCGGGACGTTGTCCACCACGGCCGACAGCAGACCAATGCTGTAGTTGATCGGGTAGATATGGCCGAGCGACTCGCGCAGCGCGACGGCAAGCTGCGTCAGATGACCCGCGGTGGCCAGTGCGGCCACGGCCAGCAGAATACCGAGGAAGAACAGCACGCTGGGTGTATCCACCTTGCGCAGCACGCCGACCACCGATAGCGGATGCTTGTGCTCGTCTTCCTTGTCGCGGTGGAGAAACTCGGTGGCGATCCAGAGCACGCCAAGGCCGAACAAGATGCCCATGTACGGCGGCAGGTGCGTGAGGGTCTTGAACACCGGGACGAATACCAGGGCACTCAGGCCCAACGCCAATACGGTGTTGCGCTCGAAGACGGTGGTTTCCGGCGGTTGGTGCTCGCCCAGGTGGGTCCGGGCGCGGGGGCGCGGCGCCTCGCCACGCAGGCGGAAGCTGAGCACCAGCAGGGGCACCAGCAGGCAGATCAGGCTTGGCAGAAACAACCCGAAGATCACGCCCGAGGCGGTGATCTGGTTGCCGATCCAGAGCATGGTGGTGGTGACGTCACCGATCGGCGACCAGGCGCCGCCGGCATTCGCCGCAATCACTACGACCCCGACGAACAGCCAGCGCTCGGGACGCCCGCGGATCAGCTTGCGCAGCAGCGAGACCATGACGATGGTGGTGGTCAGGTTGTCCAGTGCCGCGGAGAGAAAGAAGGTCAGCAGCCCGACGATCCACAGCAGGTGGACACGCCGACGTGTCTGGATGCGGTCGGTGATGACCTTGAAGCCTTCATGGGAGTCGATCAGTTCGACGATGGTCATGGCGCCGAGCAAGAAGAAGAGGATTTCCGATATTTCCCCCAGGTGGTGGCGCAGGGCTTCGATGACCAGCTCCGCTGGGCCGCCCGGCGCGTGTGCTGCCACTTGTGGCGAGATGATCGAATCCGCCCCAAGGACCAATATGGTCCAGCAGAACACGGCGGTGAGGATGGCCGCAGCGGCCTTGTCGATTTTCAGCGGATGTTCCAAGGCTATGCAGAGATAGCCAAGAACAAACACAACAGCCATGAATACGTACATCTACGAGGTCCCTTTTTATTTTTGATTACCGTACCGGCCATGCTCGGGGTGGCGAGCCGGTAGAAAACGGTGTCCGCATGCGTGCAATCGGCGAGCAGAGCGGTCTCCTGAGCTCAGAACGGCCGACGGCGGCACGCACTGGGCAAGCTGCTTTGGGCGCGGGTCAGGCGCAAAAGCGGCATGTGGACCGGCTCGCCGGCGTTAATTCCTCTGGGTGGATCCGGATAGTTGATCAGCCGGGCCGCTCGTGGCTTGTCATCGATCAAGCGGAAAAGGCCTGAAACAAAAAAGGCCAGCACGTTGAGTGCTGGCCTTTGGCTTGTTACAGGCTGGCGATGCGCTCGCGCTGCTCGAGCAGTCGCGCCTTGGCCTGTTCGGCCTCGGCCAGCTTGGCGCGTTCCTTTTCAATCACCTCGGCGGGCGCCTTGTCGACGAACCCAGCGTTGCCGAGCTTGCCGCCGACACGCTTGACCTCGCCATCGAAACGGGCGATCTCCTTGTCGAGGCGGGCCAGTTCCGCGTCCTTGTCGATCAGCCCGGCCATGGGCACCAGCACCTGCATGTCACCGACCAGTGCGGTCGCCGACAGCGGCGCTTCGTCGCCGGCGCCGAGGATGCGCACGCTTTCCAGCTTGGCCAGCTTCTTCAGCAGCGGCTCGTTGTCCGCCAGGCGACGACGGTCGGCTTCGCCGGCGTTGCCGAGCACCACGTCGATGCGCTTGGCCATGGAGATGTTCATCTCGCCGCGGATCTGGCGAATGCCAAGCATGAAGGCTTTGACCCACTCGATGTCGTTTTCGGCCGCTTCGTCGAGGCGCTCCGGATTGAATTCCGGCCAGGGCTGCAACATCAGCGTCGGGCCGGATTTACCGGCCAGCGGCGCGACGCGCTGCCAGATTTCCTCAGTGATGAAGGGCATGAACGGGTGCGCCAGGCGCAGGGCGGTTTCCAGCACACGGACCAGGGTGCGGCGCGTGCCGCGCTGGCGTTCGGCGCTTGCAGTCTCGTCCCAGAGCACAGGCTTGACCAGTTCGAGGTACCAAGCGCAGTACTCATCCCAGATGAACTCGTAGAGCGCCTGGGCGGCCAGGTCGAAGCGGAAGGCTTCCAATTGGCGATTCACTTCGCTTTCGGTGCGCTGCAGCGCCGAGATGATCCAGCGATCGACCGAGGACAGTTCGACGGGCTCGCCATTGACCCCGGTGTCTTTGCCCTCGGTATTCTCGAAAACGAAGTTGGCCGCGTTCCAGATCTTGTTGCAGAAGTTGCGATACCCCTCGACGCGCCCCATGTCGAACTTGATGTCGCGGCCGGTGGACGCCAGCGAGCAGAAGGTGAAGCGCAGGGCGTCGGTGCCGTAGCTGGCGATGCCTTCTGGGAACTCGTTGCGGGTCTGCTTGGCGATCTTCTCGGCGAGCTTGGGCTGCATCATGCCGCTGGTGCGCTTTTGCAGCAGTTCGTCCAGCGTAATGCCGTCGACGATGTCCAGCGGGTCGAGCACGTTGCCCTTGGACTTGGACATCTTCTGGCCCTGGCCATCGCGGACCAGACCATGCACGTAGACCGTCTTGAAGGGGATCTGCCCGGTCAGGTGGGTCGACAGCATGATCATCCGGGCAACCCAGAAGAAGATGATGTCGAAGCCGGTGACCAGCACGTCGGTGGGGTGGAAGGTCTTGAGGAAGTCAGTCTGTTCCGGCCAGCCAAGGGTGGAGAAGGTCCACAGGCCCGAGCTGAACCAGGTGTCCAGTACGTCATCGTCCTGGCGCAGCTCGACCTCGTTGCCGAGGTTGTAACGAGTGCGCGCTTCCATCTCGTCGCGGCCGACGTAGACATTGCCGGCCTCGTCATACCAGGCCGGAATGCGATGGCCCCACCACAGCTGGCGGCTGATGCACCAATCCTGGATGTCGCGCATCCAGCTGAAATACATGTTTTCGTACTGCTTGGGCACGAACTGGATATCGCCGTTCTCCACCGCCGCGATGGCCTTCTCGGCCAGTGGCTTGGTGGAGACGTACCACTGGTCGGTCAACCAGGGTTCGATGATGGTGCCCGAGCGATCGCCACGCGGTACCTTCAGCGCGTGGTCGTCGATTTTCTCCAGCAGGCCCATCGCCTCGAACTCGGCGACGATGGCCTTGCGTGCATCGAAGCGGTCCATGTGCGCGTAGCCGTCGGGCAGGCTCGCATCGACCTTGTCGTTCGGCGTGCCGTCGATGTTGAACACCTGTGCGCGGGTTAGTACGGCGGCGTTGCGATCGAAGATGTTGATCAGCGGCAGACGATGGCGCTTGCCGACTTCGTAGTCGTTGAAGTCATGTGCCGGGGTGATCTTCACGCAACCGGTGCCGAATTCAAGATCGACATAATCGTCGGCGATGATCGGGATCAGGCGGTTCACCAGCGGCAGCATGATGTGGCGGCCGATCAGGTTCTTGTAGCGCTCGTCCTCGGGATGCACGGCAACTGCGGCATCGCCGAGCATGGTTTCCGGGCGGGTGGTGGCAACGACCAGGTAGTTCTCGCCGTCGGCGGTCTTGCAACCGTCGGCCAGCGGGTAGCGCAGGTGCCACAAATGGCCTTTCTCGTCGTGGTTCTCCACCTCAAGGTCGGAAATCGCGGTGTGCAGCTTGGTGTCCCAGTTGACCAGGCGCTTGCCGCGGTAGATCAGACCGTCTTCGTGCAGCCTGACGAAGGCTTCCTTCACCGCATTGGACAAGCCGGCATCCATGGTGAAGCGTTCGCGCGACCAATCGACCGACGAGCCCAGGCGACGGATCTGGCGGGTAATGTTGCCGCCGGACTCCTCCTTCCACTCCCAGACCTTGTCGAGAAACTTGTCACGGCCCAGGTCATGACGGTTGATACCCTGCGCACCGAGCTGGCGCTCGACCACCATCTGCGTGGCGATGCCGGCATGATCGGTGCCGGGCTGCCAGAGGGTGTTGCGCCCCTGCATCCGGCGCCAGCGAATCAGCGCATCCATAATGGCGTTGTTGAAGCCATGACCCATGTGCAGGCTGCCGGTCACGTTCGGCGGCGGGATCATGATGGTATAGGGCTCGCCCGACCCCTGGGGTGCGAAATAGTTGTTCGATTCCCAGGTCTGGTACCAGGAGGTTTCGATGGCGTGCGGCTGATAGGTCTTGTCCATGCGGCGGGACCCTTAGAACGGCTGATCGGAAAAGCCGGCAAGTATAAAGGTAAAGTGCGCGAGGGGCCGAATCGCAATGCCGCTTTTATGCGACAGCTAGGCGAACGGCCGGTCTGTCTGCCCGCTGCGCCGGGCACGTCGGCGATGCCAGCTGCAGCGCGTCGTGTTCAGGGCCGGTGCGATTTGATCAGCTGCTGCGCGCGAGCCTCCAGCCGACTACGCAGCTCGGCTTCGATCTGCGGGACGAAATCATCGATCACATCCTGCAGGATCAGTTGCGCCGCGGTGCGCAATTCGTGATCCAGGTGGCGTTCGGCGAGGGTACGAAACGCAGTGCGTACGGCTGGTTCGCGTACATCGGCTTGCGTCGCTGCGTGTGGCGCGGGTTCGACCACTTCGGACAATAGGGGAATGCTGTCCGGATCGAGTTCTTCGCCCGGTACTGGCGGGTCCTGGTCGCCCAGCAGGGCGCGAATGGATTCCAGGTCATCGAGGAGGCGGGCGGCTTTACTGGGTGGTGTTTGCGTCATGTACGGTGCATTCCGGGGATTAAGCGTCCAGGCGGATAGTGGCTCCTGAAATCGGGCGTCCTCAGACGGCCGCTGTGGCAAGGCGCGGGAGCGTTCGCTGCTGGCCGAGCCCGCTACAATTCGACTCTCTTAGGATCATAGCCGCGCTGCCGGTAGAGGCGGAAATTGTCCCGGCAAACGGTCAACAGCTCAGGCTGCTGATTGACGATCTCGATCACTCGGCTGAACCGGTCGATATGCTCGGATATCGAGGGCCTCAGGTTGATCAGCAAGCCCTGCGCGGTAGCCGGCGGCTGCTCGATACCGATTACCACCGGTGCGTGGGGATCATCATCGTGAAGCTCGTGCGGAATGAAGCGCTCAGCACGAAAGCTCCACAGCAGCTCGTCCAGCTCCGTACATTGCTGCTCGTCCTGACAGCGGATGAATACCGACATGCCGTGCTGCCAGCCTTTGCTCGCCAGCTGGCAGGCCGCTCTGGCGCGGCCTGCCGGTTCGCTGTCAGGCAACACGTAAAACTCGATACGCGTCATGCCCGGATTCCGCTCGTCTGGCTCATGCCTGCTCGGCTCGGTCCAGCAAGTACTGAGTCAGCAGGGGAACGGGGCGGCCCGTTGCACCTTTCTCCTTGCCACCGCTGATCCAGGCGGTACCGGCTACGTCCAGGTGTGCCCAGGCGAAGTCCTTGGTGAACCGCGAGAGGAAGCAGGCTGCGGTAATGGTGCCGGCCTTGGGACCGCCGATGTTGGCGATATCGGCAAAGGGGCTGTCGAGCTGCTCCTGGTACTCGTCGAACAGCGGCAACTGCCAGGCGCGATCGTCGGCCTTCTGGCCGGCGCCCAATACTTGTTGCAGCAGTTCGTCGTTGTTGCCCAGCAGGCCCGAGGTCTGGCTGCCCAGCGCAACGATGCAGGCACCGGTCAGCGTGGCGACGTCGATCACGGCGCGTGGCTTGAAACGTTCGGCGTAGGTCAGCGTGTCGCACAGCACCAGACGCCCTTCGGCGTCGGTATTGAGAATCTCGACGGTCTGCCCGCTCATGGTGGTGACGATGTCGCCGGGGCGGGTGGCGTTGCCGCTGGGCATGTTCTCCGCGCAGGCGAGCAGGCCGACGAGGTTGATGGGCAACTGGAGCTCCAGCGCGGCACGGAAGGTACCAAGCACGCTGGCGGCGCCGCACATGTCGTATTTCATCTCGTCCATGCCCAGGCCGGGCTTGAGGCTGATCCCGCCAGTGTCGAAGGTAATGCCTTTGCCGACCAGGGCGTAGGGCTGCTCGCCTTTCTTGCCGCCGTTGTATTGCATGACGACGATGCAGCCGGGTTGGGCGCTGCCCTGAGAAACCGCGAGAAACGCACCAGCGCCGAGTTCGCGCAGCTTCTTCTCGTCGAGAACCTCGACCTTCAATCCTTTGAACGCCTTGCCCAGCTGCTTGGCCTGGTCCGCCATATAGCTCGGGTGGCAGACGTTCGGCGGCAGGTTGCCGAGGTCGCGCGCGAAGCTCATGCCGGCGGTGATTGCCGTGGCGTGGCGGGTCGCCTGTTCGGTCTGCGCCTGGTCGGCCTTGTCGCAGAGGAGGGTGATCTTGCCAAGCTTGGAGCTGTCGTTCTTTTTGCTCTTGAACTGCTCGAACAGGTACTGACCGTCGGCCAGTACTTCGACCAGCATGCGGGCGCGGGCATAGGTGTCACGGTCGTTGACCTGCACGTCCTGCACCGCGAAGGTGGCATCGCCGCCGCCCAGACCCTTGAGTACGCCTAGCGCGGCGCCCGCCGCCTTGCGCCATTGACGCGCATCGAGTTCGCCCGTCTTGCCTGTGCCGACGAGCAAAACGCGATCGGCCTTGAGGCCAGGCACGCTGTGCAGCAACAAGGTCTGGCCCGGCTTGCCGGACAGATCACCGCGCTTGAGTATGGTGCTGATAACACCGCCGCTGGCCTGGTCCACGCTTTGCGCAACGGGGCCCAGCTGTTGGTTTTCACTGACGGGCAAAACCAGCGTGGCCGTTTTCGCTGCGGCGGCTTTGGTGTTTTTTACAACAAATTCCATGGCGTCGAGTCCCCAAGACAAAGAGTCGGGTTTGCAGGATAATGCCGGGCTTGTTTTCCGGTGGTTCGACCACCGGGGCGTTGGGGAAGTGCTGTGACACCCCAGCGTCCTGTTGCGGGCGGACCGGCTATTGGCGGCTAGTTTGAGCGTAGCCGCCGGAGCCTGACAACCCTGGAGTGTCCGGTTTGATCGTCTTTCGTTATCTGTCCCGTGAGTTGCTGGTGACCTTGAGTGCGGTGAGTGCCGTCCTGCTTGTGATCATCATGAGTGGCCGTTTCATCAAATACCTGGCGCAGGCGGCGCAGGGGCTTCTCGATCCGGGTGTATTGCTGATGATCATGGGGTTCCGCTTGCCGGGCTTCCTTCAGTTGATTCTCCCGCTGGGGCTGTTTCTCGGCATTCTGCTGGCCTACGGACGACTCTATCTCGATAGCGAAATGACCGTTCTGTCCGCCACGGGCATGAGTCAGCGTCGACTACTCGCGTACAGCCTGGCACCGGCTGCGCTGGTTGCAGGCCTGGTTGGCTGGCTCAGCCTCGGACTGGCTCCACAGGGTGTGGCTGAAGTCGATCGCATCCTCAACGAGCAGGACTCGTTGACCGAGTTCGACACGCTGGTGCCTGGCCGTTTCCAGACGCTGCGTGACGGAACCCGCGTGACCTACACCCGCGAGCTGACCGCCGACCGCACCGAGCTTTCCGGTGTGTTCATTTCCGAAACCAATCTCTCCGGTGCCACCGGGGAAAAGCGCGGGCTCTCCGTGCTGGTTGCTGAAAGCGGGCGTCAGGAAATCCAGCCCGATGGCAGTCGCTATCTGATTCTGGAAAACGGTTATCGCTACGATGGTAATCCGGGCCAGGCCAACTACCGGGCAATCCAGTACGACACCTACGGGGTGTTGTTGCCCAAGCCTGAGGTCAGCGTCGAGCTGAGCGCGCGCGAGGCGATGCCGACCCGCGAGCTGTTCGGCAGCGATAACGTTCGCTTGCAGTCCGAGCTGCAGTGGCGGCTGTCGCTTCCGCTGCTGGTGTTCATCGTCACGCTATTGGCCGTGCCGCTGTCGAAGGTGAATCCTCGTCAGGGGCGCTTCCTCAAGTTGCTGCCTGCCATTCTGTTGTACATGGCTTACCTGACGCTGCTTATCGCGGCCCGCGGCTCGCTGGACAAGGGGCGAATTCCCCCGTCCCTGGGGCTGTGGTGGGTGCACGGAATCTTTTTTTCGATAGGAATGCTGATGCTGTACTGGGAACCGCTGAGGCTGGCTTTCGACAAGTACCGAGCCAGGTCGGGAGGTGCTCATGCGTAAGCTCGATCGTTATATAGGCAGCCATGTACTGCTGGCGATTCTCACCGTCCTGGGCGTTATCGTCGGCCTCGCACTGTTGTTCGCCTTCATCGACGAACTCGGTGACGTCAAAGGCAGCTACAGCACGCTGAATGCCGCGGTTTACGTGTTGCTGACGACGCCGGCGCGGATCTACGAGATGTTGCCGATGGCCGCGCTGATTGGTTGTCTGGTCGGTTTGGGCACCCTTGCCAGTAGCAGTGAGCTGACCATCATGCGCGCCGCGGGTGTCTCGCTCGGGCGAATCGTGCTGGCAGTAATGAAACCGATGCTGGCGCTGATGCTGGTCGGTGTGCTGATCGGCGAATACGTGGCGCCCTGGAGCGAAAACATCGCACAGGCCAACCGCTCCGCAGCCCAGGGCGCCGGTGAGGCGCAAAGCAGCAAGCGCGGTCTCTGGCACCGCCAGGGTGATGAGTTCGTTCATATCAATGCGGTACAGCCGAGCGGCGTACTGCTGGGCGTCACCCGGTATCGTTTCGATGAACAGCGTCAGCTGTTGTCGGCAAGCTTTGCCCGTCGCGGTCGTTACGAAGGAGACCAGTGGCTGCTCAGCGATGTCTCCACGACCCTGTTCAAAGGTGATCACACCGAGGTGACGAAGGCGGCCGAAGAGCATTGGGACGTGCAGCTGACGCCTCAGCTGGTGGGTACGGTGGTGATGGAGCCGGATGCCCTGTCCGTCACGGGGCTATGGCGTTATATCCATTACCTTGGCGAGCAGGGTTTGAATAATGGTCGCTACTGGCTGGCGTTCTGGACCAAGGTGCTGCAGCCAGTCGTAACGGTCGCGCTGGTTCTGTTGGCCATCTCGTTCATTTTCGGGCCGCTGCGCTCGGTCACGCTTGGGCAGCGGATCTTCACTGGCGTCATCGTCGGCTTCGTATTCCGCATCCTGCAGGACTTGCTGGGTCCGGCCAGTCAGGTCTTCGGCTTTTCTCCGTTGCTGGCCGTGGCGGTGCCGGCGGCCATCTGTGCACTGGCCGGCATCTTGCTGTTACGGCGGGCCGGCTGACCGGGTGCCTGGCAGAGGGGCGGCGATCCGCCCCTTGCGTCATTTCTTGTGGATGTTTTTCGGCAGCTGAACGACCTGGCTTTCTGAATAGATGTCGTGCCAGGTGCGATGCTGCTTGTCCCAGAGCATCCACCAGTAGCCCAGGCCCAGGGCGAGCCACGACACGATCGCGAGCAGGAAGCGCAGCAGAGCCTGCCAGAGGTCGATGGCCGTCCCGTCGGCATTCTGTATCCGTACGCCCCAGACCTGCATGCCAAGCGTCTGGCCATTATGCGTCCAGAACTTGGCAAAGAAGGCGAAGACGGTAAATAGCAGAAGCGTCGAAAGAATCGGGTCTATATCCAGGCCGCCAGACTCAGCCAGGCGCTTGAGCGCCTCGCCGCCGTACAGGGCGCGCAGAATGACCTGTTGGTAGAACAGCGTAACGACCATCATCAGGGCGATCGACAGAAGCGAGTCGTAGAACAGGGCGGCGAGCCGGCGGAGCAGGCCGGCGGCGGGGAACTGGCCCTGAGGGGTTAGCTGATGGTTGCTCATGCGTGGAGTCTCGTTGGAATGCAGCCGCGCATTCTACGGAATCGCGCGCATAAAAAAGCCCCTGATGATGGCATCAGGGGCTTTTCGGAACAGGGCTTATTCCTGGATTTGAACCTGGTCAGCCTGCATGCCTTTTTGCCCTTGCACAGCGATGAAGCTGACCTTCTGGCCTTCTTTCAGGCTCTTGAAGCCGTTGCCTTCGATCGCGCGAAAGTGCACGAACAGATCCGGACCGCTTTCAGGAGTGATGAAACCAAAACCTTTCTCGTCGTTAAACCACTTGACGGTACCGTTCTGACGATTCGACATAGCGTTGTATCCTTGAAACTCAATAGTGGAAACGCCGCTGCATAGCACAGCAGGCGGAAACTGGTTGCAAGGAGTAAAGAGTCGAACGGGATGTAGCGGATCTGAAGATCTACTGCATCAGGTCACGATTCAACGGCGACCCATGCAAACACAGTGGGCACACTCTACGATAACTCGTCGGCCGATGCCAAGCCCTCGGAGTCATGGAGTTGTCCACTATGTGTGGCGCCTGTTTGGCGTCTTCGGTGCTGCTGATTCGCTTGTTTACCGCTAGCGCCAGAGGCGGGCGGAGGAAGCCACCGGGGTTCTGGCACGCGACTCGCTGGAGTCTTGGGTCTATCCGATGCCTGGAGGCATCTGTCGCTATGGGGTGATGCCGCTACTGCTGTGCGGTTCCCCTGTCCCAGAGACTCTCGACTGTCTATGGGTACTGATTCATGGTGCCTCGAGAGAGACTCGAACTCTCACGTTGTTACCAACGGCGGATTTTGAATCCGCTGCGTCTACCGATTCCGCCATCGAGGCACAGTGGGCGCGCAGTATAGGGATGCGATGCTGGGCGGTCAATCACCTGGCGTGGTCAGAATGAGGTGTTTCCGCTAAGCTTTGCGCCCCCGAAGCCCCGCGCTGATCTTTTTCGATGCAAGTCTCCGATTTTTCCTTTGAGCTACCCGATTCGTTGATCGCTCGTCATCCGCTGCCCGAGCGCCGCGCCAGCCGTCTGCTGGTGCTCGATGGTCCTAGCGGTCGGTTGGAGCATCACCGTTTCGCCGAGCTGCTCGACTACCTGCGCCCCGGCGATCTCATGGTGTTCAACGATACCCGCGTCATTCCGGCGCGCTTGTTCGGCCAGAAGGATACCGGTGGCAAACTCGAAGTGCTGGTAGAGCGCGTGCTCGATGGGCGCCGAGTGTTGGCACATGTCCGTTCGAGCAAGTCGCCGAAGCCGGGCACGAGGATACACATCGACGGTGGCGGCCAAGCGTTGATGCTGGCGCGCCATGAGGCGCTGTTCGAGCTGGAATTCGATGAAGATGTGCTGCCGTTGCTTGACCGCGTCGGGCACATGCCTTTGCCTCCTTATATCGATCGTCCGGACGAAAGTGCAGACCGGGAGCGCTACCAGACCGTTTATGCACAGCGTGCCGGTGCGGTGGCTGCGCCGACCGCGGGATTGCATTTCGACGAACCGCTATTGGCGGCGCTGCAGGAAAAGGGTGTCGAGCGAGCGTTCGTGACGCTGCATGTGGGCGCGGGCACGTTCCAGCCGGTGCGCGTCGAGCGCATCGAAGAGCATCATATGCACCGAGAGTGGCTTGAGGTCGGGCAAGGTGTTGTCGATGCCGTGGCAGCCTGTCGCGCACGTGGCGGTCGGGTGGTGGCGGTCGGCACCACCAGCGTGCGCTCGCTGGAAAGTGCGGCGCGCGACGGCGTGCTCAAAGCCTTCAGCGGCGAGACCGACATCTTTCTTTACCCAGGCAAGCCCTTCCATGTGGTCGATGCTCTGGTCACCAATTTCCATTTGCCCGAATCCACTCTGTTGATGCTCGTTTCCGCATTTGCCGGCTACCCGGAAACCATGGCCGCTTACGCCGAGGCCATCGCCGAGGGTTATCGCTTCTTCAGCTACGGTGATGCCATGTTCATCACACGCAATCCGGCCCCGCGTGGCCCCGAGGATTCCCAATGAGTCGTACCTGCCATATGTCCTTCGAGCTGCTTGCAACCGAGGGGCGAGCGCGTCGTGGGCGCTTGACCTTTCCGCGCGGTACGGTGGAAACACCGGCGTTCATGCCGGTAGGCACCTACGGTACGGTGAAAGGTATGCTGCCGCGCGACGTCGAGGGGATCGGAGCGCAGATCATTCTGGGCAATACCTTTCATCTCTGGTTGCGGCCCGGCACCGAGGTAATCAAGGCACACGGTGACCTGCATGATTTCATGCAATGGCAAGGGCCGATCCTCACCGACTCCGGTGGCTTTCAGGTGTTCAGCCTCGGTGCGATGCGCAAGATCAAGGAGGAGGGGGTCTATTTCTCCTCTCCGGTCGATGGCGCCAAGGTGTTCATGGGCCCCGAAGAGTCGATGCAGGTGCAGCGCGATCTGGGCTCTGACATTGTCATGATCTTCGATGAGTGCACCCCTTACCCGGCGGAAGAAGACGTCGCGCGGCGCTCGATGGAATTGTCCTTGCGCTGGGCCAAGCGCTCCAAGGCCGCGCACGGTGATAGTCCGGCGGCGCTGTTCGGCATCGTTCAGGGCGGCATGCACGAGTCGCTACGGATGCGCTCGCTGGAAGGGCTCTGCGAGATCGGTTTCGACGGTCTGGCCATTGGCGGGCTCTCGGTCGGTGAGCCCAAGGAAGAGATGATTCGCGTGCTCGATTTCCTCCCGCCACAGATGCCGGCCGACAAGCCGCGCTACCTGATGGGGGTGGGCAAGCCGGAAGACCTGGTCGAGGGCGTGCGCCGCGGCGTGGACATGTTCGATTGCGTGATGCCGACCCGCAACGCACGCAATGGTCATTTGTTTACCGATAGCGGGGTGGTCAAGATCCGCAATGCCGTGCACCGCTTCGACGAGGCTCCGCTGGAAGTCGGATGCGACTGCTATACCTGTCGGCACTTCTCGCGCGCCTATCTGCACCACCTGGACAAATGCGGTGAAATGCTCGGCAGCATGCTGAATACGATCCACAATTTGCGACATTATCAGCGGCTCATGGCTGGTTTACGCGATGCTATCCAACAGGGTACATTGGCAGCCTTTGTCGACGCCTTCTATGCCAAGCGCGGCCTGCCAACCCCGCCGCTTGCGTGACGAATCCATAACTAACTGATCCCTGCAACAGGAGTGCTACATGAGCTTTCTGATTCCCGCCGCCTACGCCCAAGAGGCTGCCGCCGGTCCCGCTGGTAGCGGTTTCGAGTGGCTGTTTCTGGTCGGCTTCCTGGTCATCTTCTATCTGATGATCTGGCGTCCGCAGGCCAAGCGTGCCAAGGAGCACAAGAATCTGATCGGCGGCCTGCAGAAGGGTGACGAAGTGGTCACCTCCGGCGGTATCGCCGGCAAGGTCACCAAGGTTTCGGATGACTTCGTCGTGATCGAGGTTTCCGATTCGGTGGAGCTGAAGTTCCAGAAAGTGGCGATCGCCGCAACGCTGCCTAAGGGCACGTTGAAAGCCATCTGAGCTGACTAACACTCAACACCAACGACGGGGCGCGCAAGGCGCCCCGCGTCATTACACGGGCTGCGTCATGCTCAATAGATTCCCCCTCTGGAAATACCTGCTGATAGTGGTGGTGCTTGGCATTGCCTGCATTTATTCGGCGCCCAATCTTTATCCCGATGACCCAGCGGTGCAGATCACCGGGGCGACGACGTCGCTCAACGTCACCGAGGCCGACCTTGATCGTGCCAGCAAGGCGCTTGCCGATGCGGGTATCGAAGTCAAGGCGACGAGCCTGGACGAGCAAGGTCGGGGTGGGCTCTTGCGCCTGGTCGATCAGGATGATCAGCTGCCGGCAAAGGACGTGGTGCGTCGGGCTTTGGGTGACGCCTACGTGGTTGCGCTCAATCTGGCCCCGACCACGCCGGAATGGCTGCGTAGCCTGGCGGCAAGCCCGATGAAGCTTGGTCTGGACTTGTCGGGCGGTGTGCACTTCCTGCTGGAAGTCGACATGGACAAGGCCGTCGAGACCCGCCTCAATGTATACGAGGGTGAGGTGAAATCGCTGCTGCGCAAAGAGCGCGTCCGTTATCGCAGCTTGCCCCAGGCCGACAGCGCCATTCAGCTCGGTTTCGCTGACGAGGCGACCTTGTCGGCGGCTCAGGCGCTGATTCGCAAGAACTTCAATGACTTCGATCTGACGACCAGCGAGCGCAATGGCCAGCAGGTTCTGCGTCTGGCGATCACCGAAGCGAAGCTTGCCGAAATTCGCGAATACTCGATCAAGCAGAACCTGACCACCGTGCGCAACCGTGTCAATGAACTCGGGGTTTCCGAGCCGCTGGTTCAGCGTCAGGGCGCCAACCGTATCGTCGTCGAACTCCCGGGTGTGCAGGACACGGCCGAGGCGAAGCGTATCCTCGGCAAGACGGCCAACCTCGAGTTTCGCCTGGCTGCCGAGGCGGATGCGCCGCGCGCGACCACCGAGACCTTCGAGTTTCGCGAGCAGGGGCGTCCGCCCGTGCAGCTGGAGCGTAACCTGATCATCACCGGTGACCAGGTGACCGATGCGCAGGCCAGCTTCGATGAAAATGGCCGCCCGCAGGTCAACATTCGTCTCGATGGTCACGGCGGCGACCTGATGAACCGAGCGACGCGCAGCAACGTTGGTCGCAGCATGGCAGTGATCTTCATCGAGCAACGCCCGACCACCCGCTACGTGAAGCAGATGGTGGATGGCGTCGAGCAGGAGGTTCGCGTCGAGACGTTCCAGGAAGAGAAGAAGATCATCAGCCTGGCGACCATCCAGTCCGCGCTGGGTAGCCAATTCCGCATCACCGGTCTCGATGGGCAGGGCGAGTCGTCCGAGCTGGCGCTACTGCTGCGCGCCGGTGGCCTGGCGGCGCCAATGTACTTTGCGGAGGAGCGCACCATCGGTCCGAGCCTGGGCGCCGAGAACATCGACCTGGGCATCAACGCTGCGTTGTGGGGCTTCCTCTTCGTGGCGGTGTTCATGGTGCTGATCTACAAATTTTTCGGCCTTCTGGCCACGATTGCGTTGCTGTTCAACATGGTGGTGTTGACCGCGCTGATGTCGATGCTGGGTGCAACGCTGACCTTGCCGGGTATCGCCGGGATCGTGCTGACCATGGGTATGGCGGTCGACGCCAACGTGCTGATCTTTTCGCGCATTCGTGAAGAGATCGCCAACGGCATGGCCATTCAGCGGGCAATACATGAAGGCTTCGATCGGGCGTTCTCGGCGATCGTCGACGGCAACCTGACCACGCTGCTGGTAGGGGGCATCCTTTTCGCCATGGGGACAGGGCCGATCAAGGGCTTCGCCGTAACGCTCTCGCTCGGCATCATCACCTCCATGTTCACTGCCATCATCGTGACTCGCGCCATGGTCAACCTGATCTACGGTGGCCGCGATCTCAAGAAATTGTGGATTTAAGGGGCTAGCTCGATGAAACGCGTAATTAACTTCATGGGCGTGCGTCATCTGGCGTTTGCCATGACCGTCGTGTTGACGCTTGCCTCGCTCGCCAGCCTGGCGGTCAAGGGGCTCAACTTTGGTCTGGATTTCACCGGAGGGACGCTGATCGAGCTGTCCTATGAGAAGCCGGTGGCGTTGGATCAGGTTCGCGCTCAGCTGTCCAATGCCGACTTCGGGGCTGCGGTTGTACAAAGTTTCGGCGCTACGACCGACGTACTGGTGCGAATGCCTGGCGACGACCCCATGCTCGGTGAGCGCATCGCCGAGGCGTTGCGCAGTGGCGACGATGCTGCGGCTGTCACCGTCAAGCGCGTCGAGTTCGTCGGACCTGCCGTGGGCGAGGAGCTGCGTGATCAAGGTGGGTTGGGCATGCTGCTCGCGCTGGGCGGCATCCTCGTCTATGTCGCCTTCCGCTTTCAGTGGAAGTTCGGCTTGGGCGCGGTGCTCTCGCTGTTCCATGACGTGATCCTGGTGTTGGGCGTCTTCTCGCTGTTCCAGATCTCCTTCGACCTCACAGTGCTGGCGGCCGTGCTAGCGGTCATCGGTTACTCGCTCAACGACACCATCGTGATCTTCGACCGGATTCGTGAAAACTTCCGAGTCCTGCGCAAGGCCGAGCTGTTGGAAAACATCAACATTTCCACCACGCAAACCTTGCTGCGTACCCTGGCGACCTCGGTATCCACTCTGCTGGCGGTCGGCGCGCTGATGGTCTTCGGTGGTGAGAACCTGTGGGGCTTCTCGCTGGCGCTGTTGATAGGCGTGGGCGCGGGCACCTACTCGTCGGTGTATGTGGCCGGAATGCTGCTGGTCTGGTTGAGGCTCACGCGCGACGACTTGATCCCGCCTGTTGTCGAGGAAGTCGACGAGCTTCCCTGAGCGTCTGAACTTCTGGCGGCTCGCGATGCCTAACGGGCGCCGCGAGCCTGGCTCGTCAGAAGAGGGAAAAGGCATGAACAAGTCGATGCTGGTTGGTAGTGTCCTGGGGGCTGTGGTTGTCACGGCTGGTGGAGCGTTCGCCACCTATACCCTGGTCGATCGGGGACCGAAGTTCGCTGAAGTATTGGCGGTGGAGCCGGTCAAGGAAACCATCAAGACGCCGCGCGAGGTCTGTCGCGAGGTAACCGTGACACGGCAGAAGCCCGTGCAGGATTCCAATCGCATTGCCGGTACCGCCGTGGGCGCGGTAGTCGGCGGTTTGTTAGGGAATCAGGTCGGTGGCGGCAATGGCAAGAAGATCGCCACGGTGGTCGGCGCGGTCGGGGGTGGCTACGCTGGCAATCAGGTGCAAGGCCGTATGCAGGCCAATGACACCTACACCACGACCGAAACCCGCTGCAACACGGTCACCGACAGCCACGACAAAGTGGTTGGCTATGACGTCAAATACCAACTGAATGGTGCCGTCAGTACGGTCCGTATGGATCGGGATCCGGGTAGCCAGATTCCACTTCGCGATGGCCAGCTGGTGCTGACTCAGCAGTAAGTTGGTTGGCTAAAAAAACGCCCTTTCGGGCGTTTTTTTTCGTCTGATCTGTTGCCTCAGCGCTTCATCGAAGGCGTCAGGTGCGGCTGGATGGCAGTCAGCACCGCCTTGAAGCACTTGGTGTTGCCCGCCACGATCTGACCCTTCTCGAGGAATTCGTGGCTGCCGCTGAAGTCGCTGACCAATCCGCCGGCTTCCTGGATCAGCAGGGCGCCTGCAGCCATGTCCCATTCGGACAGGCCGAACTCCCAGAATGCATCGTAACGACCGGCTGCCACGTAGGCGAGATCCAGGCTGGCGGCGCCGGCGCGACGCAATCCCGCCGTTTGCCCGACCAGGCTGCGGAACATGTTCAGGTAGCTGTCGAGGTTGTCCATCTGGCCATCGCGGAATGGGAACCCAGTACCCAGCAGCGCGCCTTCCAGGCTCTTGCGGGTACTGACGCGCAGGCGGCGTCCATTAAGCGCGGCGCCGCGGCCACGGCTTGCGGTGAATTCTTCCTGGCGCACCGGGTCGAGGACCACCGCGTGCTCGAGTCGGCCTCGGTATTTGCAGGCGATGCTGACCGCGTAATGCGGGACGCCGCGGAGGAAATTGGTCGTGCCGTCCAGCGGGTCGATCACCCACAGGTAATCCTTGCCGTCGCCGCTGCCTTCCAGTAACCCGCCTTCCTCGCCGAGGATGCCGTGGTTCGGGTAGGCCTTGCGCAATGCGGCAACGATGAGCTGTTCTGCGCTGCGGTCGATCTCCGAGACGTAATCGCGCGCGTCCTTTTCGCTAACCGAGATCACGTCCAGGCGCTCGGTGGAACGAACAATCATTTCGCCAGCGCTACGGGCGGCGCGCAGCGCGATATTCAGCATGGGCTGCATCGATCAAATACCTGGTCGTTTAAAGAAAGCCGGCAATTCTATCAGAAAGCTCGTCCGGGTGTTATGGGCTTGAAGGTCGCCGGGGTGGCAATGGCGAAGGCGCAAGGCCTTCCTGTAAGCTTTCGTTTTGCTTTTTGGTCGAGAACAACAGTGTCGCTTCAGAACATTCGCGTGGTGCTGGTCAATACCAGCCATGCCGGTAACATCGGTGGCGCGGCCAGGGCCATGAAAAATATGGGTCTGTCCCGTCTGGTCCTGGTCGACCCAGAAGATTTCCCGAGTCCTGATGCCGTTGCCCGCGCCTCGGGTGCGACGGATATTCTCGATTCCGCGCAAGTCGTTGCGACGCTGGAGGAGGCGTTGGTGGGGTGCAGCCTCGTATTGGGAACCAGTGCGCGCGATCGGCGTATTCCCTGGCCGCTGCTCGATCCTCGCGAAACCGGTTCGGTCTGCCTGGAGCAGGTCGAGCGTGGAGGGGAGGTCGCGCTGGTGTTCGGCCGCGAATACGCAGGGCTGACCAACGAGGAGCTGCAACGCTGCCAGTACCATGTGCACATACCCTCGGATCCGCAGTTCAGCTCGTTGAATCTCGCGGCCGCGGTACAGGTGCTTGCGTACGAGGTGCGCATGGCCTGGCTTGCGGCAAACGATCAGCCCAGCAAGCAGGAGAAGCTCGAAACCACCTCGATGCTCAATGCGCAGCCGGTGACGGCCGACGAGCTGGAGCATTACTACGGGCATCTCGAACAAACCCTGATCGAGATCGGTTTTCTCGATCCGGCAAAGCCGCGGCACCTTATGCCTCGCTTGCGCAGGCTTTACGGTCGCAGCGGTATCAGCAAGCTGGAAATGAATATCCTGCGTGGCATTCTCACCGAAACCCAGAAAGCCGTCCGCGGCGAACCCCACAAGCGGAGATCTGATTGATGTTCGAACGCATGCGCGAAGATATTCAGAGCGTATTTCATCGCGATCCGGCGGCGCGTAACGCGTTCGAGATTGTTACCTGCTATCCGGGATTGCATGCGGTCTGGTTTCATCGGGTGTCGCACTGGCTGTGGCGGAACGACTGCAAGTGGCTCGCGCGAATGAATTCGAACCTGGCGCGCTGGCTGACCGGAATCGAGATCCATCCGGGGGCGCAGATCGGTCGTCGCTTCTTCATCGATCACGGGATGGGAATCGTGATTGGCGAGACGGCGCAGATCGGCGATGACGTGACGCTCTATCATGGCGTCACGCTCGGTGGCACCAGCTGGAACAAGGGCAAGCGCCATCCAACCCTCGAAGATGGGGTGATCGTCGGTGCCGGGGCGAAGATTCTCGGGCCATTTACCGTGGGCGCGGGTGCCAAGGTCGGCTCCAATGCCGTGGTAACGCGTGCGGTCCCGGCTGGCGCTACTGCGGTCGGGATTCCGGGTCGGGTGATCGTCAAGGCGGACGACGAGCAGGAGGCCAAGCGCAAGGCGATTGCTGAGAAGATCGGCTTCGACGCCTATGGCGTGACCGAAGACATGCCTGACCCGGTGGCGCGGGCGATCGGTCAGCTACTCGATCACGTCCAGGCAGTCGAAGAGCGTATGGAGGGCATGTGCCAGGCGTTGACTGCACTGGGCAGCGATTACTGTGCCAAGCGTATGCCCGAATTGCGCGAGGAAGATTTCGCCGAGGTCAAGAGCGTGGGCGATGAGCCGCGCGCCTGAAGTGCGGCAAGCGGAGCGTGCTGCTATCATGCGTGACCTCCAACTGGCGCGGTGGCGTTTGGTCCTGCGTTCTCCTATCGCCTACGGCGAAAGTCCGAGTAATTCGATAGGTCTTATAGTTGATGTAAATAGTCGGGTATTGCATACTTGCCTCAAACCATGATGCTTGGTGCGAACCGATGCGACTGACTACCAAAGGCCGTTACGCCGTTACTGCGATGCTCGACCTTGCGCTGCATGCGCAGCACGGGCCGGTGTCCCTTGCGGATATTTCCGAGCGGCAAGGCATCTCCCTTTCTTACCTTGAACAACTGTTCGCCAAGCTGCGCCGTGGCAGCCTGGTAACCAGCGTCCGAGGCCCGGGTGGCGGTTATCAGTTGTCCCGCGAGATGGCGGGCATTCAGGTGGCGCAAGTAATCGATGCGGTCAACGAGTCGGTCGATGCCACTCGTTGCCAAGGGCTGGGCGATTGCCATTCGGGCGATACCTGCCTGACCCATCACCTGTGGTGCGATTTGAGCCAGCAGATCCATGAGTTTCTCAGCGGTATCAGTCTGGCGGATCTGGTGATGCGTCGCGAGGTTCAGGAAGTGGCTCTGCGCCAGGACATGCGTCGCGCCAATGGTCAGACCTCGCAACTGGATAAGATTGAAGCGTCCGCCGTCGAGTGAGCAGGACGACAGCCTGATAGGAGATACCTGATGAAGTTGCCGATATACCTGGATTATTCAGCTACCACGCCGGTCGATCCTCGCGTTGCCGAGAAAATGATCGAGTGCCTCACCGCCGAAGGTAACTTCGGTAATCCGGCATCGCGGTCCCATGCCTTTGGTTGGCGCGCCGAGGAGGCGGTTGAGAATGCTCGCCGCCAGGTGGCTGAACTGGTCAACGCCGATCCCCGTGAAATCGTTTGGACCTCGGGGGCGACCGAGTCGGACAATCTCGCAATCAAGGGTGCTGCCCACTTTTACGCGTCCAAAGGTAAGCACATCGTTACCAGCAAGATCGAGCACAAGGCGGTTCTGGATACGGCTCGCCAGCTGGAGCGTGAAGGTTTTGAAGTGACCTATATCGAGCCGGGCGAAGACGGCTTGATCACCCCGGCGATGGTCGAGGCTGCGCTGCGTGACGACACAGTGCTGGTGTCCATCATGCATGTGAACAACGAGATCGGCACGATCAACGACATCGCGGCCATCGGCGAACTGACCCGTGCGCGTGGTGTGCTGTTCCATGTCGATGCCGCTCAATCAACCGGCAAGGTCGAAATCGATCTGGAAAAGATGAAGGTCGATTTGATGTCATTCTCGGCGCACAAGACATATGGCCCCAAAGGTGTCGGAGCGTTGTATGTGCGTCGCAAGCCGCGTGTGCGCCTCGAAGCCCAGATGCATGGTGGCGGCCATGAGCGCGGTATGCGTTCGGGTACGCTTGCACCGCACCAGTCGGTGGGCATGGGCGAGGCTTTCCGCATTGCCAAGGAAGAAATGGCAGCGGAGAGCGAGCGCATCGCCAAGCTGCGTGACCGTTTCTTCAAGCAGGTCGAGCATCTGGAAGAACTGTACGTGAACGGCAGCATGACCTCCCGGGTGCCGCACAACCTGAACCTGAGCTTCAACTACGTCGAGGGCGAGTCGCTGATCATGGCGCTCAAGGACCTGGCGGTTTCCTCTGGTTCAGCGTGCACGTCCGCTTCGCTGGAGCCGTCCTACGTATTGCGTGCACTCGGTCGAAACGATGAGCTGGCGCACAGCTCGATCCGTTTCAATTTCGGCCGCTTCACCACCGAAGAAGAAGTTGATTACGCCGCGCAGAAGGTCAGCGAGGCGGTTACCAAATTGCGTGAGCTTTCACCCTTGTGGGACATGTTCAAGGATGGCGTCGACATCTCCAAGGTCGAGTGGGCTGCCCACTGATCCGTCGAGTTCCACATAGCCTGATTCAATGAGGATTGCACCATGGCATACAGTGACAAGGTCATTGACCATTACGAAAATCCCCGCAACGTCGGCAAGTTCGACGCTGAGGATCCTTCCATCGGTACCGGTATGGTCGGCGCGCCTGCGTGCGGCGACGTGATGCGCTTGCAGATCAAGGTCAACGAGCAGGGCATCATCGAAGATGCCAAGTTCAAGACCTATGGCTGCGGCTCGGCCATTGCCTCGAGCTCCCTCGCCACTGAGTGGATGAAGGGCAAGACGCTGGAGGAGGCGGAAACCATCAAGAACACCCAGCTGGCTGAAGAGCTGGCGTTGCCGCCGGTGAAAATTCACTGTTCGGTGTTGGCGGAGGACGCAATCAAGGCGGCCGTTCGCGACTACCGTGAGAAGAAAGGGTTGCCTCAGGCCTAAGGGGGTATCGATGGCTATCAGCATGACGACTGCCGCAGCCAATCACGTACGCCGTTCGTTGGAAGGGCGCGGCAAGGGCCTTGGCGTTCGGTTGGGGGTGCGCACCACCGGGTGTTCCGGCCTGGCGTATGTCCTGGAATTCGTCGATGAGGCGGCTGCGGAAGATTCGATCTTCGACAGCCACGGCGTGAAAGTCATCATCGATCCGAAAAGCCTGGTGTACCTCGATGGGACGGAGCTCGACTTCGTCCGCGAGGGGTTGAACGAAGGCTTCAAGTTCAACAATCCCAACGTCCGTGGCGAATGTGGCTGCGGCGAGAGCTTCAATATCTGAGGACGCTGTGGGAACTCTTTGTCACTTTGCGCTGTTCGAATTGCAGCCCGCGTTCGATCTCGATCTGGACATGCTTTCGTCTCGTTATCGCGAGCTCGCCCGCAAGGTTCACCCTGATCGGTTCGCCGATGCGGGTGAGACGGAGCAGCGGTACGCCATTGAGCGCTCGGCGAATCTGAACGAGGCCTATCAGACGCTGAAAACCCCTTCGCGCCGGGCTCGCTATCTGCTTACGCTGCAGGGGCGAGAGATGCCGCTGGAGGCAACGGTTCAGGACCCAGCGTTCCTGATGCAGCAGATGCAATGGCGGGAGGAGCTCGAAGAGCTGCAAGACGATGCGGATTTCGCCGGCATCGCTTCCTTCAAGGCGCGCCTCAAGTCGGCTCAGCATGCGTTGAACGAATCGTTCGCGCCTATCTGGCAGGACGACTCGCAGCGCGAAGAGGCGGAGCGGCTGGTGCGCCGTATGCAATTCCTCGACAAATTGTCACAGGAAGTGCGCCAGCTGGAAGAGCGCCTCGACGATTAACCCTGCGCAGCGCAGAAGCGTTGCGCCCGATATCAGACAGACATGGCCTTACTTCAGATAGCTGAACCCGGACAAAGCCCGCAACCCCACCAGCGTCGTTTGGCAGTTGGCATCGATCTGGGCACCACCAATTCGCTTGTGGCTGCCCTGCGTAGCGGTGTCACGGCGCCACTGGCCGATGCCGACGGCGAGGTGATACTGCCCTCTGCAGTGCGTTATCACCCCGATCACGTCGAAGTGGGGCATAGCGCCAAGCAAGCCGCGGCCAGCGATCCATTGAACACCATCCTGTCGGTAAAGCGCCTGATGGGGCGTGGTGTCGGTGACGTGAAGCAGCTCGGTGGACAATTGCCTTATCGCTTCAGCGAAGGGCAGTCGCAGATGCCGTTCATCGAGACGGTCCAGGGCGCCAAGAGCCCAGTGGAAGTCTCGGCCGAGATATTGCGCACGCTGCGCGAACGGGCCGAAGCCGTGCTGGGTGGAGAGCTGGTCGGGGCTGTGATCACAGTGCCGGCGTATTTCGATGAGGCGCAGCGGCAGGCCACCAAGGATGCTGCCCGGCTGGCCAACCTGAATGTGCTGCGCCTGCTCAACGAGCCTACCGCCGCGGCTGTCGCCTATGGTCTGGACCGCGCGGCGGAAGGCGTCGTGGCGATCTATGACCTGGGCGGTGGCACGTTCGATATCTCGATCTTGCGTCTGACTCAGGGCGTGTTCGAGGTACTGGCGACCGGCGGAGACACGGCGCTGGGCGGCGATGATTTCGACCATGCCGTTGCCGGCTGGATACTGGCGCAGGCTGATGCCTCGCAGGATCTCGATCCTGGCGCGCAGCGCGAAGTGCTGAAGATCGCATGCGATGCAAAGGAAAAGCTCAGCAATGCGGACTCCGTCGAGGTGCGTTATGGCGATTGGCATGGCGCGCTGACCCGAGAAATATTCAATGAGCTGATTGATCCGCTGATCGCGCTGAGCCTCAAGTCCTGTCGGCGCGCGCTGCGCGATTCGTTCGTCGAGCTGGACGAGGTGCATGCGGTCGTCATGGTGGGTGGCTCCACGCGGGTGCCTCGCGTGCGCGAGCGGGTCGGCGAAATGTTCGGTCGCGATCCGCTGACCGATATCGATCCCGATCAAGTCGTCGCCATCGGTGCGGCGATTCAGGCCGAGACGCTGGCTGGCAACAACCGGGATGGCGAGGAGCTTTTGCTGCTCGATGTGATTCCGCTGTCGCTGGGACTGGAAACCATGGGCGGGCTGATGGAGAAGATCATCCCCCGTAACACCACGATCCCCGTTGCCCGAGCGCAGGATTTCACCACGTACAAAGATGGCCAGTCGGCCATGATGATTCACGTCCTGCAGGGCGAGCGCGAACTTATCGCCGACTGCCGCTCGTTGGCGCGCTTCGAGCTGCGCGGTATCCCGCCGATGGTGGCCGGCGCCGCGAAGATTCGTGTGACCTTCCAGGTCGATGCCGATGGCTTGCTCAGCGTGTCGGCGCGCGAGTTGGCCTCTGGCGTCGAGTCGAGCATCCAGGTGAAACCTTCCTACGGTCTGACCGATGGAGAAATCGCGCGGATGTTGGAAGACTCCTTTCACAAGGCCGGCGAAGACAAGGCGGCGCGTGCCCTGCGCGAGCAACTGGTGGATGCGCAGCGGTTGCTCGAAGCGGTCGAAGGCGCTCTGGCAGCCGACGGCGATCGCCTGCTCAGTGGCGAGGAGCGCGAAGCCATCGAGTCGCAAATGCAGCGTTTGCAAGCGCTGCTCGAAAGCGATGATGGCGTTGCCATCGAGCGGCAAGTCAAGCGCTTGAGCCAGATCACCGATGCCTTCGCCGCGCGCAGGCTCGACTCCACCGTCAAGGCTGCACTGGCCGGACGGCGGCTTAACGACATCGAGGAATGACCTAGAATGCCGCAGATTGTTTTTCTACCAAACGCTGATCATTGTCCCGAGGGGGCGGTGGTGGAAGCGCAGCCCGGTGAGACGGTGCTCGATGCTGCATTGCGGAACGGCATCGATATCGAGCATGCCTGTGAAAAGTCCTGTGCATGTACGACCTGTCACGTCGTGATTCGTGAGGGTTTCGCGTCGCTGGAGGCTTCGGACGAGCTGGAAGATGACATGCTGGACAAGGCGTGGGGGCTCGAGCCCACTTCTCGGCTGTCCTGTCAGGCCGCTGTCGCGGATGTCGATCTGGTGGTCGAAATTCCGAAGTACACGATCAACCAAGTCTCCGAAGGCCATTGAGGGCGAGGTGAAACATGGCGCTGAAATGGACTGATGTGCTGGATATCGCGATTGAACTGGCTGAGCGCAAGCCGGACGTGGATCCGCGTTATGTGAATTTTGTCGAGCTGCACCGCTGGGTGGTCGAATTGCCGGATTTCGAGGACGACCCGCAACGTGGTGGTGAGAAGGTGCTGGAAGCTATCCAGGCGGCCTGGATAGAGGAGCAATAGAAGCTCGATTTCGACGCCGCAACATGGGGCTGTGTCGGCCCTGCCCTGGGGATGCTGCGCCAAGCGGCATTCACCCACTCTTATAATTTCAATCCGGACCCGCGTATAATTCGCGGGTTTACTCGTTTGCTTTAACCCC
Source organism: Stutzerimonas stutzeri (assembly GCF_019090095.1). Taxonomy (NCBI): domain Bacteria; kingdom Pseudomonadati; phylum Pseudomonadota; class Gammaproteobacteria; order Pseudomonadales; family Pseudomonadaceae; genus Stutzerimonas; species Stutzerimonas stutzeri. Next base: position 1,616,325 of record NZ_JAGQFP010000001.1, on the reverse strand, counting down.
ATCCTGTCTGGAGTTTTAAATGGCCCTGCAACGCACTTTCTCCATCATCAAGCCTGACGCTGTCGCCAAGAACGTTATCGGCGAAATCACTTCCCGGTTCGAAAAGGCCGGCCTGCGCGTCGTCGCTTCCAAGATGGTCCAGCTGTCCGAGCGTGAAGCCGGTGGTTTCTATGCTGAGCACAGCGAGCGCGGCTTCTTCAAGGATCTGGTTGCCTTCATGGTCTCCGGCCCGGTCATCGTCCAGGTACTCGAGGGTGAAGACGCTATCGCCAAGAACCGCGAGCTGATGGGCGCGACCAATCCTAAAGAAGCGGCTCCGGGCACCATTCGCGCCGATTTCGCCGTATCGATCGATGAGAACGCGGTTCACGGTTCCGACTCCGAAGCCTCCGCTGCTCGCGAAATCGCCTATTTCTTCTCCGCCACCGAAGTGTGTGCCCGCATTCGCTAATCAGGCGAAGGTGAATCCAGATGACCGTTATGACCGGTAAAGTAAATTTGCTGGGGCTGACTCAGCCTCAGTTGGAAAGCTTCTTCGATTCGATCGGGGAGAAGCGTTTTCGCGCCGGGCAGGTGATGAAATGGATTCACCATTTTGGCGTCGATGACTTCGACGCCATGAGCAACATCGGCAAGGCTTTGCGCGAGAAGCTCAAGGCCTGCGCCGAGATTCGCGGCCCCGAGATCGTCAGCGAGGACATCTCCACCGACGGCACCCGTAAATGGGTCGTGCGTGTGGCTTCGGGTAGCTGTGTGGAAACCGTCTACATTCCGCAAGGTGGGCGTGGGACGCTCTGCGTTTCGTCCCAGGCTGGCTGTGCGCTGGATTGCAGCTTTTGCTCGACGGGCAAGCAAGGCTTCAACAGCAACCTCACCGCCGCTGAAGTCATCGGCCAGGTATGGATCGCCAACAAGTCCTTCGGCACCATTCCGGCCAAAATCGATCGCGCCATCACCAACGTCGTCATGATGGGGATGGGCGAGCCCTTGCTGAACTTCGACAACGTCGTCGCCGCCATGCAGATCATGATGGACGATCTCGGTTACGGTATTTCCAAGCGCAAAGTGACGCTGTCGACATCCGGCGTGGTGCCGATGATCGATGAGTTGTCCAAGGTGATCGATGTCTCTCTGGCGCTGTCGCTGCATGCACCGAACGATGCGCTGCGTGACCAGTTGGTACCGATCAACAAGAAATATCCGTTGGATATGCTGCTTGCGGCTTGCCAGCGCTACATTTCCAACCTGGGCGAGAAGCGAGTTCTCACCATCGAATACACGCTCTTGCAGGGCGTCAACGACCAGCCCGAGCATGCCGAAGAGATGGTCACGTTGCTGGCCAAAATTCCCTGCAAGATCAATCTGATTCCGTTCAACCCCTTCCCGCATTCCGGATATGAGCGGCCGAGCAACAATGCGATCCGTCGTTTTCAGGACATCCTGCATAAAGCCGGGCACAATGTGACGGTTCGGACGACACGGGGCGAAGACATCGACGCTGCGTGTGGCCAACTGGTTGGGCAGGTGCTGGATCGAACACGCCGAAGCGAGCGCTACATCGCGGTGCGACAGCTGCAATCAGAGCCCGTGCCGGCACCCGCTGCTACGAATCGTTCCTGAGGGGGAAGTTGTCGATGATCCTGCGCGTTGCGCTGCTGTTCTTGCTCGTTGGCCTCATGGCTGGCTGCGTATCTTCCGGGTCGGGCAATCCGATGCGTACTTCGGAAGGCCGCGACGAGGCGCGAGATGCCTACATCCAGCTGGGTATCGGCTACTTGCAGGAAGGCGAGTCCTCGCGAGCGAAAACACCGCTGCGCAAGGCTTTGGAGATCGACCCCAACAGCGCGGATGCGCATGCAGCGCTGGCCCTGGTATTCCAGAACGAAATGGAAAACCAGCTGGCCGATGAGCATTATCGCAAGGCTTTGTCGAGCCGCAACGACGCTCGTATCCTCAACAACTACGGCAGCTTTCTGTTCGAGCAGCAGCGCTACGAAGAAGCCATGGAGCGCTTCTCCAAAGCTGCCGAAGACAACCTGTACCCTGGTCGTTCACGTGTCTTCCAGAACATGGGCATGACCGCGTTGAAGCTTGGCCAGCGTTCACAGGCCGAAACCTATTTCACGCGCGCCTTGCGTCTCGATAGCCGGCAGCCAGGCGCGCTTCTCGAACTGGCGATCATGGCCTACGAGGACAAGCAATACGTTCCGGCGAAGCGCTATTACGATGGGTTCAGCAGCCTTTCCGAGCAGACGGCGCGCAGTCTGCTGTTAGGCATTCGTCTGGCGAAAATCCATCAGGACCGGGACCAGGCGGCGAGCCTGGCGTTGCAGCTCAAGCGCCTCTACCCGGGCACGCCTGAATATCAACAGTTTCTTTCGGAGCAACGATGATAGCGCCCCATTCCGAGACCGCTGCCCCGACGGCCCTGGGCAATCCAGGTGAGACCCTTCGTGCTGCCCGCGAGAGCAAGAACTGGTCGCTTGCGTCGGTCGCCAAGCAGCTCAACCTGTCGGAACGCTCGCTCAGTCAGATCGAGGCCGGCGATTTCAGTCAGATGCCCGGGCATACCTTTGCCCGTGGCTATGTTCGTGCTTACGCCAAACTGCTGGGATTGGACCAGAATCGGCTGGTGCAGCAGTTCGATCAACATACCGGTACCGATGCCACGGGCAGTAGCGTCAATAGCCTCGGGCACATCGACGAACCCGTGCGTCTTTCGCGTAGCATGGTGCGTTTTTTCACATTGCTGCTGACGCTGGTAATCGCGGTCGGTGCCTATCTCTGGTGGCAGGATCGTACTGCCCGTAACGCCGCCGGACCTTCGGTTACGGCTCTCGAGCGAATCGAGGTGGAGGCGGCAGACGGCACGACCGAAATTCATCTGCTGGATCGCGCTGACGAGCCGGAGGAGCCTGCCGCCAGCGAACCCGCAGCAAGCGAGCCGTCCGCAACGGAAGCTGAGCCGGTAGATCAGGCCCCGCCGACCGCCGAGGGCGCGGAATCGCCAGTGGCGGAGTCGCCGGCAGCCGACGCATCTGCACAGGCGGCCGAAACAGCACCTACCGGCGAGACCGAGGCCGCGCCTGCCGTGACGGAAACCCCGACAGTCGCCGCCGAGCCAACGCCCGTCGCTCCGGGGGAGGGCCGGCTCACCCTGGACTACAGCGCAGACTGCTGGACACGAATCACCGACGCGGACGGCAAGGTGCTTTACAGCGGCCTGGCCAAGGGGGGTAGCAGCCGCACACTGGTTGGCAAAACCCCTCTGGACGTGCACCTGGGCTTTGCATCCGGTGTGCAGGTCAGCTTCAACGGCGAACCCGTCAGTCTTTCTGGCAAAACGCGTGGCGAAACCGCGCGTCTCAAGCTCGGACAGTAATCATGCATAGCGAGTCCCCTATCAAGCGCCGGCCTACTCGAAAGATCTGGGTCGGCAATGTACCGGTCGGTGGCGATGCGCCTATCGCCGTGCAGAGCATGACCAATACCGAAACCTGTGATGTCGAGGCGACCGTCGCCCAGATCGAGCGCCTGCAGAATGCCGGTGCCGACATCGTGCGGGTCTCGGTGCCTTCCATGGAGGCTGCCGAAGCCTTCGGCAAGATCAAGCAACGGGTCAGCCTGCCGTTGGTGGCCGATATCCACTTCGATTACCAGATTGCGCTGCGGGTCGCTGAGCTCGGTGTCGATTGCCTGCGTATCAATCCCGGTAACATCGGCCGCGAAGACCGTGTGCGCGCCGTCGTCGAAGCGGCGCGCGATCGGGGCATACCGATCCGCATCGGCGTTAATGCCGGCTCTCTGGAAAAGGACCTGCAGAAGAAATATGGCGAACCCACGCCCGAAGCGCTGGTGGAGTCGGCCCTGCGTCATGTCGAGCACCTCGACCGGCTGAACTTCCCCGACTTCAAGGTCAGCGTGAAAGCCTCCGACGTGTTCATGGCTGTTGCGGCGTATCGCTTGCTGGCGGACAAGATCGAGCAACCGCTGCACCTGGGCATCACCGAGGCGGGTGGCCTGCGGTCCGGAACCGTGAAGTCGGCGGTCGGCCTGGGCATGCTGCTAGCCGAAGGCATCGGCGACACCATTCGGATTTCGCTGGCAGCCGATCCGGTCGAGGAGATCAAGGTCGGTTTCGACATTCTCAAATCGTTGCGTCTGCGCTCGCGCGGCATCAACTTCATTGCCTGTCCCAGCTGCTCGCGGCAGAACTTCGACGTGGTCAAGACCATGAACGAACTGGAAGGGCGGCTCGACGACCTGTTGGTTCCGATGGACGTCGCCGTGATCGGTTGCGTGGTCAATGGTCCGGGGGAGGCCAAGGAGGCGCATATCGGGCTGACCGGCGGTACCCCTAACAACCTCATTTATATCGACGGCAAACCCGCGCAGAAGCTGAACAACGAAAACCTGGTCGACGAGCTGGAGCAGCTGATCCGCCGCAAGGCCAGCGAAAAGGCTGAGTCCGATGCCGCGCTGATCCTGCGTAGCTGATTTAAGGAACCGATTTGAGCAAGTCCCTGCAAGCCATCCGTGGCATGAACGACATCCTGCCGGCCCAGACGCCGGTCTGGCGCTACCTTGAGACGACGTTCGCCCAACTGCTCGACAGCTATGGGTACAGCGAAATCCGCCTGCCCATCCTCGAGTTCACCGACCTGTTCGCACGGGGCATCGGCGAGGGCACCGATGTGGTCGACAAGGAGATGTATACCTTTCTCGACCGCAACGAAGAGTCGCTGACGCTACGCCCTGAAGGCACGGCCGGCTGCGTGCGTGCCGTGCTCGAACATGGCATGACCGGTGGCGGTCAGGTGCAGAAGCTCTGGTATGCCGGCCCGATGTTTCGCTACGAAAAACCGCAGAAGGGGCGGTACCGTCAGTTCCATCAGATTGGGGTAGAGGTTTTCAATCAGCCTGGCCCGGATATCGATGCCGAGCTCATCGTCTTGACCGCCCGGCTCTGGAAGCGCCTCGGAATGTCCGATGCGGTCACGCTGCAGCTCAACAGCCTGGGGTCCAGCGAAGCTCGCGCGACCTACCGAGACGCGCTGGTCGCATATCTGCAACAGCATTACGAGCAGCTCGACGAAGACAGCCAGCGCCGGCTGACCAGCAACCCGCTGCGCATTCTGGACAGCAAGAACGCCCAGACCCAGGCGTTGCTGGTCGATGCGCCAACGCTGCATGACTACCTCGACGACGAGTCGCGAGCTCACTTCGAAGGCCTCAAGGCGCGTCTCGAGGCGGCCGGGATCAGCTATCAGATCAACCCTAAGCTGGTGCGCGGTCTGGACTATTACGGTCGCACCGTCTTCGAATGGGTCACTGACAAGTTGGGCGCGCAGGGCACCGTCTGTGCCGGTGGCCGCTATGACGGACTGGTCAGCCAGTTCGGCGGCAAGCCTACGCCGGGTGTGGGGTTCGCCATGGGCATCGAGCGCCTGGTGCTGCTGCTGGAAACCCTGGAGCTGGTTCCGGAGGAACTGAATCAGCCCGCGCATGCCTTCATTTGCGCCTTCGGCGAAGCCGCCGAATTGGCGGCGCTCGGCTTGGCCGAGCGGCTGCGTGATGCCTTGCCGGGCCTTCGCCTGCTGGTCAATGCCGGTGGCGGTAGCTTCAAGAGCCAGTTCAAGAAAGCCGACAAGAGCGGTGCGCGCTATGCGCTGATTCTGGGTGACGACGAACTGGCAGGGCGCGTGGTAGGTTGCAAGCCGCTGCGTGACGACAGCGAACAACAAAGCATTGCCTGGGATGCTCTACCCGAGCGTCTGGCTGCCTGTCTGGCTTGAGCGGACGGGCCTGAATTTAGCGATTGAAGGAGTGACAGTGTGACCTCGGGTACCGAAGAAGAACAGCTGGCGCAGATCAAGGAGTGGTGGCAGCGCAACGGTAAGCCGTTGCTGCTGGGAGGCGCACTCGCGCTGGTGGTGGTGTTTGGCTGGCAGTTCTGGCAGAAGCATCAGCTCAACCAGGCGCAGAGCGCCTCCGCCCTGTATCAGCAGTTGCTGAACGTTGCGCTGGCCGAGGGCGGAGCCGATACGGCCGAGGTCTCACGACTGGGCAATCTGCTGAAGAAGGAATTTTCCGGTTCGCACTACGCCCAGTACGGCAGCCTCTTCCTGGCCAAGGTGGCGGTGGAGACGGGACGTCTCGATGAGGCGGCGGCGGACCTGCGCAGCGTGCTGGATAAGCCTGCCGACCAAACCCTCGAAGAGCTCGCTCGTCAGCGACTGGCGCGTGTGCTGTCGGCGCAGGACAAAGCCGAGGAAGCGCTGGCGTTGCTGAAAGGCGAGGCCGTGAAGGCCTTTGCTGCCAGTCGCGAAGAGCTCAAAGGCGACCTGCTCGTCCAGCTGAAGCGTCCGGATGAAGCGCAAGCGGCCTATTCCAAGGCGAAAGATTTGCTCTCGCAGGATGCCGCAATCGGTGGCCTGCAGTTGAAACTGGACGACCTGGCTCGTGGAGAGGCGTGAACTGATGCGTTGGAAAACTGCAGCACTGCTGAGCCTGGCCTTCCTGGCTGCTGGTTGTAGCAGCAATAGCACGAAAGAACCTGAGCCAGCCGAGCTGGTCAAGTTCGACGCCGAGATTCAACTCAAGGAAGAGTGGAGTCGTTCGATCGGTGACGGACAAGGCGAAACCTACAACCTGCTGACCCCTGTCGTGTATGGCAATGAAATATTCGCCGCCGACGTCAACGGGCTGGTGGTGGCCATGGATCGCACCACCGGCAAGGTCAACTGGAAACAGGATCTGGAGGTGCCGATCTCGGGCGCGGTGGGCGCCGGCTACGGCCTGGTCCTGGTTGGCACGCTACGCGGCGAAGTACTCGCGCTGGACGTCTCGACCGGTGAAGAGCGCTGGCGCAGCCAGGTCAGCAGCGAGGTACTCGCCGCGCCTGCCGTCAATGGCGATGTGGTGGTGGTTCAGACCCAGGACGATCGCGTCATCGCGCTCGAAATCGACACCGGTGCGCAGCGCTGGAGCTATGAAAGCTCGCCTGCGGTGCTGACCTTGCGTGGAACCGGTGCACCGCTATTGACCAATCAGCTGGCGGTAGCCGGGCTGTCCAGCGGCAAGGTGGTGGCGCTCGACACCCGCCGTGGCTTGCCAGTCTGGGAGCAGCGCGTCGCCATTCCCCAAGGCCGTTCGGAGCTTGAGCGTGTCGTCGATATCGACGGTGGCTTGCTCCTTTCCGGTGGCACGCTGTACGTCGCGTCCTTTCAGGGCCGCGCTGCCGCGCTGGATCTGGAAAGCGGGCGGATTCTCTGGCAACGAGATGCCTCCACCGCGACCGGTGTCGCGCTGGGCTATGGCAGCGTGTACGTAAGCCAGGCTGATGGAGCCGTGCTGGGCATCGACGAGCGCTCGACTACCGTTCTCTGGAGCAACGATTCGCTGTTGCGCCGTCAGCTGTCTGCTCCGGCGGTGTTCTCCAGCTATGTGGCGGTAGGCGACAAGGAAGGCTATCTGCATTTCCTGAGTCAGGTCGACGGGCGCTTCGTCGCCCGGACCCGGATCGACAGCGCTGGCGTTCGCGCCCGTCCGGTGGTGGAGGGCGACTGGCTGTATGCCTATGGCAATGATGGCAAGCTGGTTGCCTTGACCATTCGCCAGGCGGACTGACAGCGCCATCGACGCTTGCTCCGTCGCGGCGGAGCGCTTGTTATATACGGCCGCTGCCTTGCAGCGGCCTTCGTGTTTTCTGAAATATCGCAGTGGAGAGCCGTATGGTTCCCGTAATCGCCCTGGTGGGTCGCCCTAACGTCGGCAAATCCACCCTGTTCAACCGTCTGACCAAGAGCCGTGACGCCATTGTCGCGGAATACGCCGGTCTGACCCGTGATCGCCAGTACGGCGAGGCCAAATGGCAGGGTCGCACCTACATTGTCATCGATACCGGCGGTCTCACCGGGGACGAAGAGGGCATCGACGCCAAGATGGCTGAGCAGTCGCTACAGGCGATGCAGGAAGCCGATGCGGTGATGTTCATGGTCGATGCCCGTGCCGGCATGACACCGGGTGATCAGATGATCGCCGAGCATCTGCGCAAGCTGAACAAGCGCCATTTTCTGGTGGCGAACAAGGTCGACAGCATCGATCCGGATATTGCGCGAGCCGAGTTCGCCCCGCTGGGGTTGGGTGACGCCTTGCCGATCGCCGCCGCCCATGGCCGTGGCATTAGCCATATGCTGGAGCAGGCGCTGGGCGCCTTTCCCAAGGACAATGCCGAGGCAACCGAAGCCGAAGGCGAAGACGCGGCCGAAGAGGGCGAGGCGGTCGCCGAGGGGCAGGAACTCAAACGCATTCCTGGGCCGAGTGAAAAGGATGGCATCAAGATCGCCATCATCGGCCGTCCTAACGTCGGCAAATCAACGCTGGTCAACCGCATGCTCGGGGAAGAGCGGGTCATCGTCTACGATCAGGCCGGCACCACGCGCGACAGCATTTATATCCCGTTCGAACGCGGCGATGAGAAGTACACCCTGATCGATACCGCCGGTGTGCGTCGCCGCGGCAAGATCTTCGAGGCGGTGGAAAAGTTTTCCGTGGTCAAGACGCTACAGGCGATCCAGGACGCCAACGTGGTGATCTTCGTCATGGACGCGCGCGAAGGCGTGGTCGAGCACGACCTCAACCTGCTCGGCTTCGTCCTCGACAGTGGTCGGGCGCTGGTCATCGCCCTGAACAAGTGGGACGGCATGGAGCCGAGCGAGCGTGACTACGTCAAGACCGAGCTCGAGCGCCGGCTGTTCTTCGTCGAGTTCGCCGACATCCATTTCATTTCCGCCAAACATGGCACCGGCGTGGGCAATCTGTACAAGTCAGTGCAGGCCTCGTTCACCTCGGCCGTCACCCGCTGGCCCACCAGCCGCCTGACGCAGATCCTGGAAGACGCGGTCCGCGAGCATGCGCCGCCGATGGTCGCCAGTCGCCGGATTAAGCTGCGTTATGCGCACCTGGGCGGCGCCAACCCGCCGCTTATCGTCATACATGGCAACCAGGTCGACGCGATCCCCAAGTCCTACACGCGCTATCTGGAGAATACCTACCGGCGTGTGCTGAAGCTGGTCGGCACGCCGATTCGGATCGAGTACAAGGGCAGTGAGAACCCCTTCGAAGGCAAGAAGAACACCCTCACTGACCGCCAGGTAAACAAGAAGCGCAGGCTCATGTCGCACCACAAGAAGGCTGAGAAGAAGCGTCGCGACAAGAAGCGCTGATGAGTCAGCCTTCGTCGAGCGTCTGATCCATATCCAGCGCCGGTCGCGCATGCTTCGGCGTGCCGGCCTGGCGGGCCGGATTTCCCACCACCGTGGTATGGGGTGGCACAGGGTGCAGCACCACGCTGCCAGCCCCGACCTTGGCGCCTTCGCCGATTTCGATATTGCCGAGTATCTTCGCGCCGGCGCCTATCATCACCCCGCTGCGTACCTTTGGATGACGGTCGCCGCTTTCCTTGCCGGTACCGCCCAGGGTCACCCCCTGGAGGATCGAGACATCGTCGCCGACCTCAGCGGTTTCACCGATGACGATCCCGGTCCCGTGATCGAGCATGATGCCCCTGCCTATCCGGCTGGCCGGGTTGATGTCGATCGCCAGCCGCTCGTTGCAGCGCGCCTGGATGAACAGCGCCAGCAACCGCTCGCCGTGCAGCTGCAGCTGATGGCCGATCCGGTAGGCCTGTAGCGCGAGGAAGCCCTTCGAGAACAGGAACACCTCCAAGGCCGTGTCGAATGCCGGGTCTCGGCTGACGATGGCATGCAGGTCGTCCCACGCCTGTTCGGCCAGCGCAGGGGCCTGACGATGGACGTTGGCAAACCGCTCGAACAGCATCTCTGGCCGCTCCGAGGCGCCGACCAGCGCCTTGCTGATCCGCTGGGCCAGGGCACAGCCGAAGCCGGGCTGGTCGACGATGGCCTGTCGAAACAGCTCGGCCAGCGTCGGTTCCGTCAGCGCGGCCCGGTCGGCCAGGTTACGTAGTTCGTCCCAACGGGCGTCGGTGGCTTGGGTCGGCATAGGAGCTCCTTCGAGGCGTTGAATCGCGAGACCTGAAAGGCCTCGTTGCGGCGTCACTGTAGCAGGCCGCTACCGGGGTTCGGACCGGCTCGTATTGAGCCGTTGTGATCGGCTATCCTGTTTTGCCCTGCCGCAGCCCCTTACGGCAGGCCTGTTGGAAGGCGGCCATGCTCATCAGTAAATTGCCCAATGTCGGCACCACCATTTTCACCACCATGTCGCAGCTGGCCACTCAGACCGGCGCGCTGAATCTATCCCAGGGTTTTCCTGATTTCGACGGGCCCGACGCACTGCGTGAAGCGGTCGCCCAGCATGTCATGGCAGGCCACAACCAGTACGCACCGATGACCGGGTTACCGGCGCTGCGCGAGCAGGTCGCCGTCAAGGTGGCATCGCTCTATGGTCGCCAGGTCGACGCCGATGCGGAGGTCACCATCACCCCAGGCGCGACTCAGGCGATCTTCTGCGCGATCCATGCGGTGGTTCGCCCGGGCGACGAGGTGATCGTGTTCGATCCCTGCTACGACAGTTACGAGCCGGCGGTGGAGCTGGCCGGCGGGACTTGTATCCACCAGGCGCTGAGCCTGCCGGATTTCGCCATCGACTGGCAGCGGCTGGCCGATGCGATTACGCCGCGCACGCGGATGATCGTCTTGAACACCCCGCACAATCCGAGCGGCGCGTTGATCGACCGCACGGACCTGGACCGGCTGGCCGAGCTGATCCGCGATCGGGACATCTATCTGGTCAGCGACGAGGTCTACGAGCATCTGGTCTTCGACGGGCGCGAGCATGCCAGCGTGTTGCGTCACGAGGAGCTCTATCAGCGCGCCTTCGTCGTCAGCTCGTTCGGCAAGACCTATCACGTCACCGGCTGGAAGACCGGCTATGTGGTCGCGCCTGCGGCGTTGAGCAGCGAACTGCGCAAGGTGCATCAGTACGTCAGCTTCACCGGTGTGACCCCGTTGCAATGGGCGCTGGCCGACTTCATGGCCGCGCACCCGGAGCACCTCAGTGAGCTACCTGGGTTCTATCAGGCCAAGCGGGACCTGTTCTGCGACCTGCTGGCCGGCTCGCGTTTCAGCTTCACCCGGGCGGCGGGCACCTACTTCCAGCTGGCCGATTACTCGGCGATTCGCCCCGATCTCGACGATGTGGCCATGGCCGAGTGGCTGACTCGCGAGCACGGCGTGGCGAGCATCCCGATCTCGGTGTTCTATCAGACGCCGCCCAGCGAGTCGCGGCTGATCCGCTTCTGCTTCGCCAAACGAGAGGAGACGCTGCGCCAGGCAGCGGAGCGACTATGCGCGATCTGAACAACCTTCCCGACCTTGAGCTGGCGCTGATTCAGACCTCACTCGTCTGGCAAGACGCCGCGGCCAATCGCGAGCGTTTCGTCGAGCTGCTCGAGCGCGCACGCGGCGCTGATCTCATCGTTCTTCCGGAAATGTTCACCACCGCATTCTCCATGAACTCCGCTGAGCTGGCCGAGCCCGAAGAGGGGCCGACCTATGCCTGGATGCGCGAGCAGGCCGCGCGTCTGGAGGCGGTGGTGACCGGCAGCGTGATCATCGAGGCGGCGGACGGCAGTCACCGCAACCGGCTGCTCTGGGTCCGGCCGAACGGCGACGTTTCCCACTACGACAAACGCCATCTGTTTCGCATGGCCGGCGAACACAAGCATTACACCGCCGGAGAGCAGCAAGCGCTGTTCGAACTCAACGGCTGGCACGTGCGGCCCTTGATCTGCTACGACCTGCGCTTCCCGGTCTGGAGCCGTGACCCGCACGACACGGACCTGCTGCTCTACACCGCCAACTGGCCCGCCGCTCGCCGTAACGCCTGGAACCGCCTGCTTCCCGCGCGTGCGATCGAGAACCTGTGCTATGTGGCGGCGGTGAATCGAATCGGTGAGGACGGCAAGGGTTATCCCTACAGCGGCGACAGCCAGGTGCTCGACTACCTCGGTGACCCGCTGCTGGAAGCAGGCGATGGCGACGGCGTCTTTCGCGCGACGCTGCGTGCCCGGGACCTGGCCGCGTATCGCAGCAAGTTCCCCGCCTATCATGACGGTGATGCCTTCGAGCTCAGCCTCTAGCCGCGCTCGATTGCGCTACGGCACGCAACGGCTAGGGTGCCGGGTCAGGCTTCGTCTGGTTGGCGATCTGCCGGTCTTGCAGGCCTGCCAGTGTGATGACGGAGAGCAACGCGCCGAGCAATGCCATCAGCATGTCCGACTGGGTGTCCCAGGGGTCGCCCTGGGTGCCCAGAAAATCGTCCGCGCCCTGGCCGGCCAACAGCGCCACCCACCATTCGATCAGCTCATAGAACGCGCTGAACGCCAGCGCGACGCAGACCGCGAGAAAACCGAGCATCTTTCCTGGCACGACGAAACGGCGGCGCAGCAGTATTTCCCGAGCCAGCAAGGCTGGCGTCACGCCCTGGATGAAGTGACCAAGCTTGTCATAAGGGTTGCGGCTGAGTTCGAGCCAGTCCTGCACCCAAAACCCCGGCGGCACCCGGGCATAGGTATAAGCGCCGCCCAGAATCAGCACCAATGCATGCAGCGCAATGATCACGTACAGCAGGCGGGTCAAGGCAAAGCGCTGGTAGGTGCAAAGCAAAAGCGGCAAGGCGATCAGCACCGGTGCGACTTCCAGCAGCCAGGTTGCCCGATCGTACGGCGCGATTCCGGAGACGACGAGCGCCAGTAGAACGGTCAGCGCCAACGCGGAGAGGAGGGGCTTGTCTTGCATGGTAAAAGGCCATCGCATTGAGATAAGCCAGCATGCAGCGTTCGGCCGTCGACGTGCAATCGCGGCAAGCGCATGATCTTCGATCGCGACGCAGCGGTGGTGCGGTCAGACAGGCGTGCCGGGACGGCCAAACGGGCATCAGCGTTCAGCTCCTGCCAGCACCTTTGCCGGTCGCGCGGGCCACTGAACGGCTGCAGCGACGTAGATCCACCGCGCCGACGAAGGTATTGGCATTGCCCTGCACGCAGGCCACGCTGCGATTGCGCCAACGCTCCCATTCGCTGACCGGATACTGGCGATTCCAGATGTCGTAAAGGCGCTGGTCCTGCTTCGACAGGCGCAGGCCATAGCGTTCGCTCATGTACAGGTAGGTTCGCGCAATGGCGCCCCGGCTGTAGTCGGCCGGCATGGCGGTGCGTTGCTTGAAGTTCACCACGAAGGGGCAGGCTCCGTACTGGGTTGGCTTCTCGCTGAGCATGCCGAACCCGTAGTTGCTGCGGTCACCATTGACCTCGCCGACCACCGGGACGAGGTTGTGCAGGTCGGCCTCGGCCTTGCTGAACACCGGATCGCTCGCGGTGCAGTGCTTGCGCCCGCCTTTTTGCCAGCATTGACGCTGATGGCCAATCACCCAGGCCGGCACGATATGTTCCCATTCCACGCGTGCAGCCCGTTTGGGCTGCTTGCGTGGGACGTAGCCGCAGCTGCTCAGGTCGATCCGGTTGCCCTCGAAGCGGCAGCCGCAGTAGAAGTCGACAGGCCGCTCGGCATAGATCTGCCAGGCTAGCCGCTTCGCTTCGCGGAAGGTGCGTGGGGCATCGGCAAGAACGCCGGAGGTGAACAGCAGAACGAGCAGAAACAGGCTGGCGCGGCGCATGGAGATCTCGACGACGAACTGAGAAACGCATCCATGCGGGGCGCCGAGATCTTACCGATAAGAAGAAGATTAATCACTTGTAAAACAACGGCTTACGCCGTTTTTTCAAGCCGTTCGTCGGCCCAGTCGATTGATCTGCAATGAGGCGAGGATGATCAGCCCGCCGAAGGTCAGGCGCAGCAGATCGGCATAGGTGCCCCAGAACAGCAGATTGAGGATCAGTCCGACCGGCACGGCCATGTTGTTCATCACCGCCAGGGTTCCGGCATCGACCAGCGTGGCGCCCTTGTTCCAGCAGAATTGCCCCAGCGCAGTGGCCAGCACACCCATCCACACCAGTACGCCCCACTGGGTGGGCGTCGATGGTAGCTTCTCCGGATTGCCGAACAGCAACCAGGCCGGCAACACGATGACCAACGCGCCGAGGAAGAAGTAGCCGAAGCGGCGATGGAGCGGGATGTCCGATGGGTAGCGCTGCGCCAGGTGCTTGTAGCCGACCTGGCCGGCGGCGAAGGTGAAGTTGGCCAGCTGCATCAGCAGGAACCCGCCGAGAAAGTCCCCGGTGACCCCGTCATAGCGAATCAGTCCGGCGCCGAACACCGCGACGGCCGCGGCGACCAGCGCCCAGGGGTTGAAGCGCCGATTGAGTGCGTCGTCGATCAGCGTCACGTGCAGTGGCGTCAGCACGGTGAACAGCAGGACCTCGGCCACCGTCAGCACGTTGAAGCTCAGGTAGAGGCAGATATAGGTCACACCGAACTGCAGTGCACCGACCAGCGTGACGCCGCCGATGAAGCCCGGCGCCACGCCACGCCAGCGCGTCAGCGGCAAAAACACGAGGCCGGCCAGGACGACCCGGGTCAGCACGGCGAAATAGCTGTCGACCTGACCGGCGAGATAGGCACCGATCAGGTTGAAGGAATAGGCCCAGAGCAGGGTGACGAAGACCAGATAGCGCATGCCGGCTCCTCAGCAGAAGGCCGGCGACCATAGCCGCTTGATCGCAAAGAGGGAAGGCCTGCCCGCTACGGAGCGCAGGGGCAGGCAGCCGGTCAGGCGGACTTGAGCGAGGCCATGTCGATGACGAAACGGTACTTCACGTCGCTCTTGAGCATGCGTTCGTAGGCGTCGTTGATGGCCTGAATGTCGATCATCTCGATGTCCGACACGATGTTGTGTTCGGCGCAGAAGTCGAGCATTTCCTGGGTCTCGGCGATGCCGCCGATCAGCGATCCGGCGATGCGGCGACGCTTGAAGATCAGGCCGAACACGCTGGGGGAGGGGTGTGGCGATGCGGGTGCGCCGACCAGCGTCATGGTGGCGTCGCGCTTGAGTAGCGCAACGAAGGCGTCGAGGTTATGCGGCGCCGCCACCGTATTGAGGATGAAATCGAAGCTGTTCCCGTGCGCGGCCATCTCATCCCGGTCCTTCGACACCACCACTTCGCTGGCGCCGAGGCGCAGCGCGTCCTCCTTCTTGTCCGGCGAGGTGGTGAACAGGACCACGTGCGCGCCCATGGCGTTGGCGATCTTCACCGCCATGTGGCCAAGACCACCGAGGCCGACCACGCCGACCTTCTGGCCGGGCCCGACCTTCCACTGGCGCAGCGGCGAATAGGTGGTGATGCCGGCGCACAACAGCGGCGCAACGGCGGCCAGGCTGGCCTCGTCGTGGGAGATGCGCAGGACGAAATGCTGGTCCACCACGATGTTGTCCGAGTAGCCGCCGAGGGTGTTCTCGCCACCGCCGAAGGCTGGTCCGTTGTAGGTGCCGGTGAAGCCGTTCTCGCAGTATTGCTCCAGCCCTTCGCCGCAGGAGGGGCAGGTCCGGCAGCTGTCGACCAGGCAGCCGACGCCGGCGATGTCGCCGACCTTGAAGCGGCTGACCGCCTCACCAACGGCTGTCACCCGCCCGACGATCTCGTGGCCGGGGACCGCGGGGTAGAGCGTGTTGTTCCATTCGTTGCGTGCGGTATGCAGGTCGGAGTGGCAGACGCCGCAGTAAAGGATGTCGATCTTGACATCGTTTGGCCCGACATCGCGGCGAGTGAACGAGTAGGGTACGAGCGGTGTGCTCGGATCGTGCGCGGCATAACCGATGGCATTGCTCATGGCGGCTCCTGGATCTGACGGTCTGGAATAGACCCCAATCCTAGTGCCGAAGGTCTGTGAAGCGGTTGCACGATTCTGCTGATGAATGATGCGTTCCTGCTGCAGCTTGGGTGCAGGTTCGGCGACGGATGCGCGGGGTGGAACGGTCACGACCCACTGCGCCGGGGCCGGGACGTAGGAGCGGCGAGCCCTGGCCGGGCTCGCCGCCGCCCTTCAGGCGGCTTTGGTGGTCGCTTCGCGCAGGGCCCGGTTCAGCGCACTGAACAGGGCGCGGATGCTTGCGGTGGTGATGTTTTCATCGATGCCAATGCCGTGCAGGGGACGTTCGCCATCCAGACGCACCTCGATATAGGCGGCCGCGCGGGCGTTGCTGCCGGCGCCGATCGAATGCTCGTGGTAGTCCATGATCTCCAGCTTGACCGGCAAGCCCGCAACCAGCGCCTCCAGCGGGCCCTTGCCGATGCCGCGCCAGCGCATGATCTCACCCTCGCTGGCTACCTCCACATCGACGGCGCTGGTGCCGTTCTCCTCCTGCAAGCGATGGCTCTTCAGCGTGTAGGGGGCGGTAGCCTGCAAGTACTCGCTTTCCAGCAATGCATAGATTTGCTTGGCACTCATTTCCAGGCCGAGGCGATCGGTTTCGCGTTGTACCACCTGGCTGAACTCGATCTGCATGCGCCGTGGCAGGCTGATGCCATATTCCTGCTCGAGCAGATAGGTGATGCCACCCTTGCCGGACTGGCTGTTGACACGAATCACCGCTTCGTAGCTGCGGCCGATGTCGGCCGGGTCGATCGGCAGATAGGGCACTGCCCACACGCCGTTCGGGTCCTGCTGGCTGAAACCCTTGCGGATAGCGTCCTGGTGCGAGCCTGAGAAGGCGGTGTGGACTAGGTCGCCGACATAGGGATGGCGCGGATGCACCGGCAGCTGGTTGCATTCCTCGACCACCTTGCGCACGGCGTCGATATCGGAGAAGTCCAGTTGCGGATCGACACCCTGGGTGTAGAGGTTCAGTGCCACGGTCACCAGGTCGACGTTGCCGGTGCGTTCGCCGTTGCCGAACAGGCAGCCTTCGACGCGATCGGCACCCGCCATCAGGCCCAGCTCGGTGGCGGCGACACCGGTGCCGCGGTCGTTATGGGTGTGCAGGCTGATCAGCACGCTGTCGCGCTTGTTCACATGGCGACCGAAGTACTCGATCTGATCGGCGTAGATGTTCGGCGTCGCCGCTTCGATCGTCGCCGGCAGGTTAAGAATCAGCTTCTGCGCAGGCGTCGGCTGGAACACCTCGATCACGGCGTTGCACACCTCGACGGCAAAGTCGGTCTCGGTCGAGCTGAACACCTCGGGCGAATACTCGAAGCGCCAATCGGTTTCAGGCGCTACCTCGGCCAGACGCTTGATGACCTTCGCCGCGCTCACGGCGATGTTCACCACACCGGCCTTGTCCTGGTTGAAGACGATGCGGCGGAAGCTCGGCGCGGTCGCGTTGTAATAATGGACGATGGCCCGCTTGGCGCCCTTGAGCGATTCGAAGGTACGGGTGATCAGGTCCTCGCGGGCCTGGGTCAGTACCTGGATGGTCACGTCGTCGGGAATATGGCCGCCTTCGATCAGTTCACGGACGAAATCGAAGTCGGTCTGCGACGCCGACGGGAAGCCCACCTCGATCTCCTTGAGGCCGATCTGCACCAGCGTCTTGAAGAAACGCATCTTCTTGCCGGCATCCATCGGCTCGATCAGCGACTGGTTGCCGTCGCGCAGATCGGAGCTCAGCCAGATCGGTGCCTGCGTGATGGTTTTCGATGGCCAGGTCCGATCCGCAATGTCGATCGCCGGAAAAGCGCGATATTTCGTCGAGGGATTCTTGAGCATGGTCATGGTGTTTCTCCGTCGGTGGCGTGGGCGAGAGGGGGCGGCTCTCGCGTACAGCAATCGTTGATGGTGCAAACCTAGTTGGTCTCCGGGATCTATTGCAAGAACAGTTTTAAAATTGGAATAAATCACCAAATATTCAGTTTTGGAGCAATAAATGTTTGGAAGAGGTGGCTGGTTGGGCGTTCGCTTGCCGCCTGGCTTGCGGCCTCATGTCGCATCGATAGGTCGCACGGGCGTGCGATGATCCGGCCGCTCCGCTGGAGCTTGTCTGAAACAGGGAGTGCAGTCGTGACACGCAAAGGGCTTTCGACATCGAGCATCTGGCTTGGCCTGTTCGCCATGCTGATGATTCATGTCGGCCCCTTGTACTCCGCCCTGCAGGCCACCGCTGCGCAGACATCCAACGCCAGTGCGCATGTGCACCTGCATGATGAGCCAGGGCAGGCGGCTTCTACCGCCATGGACCACCACGGTGGCCGCGGGATCGGTGGCCCCGCATGGCTGAGCGCGCTGAAATTCTGCGGTTATTGCGAGCTGCTGACGCTCAATCCGCCGCTGACCCTGTCGTTGCAGCTAGCCTTGCCGCTGCTGCGTCCTGTCCCCGTCCATGCACTGCCTGCCAAGCCTCTGCCCCCGACCCGGCGCAGCAGCAGCGGATATCCGCGCGCCCCACCCGTACTGCCTGGCTGATGCTCCGGGCCGCCTGCACGCGGCCTTACAAGTCAACGCAGATATGGAAAACCTATGTCCAGGCACACTCGTGGTTGCACGGCGCGCTCGCGCCTGTCCTTTACGTTTACTCTTCGTCCTGGCTGCCGTCGCTGGCAGCTGGCCCATGGCGCCTTGCTGGCCGTGCTGGCCGGCACGGCGCTAGCGGCCGAGCCTGCCCATCCGCAGGACCACGCCGCGCATGCCGACGCTGGCGCGGCGTATGAGCTGGCGCCCATGGTCATCACTGGTGTCGCGCAGCAATCGCCGCTCACCGTGGTCACCGATCCTAAGGTTCCGCGCCAGCCGATGCCGGCCAGCGACGGTGCCGATTACCTGAAGACCATCCCCGGCTTCTCGGCGGTGCGTAACGGCGGCGTCAACGGCGATCCGGTGTTTCGCGGCATGTTCGGCTCGCGCCTGAAGTTGCTGTCCAACGGCGGCGAGATGCTTGGCGCGTGCCCGAGCCGCATGGACTCGCCCAGCTCGTACATCAGCCCGGACACCTACGACAAACTAACCGTCATCAAGGGGCCGCAGACGGTGCTCTGGGGCCCCGGCGCGTCGGCTGCCACGGTGCTCTTCGAGCGTGAGCCGGAGCAGTTCAGCGAGCCGGACTACCGCCTCAACGGCAGCGTGCTGACGGCTTCGAACGGTCGCTTCGACCGTAACCTCGATGCAGCTGTCGGCAATGCCCGAGGCTATGCGCGGTTGATGGCCAACAGTTCGCAGGCCGATGACTACGCCGATGGCAACGGCGATACCGTCCCGTCGCGCTATGCCAAGTGGAACAGCGACGTCGCCCTGGGCTGGACGCCCGACGACGACACGCTGCTCGAGCTGACCGTGGGCCGCGGTGACGGTGAAGCGCGTTATGCCGGACGCGGCATGGACGGCAGCCAGTTCAAGCGCGAGAGCGCGGCGCTGCGGTTCGAGCGGTCCAACCTCGGCGAGGTACTGCAGAAGATCGAGGCGCGCGTCTACTACAACTATGCCGACCACGTCATGGACAACTTCAGCCTGCGCACGCCGTCGGGTACCGGCATGATGGCCAACCCCATGGCGGCCAACGTTGACCGGCGCACCCTGGGCGGTCGGCTGGCGGCAACCTGGCAATGGGACGACTACACCCTGGTGTCCGGGGTCGATGCGCAGCGCAACGAGCACCGCAAGCGCAGTTCCCGCTACGACATGATGACCGGCGACTTCACGGCGCATGACCGTTTCGCCTGGGACAAGGACGCGGACTTCCACGATTACGGCGTGTTCGGCGAACTGACCCGTTCGCTGAACGATGACAGTCGCCTCATCGGTGGCGCGCGCCTGGGTCACGCGACCACGCAGGACTACCGCAGCAGCGGCCCCTCGGCGGGTGACAGCCGCAGCGACAACCTGCCAAGCGGCTTCATGCGTTACGAACACGACCTGCAGTCGCTTCCGGCAACCGCTTATGTGGGGCTGGGCCACGCCGAGCGCTTCCCCGACTACTGGGAACTGTTCACAGGCGGTGCCAATGCCTTTGCCAACGTGAAACCGGAAAAGACCACCCAACTCGATGTCGGCCTGCAGTACAGCCAGGGCCCGCTCGAAGCCTGGGCCTCGGCGTATGTGGGGCAGGTGCGGGACTTCATCCTGTTCAGCTACGGGACCAACATGATGGGCATGTCGACCTCCAGCGCCGGCAATGTCGACGCGCGCATCATGGGCGGCGAACTCGGCGCCACCTACCGCCTGAATTCGAACTGGAAAACCGATGCCAGCCTGGCCTATGCCTGGGGCAAGAACAGTTCCGATGGCCAAGCGCTGCCGCAGATGCCGCCGCTGGAAGGGCGCCTGGGGCTGGGTTACGAGCGCGGCGACTGGAGCGCGGCGGGCCTGTGGCGGCTGGTTGCGGCGCAGACCCGGGTGGCCGAAGGGAAGGGCAACGTGGTCAGTCGGGACTTCGATGAGAGTGCAGGTTTCGGGGTGTTCTCGCTCAACGGCGCCTATCGCCTGAACCGTCATCTCAAGCTGAGTACCGGCATCGACAACCTGCTCGACAAGGCCTACAGCGAGCATCTGAACCTTGCCGGCAATGCCGGAATCGGCATGGCGGCGGACGAGCGCATCAACGAGCCGGGCCGCACCTACTGGGCTCGTGTCGACATGAGTTTCTGAGCCGGGGCACAGGCAAACGGAGCAGGCGGCGTGCCTGCTCCGGCTTGCTTGCGCCGCCGCGCCAACGCGTGCTTCGGTGTCCGGTGTGTCGTCGCTATTGCAGGCTGGTGCTGGGCTCCGGGCCGGTTGGCTGCGGTTGCCGCTCCTGCATCGCCGCTTCGCCACGCTGCCCCAGCGAGGCGCGCCAATCGCGCATGTCGCTCCCGCTCGGGTGCTGGAACACACGCAGGCCGAACTCCGGAAGAATCGCCAGCAGGTGGTCGAAGATGTCCGATTGGATCGCTTCGTACTGGATCCAGGCCACCGTGTTGGTGAAGCAATAGATCTCCAGCGGCAGGCCGTCGGCGGTCGGGCTGAGCTGGCGGACCATCAGCGTCATGCCCTGATGAATGCCGCCGTGATTGCGCAGGTAATGTTCGACATAGGCACGAAAGCTGCCGACGTTGGTGATGCGCCGGGTGTTGACCGGCTCCTTGCCGCGTTCTTCGAGCTTGGCATTCCAGGCGTCGATCTCGCGGCGTTTCTCGGTGAGGTACTCGTCCAGCAGGTTGAAGCGATGCAGGTGCTCGCATTCATCGCTGCTGAGAAAGTGCACGCTCTGTTGATCCAGAAACAGGCTGCGCTTGATCCGCCGCCCGCCGCTTTCCTGCATGCCGCGCCAGTTCTTGAACGAGTCGCTGATAAAGCGCTTGGTCGGGATATTGGTGATGGTCTTGTCCCAGTTCTGCACCTTCACCGTATGCAACGCGATGTCGATCACGTCGCCGTCGGCGTTGAGTTGCGGCATCTCGATCCAGTCGCCGACGCGAATGATGTCGTTGGAGGAAATCTGCACGCTGGCCACCAGCGACAGCAGGGTGTCCTGGAAGATCAGCAGCAGCACAGCGGCCATGGCGCCGAGGCCGGACAGCAGAATCAGCGGGGAGCGGTCGATCAGCGTGGCGATGATGAGAATGGTCGCGATTGCGTAGATGGCGATCTTGACGACCTGCAGGTACCCCTTGATCGGGTGCACATGCGCATCGGCCCGGCGCTGGTACATCATGTTGATGATGTCCAGCAGCGCGCCCAGGGCGAGCGCGATGGTCAGCACGATGAACCCGCCGCAGACGTTGCGTACCACCGTGACAGCCGCTTCCGGCAATCCCGGAACGGTGTTCACGCCGATCGACAGAATCAGCGCCGGAACGATGTTGGACAGCCGGCGAATGATGCCGAAATCCTGCAGCTCGGTTTCCCTCGAGCTGCGCACGAGCTGGTAAAGGCCGCGCACCAGGATGCGTTTGACCACCCAGTTGGCGAGCCAGGCCGTGAAGATCAGCGCCGCGCTCGCCACCAGCGTTTGCAGCTCTGGATGCTCGCTGAGCCAGCCCAGCCAGATGCTCAGTTCGTCCTGCATGACAGTGCTCCGTCAGATTCCTGTTGCCGCCTCGGTGCTTGCTAGCGAATGAATTCGCGGCTGATCGAGCGGAACAGATCCGTCCCGGCCTGTTCCATCCACTCGAACGCAACCATTTCCCGCGACACGATGCTGGCGCCGGCCTGCTGCATGCGCGCCAGGCCAAGCGCCTTGTCGCTGGCACGGCGCGAGCCAACGGCTTCTTCGACAACGAATACCTGATTACCGCGAGCCAGCAGATCGAGCACCGTCTGCAGCACGCAGATGTGTGTCTCGATGCCGCTGACGATGAACTGCTTGCGCTCACCACCGGGACGTTTGAACAGCTCGCCGTCACGGGCTGCCGAAAAATGCAGCTTCTCGATGATCGCCTCGTCAGCCATGCCATCGCGCAGTGCGGCGATCGTCGGGCCGAGCCCCTTGCTGTACTGCTCGGTCAAGAGCACCGGCACGCCAATGCGCTGGGCCACTTGGATCAGCCAGGCGCTGTGCTCGGCCAATGACGTATTGGCTTCGATAGCGGGAAACAGCCGTTCCTGAATATCGATGATGAGGAGGGTCGATTCGTTCGCGTCAATCAGCATGTCAGGGTACCGGGAAGTTGATCAGCGCTTGAATGCACCGATGAAGATGGATGGATCGATGCGTGCATCGTTGAGGCTGACGTTCCAGTGCAGGTGGGGGCCGGTGGCTCGGCCTGTCGAGCCGACTCTGCCCAGCACGGCGCCACGGGAAAGCTCGTCGCCGACCTTCACGTCGATCTTCGACAGGTGGCAGAACATGCTGATCAGGCCCTGGCCGTGGTCGACGAACACCGTGTTGCCATTGAAGAAGTAGTTGCCCGTGAGGATCACCTTGCCGGCGGCCGGTGCCTTGACGGGCGTGCCCGCCGGGACGGCGAAGTCCAGGCCCGAGTGGGGATTGCGCTCTTCGCCATTGAAGAAACGGCGCAGGCCGAACGGCGAGGACAGCGGGCCGTTGACCGGCTTGTCGAACAACAGGTTGCTGGGTTGGCGCGGGCTGAACTGCCGGTAGGCCTGTGTCTGTTCGTCCAGTTCGCGCTCGATGCGCTTGAGGTCGGCCGGATTGGGATTCACCTGCCGCTGGTTTTTCAGCGTGATGCGTTGCTCGCGGTAGGTGCGTGGCTCGACACGGAAGCTCTGCGTCTGGCCGTCGACGACCAGCGATTGCTGGCCGGCTTTGACGGTCAGCGGGAGGCCGACGATGGCGATCCAGCGCTGCCCGTCTTCGCGCACCACCAGCACCGGTTTGCCGTCGTATCGCGCGCTGGGTGCGCTGGCGTCATTACCCAGATCGATCACTGCCACGCCACCCGGATACGGTTTGTTCAGCAGGCGGGTGAGGAAACCTTCGGCATGAGCGGGAAGGACCAGTGCCAAGGACAACAGCAGGGCGACGATGCGTAGCATGAGCGATTCCGCTTGAAAGGACGGGCACATCCTCGCGTAAACGCCGGGTGAGGGAAAGGGCCGAAGCCTAACCGGGCCCGGCGCTACGCATCGAAGATGTTCATTGAAGGGACATCCAGCTGGACGGCGTGCCCTGCTGAGATTTCGCGACGGGCCCGTCCTGCGGTGATGCGCTATAGCAGCGGCAGGGTCACCGGTTCGAGGTGGTTGTCTTCGACCCGGACTTCCAGCTCGCCTTCGCCCAGGCGCGCCTTCAATCGTTGGCCGGGTTGGGTCTGGTCGGCGCGACGAATCGCCTGGCCACGCTCGTCGAGCAGGATGCTGTAGCCACGTGACAGCGTGGCCAGCGGGCTGACCACGTTGAGTGTCTGTGCCAGCGCCTGCAACTGGTGCCGTTGGCCTTTCAGCCGATCCTGCATGGCGCGCGGCAGGCGTGTGGACAGATGCTCGAGGCGCTGTCGCAGCAGGTTCAGCTGGCGACCAGGATGCTGTCCGGAAAGCCGGGTCTCGAGGCGGGCGAGACGCTCCTGCCCGGCGCACAGCCGTCGGTCGATGCCACGTAGCAGCCGCTGCTCCAGGTCATCGATGCGCTGAGCCTGCTGTTGCAGCCGTTCGCCGGGGTGGCGCAGGCGACGTTGCAGGCTTTCGAGGCGTGAATTGTCCCGGTGCAGGCGATCGCGAATCCGCAGCAGCAGGCGCTGGCGCAGGCCGTCCAGGCGCTGGCGCATATCGGCGCTGCTGGGCGCGAGCAGTTCGGCAGCGGCGGAGGGGGTCGGGGCGCGCACGTCGGCGACGAAATCGGCGATGGAGACATCGGTCTCGTGCCCGACGGCGCAGACGATCGGCGTCTCGCAGGCGGCGACGGCCCTCGCCACGCGTTCCTCATTGAAACACCAGAGATCTTCCAGCGAGCCGCCGCCACGGGCCAGGATCAGCGCGTCGAAACCGCCGCGGTCGGCCAGCTCCAGCGCGCGGACGATCTGCGCGGTTGCTTCGCGGCCTTGTACGGGCGTCGGCACCAGTGTCAGGGATACCTGCGGTGCGCGTCGGCGGAACACCGAGATGATGTCGCGAATCACCGCGCCGGTCGGCGAGCTGACAATGCCGATGCGGCTGGGGTGAGCGGGCAGGGCGCGCTTGCCTGCGGCGTCGAACAGGCCTTCGGCACTGAGCTTTTCTTTCAGTGCTTCGAACGCCAGGCGCAGCGAGCCGTCGCCGGCCGGCTCGACATTGTCGAGAATCAGCTGGTAGTCGCCACGCCCCTCGAACAAGGAGACCCGTCCACGCACCTTCACTGCCAGTCCGTCGCGCAGCGCCTGGCGCACGCGAAGCGCGTTCTGCCGGAACAGTGCGCAACGGACCTGCGCATGCTTGTCCTTGAGGGTGAAATAGATGTGGCCGGAGGCGGGCTTGGCCAAATTGGATATCTCGCCCTCGACCCAGACTTGGGCGAATACGTCTTCCAGCAACAGCCGCGCACGGTTGTTGAGCTGGCTGACGGTCAGCACTTCGCGGTCGAGGTTCAGGCGTTGGAAGGGATCTGTGAGCATGGTGGCGATGATAAGCCGGCCCAGAGCTGGCGCAAACCGAAACTGCAGGGCGCTTGTCGCACAGGCTTGACCGGGCCGAGTGCAGCGCTAAGCTGCGCGGCCTCCTCACCAACCGTTCGAGCACCCATGAGCCAGAGCAATGCCATCGTCGTGCCGCGTATTTCAACGTTTCCAGGCCATGAAGCCAAGGCGCGAATGATCGTGCGCTGGCTGGCCGAGCGGCGTGTCATCGAAGCGTTGCCAACCACCTGCGGCCGCGGCGTCGGTGGCATGGGCTATGCCATTGCGTCGGGTGCGCGGCAGGTCGTGCAGCATCCTGATCGCCTGCCTTATGGCGATGGGATCAACGGACTGGAAGTGATCACCAAGCGCTGCATCTATACGCCGACACGACACTTCCACGAGGAGGCGGGTTGTCCGGAATGCCGCCGAGAGATCGGCGAAGCCCTGTTCGAAAGCCTGGATGAATGGATGCCCAGGCAGACCGATAATTTCACCTGCCCCGAGTGCGGCTTCGAAGACGACATCAACGGCTTTCTGTTCATACCCGCCTGCGGATTTTCCAACCTGGGTTTCATTTTCAACGGCTGGGGCGACGCCGCTTTTCAACCGGCATTTCTGGAGGAATTCGCTGCGCGCCTGGGGTATGCGGTCGCACTGGTGACGGATCACGCGTGACTGCTCGGTCATGGTATCGATGTCGCGCGAGCGGTTGCGCGTAGACTCGCACATCCGCATTGAGCGCAAGGGGTCCCGTGGGTATAATGCCGCGCTTCCTTTTTCCCGCCTGGGAGCCCCCGCCATGCTGCGTATCAGCCAAGAAGCCCTGACTTTCGACGATGTTCTCCTGATCCCGGGTTATTCCGAGGTCTTGCCAAAGGATGTCAGCCTCAAGACCCGTCTGACCCGCGAAATCGAGCTGAACATTCCACTCGTTTCAGCAGCAATGGACACCGTCACCGAAGCACGCCTGGCCATCGCCATGGCGCAGGAAGGCGGCATCGGCATCATCCACAAGAACATGAACGTCGAGCAGCAGGCCGCTGAAGTGCGCAAGGTCAAGCGCCACGAGACGGCCATCGTTCACGATCCGGCCACCGTGACGCCCGAAACCAAGATCAGCGAGCTGCTGCGCAAGGCGCGTGAACTGGGTTTCTCGGGCTTTCCTGTGGTGTCGGGCAAGGAGCTGGTGGGTATCGTCACCGGGCGCGACCTGCGCTTTACGCCGAACGTCGGTGATTCGGTCGCCGCGATCATGACGCCGAAGGAAAAGCTGATTACCGTTCAGGAAGGCACCGGCCTCGAGGAAATCAAAGCCAAGCTCCACGAGCACCGCATCGAGAAGATGCTGGTGGTCGACGGCAATTTCCACCTGCGTGGCCTGGTCACCTTCCGTGATATCGAAAAAGCCAAGACCTACCCGCTGGCGTCGAAGGACGACCAGGGTCGCCTGCGCGTCGGCGCTGCCGTGGGTACCGGCGCTGATACGGCCGAGCGCGTCGAAGCACTGGCCGCAGCCGGCGTCGACGTGATCGTTGTCGATACCGCTCACGGCCATTCGCGCGGCGTGCTCGATCGCGTGCGCTGGGTGAAGGACAACTTCCCGCAGGTACAGGTCATCGGCGGCAACATCGCCACCGCCGAGGCCGCGCTGGACCTGGTCAAGGCTGGCGCTGATGCCGTGAAAGTCGGTATCGGCCCGGGCTCGATCTGCACCACGCGCATCGTCGCCGGTGTCGGCGTACCGCAGATATCCGCCATCGCCAACGTCTCCGCTGCGCTGGAAGGCACCGGCGTGCCGATGATCGCCGACGGCGGCATTCGCTTCTCCGGTGACCTGTCCAAGGCCATCGTCGCCGGCGCCAACGCCGTAATGATGGGCTCCATGTTCGCCGGCACCGAAGAAGCCCCGGGTGAGATCGAACTGTTCCAGGGCCGCTCCTACAAGGCCTACCGCGGCATGGGCTCGCTGGGTGCCATGTCGCAGGCGCAGGGTTCCTCGGATCGCTACTTCCAGGATTCCTCGGCAGGCGCGGAGAAACTGGTGCCCGAGGGCATCGAAGGGCGTGTGCCGTACAAGGGTTCGCTGGCTGCGATCATCCATCAGCTGATGGGCGGCCTGCGTGCCTCCATGGGCTATACCGGCAGCGCGACCATCGATCACATGCGGACCCATCCGCAGTTCGTGCGCATCACCGGTGCTGGTATGGCCGAGTCCCACGTGCATGACGTGCAGATCACCAAGGAAGCGCCCAACTACCGGGTTGGTTGATATTTCTGTCGCTGGAGGCTGATCGCCAAGCGGCTGGATGAGCATAGGCCTCGTTCGGTCGCTGGCGTTCAGCCTTCAGCCGTTTTTCCCAGGGGAAAAAAATGGCCCATCAAGATATTCACGCTCACCGCATCCTGATCCTGGACTTCGGCTCGCAGTACACCCAGCTGATCGCCCGTCGCGTTCGCGAGATCGGCGTCTACTGCGAACTGCACCCGTTCGACATGAGCGACGAGGACATCCGCGCTTTCGCACCACGCGGCATCATTCTCGCCGGCGGCCCGGAATCGGTGCATGCCGAAGGCAGCCCGCGCGCACCTCAGGCCGTATTCGATCTGGGCGTGCCGCTGTTCGGCATCTGCTACGGCATGCAGACCATGTCCGAGCAGCTCGGCGGCAAGGTGCAGGGCTCGGATGAGCGCGAGTTCGGCTACGCCCGCGTCGATCTGGTTGGCAAGTCCGAGCTGTTCGACGGTATCGAAGACCACATGGACGACGACGGCGTGTTCGGCCTCGACGTCTGGATGAGCCACGGCGACAAGGTTACCGACCTGCCGGAAGGCTTCCATATCCTCGCCAGCACGCCGAGCTGCGCGATCGCCGCGATGGGTGACGATGCTCGCCGCTACTACGGCGTGCAGTTCCACCCGGAAGTGACCCACACCCGTCAGGGCGGGCGCATCCTGTCGCGCTTCCTGCTGGACATCTGCGGCTGCGAAGCGCTGTGGACACCGTCCAACATCGTCGACGACCTGGTCGAGCAGGTACGTACTCAGGTCGGTTCGGCCAACGTGCTGCTGGGCCTGTCCGGCGGCGTCGACTCCTCGGTGGTCGCGGCGCTGCTGCACAAGGCCATCGGTGATCAGCTGACCTGCGTATTCGTCGACAACGGCCTGCTGCGCCTGCACGAAGGCGATCAGGTGATGGCGATGTTCGCCGAGAACATGGGCGTCAAGGTGATTCGCGCGGACGCCGAGGCGCAGTTCCTCGAAAACCTCGCTGGCGAAGCCGATCCGGAAAAGAAGCGCAAGATCATCGGCCGTACCTTCATCGACGTGTTCGATGCCCAGGCTAGCAAGCTGGACAACATTCAGTTCCTCGCCCAAGGCACCATCTACCCGGACGTTATCGAGTCTGCCGGCGCCAAGAGTGGCAAGGCCCATGTGATCAAATCCCACCACAACGTCGGAGGCCTGCCGGAGGAAATGAACCTCAAGCTGGTCGAACCGCTGCGTGAGTTGTTCAAGGACGAGGTCCGCAAGATCGGCCTGGAGCTGGGCCTGCCGTACGACATGGTCTACCGCCACCCATTCCCGGGCCCGGGTCTGGGCGTGCGTATCCTCGGCGAAGTGAAGAAGGAATACGCCGACCTGCTGCGTCGCGCTGACCACATCTTCATTCAGGAACTGCGCAACTTCGACTGGTACCACAAGACCAGCCAGGCGTTCGTGGTGTTCCAGCCGGTCAAGTCGGTGGGTGTCGTCGGCGATGGCCGCCGCTACGCCTGGGTCGTCGCGTTGCGTGCAGTGGAAACCATCGATTTCATGACCGCACGCTGGGCGCACCTGCCGTACGAACTGCTGGAAAAGGTCTCCAACCGCATCATCAACGAGATCGAAGGCATCTCGCGCGTCACCTACGACGTCTCGAGCAAGCCGCCGGCGACGATCGAGTGGGAGTGATCACACGTCCGGTATAGAACCGGCGCCGAGTGGCAAGAAGCACCCCGAAAGCCCGCATGATTGCGGGCTTTCGGCTTTTGGGGTCTGGCAAATTCAACTAGCGTTCTGCATCGCCAAGCACGGTGTTATGGCGCAATGTCGGGCTTTGCTTTGCCGGTCCCCTCAGTGGAAAGCCGCAGGGACATCGATGCGCCGCCAGATCGCTTCGGAGAAGCTGTAGAGGGCGAAGGCGACCAGCCCGAGGCCGACCAGCGACAGCCAGAAGGTGCCGAAGGGAAGCGTCTGCAGCGCGTTCAACGCATCTTCCAAACCGGGTGGATCGGTCGGCTCGTAGCGGGCGCCTCCGGTGAAGAGCATGCCGGCGACCACGAAGAAGGCCACGCCGCGTGCGATCAGGCCCAGTCGGGATATTGGCCGCACCCAGCGCATGACGTGTTCGGAGGCGTTGAAGTATTTCTCGAACTTGGCTTTCCAGCCCTTGATGACGTGCGCGATGCCGACGCCGAGCGGCACCAGGGCGATGAGATAGACCAGATAGTTGGAGTGCTTCCAGCCGAGCAGGCCGGAGAGGAAGTCCTGTCCGCCCGAGCCGCCGCTGCCCCCGGCCTCGCCCAGCGGGCTACCGAGCAGGCCCAGCGTGAACAAGGTGAGCAGGGCGTAGGCGATGGCGCTGCCGACCAAGCCGGCCCGGATCGCGAGCCCCTTGGCGTCGGTGCCGTGTCCTTCGGGGTCGGTGATCGCCTGAGTCAGTCGCCATACGGAATAGGCCACCAGGCCTATCACCATGATCCATAGCAGGGTTTCGCCGAACGGCTGGCTCAACAACTGTTGAATGGCGCCTTTGGTGCCGACCGTTTCACCGCCGCCGATCCCGGCCGTAAAGGCGAAGGCGCCGATGATCAGGTAGACCACGCCTCGCGCGGCATACCCGCTGCGGGCAAGCCAGATCAGGCCCTTGCTGACGTCGTCGTGTGCACGAGCTGCTGTGGTGTGCATGGAGCATCCTCGGTGTATGTAAAGGTGTTCGGTAGACGCCTGATCGAGGGCAAGGGTTCGTGAAACATTCGGGAGGCCGCTGTCCATTCGGCCGGTTCGGAAGGGGAGGCAGGTCGGAACGGCCGAAGATGGCGGCTCCGGTAAGGGTGCCTGCTGGCGGCACTTCCCCTGCTTATTCGGGCCGCGGCGCAGCTGTTCGGGTTAAATGCCGACTCCGTCTAAGACTCGCCGCCGCGCAGCTTAAGCTGAGAGAAGAGCGTTTCCGCTCAGCGAGGAGA
This sequence comes from Stutzerimonas stutzeri, assembly GCF_019090095.1. NCBI lineage: Bacteria > Pseudomonadati > Pseudomonadota > Gammaproteobacteria > Pseudomonadales > Pseudomonadaceae > Stutzerimonas > Stutzerimonas stutzeri. Next base: position 1,586,205 of record NZ_JAGQFP010000001.1, on the reverse strand, counting down.
GAGTCATGAACACCTATACCGATTGGCGTCTGCGCGGCCCCGGTGTGGACCTGTGCAACTGCAATTTTGGCTGCCCCTGTCAGTTCAACGCTCTGCCAACGGATGGCAAGTGCGAGGCGGCGGTCGGGTTCCATATCGTCGAGGGGCATTTCGGCGAAACCTCACTGGATGATCTCAACGTCGCCTGTACCTTCGCTTGGCCGGGCGCGATCCACGAGGGTAACGGGCAGTGCCAGGCCTTCATCGACGAGCGTGCCAGTGAGCCTCAACGTCAGGCGCTGCTGACCATCCTCAGCGGCCAGGAGCAGGAGCCGACAGCGTTCTTCGCGATTTTTGCCAGTACGGTATCGACCATGCACGAGCCGCAGTTCGTGCCGGTCGAGGTGGTGACGGACCGGGATTCGCTGACCGCGAGCATCCGCGTGCCCGGTCTGATCGACGGCAGGGCTACGCCCATCCTCAATCCGATGGACGGTTCGCTGCATCGGGCGAAAGTCGTCCTGCCGGAGGGCTTCGAGTTTGGTGAGGCCGATTGTGCCAGTGCCGAGTTCACAACCTCGGGAGCCATCGCGCTGAATTATGCCGGTAGCAACGCCATGCTCTACGACCTGCATATGGGGCCAAATGGCATCATTCGCGGCTAGTCGCCTGGACTGCGGGGCGGCAGCCTCCGCCGGGGGCGTGCTCGGGCTCTGCGCGCTGGCCTGGTATTGGTCGGCGCGCGAGGCGTCGCTGATGGCGGCCATGGGCGACATGCAGATGCCGCCGACCGACTGGCTTTCGCCGCAGGGGCTGTTCGTTCTGGGCATGTGGCTGACGATGATGCAGGCGATGATGTTGCCGGCAGCATTGCCGATGATCCTGGTCTATCGACGCTGCCTGTCCCGCGACCCACAGCGCAGAGTCAGGCTCTGGCTGTTTTGCGCCGCCTATGTCCTCGTATGGTCCGGTTTTGCGATCTTGCTCACTGGCGTGCAGATGCTCGGTGAATATGCCGGTGTGCTCGATCCTATGCGCTTGCGGCTTCCGCCCGCGTTAGGCGGTCTGGTGCTGCTGGTGGCTGGCGCCTACCAGCTGAGCAGGGCCAAGGCGGCCTGTCTTCGGCATTGTCAAAACCCGTTGAGCTTCCTGCAGCATCACGCGCTCCCTGGGTTGCTCGGGTCCTGGCAGACCGGCGTGCGACACGCCCTGTATTGCCTGGGCTGCTGCTGGGCGTTGATGCTCGTGCTGCTGGTAGTCGGAGCGATGAGCCTGTGGGCGATGGCGCTGCTCAGCCTGCTGGTACTGGCGGAAAAAGTGCTGCCGCTGGGCAGGTGCTGGTATCGCTTCAGCGGCGCGCTGTTGATCGCGGCGGGGCTGCTGATGCTGCTGTTCGCGCGTGTCTGAGCGTGGCGCAATCGGCCGGCGCCGCTGCTGTTTCCCAAACTGCGGCCATCGGACACGGATTCAGGTGTCGTGACGGTCGCACAATCCCAAGCGTTAATGAGAAACTGTGTCGTCTTCAACGCAAGGGATTCCGGGCATCATGTCGTTTAGCCGTAGACAGATACTCACCGGGCTGGTCGGGTTGGGCGCCATTGGCGCAGGCGTAGGAGGCGTACGCTACTGGCTCGGGCGTCCCGCCAATGCAGCCACTCACGATTACGACCTGATCGCAGCGCCCGCCGATGTCGAGCTGATCCCCGGTACCCGGACGCCTGCCTGGTGTTACGGCGGGCAGGCCCCCGGCCGGGAACTGCGTGCACGACAGGGTGATTGGCTGCGGGTGCGCTTCACCAATCATCTGCCGGAGCCCACGACCATTCACTGGCACGGCATCCGTCTACCGTTGGACATGGACGGCGTCCCCTATGTGTCGCAGTTGCCGGTGCTGCCGGGCGAGTCGTTCGACTACCGTTTCCAGGTGCCTGACGCGGGCAGTTTCTGGTATCACCCGCACACCAGCAGCGCCGAGCAACTGGGCCGCGGTCTGGTCGGCCCGTTGATTGTCGAGGAGCGTGAACCGAGTGGTTTCCGCCATGAGCGAACCCTGAGCCTCAAGAGCTGGCACGTCGACAAGCAGGGTGCCTTCACGGCGTTTAGTGTTCCGCGCGAGGCGGCCCGCGGCGGCACACCGGGCGTGCTTTCCAGCGTCAATGGCGAACACGCGCCGACGCTGGAGCTGCCTGCTGGCCAAGTCGTGCGGCTGCGGATTCTCAATCTGGATAATACCCTGACGTACCGATTGAACCTTCCCGGCGGCGAGGCGCGCATCTATGCGATCGACGGCAATCCCGTGGCGCCTCGACCGCTCGGCAAAAGCTATTGGCTGGGCCCGGGGATGCGCATCGACCTGGCGCTGAAGGTTCCGCCGGCGGGCCAGGCGCTATCGCTGCGCAACGGGCCGTTGCGCCTGGCCAGCTTGCAGTCGGTGAGCACCAACGAGGTGGAGGGAGGCTGGCCTGCGCCGCTGCCGGCCAATCCGATCGCCGAACCGGACCTGGAGCGCGCCGAAACCCTGCGCTTCAACTTCGAATGGGCCGGCACGCTGTCGAGCGATGCGGGGCAGGGCGAAGCGTTTACGTTCTGGCAGGTGAATGGCCAGGCCTGGGACATCAACGACAAGACCTGCGCCGATCGGCCCATCGCTACCCTGAAGAAGAACGGGCATTACATTTTCGAGCTGCGTAACCTCAGTCAGTACCAGCACCCCATCCATCTACACGGCATGACCTTCAAGGTGATCGCATCCAACCGCAAGCGGATCGATCCCTGGTTTACCGATACCTACCTGCTGGGCAAGAACGAAACGGCCAGGATTGCCCTCGTCGCCGATAATCCTGGCGTGTGGATGTTCCACTGCCATGTGATCGATCACATGGAGACCGGACTGATGGCTGCGATCGAGGTGGTATGAGGCAGGCGACGGGACGAACTGTGCGGGTGATGACATGGGCGAGGCGCGTTCCCGTATGAAAAGGCCAATGGTCGTTGACCGTTCTCGTGACGAGGAATTCATGCGTGAGGCGCTGGCGCTGGCCGTCGAAGGCGCCCGGCTGGGCGAAGTGCCGGTGGGGGCGGTGGTGGTGCAGAACGGCGAGATCATCGGTCGCGGTTTCAACTGTCCGATCTCCCAGCACGACCCCAGCGCCCATGCGGAAATGGTGGCAATCCGCGATGCCGCGCTGCGATTGCAGAACTACCGGTTACCCGGCAGCACGCTGTATGTGACGCTGGAACCGTGCAGCATGTGCGCGGGCCTGATCGTGCATTCACGTATCCAGCGGGTGGTCTATGGCGCGACGGAGCCCAAGGCTGGGGTGGCGTTGAGCCGTGGCCAGTTCTTCTCCCAGCCCTTTCTCAATCATCGCGTGCTGGTCGAGGGTGGCGTCATGGCGCCAGCTTGCAGCGAGATACTGAGCGAGTTTTTCCGATCCCGTCGGGACAAGAACGGTGGCGGGGAGCCGCAGGGTCCGGTCGAGAATTAAGCGCTGGCTCGGGTCAGCGGCTAAACGCTGCTATAGCGGCGCACACCCGCTTCCGGCAGCTTTTCATAGGCGGCGACACTGCCCTGGGCAGGAAATACCACCAGGTGGTCGGCGGCGATGGCGATGCCGACGTCCTGTCCGGTTGGGTAATCGGCATGGCTCGGGAAGATGCCTTCGAGCTGATTGCCGGTGGGTAACTGCAAGCGGTACAAGGTTGAAGCACCCAGGAAGGTCTTGCCGACAATGAGCGCCTTGAGCGCACTCTGTGGCGAGTAGACGATGTCATCCGGGCGCAACAAGACATCCACCGAGCTGCCGGCCGGCATCGTGTAGGCGCGGTTGCCGCGAATGACGCCAAGCTCGGTCTGCACCGTTTCAGGGTCGATCAACTGGCCTCGAATGAAATAGCCCTGGCCGATGAAGGATGCCACGAACGGCGTCAGCGGCTCGTGATAGAGGTTGTAGGGTGTGTCCCACTGTTCCAGGCGGCCATCCTTGAACACGCCCACCTGATCGCTGACGGCGAACGCCTCTTCCTGATCGTGTGTGACCAGAATGGCGCTGGTGCCGCGGGCCTTGAGTATCTCCCGAACCTCATGGCTGAGCCGCCGGCGCAGGTCTCCGTCGAGGTTGGAGAACGGCTCGTCGAGCAGCAGGAGCTCAGGCTCAGGCGCGAGCGCTCGGGCAAGGGCGACGCGTTGCTGCTGACCGCCGGACAGTTCGTGCGGATAGCGTTGAGCCAGTGGCGAGAGATGCACCAGATCGAGCATCTCTTGAACGATGCGCCGGTAATGGGGCTGCTTGCGAATACCGAACTCGATGTTTTCCGCCACTGTCAGGTGAGGGAACAGCGCGTAATCCTGGAACACCATGCCAATCCGGCGCTTCTCCGGTGCAAGCGTGAAACCGCGCCGCGAGAGCACGACGTCACCCAGCTGGATTTCGCCTTCATTGACGTGCTCGAAGCCGGCAATGGCGCGTAGCGTGGTGGTCTTGCCACAGCCGGACGGCCCTAGCAGACAGCCGATATCGCCGCGATTGAGGTGCAGGTTGAGGTTCTGCACCACACTCTGGCCGCCATAGCCGCAATCGAGATTGCGCAGATGCAGCAGCGCTTGGTGAGTCATGCGTGGTGGTAGGCGGGCTCGACGAGGAACTCGAGCAATGCCTTCTGGGCATGCAGACGGTTCTCGGCTTGCTGCCAGGCGACCGAGCGCTTGTCGTCGAGCAGGTCTTCGCTGATTTCCTCGCCGCGGTGGGCCGGCAGGCAATGCATGAACAGGACGTCTTCGGCGGCCAGGTCGAGCAGGGCGCGATCGACCTGATAGCGCCGGAAGGTGGCCATCCGCGCCGCCATCTCGTCTTCCTGACCCATCGAGGCCCAGACGTCGGTCGTGACCAGGTGCGCGCCGCTGACCGCCTCGCGTGGGTCGCGTACCACTCGCACCCGGTCGCCGGCCAGCGCGAGCAGGGCGCTGTCGGGCTCGTAGCCTTCGGGGCAGGCGACACGCAGCTGGAAATCGAACTGAATCGCAGCCTCTATATAGGAGTTGCACATGTTGTTGCCATCGCCGATCCAGGCGGCCGTCTTGCCGGCGATCGAGCCGCGCTGTTCATGGAAGGTCTGCATGTCGGCCATGAGCTGGCAGGGGTGAAGGTCATCGGACAAGCCATTGATGACCGGCACCGAGGAATGGGCAGCGAATTCCTTGAGCGTTGCGTGGGCGAAGGTGCGGATCATGACGGCGTCGAGCATGCTCGACATCACGATAGCGGAATCGGCGATCGGCTCACCGCGACCCAGCTGCGTGTCACGTGGCGACAGAAAGATGGCCTGACCGCCGAGCTGAATCATCCCGGCTTCGAACGACAGCCGTGTGCGGGTCGAGGCTTTCTCGAAAATCATGCCCAGTACACGGTTCTTCAGCGGCTCGAACAGAATGCCGCGCTCGCGCAGATCCTTCAGCTCGATGCCGCGACGGACCAGGGCGATTAGCTCCTGGGGCGTGCAATCCATCAGTGAGAGAAAATGCCTTGCGCTCATATCAACACCTTTATTACGGCAATCGAGGTCGGAAGTTTTCGACGGGAAAAGAAGGGCCTGCGACGGGAGTCGCACGGGAGGCGACGAAACGGGAAAGGCGCGATCTTATCCAGAAAGTCTTGGCCGGCGCAAATCCGCCCTCGATGCCGCGCAAGTGCGCTTATTCAGCGGGCTCGCGTCGGTGCCAGGCAAGAAAAGCCTAGCCCTGCGCTCGGCTTTACGGGGGCGTTCCTGTACAATGCGCGTCAACCGTGACTAGCCGAGGTGCCCCATGGATATCATCGAAACCATTAAAGAGCAGATCGAAAAGAACCCGGTCCTGCTGTACATGAAAGGCTCACCCAATGCACCGCAGTGTGGCTTCTCCGCCCGCGCGACCCAGGCGCTGATGGGCTGCGGCGAAAAATTCGCCTACGTCGACATCCTGCAGAATCCCGAGATTCGCGCCAACCTGCCGAAGTACGCCAACTGGCCCACGTTCCCACAGCTGTGGGTAAACGGTGAGTTGGTCGGCGGCAGCGACATCATTCTGGAAATGTTCGAGAAAGGTGAGCTGCAGCCGTTGGTCAAGGAAGCCGCGCAGAAAGCCGGCGCCTGAACGCGATCAGCTGACTGAAACCCGCCTAACGGCGGGTTTTTTATGCCTGGCGCATGGGCCTCATGTCGCTCACTGGCGTTTGGCTAGGCATTCGCGCCTGTTGGGGCCTGGAAACGAAAACGGGAGCCGCTGGCTCCCGTTTGCAAGTCTGACAGACCGTCAATCGTCCATCTGCGATTGCAGGTAATTCTCCATGCCGACCTTGTCGATCAGGCTCAACTGGGTTTCCAGCCAGTCGATGTGTTCTTCTTCGGACTCGAGGATGTCCTCCAGCAATTCGCGACTTCCATAGTCGCCCACGCTCTCGCAATAGGCGATGGCCACCTTGAGGTCCTGCACGCCGCCCTGTTCGAGCTTGAGGTCACAGTCGAGCATCTCACGCGTGTTTTCCCCGATCAGCAGCTTGCCGAGGTCCTGCAGGTTCGGCAGGCCTTCGAGAAAAAGGATGCGCTTGATCAGTTTGTCGGCGTGCTTCATCTCATCGATGGATTCATCGTATTCGTGCTTGCCGAGCTTGCCGAGGCCCCAGTCTTCATACATGCGTGCATGCAAGAAGTACTGGTTGATGGCGACCAGCTCATTGCCGAGAATTTTGTTCAGATGCTGAATGACTAGCTTGTCGCCTTTCATGTCGGTGTCCTGCGTCGAATCAATGCGTTGATTCAAGCAGTCTGGCCATGAACCCCTGGGCTGTCAAACCTAAGTCATTGAATGCAAAAGGGTAAAACTGAATAAGAATACGTCTGTTCCGCGCCTGGATAGCAAGGCTTTGATTTACAGGCAGAAAAAAGCCGGGCATTGCCCGGCTTTGAAAAGCTGTCTGTATCAGGCGGGAACGAAGCTGGCAGGGTGGGCTAGCGAAGCCTGGGCGCTCTGCACATTGCTCAGGGTTTCCCGGACCACTTGCTTGGCAACGCATGCACATTTACCGCACTGGCTGGCGACCCCGGTGGCCTCGCGTACTTCACGATAGCTGCAGCAGCCTTCGTAAATGGCTTCACGGATCTGGCCGTCGGTAACACCTTGGCAAAGACACACGTACATATGGACTACCCGTTGGGTCTGCGATGGTTGAGATGCTAAACAGAATGAGAATGATTGTCAAAGATCGTTCGTCGGGATGCTCGCGGCGACCGTTTAGCCCTCGGGAGGCGACAAGCGAGCTATAGAGCAAGTCCTATAGCCGCCGTCCCTGCCGGATGAATGACTGACGGTGCGATGCGCTAAACTGCGTTCCCTTTTCCGCGCCTGGAGCCGTCATGGCCCTGCAAGCCACGCCTTACAAAGTCGAAATCAATCTCACCGATCTGGATCGCCACGTTTACCAGGATCTGCGCTTTACCGTCGCTCGGCATCCCTCGGAAACCGAGGAGCGGTTGGCCGCGCGGCTCATTGCCTATGTGCTCTGGTACGACGAGCAGTTGGCGTTTGGTCGCGGGCTGTCTGACGTGGACGAGCCTGCGCTCTGGGAAAAAAGCCTGGATGATCGCGTGCTGCACTGGATCGAAGTGGGCCAGCCGGATGCCGAGCGAATCACCTGGTGCTCGCGCCGCGCCGAGCGTTTCAGCCTGGTCGCCTACGGCAACCTGCGTGTCTGGCAGACCAAGGTGCTGGATACCGTGCGCAGCCTGAAGAAGATCAATGTCGTAGCGGTCGGGCAGGAGGCGCTGGAGACCGTCGCTCAGGACCTGCCGCGGGCAATCAGCTGGAGCGTCATGATCAGCGAAGGTGCGCTGTTCATCACCGACGAACGTGGCCAGCACGAAGTGCCCCTGGAATGGCTGATCGGCGAGCGCGGCTGAGGCGCTCGCCAGAAGTCCAGGCCCGCAGATCGGCCTTGATCATGATTGCCAGAACCGCACGAAGGCGTTGAAGGACATCACCAAACCGACCGCTGTGGCCGCCATGGGCAACAGGCCAACGGAGTAACGTCCGAAGCCGGCCAGATCGGGATAGGCCGGATGGGCGCCAATGGATATGTCATGTTGGGCAGCTAGCGTAACGGTACGTCGAATGATGCGGGGCCCGACACACGGAGCCTGCGGGAGGCGTTGGCGCAATCGCTAAACGACATGACCTCGGGTTCCAGCCCATGGCCCAGGCACCGAAGCTCTCGCCGATATCGCAGTCGAGTAGGACACGTTTCATACCGATCCTCGGTACGGCTGGCCCGCTCCACGATCAAATATCGACAACTTATCGTTATTCGCTCTCCTAAGGGTCGTGGACAGCTGTATTGCTGTATGCTTGCCGACCCGAAGTACCCGGGCGGCTTCATGCTTCGCCCCCCTTCAGGTCATGGTCTGCAAGATGGTTACGCCAAATCCCCTCGTCCGTCGCGAATGCTTGGTCGCGTCCTGCGAGAATCTGAATATCGACCCCGAGAAGGTCCACGTCCTCGCCGGAATGCTGCGCCATGTCGCCCTGTACGATCAGGGCGCACGCGCCAGGACGTCGCTTTGAGTGCCCCACGCTGAACCGGATTATCACCAGAATGCGCATTGAACCCCGCCCGTTGCCCGAACAGCTCCCCGACCTGGGCGACCTGCCGCCCCTGCTGACACGTCTGTACGCGGCCCGCGGTGTGCAGTCGGCCAGCGAGCTGGACAAGGGGTTGGCACGCTTGATCCCGTACGGCCAGCTCAAGGGGATCGACGGTGCGGTGGCACTGCTGGTCGAGGCAATCGAAACCCGCCAGCGCATCCTGTTCGTTGGTGACTTCGATGCCGACGGCGCGACGGCGAGCACCGTGGGCGTGCTGGGCCTGCGTCAGCTGGGCGCGGCGCACGTGGATTACCTGGTACCCAATCGCTTCGAGTACGGCTATGGCCTGACGCCTGAAATCGTTGCCGTGGCCCTCGAGCGTCAGCCCGATCTGCTGGTTACCGTGGACAACGGCATCTCCAGCGTTGATGGCGTGGCGGCGGCCAAGGCCGCTGGGCTCAAGGTGCTGGTCACCGACCACCACCTGCCGGGCCCGGAATTGCCCGCCGCGGATGCCATCGTCAATCCGAATCAGCCGGAGTGCGCTTTCCCAAGCAAATGCATCGCCGGTGTCGGGGTGATCTTCTACGTATTGCTGGCCTTGCGCGCCGCGCTGCGTGACAGGGGTTGGTTCAGCCGGCAGGGCTGGGCGGAACCGAACCTGGCCGAGCTGCTCGATCTGGTGGCGCTGGGCAGCGTCGCCGACGTGGTGCCGCTGGACGCCAACAACCGTATCCTCGTGCACCAGGGTCTGGCGCGGATCCGTGCCGGTCGGGCGCGACCGGGCTTGCGGGCGATTCTGGACGTGGCCGGGCGTGATCATCGGCGTATCACCTCGACGGATCTCGGCTTCATTCTCGGCCCGCGGCTGAACGCGGCCGGGCGGCTCGACGACATGGCGCTGGGCATCGAGTGCCTGCTGTGCGAAGACGAAGCGTTGGCGCGGGATATGGCCATGCAGCTCGATCAGCTGAATCAGGACCGCAAGGGCATCGAGCAGGGCATGCAGCGCGAGGCGCTGGCCCAGCTCAAGGATCTGCCGATCGAAGACATGCCGTTCGGCCTCTGCCTGTTCGAGCCGGACTGGCACCAGGGCGTGATCGGCATTCTCGCGTCGCGTCTCAAGGAGCGTTACCACCGGCCGACGATTGCCTTTGCCGATGCAGGAGACGGCCTGTTGAAAGGCTCGGCGCGTTCGGTGCCGGGCTTCCACATCCGAGATGCGCTGGACGCCGTGGCAGCGCGCCATCCCGGTTTGATCAGCAAGTTCGGTGGCCATGCGATGGCGGCGGGGTTGTCGTTGCCGCAGGAGAATTTCGGCGCCTTTGCGGCGGCGTTCGATGCCGAAGTTCGGCGCCAGCTGTGCGAGGACGACCTGACCGGGCGGTTGCTCACCGACGGCCAGCTGAGCATCGAGGAGTTCCATCTCGAGCTGGCCAAGGCGCTGCGCAACGCCGGTCCCTGGGGTCAGCATTTCCCCGAGCCGGTGTTCCATGGCGTGTTCCAGTTGGTGCAGCAGCGCCTGGTGGGCGAGCGGCACCTGAAGCTGGTGCTCAAGAGCGAATGTGGCTCGCTGACGCTCGATGGCATTGCCTTCAATATCGATCGCGACCTCTGGCCCAATCCCACCGTGCGCTGGGCCGATCTGGCCTACAAGCTGGACGTCAACGAGTACCGCGGTCGTGAAAGCGTGCAGCTGCTGGTCGCGCATATCGCCGCACGCTGAGCGAATCGGCCGGCTGTTTTCAGTATTGGTCGACCGTCGGTGAGCCGCTGGTGCGCCGGTCTTGATCGCGAGCGCCTTATCCCGCGCTGTAAGAGCGGTCGCTCGTTAGACCTCGATGTCCAGTCCGTGCCTGTCGACCCGGCGTCGGCAGAGTCGCTCTTTGACGCCTGGCCCCTACGGGCTTTTCGGGCAAGATCGGTGATCTGAATCGAGCCCTATTTGCCTCGTCGTGCATGATTGGCGCGCGCTCGGTGCTGGCCTAGAGTGAGGCGATTAGAAGAACAATCCTCCGGAGCCTGCGATGAGCGAAACGACCCGGCATCACCGTGCCTGCCACCTGTGCGAGGCCATCTGTGGCCTGACCATCGAAACCCGCGATGAGCAGATCGTTTCCATCAAGGGAGATCCGGAGGACAGCTTCAGCCGTGGCCACATCTGCCCCAAAGCGGTCGCGCTACAGGATATCCAGAACGACCCGGATCGCCTGCGTCACCCGATGCGCCGTGTCGGCAGCGAGTGGCAGGCCATCGAGTGGGACGAAGCCTTTGCGCTGGTCGCCGAGCGCCTGGCGCAGATCCGCGAGCGCCACGGTAACAACGCGGTGGCGGTCTACCAGGGCAACCCCAGCGTGCATAACTACGGGTTGATGACCCACAGCAACTACTTTCTCGGTCAGCTGAAAACCCGCAACCGCTTCTCCGCCACCTCGGTCGATCAGCTGCCGCATCACCTGACCAGCCTGATGATGTACGGCCATGGCCTGCTGATTCCGATCCCGGACATCGACCACACCGACTTCATGCTGATTCTCGGCGGCAATCCGCTGGCCTCCAACGGCAGCATCATGACCGTGCCCGATGTTGAAAAGCGCTTGAAGGCGCTGCAGGCGCGTGGCGGCAAGCTGGTGGTGGTCGATCCGCGGCGCAGCGAGACGGCCGCGATGGCAGACCAGCATCTGTTCGTTCGTCCTGGTGAGGATGCGGCGTTGCTCTTCGGCCTACTTCATACGCTGTTCGCCGAAGGGCTGACCCGCACCAGTCACCTGCCAGTGGACGGGCTGGATGAGCTGCGCGCGGCGGTGGCGCCGTTCACGGCCGAGGCCATGAGCCTGCGCTGCGGTGTGCCGGCCGAGCAGATCCGGCAGCTCGCACGCGATTTCGCGGCGGCGGACAAGGCAGTCTGTTACGGGCGCATGGGTGTGTCGACCCAGGCCTTCGGTACGCTGTGCCAGTGGCTGGTGCAATCGATCAATCTGGTCACCGGCAATCTGGACCGCGTCGGCGGTGCGCTCTGTACCGAGCCTGCGGTGGACCTGGTGGCGAATACTTCCGGTGGGCACTTCAACCGCTGGCAAAGCCGGGTCTCAGGCTTGCCGGAATACGGCGGGGAGCTGCCGGTGTCGGCGCTGGCCGAGGAGATGCTCACCGAAGGGGAGGGGCAGATTCGCGCGCTGGTGACGGTCGCCGGCAACCCCGTGCTGTCCACACCCAACGGCCGGCAGCTGGAGCAGGCGCTGGACGGGCTGGAGTTTATGCTCAGCGTCGATTTCTATATCAACGAAACCACTCGCTATGCCGACCTGATCCTGCCGCCCACGGCACCGCTGGAGCATGATCATTACGACACCACCTTCAATCTGTTCGCTGTACGCAACGTCACCCGCTTCAATAAAGCGGTGTTGACCAAGCCGGCCGGTGCGCTGCACGACTGGGAAATCTTCGTCGGTCTGGCCCGCGCGTTCGCGGCACGCACCGGCGCCGAGCTCAAGCCTACGATCGCCCCCGAGCAGATGATCGATCTTGGTCTGCGTGCTGGGCCCTATGGAGACAAGAGCGAGCGGGCGCTGAGTCTCGCCAGACTGCGCGATTATCCGCATGGGCTCGATCTCGGCGCCCTCAAGGCGAACCTGACTGGGCGCCTGAAGACCGCCAACCAGCGCGTGCAGGCCGCGCCGGCACTGTTTCTCGGCGACGTGCAGCGCTTCGCGTCGATGCCGGTGGCATCCGGAACGGACCAGCAGCTGCTTTTGATTGGCCGCCGGCACGTGCGTAGCAACAATTCCTGGATGCACAACTATCATCGGCTGGTGAAGGGCAAGCCGCGACACCAGCTGTTGATGAACCCGGCGGACCTGAATCGACTGCACCTGCAGGACGGGCAGCGTGTGCGGGTGCGTTCGCGGGTCGGCATGATTGAAGTGGAGATCGCCGTCAGCGACGAGATGATGCCAGGCGTGGTCAGCCTGCCCCACGGCTGGGGCCACGGTCGCCCTGGGGTTCAACTGGACATCGCCAGTCGTCAGCCGGGCGCGAGCGCCAATGACCTGACCGACGAGCGCCAGCTCGATGCGTTGTCCGGCAATGCGGCGCTCAACGGTGTGCCGGTGTGGGTTGAGGCGGCTTAGAGCGATCGGCAGTCTGGCGGGCGGCTGATGGCCGTGCTGGCCTCGCTCGTATACGCCTGAGTTTTCTGCCGTACCCATCGCGGTCAAGACCGCTCCCACGAATGCCGGGCATTTAAGCGGGGACCATACCCGAGGCGGAAAGCCTGGCGCTGCAAGCGCATGGGGACCGTACCGCTGTCCTGTGGGAGCGGTCTTGACCGCGAAAAAGGCAAGCAAGGAGCTGAATGCCTGCAGCTCACCAACATGGCCGCGACTAACTGCCCTGGCTCTGTTCTCGCATTCCTGAGCGTCCTGCGGTCCCCATCGCGGTCAAGACCGCTCCCACGAAAGCTGGGCATTTCACCTCCGTTCACGCCCGAGCCGGAAAGCCAGGCTCTGCAGGCGCATCGGTATCGCCCCTGTCCTGTGGGAGCGGTCTTGACCGCGAAGGAGCAAGCTAGCAGCCGAATGCCTGCAGCTCTCCACCATGGCTGCTACGGACCTCCTTGGCCTTGCTTCCACACGCCTGAGGCCGCTGCCGGCCCTTCGCGGTCAAGACCGCTCCCACCGAAGCTGTGTGTAAGTCACATGCGCTGCAACGCTTCCACCGCTGTCATGGCAAGTCCGGTGCGCCGGACAAAGCGGTCGAAACAGTCTGTACTGATGGATGTCCAAAACACGCATCCCACGCAGCCGAGGTTTCCATGACACAGCTCTTCCAGCCGCTTACCCTGCGCCAGCTGACTTTGCCCAACCGCATCGTCGTTTCACCGATGTGCCAATACTCGGCGAAAGCGGGAATGGCCAACGACTGGCATCTGGTGCATCTGGGCAGCCGCGCGGTAGGGGGAGCAGGGCTGGTCATTATCGAGGCCACCGCAGTAACGGCCGGTGGCCGGATTTCCCCAGAGGATCTCGGCATCTGGACCGATGAGCATGTCGAGCCACTGCGGCGTATCACCCGCTTCATCGAAGCGCAGGGCTCGGTGGCCGGCATCCAGCTGGCGCATGCCGGGCGCAAGGCCAGTACCTGGCAACCCTGGCTGGGGCGGCACGGGAGCGTGCCTATCGCAGCCGGTGGTTGGACGCCGGTGGGGCCGTCGGCGATCGCCTTCGATCCGGAGCACGCAGTACCCACCGCGTTGGACGAAACCGGGATCAGCGAGGTCATCCAGGCCTTCGTCCACGCCGCAGAGCGAGCGCTGGCGGCTGGCTTCAAGGTTGCCGAGGTGCACGCCGCGCATGGCTACCTGCTCCACCAGTTCCTCTCGCCGCTCTCCAATCAGCGGCAAGATGCCTATGGTGGGTCGTTCGAAAATCGTATTCGCTTGCTGCTGGATGTGACCGAAGCGGTGCGGGCCGTCTGGCCGGAGGAGTTGCCCCTGTTTGTCCGTTTGTCGGCGACCGACTGGGTCGAGGACGGCTGGAATGCCGAAGAGACCGTCGAGCTGGCGCGGCGGCTGAAGGCGCTCGGCGTCGATCTGATCGACGTGTCCTCCGGCGGTACGGCCGCCAACGCGGAGATCCCCGTCGGCCCAGGCTATCAGACGCAATTCGCCGAGCAGGTCCGGCGCGAGGCCGGCATCGCCACCGGCACGGTCGGCATGATCACCGAGGCGGTCCAGGCCGAACACATCCTGCGTACCGGGCAGGCAGACCTGATCCTGCTGGCGCGCGAACTGCTACGCGACCCGTACTGGCCGTTGCACGCGGCCGAAGATCTGGGCGACACCTCGGTGCCCTGGCCGGCGCAATACGTGCGTGCTGCGCACCGGAACACACCGATCCGGCAGCTGCCCGAGTCGCTCGACTGAATTCGCTCCGTCCTTCAAGGCAGGTAATTTCATGAAAACCACCGGTTTGCTCGATCAACTGCTCAAGTCTGGGCAGGACCTTCTACAGAAGCAGCAGGACTCCGTTGCGCGCCCCGGCGCTGCGAAGAGCGGCGGCTCGCTCGGCGACATGCTTTCAGGGGCGGGTGGGCCGCTGGGCAGCATCCTGGGCGGCAGTGGTGGTGCGGGGCGCGGGGCCTTGGCAACCGGTGCGCTAGGCATGTTGCTGGGCAGCCGCGGTGGTCGCCGCCTGGGTGGCAAGGCGGTCACCTATGGCGGTCTGGCCGCCCTCGGCATGCTCGCCTACAAGGCCTACGGCAATTGGCAGGCACAACAGGCGCAGCAGCAAGGCGGCACCGCGCAGGCGACGGCGGCACAAGCCGAGCCCAATACGGTCGATCGGCTGCCACCGGATCAGGCCGAGGAGCATAGCCGCGGCATTCTCAAAGCGCTGGTCGCAGCGGCCAAGGCCGACGGTCACGTTGATGACCAGGAGCGCAAGATGATCGAAGCCGAGCTGGCGCAGCTCACCGATGATCCGGACGTGCGGCGCTGGCTCGAGGCAGAGCTGAACAAGCCGCTGGATCCGGTGGATGTCGCGGCGGCGGCCACGACACCTGAAATGGCCTCTGAAATGTATCTGGCCAGCGTGCTGATGGTGGATGAGGAGCAGTTCATGGAGCGTGCCTACCTCGATGAACTGGCACGGCAGCTGAAGCTGGATGCGCAACTGAAGGCCGAGCTGGAAAACCAGGTGCGCGGCGTTTCCGCCTGACGACCCCGCGACGGCCGGTCAGCACCCTCGTTTACCGCCTGGTTCGAAATGCTTCGCCACCGGCGGTCCCGGGCGGGCTGTCAGCGGCGGGGGGCTGCGCTATAATCGCCGGTTTTCGCACCGTCCGATTGAGAGCTGCCTACCTATGGAAATCAACCCGATCCTCAACAGCATCAAGGACCTGTCCGACCGCACCCAGTCAATTCGGGGGTATCTTTGACTACGATCAGAAGCATGATCGTCTCGTCGAAGTAAACCGCGAACTCGAAGACCCGAACGTCTGGAACAAGCCCGAGTACGCCCAGAACCTGGGCCGTGAGCGCGCCACCCTGGCGCAGATCGTCGAAACCATCGATGACCTCGAGGGAGGCCTGGCCGATTCCCGCGACCTGCTCGACATGGCTGTCGAAGAAGACGACCAGAGCGCCGTGGACGACATCGTCGCCGAGCTCGACCGCCTGCGCGGCATCCTCGAAGGGCTGGAATTCCGCCGCATGTTCAGCGGCGAGATGGACCCCAACAACGCCTACCTCGATATCCAGGCCGGTTCCGGTGGCACTGAGGCTCAGGACTGGGCCAACATCCTGCTGCGCATGTACCTGCGTTGGGCCGACAAGCGCGGTTTCAGCGCCGAGATCGTCGAGCTGTCCGAGGGCGAAGTCGCCGGCATCAAAGGTGCCACCGTACATATCAAGGGCGAGTACGCCTTCGGCTGGTTGCGCACCGAGATCGGCGTGCACCGCCTGGTGCGCAAAAGCCCGTTCGACTCAGGCGCGCGCCGCCACACCTCATTCTCGGCCGTGTTCGTCTCGCCCGAGATCGACGACCGGGTCGAGATCGAGATCAATCCGGCCGACCTGCGCATCGACACCTACCGCTCCTCCGGTGCCGGTGGTCAGCACGTCAACACCACCGACTCGGCGGTACGTATCACCCACGTACCGACCAACACCGTGGTCGCCTGCCAGAACGAGCGTTCCCAGCACGCCAACAAGGACACCGCCATGAAAATGCTGCGGGCCCGGTTGTACGAGCAGGAAATGCAGAAGCGCAACGCGGCCTCCCAGGCGCTGGAAGACACCAAATCCGATATCGGATGGGGTCATCAGATTCGCTCCTATGTGCTCGACGACTCGCGCATCAAGGATCTGCGTACCGGCGTGGAACGTAGCGATTGTCAGAAAGTGCTCGACGGCGACCTCGACGGGTACCTCGAAGCCAGTCTGAAACAGGGGCTTTAAGCCGCTGTGTTTGCTAGTGGAGGTGGGCTGAAGCGCAACGTCGCCAAGCTCACCCTGCATCAGCTTTGCATACCAAGTAGGGTGGGCTTCAGCCGACCAAGACGGGGCAGTACCTGCTGCGGAAAGCTTTCCGGCACGGTCTTCCCAGGATTCATCCAATCGATCCAGGCATTTTGAAACCATGAGCGAACAACCGCTGAACCAGCACGCTATCCAAGAGGAAGAAAACAGCCTGATCCTTCAGCGCAAGGAAAAACTGGCCGCCGAGCGCGCCAAGGGCAACGTTTTCCCCAATGACTTCCGTCGCGACAGCTACTGCAACGACCTGCAGCTGAAATACGCGGACAAGACCAAGGAAGAGCTGGCAGAAGCGGCCATCCCGGTGAAGGTTGCCGGGCGCATCATGCTCAACCGCGGCGCCTTCATGGTCCTGCAGGACATGACCGGACGCATCCAGGTCTACGTCAACCGCAAGACACTGCCGGCCGAGACGCTGGAAGCCATCAAGCATTGGGACCTGGGCGACATCATCGCCGCCGAAGGCACCCTGGCACGCTCGGGCAAGGGCGACCTGTACGTCGAGATGACCGCTGTGCGCCTGCTGACCAAGTCGCTGCGCCCGCTGCCGGACAAGCACCATGGTCTGACCGACACCGAACAGCGCTACCGGCAGCGCTATGTCGACCTGATCGTCAACGAAGAAACCCGCCACACGTTCCGCGTGCGCTCCCAGGTCATTGGGCACATTCGCAAATTCCTCAACGAGCGCGACTTCCTCGAAGTCGAAACGCCGATGCTGCAGACCATTCCCGGCGGTGCCGCGGCCAAGCCGTTCGAAACCCACCACAATGCGCTGGATCTGCCGATGTTCCTGCGCATCGCGCCGGAGCTTTACCTCAAGCGTCTGGTGGTCGGTGGCTTCGAGCGCGTCTTCGAGATCAACCGCAACTTCCGTAACGAAGGCGTCTCGACCCGGCATAACCCCGAGTTCACCATGCTCGAGTTCTACCAGGCCTACGCTGACTACGAAGACAACATGGACCTGACCGAGGAGCTGTTCCGCGAGCTGGCGCAGCTGGTGCTCGGCAGCACCGACGTGCCCTACGGCGACAAGGTGTTCCATTTCGGCGAACCCTTCGCGCGGCTGTCGGTGTTCGACTCCATCTTGAAGTTCAACCCGGACATCAGTGCCGATGATCTCAACGACATCGACAAGGCGCGTGCGATCGCCAAGAAAGCCGGCGCCAAGGTGCTGGGCTTCGAAGGCCTGGGCAAGCTGCAGGTGATGATTTTCGAGGAACTGGTCGAGCACAAGCTGGAGCAGCCGACCTTCATCACCCGTTATCCGTTCGAGGTTTCGCCGCTGGCGCGCCGCAGCAACGACGACCCCAGCGTCACCGACCGCTTTGAACTGTTCATCGGTGGGCGCGAGATTGCCAACGCCTATTCCGAGTTGAACGACGCCGAAGACCAGGCCGAGCGCTTCCATGCGCAGGTGCGTGACAAGGACGCTGGCGATGACGAAGCCATGCATTTCGATGCCGACTTCGTCCGCGCACTGGAATACGGCATGCCGCCGACCGCCGGCGAGGGCATCGGCATCGACCGCCTGGTGATGCTGCTGACCAACTCGCCGTCGATCCGCGACGTGATCCTGTTCCCGCACATGCGTCCCGAAGCGTAATAGCAACGAGCGCCGCTCGGCTTAGCCGGGCGGCCAGTCAGTCGCCGTACGACCCTCAAGCGTACGGCTCTTCTCGAACCTGTCTGGATGGGTTCAGTTCGACCGAAGGCTGCCGACACCATTGCATGCCCGAGGCGTCCGTCTGCGAACCGGACACGGACCATGACGGTCCGCTGATGTATAAGCTCAAGGCTACGGATCATCACTGACGAGGTTTGGATGAACTCCCGTAACAACCTGGACGAATACCAACTCACGGTGCGCGGCTTGTCCGACCGCATCGTCGAGGCGCAAACCCCGGTGCGGGTGCTCGATGCGGTGAAGTGGGACGACAACGTTCGCCAAGCCTTCTTCGCCAGCGGCGGACGTGAGTTGCCGAAGGTCGATCGCGCCTACTACGAAGGCCGTCCGCTGTCCTTCGATTCCAGCGCGAAGAAGGAAGAGTTCCAGAACATCGAGCGTGATATCACGCGTCAGTTGGGGCAGTTCAATCCGGTTGGGCAGATCATGCGGCGTATGTGCAAGGAATACCGCATGGTGATTCGCATGCTCGAAGCGCGCGGCACCGCCGACTTTGGCCTGATTTCCCAGGAGCTCTACGGCGCGGCGTCCGATGCCTTCCATGCAGGTGATCCGACGCTCGCTGATCTCGGGCTGATGTTGTCCGATTACCTCAACAACATCGCCGACCGCGGCGACCTGAAGGACGAGGCCAAAACCCTCAACGCACCGCAGGCGGTGGACATGCTGCAGCGCCGGCTGGATCTGGTGTTCGGTGAAGGCGAGGGCGTGATTCGTGTCTTCGAGTCCGATGGCATCCTTGCGGACGCCGCGGCCGGCGCCGACTACATCAAGATCCGCAGCGACGCGATGTTCAACGAACGCGACGTGCGCGCGCTGGAAGTCCATGAAGGGCTGGTGCACGTCGGCACCACACTCAACGGCCAGAACCAGCCGATCTGTACCTTCCTGGCCAAGGGCCCGCCATCCTCGACCGTGACCCAGGAAGGCCTGGCGATCCTCATGGAGGTGATCGCCTTCGCCTCCTACCCGACGCGCTTGCGCAAGCTCACCAACCGCACCCGGGCCATCCACATGGCCGAAGAGGGCGCGGACTTCCTCGAGGTATTCGCCTTCTTCCGTGACGAGGGCTATGGCGAGGACGAGTGCTACAGCAACGCCAGCCGGGTCTTCCGCGGCTCGCTGCCCGGCGGGTTGCCCTTCACCAAGGACCTGTCCTACCTGAAGGGCTTCATCATGGTCTACAACTACATCCAGCTGGCCGTACGCAAGGGCAAGCTGGAACAGATTCCGCTGCTGTTCTGCGGCAAGACCACGCTGGAGGACATGCGTACCCTGCGCCAGCTGGTCGAGGAGGGCATGGTCGTTCCGCCCAAGTACCTGCCGCAACAATTCCAGGACCTCAACGCGCTGTCGGCCTGGATGTGCTTCTCGAACTTCCTCAACCACCTGAGCCTGGATCGGATCGAGGCCGACTACGCCAACATCATCTGATGGCAGCGATAAAAAAGCCGGAGCAGGTGCTCCGGCTTTTTTGTGGCCGTGCGGCAGTCAGAACAGCGTGCGCGGCAGGTAGGTGGCGATCTCGGGGAACACCATGATGATGCCCATGCCGATGATGTTGACGATCACGAAGGGGATCACCGACCAGTAGATGTCCTTCATGGTGATGCCGGGCGGGACGATGCCTTTCAGATAGAACAGGTTGAACCCGAACGGTGGCGTCATGTAGCCGATCTCCATGTTGATCACGAACAGCACGCCGAACCAGATCGGGTCGAAACCGAGCGAGGCGATGATCGGCAGGAACACCGGCAGCGTGATAAGCATGATGCCGACCGGATCGAGCAACATGCCCATGACGAACACGATGGCCATCATGAAGATGACGATGGCCCAGCGCCCGCCGGGCAGGTCCATCATCAGCCCTTCGATCAGCGACTGCGCGCCCATGCCCTGGTAGGCCGAGCTGAACGCGTGAGCGGCGAACAGGATCCAGGCGATCATGCCGGTCAGCTTGAAGGTGCGGATGGCCGCTTCCTGCAGGATTGGCCAGTTCAGCTTGCGGTACACCGCAGCGGAGATCAGCGCGCCGAACACTCCCATGGCGGCGGCCTCGGTGGGTGTGGTCAGGCCGCCGATGATCGAGCCGAGCACCATCACCACGATGCCGATGGGTAGCAGCACGGCACGTACTGCTCGCAGCTTTTCACCCCAGGTGCCGCGCTCTTCCTTCGGCAGTGCGGGCGCAAGATGGGGTTGCAGATACGAGCGGACCAACACGTAGGTGACCGTCAGCGCCACCAGCAGCAGGCCGGGCAGGACGCCGGCGGCAAACATCTTGCCGACCGACTGGCCACTGATCATGGCGTAGAGAATCATCATGATGCTCGGCGGGATCAGGATGCCCCAGCCGCCACCGGTATTGATGCAACCAAGCACCATGCGTTTGTCGTAGCCGCGCTCGAGCATGGCCGGCAACGCGATGGTGCCCATCGCCACCACCGCGGCACCGCTGATGCCGACCATGGCACCGAATACCGCACAGATGCCCAGCGTGCCGATCGCCAGCCCGCCGCGCATGCCCCCGCACCACAGATGCATCATGCGATAGAGGTCGCGCGCGACTCCTGTGCGTTCCAGCAACATCGCCATGAACACGAACAGGGGGATGGCCACCAGGGTGAAGCTTTCCATGGTGCCCCACATCTGCGAGGCGACCATGTAGAAGGCATCGACGCCCCAGGTGAAATAGAGAAACAGCACCGAGACACCGCCCAGCACGAAGGCCAGCGGCAGTCCAAGTACGAGAAAGAAGACCAGCGTCAGAAAGAACAGCAGCGTGGTGACTTCGATGCTCATCGGGCATCCTCCGCGTGCTTGGCGTCGTGGGCGGGCTCGCGACCCAGCGCAATGAGGATGTCCTGTAGCAGCTTGGCGATGCCCTGCAGCAGCAGTAACAGCGTGCCGAGCGGAATCATCGCCTTGATCGGCCAGATCGGCGGGTTCCAGGCGGAATAGGAGGTTTCCATCCCTTGAACCGACTCCCAGGCCATCGAACTGCCGAAGTACAGCAGCGCAGCCGTGAACAGGAAAAACATGCTCGAGGTGAAGATGTCCACCCATGCCCGCGTGCGTGCGCTGAAAGTCGAATACAGCAGGTCGACATTGACGTGGTCGCGATGCGCCATGACGTAGCCACCCGACAGCACCACGTAGGCACCGAACAGCATCTGGCCGAGTTCGTTGGTCCAGGAGGTTGGGCTCGAAAACAGGTAGCGCATGAAGACTTCGAGCAGTAGCAGCACGAAGATCAGGAAAATCAGGTAGGCGACCCAGCGACCGATGAATTCGTTGAGCCGGGTGATGCCATTGATGTAGGCATGAATCGCACGCATGACGAGCCCCACGAGCAAGGGTTGAGCGGATCAGCTGCTCGGCGCGGTCGGCCGCGCCGAGCAAGCGGGGTCAGAGGTAACCCAGTTCGCCAAGGAAGGACTTGAGCTTCTTCAGGGCCTCGGCGGCCTTGTCGCTGCGCTGACCTTCTTCTTCCCAGGTCTTCTGCGCGACCTCGCGCAGGCGCTTCTGCACGTCGTCCGGCAGCGTATTGACCTGCACGCCTTGTTCGGCCATGACCTTACGCAGCGTGACCTGCTCCTGGTAGAGGTATTCGTTGGTGCGATACCAGAACTGCTCGTCGAGGACCTGCTTTACGATTTCCTGGTCGCGCTCGGAGAGTTTCTCCAGTGCCTTCTGGTTGATGATGAACACATCGGTGCCGGCAATATTCAGCGCGGGCCTGACGTGGTACTTGGCCACTTCATAGAAGCTCATGCTCGCCGCGCCTTGTACCGCGCCCCAGTGCGCGCCGTCGACCACGCCGGTGTCGAGGGCCGGATAGAGCTCGCCACCCGGGAGGTAAGTAGTCGAGGCGCCGGCCTCATCGAGGAATTTCTGCAGCGCGCCGGACGAGCGGATCTTCAGCTTGGTGAAGTCTTCCCAGCTGTTGATCGGTTTCTTCACCACCATCTCGGTGGGGTAGACCTTGTCTGTCGACCAGTACACGCCGTATTGCGCGGCTTCGTCGCGGAGCATGTCCTCGAAGCCCATGTGCTTGTGGAAGTAGGACGCTTCCCAGACGTTCTGGAAGGCGAAAGGTAGACCCGAGGCGACGCCCGCCAGGGTCATCTTGTCCTGTGCATAGCCGGGGGAAATCGTGCCCATCTGGATGATGCCGCGGCTGACCGCGTTGAAGGTCTCCTGCGGTTTGAACAGGGCGCCGGACTCGAACAGTTGCAGCTCGAGGCGACCTTCGGTGCGCTGTTCGATCTGGTTTTTCAGACGCACCAGACTGTCTTTATAGGAGCTGCTGGCGCTCGGCCAGTGCGATTGCACGCGCCATTTGGTGACGTCGGCGGCGGTCGCCATCTGGGGGAGTGCTGCCGCTATCGCCAAGGCAACGAGGCCGGCCGGTGCGAGCAGCTTCTTGAACATGAATCTCATATCGCGTCCCTCTTCTTGTAATTGTCTGGCGGAAGCCTGCGCTGCATGGCTTATGTTTCGCAGAGCAAAACTGTTTTCTGCAAAGCCGTCTGAAAACTACCATAGCGGACGCTATTTTCAACCGCTAGCAGAAGGCTACTGCGTCGTCATGCTTGTTTCACGGTATGTCGAATGCCACGACAGGCCTTACATTCGGCCTGCCGCCATTGATCTTAGACGGTCCCGTTTGTGGGGCGTCATAATTCTGCCTGATGGAACTTAATTTCGAATTGACGCATCGTTGTGGCCATGCCAGCTTCAAAAAAGACTCAGTACAAGAACAATCGAGAGGACAGGCTATGCGTCTTCATGCTGGAAACGCCATGAGCGGAGCGCGCGCCCCGGCGGCCATCGCAGGCCCGAGGGCTGTGAGATGACCGACCCGCATCAGCCGTTGCCCGCAGACGACAGTCGGCCCCGGCAGTTGCCGATCAGCGGCGGCAAGGACCTGCCGGGCTTTCATCAGGTGCTCGGTTACCGTCAGGTCAGCTGGAGCGAAGACGAAGCGGTGATCGAACTGGACGTGCAGGCCTGTCACCTGAACATGGCCGGCGTGCTGCATGGCGGGGTGATCACCGCATTGCTCGATGTGGTGCTGGCCGAGGCGGGGACCTATTGCCCGTATCCCGGGCGCGTTCGCAAGGCCATCACCCTGGTGCTCAACACCACCTTTACCGGCCAATGCTCGGGTGGCGTGATTCGCGCCATCGGTCGACGACGTGCCGGTGGCAGCCGAATATTCAACAGCTCCGGAGAGATACGCGACAGCGAGGATCGCCTGCTGGCTATCGGCGAAGCGACCTTCCGCCTGCGTTCCGGCAGCGAGCATCCTCAGGGTGTCCCGATGGATTTTCCGATGCAGAACGACAAGGAAAACGGCGATGTATGAACTGACCGGTAAAGCGCTGGAGCTCCAGCAACAGCTGACGGCGTTCATGGATGAGCACATCTACCCCAACGAGCCCCTTTTTCACCAGCAGATTGCCGAGGCCAGCAATCGCTGGGCGCCGCCGCCCATTCTCGAGACCCTCAAGAGCAAGGCGCGAGCGCAGGGGCTTTGGAACCTGTTCCTGCCGCAAAGCGAGCACGGCGCCGGGCTGACCAACTTCGAATACGCCCATCTCTGCGAAATCATGGGCCGATCCCATGTCGCCGCCGAGGTCTTCAACTGTTCGGCGCCGGATACCGGCAACATGGAGGTGCTGGCGCGCTATGGCACGCCGGAGCAGCAAGAACAATGGCTCAAGCCGCTGCTCGACGGTGAGATTCGCTCCTGCTTTTCCATGACCGAACCCGAGGTCGCGTCCTCGGATGCGACCAACATCGCCTGCGAGATCCGCCGCGAAGGCGACGAGTACGTCATCAACGGGCAGAAGTGGTGGTCCTCAGGCGCGATGACCACCACCTGCAAGATCGCCATCGTGATGGGCAAGACGGACCCGGGCGCCGAGCGGCATCGGCAGCAGTCGATGATCCTCGTGCCGCTGGATACGCCCGGCGTGAACATCGTCCGTGCGCTCAACGTCTTCGGCTACGACCACGCACCCCATGGCCATGCCGAGATTCATTACGACAACGTCCGTGTGCCGGCCGGCAACATGCTGCTCGGCGAAGGCCGCGGCTTCGAGATCGCCCAGGGGCGGCTCGGCCCGGGCCGCATTCACCATTGCATGCGCACCATCGGCGTGGCCGAGCGTGCCTTGCAAGCCATGTGCGAGCGGGTGCATTCGCGCGTCGCGTTTGGCAAGCCGCTGGCGGACTTCGATTCGATCCGCAAGGACATTGCCCGTTCGCGTATCGAAATCGAACAGACGCGCCTGCTGACGCTTAAAGCGGCGCACATGATGGACACCGTCGGCAACAAGGTGGCGCGCCAGGAGATCGCGATGATCAAGGCGGCCGCGCCGAGCATGGCGCTGCGCGTGCTCGATCGCGCCATTCAGGTGCATGGCGCCAAGGGCGTCAGCCAGGACAGTTTCCTGGCCGCGGCTTGGGCACACCAGCGCACGCTGCGACTGGCCGACGGCCCGGACGAGGTGCACCTGGACAGCATCGCCAAACTGGAACTGAAGAACTACGCCAGCACACGCTGAGCGTCCCACCAAAACAACAAGAAGGATGCCGTCCGATGAGCAATCCATTATTCGACCTGACCGGCAAGGTCGCGCTGATCACCGGTTCGACCCGTGGCATCGGCCGCGCCATCGCCGAGGAAATGGCCCGTTGCGGCGCGCGCGTGGTGATCTCGAGCCGCAAGGCCGATGCCTGCGAAACGGTGGCCGCCGAGCTGAAAGCCGCAGGCTTCGAGGCCATCGCCGTGCCCTGTCACGTGGGCCGCAAAGAAGACCTGCAGCGCCTGGTCGATACCACCCTGCAGACCTGGGGACGCATCGACGTGCTGGTCTGCAACGCCGCCACCAATCCGGTCTACGGGCCGACCAGCGAGCTGACCGACGACGCCTGGGACAAGATCATGGACACCAACGTCAAGGGCACCTTCTGGCTGTCGAACATGGTGCTGCCGCAGATGGCCGAGCGTGGTGAGGGCGCCGTGATCATGCTGTCCAGCATTGCCGGCTTGCGTGGCAATACGGTGATCGGCACCTATGGCGTATCCAAGGCGGCGGAAGCGGCGTTGGCGCGCAATCTCGCGGCGGAATGGGGGCCCAAGGGCATCCGCGTCAATGCCATCGCGCCGGGGCTGGTGCGTACCGATTTCGCCAAGGCGCTGCTCGATGACCCCGAGCGGGTCCGCCGCGCCGCGGAAAAGACCCCGCTGCGCCGGATTGGCGAACCGGTGGACATTGCCGGGCTGGCGGTGTTTCTCGCCGCACCCGCCAGTGCCTATATCACCGGACAGGTGATCGTCGCCGACGGTGGTGAAACCGCATGCTGAGGGCACAGCGATGAGCGAACCCGAGCTGATCGACGTGCTGCCGGCGCATCGATTCGATGAGGCGGCGCTGGCTCGCTACCTGCACCAGCACCTGCCGCGGATGGGCGACGACCTGCTGATTCGCCAGTTCCAGGGCGGTCAGTCGAACCCCACCTACCTGTTGGAAAGTGCCGGGCGCCGTTACGTCTTGCGCAAAAAGCCGCCGGGCAAGGTATTGCCGTCCGCGCATATGGTCGAGCGCGAATACCGGGTGATCCGCGCGCTGGCCGAGCACACCGCTGTTCCGGTGCCGCCGGTGCATCTGCTGTGCGAAGACGAAGGCATCATCGGGACCGCCTTTTATGTGATGGATCATGTCGAAGGACGGATATTCAGTCATCCGGCCCTGGAGGAACTGCCCGCGGCCGAACGCCAGCCGATCCATCTGGCGGCCATCGATACCCTGGCCGGGCTGCATCAGGTCGACGTCGAGGCCGTGGGCCTCGGTGACTTCGGCAAGGCTCAAGGCTATTTCGCTCGCCAGGTGAAGCGCTGGTCCGGCCAATACCAGGCCTCGCGTACCGGCGACATGCCCGACATGGACCAGCTGATGCAATGGCTGCCGGAGCAGGTGCCGCAGCGCGACGAATGCGCCATCGCCCATGGCGACTATCGCCTCGGCAATCTGATCTTCGCACCGGGCGAGGCGAGGGTCGCGGCGATTCTCGACTGGGAGCTGTCCACCCTCGGCCATCCGTTGGCCGATCTGGCCTACTTCTGCCTGCCGTACCACTTGCCGGCCGGCGTCGAGGGCCTGCGCGGCCTGGTTGGTAGCGATCTGCCAAGCCAGGGGATACCGTCCGAGCAAACGGTACTGGCGCGGTACTGCCAGCAGAGCGGCCGCGAGGGCATCGATGACTGGCATGTCTTCGTGGCCTTTTCGCTGTTCCGGCTCGCCGCGATTCTGCAGGGCGTCTATGCGCGGGCCTTGCAGGGCAATGCCAGCAACGCCGATGCGCTGCAGGTCGGCCAGCGCGCCGGCCTGCTCGCCGAGGCCGGCTGGCGCATCGCGCAACGCGGTGGCCGGGGAGAATCGATATGAGTGCGCCCTTGCTGCGCCGCGTCCTGCTGACCAACGACGACGGCATCGCCGCACCCGGACTGGCCCTGCTCGAACGGATCGCCGCGCGACTGGCCGAAGAGGTCTGGGTGGTCGCGCCGGAACACGACCAGAGCGGCACGGGGCAGGGCATCTCGGTGCATGCGCCCTTGCGCGTCTATCGCCATGGCGAGCGGCGCTTCGCGGTGTCCGGCACGCCGTCGGACTGCGTGATGTTCGCCATGGCTGAATGGCTGCAGGCCTCACCACCGGACCTGGTGCTGTCGGGCATCAACAGCGGGGCGAACATCGGCGACTCGGTGCCGTACTCGGGCACGCTGGGGGCGGTGCTCAGTGCCGATCTGCTGGGGCTGCCGGCGATGGGCCTCAGCCAGGCCTTTCACGACCGCAGCCGGATCGACTGGTCCTCGGTCGAAACCCATGGCGAGGCCCTGATTCGGGCGCTCTGGGCACGTCGCGATAACGACGCCTGCTGCTGGAATCTGAATTTCCCCGCGTGCGCCGCCGAAGCGGTCAGCCATGTGCGCATGACCCGGCAATCGCGCGGCTCGATCACCCAGCCGCGCCTGCAGGCTGGCCATGACGGCCGCGGGCTGCCGTACTGGTGGCTTGGTTTCGAGCATTCCTCGGCGCACCTGGTCGATCCGGAGCTCGATGTCTGCGCGCTGCGCGAAAAACGCATTGCCATCACCCCCCTGCGCGACACGCGCGGCTGGTTGGCGTGGGGCGAAGAACGGGCCATGGCCGAACTGGCCCCTTAACCGCAATTCAGGAGTTGAGTCATGTTCACTCGTCATCACGCCGTCTGGCCCGAGGATTTGCCCAAGCACCTGACGGTGCCGGAAACCAGCCTGTTCGCCAACCTGGAAATGTCTGCCCGGCGCTTCCCGAACAAGACGGCCATCGTCTATTACGACACCCTGATCACCTACCGCGAGCTGCTGCACGAGGTCGAGGCCATGGCCGGCTACCTGCAGCACCTGGGTGTGGCCAAGGGTGACCGGGTACTGCTTTACATGCAGAACTCGCCGCAATTCACCATTGCCTATTACGCGATTCTGCGCGCCGACGCGGTGGTGGTGCCGGTCAACCCGATGAACCACAGCGCCGAGCTCGAGCACTACCTGCACGACACCGGCGCGGCCGTATGCCTCTGCGGCCAGGAGCTGACCGGTTTTATCGCCCCCCTGGTCGGTACGGCGCAGCTGCGCCACGTCATCGTCGCGACCTACTCCGATTACGTGCGCCAGCCCACCGACCTGGCGCTGCCGGCCGAGGTCCAGGCGCCCGTCGCCACACCGACTTTCGCTGGTGGCATCGCCTGGCGCGCGGCAATCGCGGCCGGCCACGCGCCCGGTCCGCACACGGCGGGCCCGGACGACCTTTGCGTCTTTCCGTACAGCTCCGGCACCACCGGCGCACCCAAGGGCTGCGTGCATACCCATCGCTCGGCCATGGCCACCATCATTCACCGCGTGGTCTGGACCAACAGCACCAGCGAGTCGGTGATCCTCGCCACGCTGCCTTACTTTCACGTCACTGGCATGCAGGGCGCCATGAGCGGGCCGATCTACAACGGCGGCACTGCCGTGATCATGACCCGCTGGGACCGCAAGGTCGCCGCCCAGCTGATCGAGCGACACCAGGTCACCGGCTGGGTCAACATCGCCACCATGGCGATCGATTTCCTCTCCGATCCGGAGCTGGAACGCTACGACCTCTCGAGTCTTGTCAGCGTCGGCGGCGGCGGTGCGGCCATGCCCAAGGCGGTGGAGGAGAAGCTGCATCGGCTCACCGGCCTGCGCTACATCGAGGGCTATGGACTGTCGGAGACCATCGCCGCGACCCATATCAATCCGGTGCCGCGGCCCAAGGCGCAGTGCCTCGGGATTCCGGTGTTCGATGTGGACAGCCGCGTCATCGATCTGACTACCGGGCAGGAGCTCGGCCCCAATGAGGTCGGGGAGATCATCAGCCGCGGGCCGCAACTGTTCCAGGGCTACTGGAACCGCCCGGAAGAAACCGAGCGCGCGTTCATCGAGCTGGACGGCCACCGATTTTTCCGCACAGGCGACATGGGCTACTACGATGAAGAGGGTTATTTCTTCCTGGTCGACCGCGTCAAACGAATGATCAACGCGTCCGGCTTCAAGGTCTGGCCGTCGGAAGTGGAAAGCTTGATGTACCGCCACCCGGCGATCCAGGAATGCTGCGTGATCTCCTGTCCCGATCCCAAGCGCGGCGAGACGGTCAAGGCCTGCGTCGTGCTGCGAGACGGCCAGGCCGGGCAAGTCAGCGAGCAGGACATCATCGACTGGTGCAAGGCCGAGATGGCAGCCTACAAGGCGCCGGTCTACGTCGAGTTCGTCGCCTCGTTGCCGCGTTCATCCACCGGCAAGCTGATGTGGCGGGCGCTGCAGGAAGAAGAAAACCGCAAACACGCCGCCAGGGCTGAACAGGCCTGACGGGCGCAAAGCAAGTTGCAAGGCCCGCGCCGGCTGGGCGCCTTCGAAACCAACGGAGCAGATGCAATGCAAGATTCAACCGCTACGAACCGGGAAGCCGAATGGCAGGTGCGCAAGGATCTGGCGGCGGCCTATCGGCTGGTCGCGCATTTCGGCTGGGATGACTTGGTGTTCACCCATCTCTCGGCCCGCGTGCCAGGGCCTGAGCACCATTTTCTGATCAACCCGTATGGCCTGCTGTTCCAGGAAATCACCGCCTCGTCGCTGGTGAAGGTCGACCAGGAGGGCCAGATCGTCCACAGCGGCAGCCTGCATCGCGTGAACCCGGCCGGTTTCACCATTCACAGTGCCGTGCATATGGGGCGGGAGGACGCCGGCGCGGTGATGCACCTGCACGCGCCGGATGGCGTGGCGGTGTCGGCGCACCGTGACGGGCTGCTGCCGCTGAGCCAGACGGCGATGCTCTGCCTCGATCACCTCAGCTATCACGAGTACGAAGGCGTGGCGCTGGACCTCTCCGAACGCGAGCGGCTGATCCGCGACCTGGGCGACAAGCGCATGATGATCCTGCGCAATCACGGCATCCTGACGGCCGGTGGCACGGTCGCCGAAGCCTTCACCTACCTGTATTTCCTGATGAAGGCGTGCGAGATCCAGGTCCGCGCCCAGGCGTGCGGTCCGACGCATATGCCGCCGGCCGCCGCCATCGAGACGACGCGTCAGCAATCGGCTGAGCTGGGCAGCGCTGCCAAACTGACCTGGCCCGCGTTGTTGCGCCAGCTGGAAGCCAACGGTCACGTCTATGCGATATAGCGCTACGCTAGCGCGATCCGCTTACCTGCCAGGGAATATTGCCCAGTGCCCATGAAGATTCTTTTCGTCGCCGCCGACCCCAAGCCCGAGCGCTGGACCGACTTGATCCAGCAGCATTTGCCGGACGCCGAGATCCAGGTCTGGAAGCCGGACAACCCCAGTTGGGGGGCCGACTACGCCATCGTCTGGCACCCGCCAGCGGCGCTGTTCGACAAGGAGCCGCAGCTCAAGGCGCTGTTCAACCTCGGCGCCGGGGTGGATGCGCTGGTACGGATACCGAACTTGCCACGCGATCTTCCGATTGTTCGCCTGGAAGACGCCGGTATGGCGGTGCAGATGGCTGAGTATGTCGCCTATCACGTCATCGGTATCAGCCGCGACATGGACTACTACCGGGACCAGCAGGCCGCGGGCCAGTGGAAGCTGCGCCGACCCATCGAGCGCAGTGAATGGCCGGTCGGCGTGCTTGGGTTGGGGCAGATCGGCCAGCGCGTCGCCCGCACATTCGCTGCGCTGGATTATCCGGTCTGTGGCTGGGCGCGCTCCGAACATGCCATCGACGGCGTACGCAGCTTTGCCGGCGAGGCTGGGCTCGACGGGTTTCTCGGACAGACACGGGTATTGATCAACACCCTGCCGTTGACCAACAGCACGCGCGATCTGATCGACTATCCGCTGCTGTCGCGACTAAGGCCCGACGCGGTGGTGATCAACGTCGGCCGCGGCGAGCATCTGGTCGACGAAGATCTCTGCCGGGCCATTGACGAGGGCAAGGTCGCCCGCGCGGTGCTCGACGTGTTCCGTGAGGAGCCGCTGCCTTCCGAGCATCCGTTCTGGCGGATGCCGCAGGTCACCATCACGCCCCACGTCTCGGCCCGGACCCTGCGCGAAGCGACCATCGCCCAGATCGCGGAAAAGATCCTGTCGCTGGAGCAGGGCCAATCCATCAGTGGTGTCGTCGATATCGGGCGCGGGTATTGATCGGCGGGAAGACCTGACAAGCTTCGCCCCGAGGTCGGGGCTCCCACAGTCAACGGCCAAGCGCCAAGCAGCCAGGCAGCTAGGCAGCAGAAGCCCCCGGCCTTTGTGGGAGCCGAGCCCTTGCGGCGATTGCAGGGCCGCAGGCCTGCCCGGATGCCGAGGCATCGGGTTAAGGACGTGTCCCGGCGTTGAATGAAATCAAAAGCCAAACGCTTCGCCCCGGGGGCGGGGCTCCCACAGTCAACGGCCAAGCGCCAAGCGCCAAGCAGCCAAGCAGCCAGGCAGCTAGGCAGCAGAAGCACCCGGCCTTTGTGGGAGCCGCGCCCCCGCGGCGAATGCAGGCCGCAGGCCTGCCCGGATGCCGAGGCATCGGGTTAACGACGTGTCCCGGCGTTGAATGAAATTAAAAGCCAACAGCTTCGCCCCGGGGGCGGGGCTCCCACAGTCAGCAGCCAAGCGCCAAGCGCCAAGCGCCAAGCGCCAAGCAGCCAAGCAGCCAGGCAGCTGGGCAGCTAGGCAGCCAGGCAGCTAGGCAGCAGAAGCACCCGGCCTTTGTGGGAGCCGCGCCCCCGCGGCGAATGCAGGCCGCAGGCCTGCCCGGATGCCGAGGCATCGGGTTAACGACGTGTCCCGGCGTTGAATGAAATTAAAAGCCAACAGCTTCGCCCCGGGGGCGGGGCTCCCACAGTCAGCAGCCAAGCGCCAAGCGCCAAGCGCCAAGCAGCCAGGCAGCCAAGCAGCTAGGCAGCCAAGCAGCCAAGCAGCCAAGCAGCTAGGCAGCAGAAGCACCCGGCCTTTGTGGGAGCCGAGCCCTTGCGGCGATTGCAGGGCCGCAGGCCTGCCCGGATGCCGAGGCATCGGGTTAACGACGTGTCCCGGCGTTGAATGAAATCAAAAGCCAAACGCTTCGCCCCGGGGGCGGGGCTCCCACAGTCAGCAGCCAAGCGCCAAGCAGCCAGGCAGCTAGGCAGCAGAAGCCCCCGGCCTTTGTGGGAGCCGCGCCCTCGCGGCGAATGCAGGCCGCAGGCCTGCCCGGATGCCGAGGCATCGGGGCAAGAACGTGTCCCGGCGTTGAATGAAATTAAAAGCCAAACGCTTCACCCCGCGCTCGGGGCTCCCACATCTGTTCAGTCCGCCGCGCCGTATTCGACCAGATACCGATCCCGCAGCTCGCGCTTAAGCACCTTGCCGATGGCGCTGCGCGGCAGTTCGTCAGTCAGCGCCAGGCGTGCCAGGCGCTGGGTCTTGCCGACGCGGCCGTTGAACCAGTCCAACAGTGTTTCGGGTGCTACCGCCTGGTCGTTGGCGAGCACCACGAAGGCCACCGGCGTTTCGCCCCAGCGGGTGGACGGCACGCCCACGACGGCCACGTCGGCGACGGCCGCGTGCTGGCGCAGGATGGCCTCGAGATCGCTCGGATAGAGGTTGAAACCGCCGGAGATGATCATGTCCTTCTTGCGGTCCAGCAGGGTGAGAAAGCCTTGCTCATCGAAGCGACCGACGTCGCCGGTGCGGATGAAGCGCTTGCCGCTGGGGTCGAACCATTCGGCTTCGGCGGTCTTCTCCGGTTTGTTCAGGTAGCCGGTCATCATGGCCGGTGAGTGTCCGACGATCTCGCCGATTTCCCCTCTGGGCAGTTCGTTGCCCTCGTCGTCGATGACGCGAATATCGTGGCCCTCGGCGGGTTTGCCGACGGTATGCAGTTTGTCGGGGTGCTCGTGGGCGGCCAGGATGCAGGTTCCGCCGCCTTCGGTCATGCCATAGGTGTCGACCAGGCCGCCCGGCCAGCGTGCCAGCACCTCGGCTTTGAGCGCCGCGTTGAACGGCGCGCTGGTGCAGAACTTGTAGCGGAAGTGGCTGAGGTCGTACCGGTCGAAGTCGTCGCGCGCCATGATCCGCTGGTACTGCACCGGCACCAGCATGGTATGGGTGACGCGATGTTGCTGGGCCAGCCTCAGGTATTGGCCGGCGTCGAACTTGCCCATCAGCACCACGGTGCTGCCCAAGGCCAAGGTCGGCAGGAAGGCCACCAACGTGGTGTTGGAGTACAGCGGCGTGGAAATCAGCGTGGTGGCATCGTCATAACCGTAGGCCGCGCTGCGGCGCACGTGGGCCCAGCGCATGGCGTGCGATTGCACGATGCCCTTGGGTTCTCCCGTGGTGCCCGAGGAATAGATGATGTTGAACGGCCAGTCCGGCTGGATCGTCACCGGTGCCGCCGCTGTGTCGCCGAGCCACGCCGATGACGCGTCGGCGTCGGCCTGATCCAGGTTCAGCAGCGGGCAGGGCAACCGTGCAATAACCGGTGCCAGATGCTCGGCTGCCGAGGCATCGACGAACAGCACCCCAGGCGAGGCATCGGCCAGCATGGTCAGCAGGCTTTCGGCGCTGGCGGAGGGCGCCAGCGGGGCTACGGCGATGCCGGCGCGCAGTGCGCCGAGGAACACCACGGCGTACTCGATGGAATTGTAGGCGCAGATCGCGACGCTGCTCCCCGGCGCGATGCCGTCGCGCTGCAGGGCTGCGGCGGCACGGTTCATCAACCCGTCCAGCTGAGCGAAACTCAGGCGGCGCTCGTCCTGGATCAAGGCGGGGTGGTCCGGGCGGCGCTGTGCCCAGTGCGCGATAAGCTCGGGCACCGTGGCAAAAGGCTGGTCGAGGCGAATGGTATCGGTGGGATTGTCCATGGCTGACTCGTCCTGACGTGTGAAGTATGGCGATGCCGTGCGGCGCACCGCACCGAAACAACCATCAGCGTTAAACGCCTGTGGGTGAAGCGTTATTCGCGTCGGCGATGCCGGATGATCAATGCCAGGCAGTCCGGATGGCACGCCGCCAGCGACGTCCGGTTTTCCGGCAGTTGGGTCGGCGCTGCCGGCAATTGCGGCGCAGCGGCGCGCCCTTCGCCCGCGGGGCTTGTTTTTGCGACAATGCCGCCTCTTTGATCAGGCGAGTCCGTCATGTCCGAACGCAATCCCATCCCGCTGATACTGACCGCCATCGGCAGCGTCATCGGCACCGTCGCGGTGCTGTCCTACTACGGCTACATGCATGTCGCCAAGCCGGAAGACGCGCTGTTGTTGGCCGATTACACCATGCTCAAGACGATTCCCGGCGAGGATTACCGTGTATCGCTGACCCCGGCCCCGCAGGTCGCCCAGTGCATCGATGGCGTGCTGGTGCTGTTCGACACCGAGCAGAAGGGGTTAACCGGCGTACTGGTCGACAGCCACAAGCGGGCCATTCGCTGCGTGGACCCATCCGCACCGGCTGCTGCGCAACCGCCGGCCAAGCCCTGAGGCTGCGGCTGCGCCTAGGCCGCTTCGGCTGCGATAAAAAAAGCCCGCCATGATCAGGCCAGATCATGGCGGGCTTTTTCGGTACGGCTGACGGTTGCCGCTATTCCATCGACGAGCGCGGCGCCACGCGCTGGTTGTCGTTGGAGATGGTCACCTCGACGCGCCGATTCATGGCGCGGCTGGCTGGCGTGTCATTGCTCGCCACCGGGTATTCCTCGCCGTAGCCGACCGTCTGGATACGCTGTGGATCGACTCCGGCACGGGTCAGGGCACGCATGACCGATTGAGCTCGGCGCTCGGACAGCTGCTGATTGTAAGACGCCGAACCGGTGCTATCGGTGTAGCCCTCGACCACCACCTTGCGCTCCGGGTTGTCGTTGAGGAACTCAGCAAGTTTTTGTACACCGCGCATTCCGGACGGCTTCAGCTCAGCCTTGTTGAGATCGAAGAGCACGTCGCCGAAGGTGACCAGCGTACCGCGCTCGGTCTGCTTGGCTTGCAGGTCTTGCTGTAGCTTGCGGATCTCTTCCTGTTGACGCTTGAGCTGCTGTTCGCGGGACTCGAGCCGGGCCTCTGCGCGCTTGGCCGACGCCTTTTCGATATTCTGCTCGGCAGTGCGCAGTGCGATGGTCTGCTCGGCGAGCTCGATACGGCGCTTGGCCAGATACGCCAGCTGATCGACCTTTTCTTCATCCGCGTCGTTCAGGTAGGCCTGGTTCGCCTTCTCCAGCATCTTGCCGGCGTCTTCGGTTTCCAGTGCCGCTAGCTGATTGGACCGGGGATCGGCCTGCAGTTGCGAATATTGTCCGCGTGCCTGCTCGAGATTCTGGTTGGGTTGCGAGGAGCAGGCGGCCAGCCCGATAGTCATGGCCAGCACGGTAGGGAGCGTCAGTAACTTATTCATAACCAATCATCCTGTGTTGAAAGCGTCGAGAATGGAACGGGGTGATTACTGGAGGCCGCGCATGCTTTCTTCGCGCAGCTCCTGGATCCCCTTGTTGGCGTCCTCTACGGCCTTCTGCGCCTTGGCAGCCTGAGCCTTGCGCTCGGCGACGCGTGCGTCCCACTCGGCTTGTTCGGCCAGCTTGCGCGCCTCGTCATAGTTTTCCTTCTGCATGGCCAGCTCGGCCTGCTTCCATTTTTCCCGTGCGTTGCGCATTTCGACCGCTGCATATTCGGTCGCGCCCGCGCTTACCGCGCTACGCACAGCCGACTCGGTAACGGCGAACTGCTCGTTCGGTGGATTGCCGGCACAACCCACCAGCAGCAGACCTCCCAGCGCAACGGCCGTCAGCTTCGGTAACTGAAATCGCGATAGTGGGCGCTCGATGGTGTTCGTTTTCATAGCCAGTCTCCAGTGGAAGATCGGGAACAGTGCCCGCAAAGCCGTGTGCCTAGCCCTTGATGGGGAGCTGACAATCAGAACGGGCATGTTTTTGTGAGGGCATCGGGCCGCAATCGTTCCAGCAAAAAGACAAACGAAACGTCTGGAGGGGGCCTGCTAGAGCTGTCGGACAAGGCGTGGAGGCCCATCCTGGCGGGGCCTCGCGGGGTGGGTACGACCGCGCTGGGGCGCGGCGCAGTCGTACTGGGCAGGCTCAGGATTGTGTCGTTTGCTCGGCCAGCAGACGCTCGAGGTGCTTGCGCGAGAGCGCGAGGAAACGCGGCGTCGGGCCGATGTCCTCATAGATCGGATCGCCTTGCTCATCGGTGGCGATCACCTTGGTGCCCTTCTGGTAGGGGAGGCTGGTCTCGATGCCCTCCAGCGCGGCGCCAACCAGTTCCCCCAGCAGTTCCTCGGTGCTGCGTTTGGGGTACATCTCCGCCAGCGCGGCCAGCCGTGCGGCGCTTTCGACGTCCAGCGGAATGGTGTATCGCGTGGCGCTCATGCGCCCGGTGGCGCTGCTTTCCCATTCACGGACCAGTTCTGAAATCTTCATCGAGCTCCTTCCTTAGCCCGCCGTAGCGGGCGGTAATGGCGAGTATGCGAGCGACCGTCGAACAGACTTGCCGCGCTATGTCTTGTCTTCAACGAACGCGCTGGGCACTCTGTTTGGAGGGTTCTTACAGCGTAGCCGTTCAGCATCGGTTGCATATCCATTGCGAGCCCTTGGTGGCGCGTCCGGGAGGCAGGAACATGGCGAAGATCGACGCGCGACTGCGCGAAAACGTACATCTGCTCGGTGAGCTGCTGGGTAACACTATCCGCGAGCAACACGGTGAAGCCTTCCTCGACAAGATCGAGCGCATCCGCAAGGGCGCCAAGGGTGCTCGTCGTGGCTCGGCCGATGGTGCCAGGTTGCTCCAGGAAACCCTCGATGGACTGGCCGACGACGAACTGCTGCCGATGACCCGCGCCTTCAACCAATTCCTCAATCTGGCCAACATTGCCGAGCAGTACCACCAGATCCGCCGGCGTCGACCCGGCGAGCCGGCACCGTCCGAAACTGGCGTGTTGGGCGGCTTGCTCGAACGCCTCAAGGGCGAGGGCTTTGGCCAGGAGTTTCTCGCCCGGCAGGTGGGGCGGCTGGACATCGAGCTGGTGCTGACGGCGCATCCCACCGAGGTCTCGCGGCGCACCTTGATCCAGAAATACGACGCCATCGCCGCGCAGCTGGCGGCGCGAGACCATACCGACCTCGGCGCGGCGGAGCTGGCCCGGATCGAGCTGCAGCTACAGCGGTTGATCGCCGAGGCCTGGCACACCGAGGAAATTCGACGCAACCGACCGACCCCGGTGGAGGAAGCCAAGTGGGGCTTCGCGGTGATCGAGAACTCGCTCTGGCAGGCCCTGCCGAATGTGCTGCGCCAGGCGGACCAGGCGCTCCGTCTCGGGACGGGACTGCACCTGCCGCTGGAGGCAGCGCCCATTCGCTTCGCCTCGTGGATGGGCGGCGATCGCGACGGCAACCCCAACGTCACGGCGAAGGTGACCCGCGAGGTGCTGTTGCTGGCGCGCTGGATGGCGGCCGATCTGTTCCTGCGCGATGTCGAAGGGCTGATCACCGCCTTGTCGATGCAGACCGCCAGCGACGAACTGCTACGCCACTCAGGCGAGTCGGCCGAACCCTACCGGGCGCTGCTCAAGGGATTGCGCGAGCGGCTCCAGGCGACACGGGACTGGGCCAGCGCCGCGGTCGAGCGCGATCAGCCGGCGCCGCCGGCGGTGCTGCACGATAACCGCGAGCTGCGCGAGCCGCTGGAGCTGTGCT
Source organism: Stutzerimonas stutzeri (assembly GCF_019090095.1). NCBI lineage: Bacteria > Pseudomonadati > Pseudomonadota > Gammaproteobacteria > Pseudomonadales > Pseudomonadaceae > Stutzerimonas > Stutzerimonas stutzeri. The sequence continues at coordinate 1,548,643 of NZ_JAGQFP010000001.1, read as the reverse complement.
ACCACTCGCTGCATGCCTGTGGCATGGGCGTCATTGCCGATGGCGCTTTGCTCGACACCTTGCGCCGGGTCGCCGCATTCGGGCTGTTCCTGTTGCGCCTCGACATTCGGCAGGATTCGGCCCGGCACGTCGCGGCGATGGAGGAAATCACCGACTACCTCGGCGTGGGGCATTACGAACAGTGGGATGAACAGCGGCGCCTCGAATTTCTCCAGCGCGAGCTAAGCAACCGCCGTCCTCTGCTGCCGGCACATTTCCAGCCGTCGGCCGATACCGCCGAGGTGTTGGCGACCTGTCGGGTGGTGGCGCAGGCGCCGGAGGCGTCGCTCGGTTCCTATGTCATCTCCATGGCCAGGGGCGCGTCCGATGTGCTGGCGGTGCAGCTGTTGCTGAAGGAGGCCGGCTTGCAACGGTCGATGCGTGTCGTGCCGCTGTTCGAGACGCTGGACGATTTGAACAACGCCGGGCCGACCATCGACCGGCTGCTGGGGCTGCCCGGTTATCGCCAGCGCCTGCATGGCCCCCAGGAAGTGATGATCGGTTATTCGGATTCGGCCAAGGACGCTGGCACCACCGCGGCGGCCTGGGCCCAATACCGGGCACAGGAAAGTCTCGTCGAGGTCTGTCGCGCGCACCAGGTCGAGTTGTTGCTGTTCCATGGCCGTGGCGGCACGGTAGGACGAGGCGGCGGCCCTGCACACGCGGCGATCCTGTCGCAACCGCCGGGCTCGGTGGCGGGGCGCTTCCGGACCACCGAACAGGGCGAAATGATTCGCTTCAAGTTCGGCCTGCCAGACATCGCCGAACAGAATCTCAGTTTGTACCTGGCCGCGGTGCTGGAGGCGACCTTGCTGCCCCCGCCGATGCCCGAGCCGCAGTGGCGCGAAACCATGGAGCGGTTGGCCGAGGAGGGCGTCAAGGCTTACCGCAGCGTGGTGCGCGACGATCCGCAGTTCGTCGAGTACTTCCGCCAGGCCACGCCTGAAGGCGAACTCGGCCGCTTGCCGCTGGGCAGCCGGCCGGCTAAACGCCGCGCCGGTGGCATCGAAAGCCTGCGTGCCATCCCGTGGATCTTCGCCTGGACCCAGACTCGCCTGATGTTGCCCGCCTGGCTGGGCTGGGAACAGGCGCTGCAGGCGTCCCTGGCGAGGGGCGAGGCCGATCGATTGAAGGAGATGCGAGAACGCTGGCCATTTTTCACCACGCGCATTGACATGCTCGAGATGGTATTGGCCAAGGCCGATGCGGATATCGCCAAGCGCTACGATGAGCGCCTGGTGAGCGCGGACCTGCAGCCGTTGGGGTGTGATTTACGTGACCGATTGTCGCAGGCGGTCGAGGCCGTGCTCGGCCTGACCGGTCAGTCCGAGCTGCTGGCGCACAGCCCGGACACCCTCGAGGCGTTCAGTCTGCGTAACACCTACCTCGATCCCTTGCACCTGATGCAGACCGAGCTGCTGGCTCGCTCGCGGCAGCAGTCGCACCCAGCCGAAAGCCCTCTGGAGCAAGCCCTGCTGGTCAGCGTGGCGGGTATCGCGGCCGGATTGCGCAACACCGGCTGAGCGTACGCAACGGCGGTCTGGATGCGCCGAGAACACGTCATTCCCGCTGAAGGGCGACGTTTTCCCGGCTTCAGGCAGGGTGCAGTCTGGCCGCGACATGGGCCAGGTGGGCAGCTTGTCTGCTTTCTGTGCGCTGTGTATCGTGGTCAACCTTTTGTCGCATGGCGGCAAACCAGATTTTTTGATTCGCCAGAGGTGAGGGGGTGCAGACCAACGATCCTGGCGGCATCCCTTTGCAAAACTTGAGGACTCACTCCATGCGCGTAATTCTGCTGGGAGCGCCCGGTGCCGGGAAAGGTACACAGGCTCGCTTCATCACCGAGAAGTTCGCCATTCCGCAAATCTCCACGGGCGACATGTTGCGAGCTGCGGTCAAGGCGGGCTCGCCGCTGGGCCTGCAGGTCAAGGACGTCATGGACAGTGGCGGCCTGGTCTCTGATGAAATCATCATCGCGCTGATCCAGGAGCGCCTGCAGCAGCCCGATTGCGCTAACGGTTTTCTCTTCGATGGCTTCCCGCGCACCATTCCCCAGGCCGAGGCCCTGCGTGACGCTGGCGTTCACCTGGACCACGTGCTGGAAATCGCGGTAGACGACGAGGAGATCGTTGGTCGCCTGTCTGGCCGTCGCGTACATCCGGCCTCTGGCCGCGTTTACCACACCGAGCACAACCCACCGAAGGTCGCCGGTGTCGACGACCTGACCGGTGAAGAGCTGATTCAGCGCAAGGACGATCTGGAAGAAACCGTCCGCCATCGCCTGAGCGTCTACCACTCGCAGACCAAGCCGCTGGTGGCTTTCTACCGGAACCTCGAAACGACCGAAGGCACGCCCAAGTGCAGCCGCGTCGAAGGTGTCGGCTCGGTGGAAGAGATCACCGCCAAGGTGATGGCTGCACTCAGCTAAACGTTACTGCGCTGACAAACAACGGCCCGCTTTGCGGGCCGTTGTCGTTTCAGGGCGGGGCGGGTCGGAATAGATAATCAAGGGTCGTTCTCGGAGCAGCTTGCTTTCTCAGGTGCGCTAGCGTCAGTCCTCTGGTCTATACCAGTGGCTGATTCCTAAATAAGAAAAACGCAGGAGAGCGTATGAGAACGATGCAGACGTGGGTCGTCGGGCTGGCCATGAGTGTCGCGGCCCTGGGTGCAAGCGCCGCTACCGAGCTTCGGCACTGGCCCAGCGAGGCGGCGACGCAGATCGACAACATGATCGCTGCGAACGCCAACAAAGGCGCCTATGCGGTGTTCGACATGGACAACACCAGTTATCAGTTCGATATCGAAGAGGCCTTGCTGCCCTACCTGGAAATGAAGGGCGTGCTCACCCGCGAGACGATGGACCCGTCGCTCAAACTCATTCCGTTCAAGGACAGCGACGGATTCAAGGAAAGCCTCAACAGCTATTACTACCGCCTGTGCGAGATCGACGACCTGGTTTGCTATCCCTGGGTCGCGCAGATCTTTTCCGGCCTCACGCTGCGCGAGCTGAAGGGCTATGTCGATGAGGTCATGGCCTATGACAAGCCCGTGCCGATCAGCTATTACGACGGCGACAAGGTAGTGCAAGGCAGCGTCACGCCGCCGAAGCTCTTTACCGGCATGCAGGAGTTGTACAACCGTCTGCAGGAAAACGGCATCGAGGTCTATGTGATGACCGCCGCCAGCGAAGAGATCGTGCGCATGATCGCCAGCGATCCCAAGTACGGCTACAACGTCAAACCCGAGAACGTCATAGGCGTCAACATGCTGCTCAAGGATCCCAAGAGCGGTGAGCTCACCAGCTCGCGCCTGCAGATCAAAGCGGGCCGCTACGATCCGGCTGCCAACCTCGACCTGCAGGTGACGCCGTTTCTGATGAACCCCATGACCTGGTACGAAGGCAAGCTGGCGACGATTCACGGCTGGATCGACCAGTGGAAGATGCCGGTGCTGGTGGCAGGCGACACGCCGCTGTCCGATGGCTACATGCTGTTCAACGCCACCGACATGGACAAGGGCGGGCTGCGCATCTGGGTCGATCGCAAAGCCAAGTACACCCAGCAGATCAAGGAGTGGCAGGCCAGCGCGGCCAAACGCCAGGCTGAGCTGGGCCAGGCGGTAACTGCTGACAAAAACTGGATCGTGGTCAAACCCGACCAGATTCATTGATCGATCGCCTAGCGCTGCGGCGCTGGACCGCTCCGGGAAGCGGCCCCGCACCGGCCGCTTCCCGGTTGCTGGTACTGGCCCTGTTGCTGGCGACCCATCGCCGGACGGGTCGCAGCGCTGGCAAAAAACGACCTAAACCGTTTTAATGCCCGCCCACTCGGCAACCTGCATAACTCACCATGACCACTCTGTTGGCGCTGGATACTGCGACCGAAGCCTGCTCCGTTGCATTGCTGCATGAGGGCAAGGTCATCAGCCACTACGAAGTGATTCCCCGACTGCATGCGCAACGGCTGTTGCCGATGATCCAGACGATACTGGCCGAGGCGGGCATCGCCCTGTCGGCGGTCGATGCGCTGGCTTTCGGCCGCGGGCCGGGTGCCTTCACTGGCGTGCGTATCGCAGTCGGTGTGGTGCAGGGGCTGGCGTTCGCGTTGCAGCGTCCGGTGTTGCCCGTCTCGACGCTCGCCACCATCGCCCAGCGCGCGCACCGCGAACGCGGCGTCGAGCAGGTAGCCGCCGCCATCGATGCGCGGATGGACGAGGTTTACTGGGGCTGCTATTGCCTGCATCAGGGTGAAATGCAGCTGGCCGGCCTCGAAGCGGTGCTGCCACCGGAGCAGGTGAGTCTGCCGCGCGGGGAGGCGGGCCAATGGTTCGGCGCCGGGACCGGTTGGGGCTACGGTGCGAGGCTCGCGGTACAGCCTGCCGGGACCGATGCAGGCCTGCTGCCGCATGCCGAGGACTTGCTGACCCTGGCTGGCTTCGCCTGGCAACGCGGGGAAGCGGTGGACGCCGATCAGGCCCAGCCGATCTACTTGCGTGACAATGTCGCAACGCCCAAGCAAGCCCGGTGACAGGCGGCATTGCTAATTGGCGAGCGCCTCGCTAGAGTCGCTGCACTTCGACAGGTGAATGATGCGTCTAAACGGTCTCGCCCCTTCTGCCTACCCCATCGAACGCGCGCCCCAGCGGGGCAGCGCGCCGGTACCCTATCGCGAGAGCGAACGGGCGGCAGAGCAGGCGCGCGAGACGATCGTCACCCCGGCCAGCCAGACCGAATTCACCTACGAGCACCTCTCCCGGCCCACGCGCAGCGAATCTGCCGATGACGCGTCGGTGATCTCCGGCGATTTCATGCCGGCACGTTTCGAAGCCATGATGGAACGGCCACTGACCAGCCGCGCATCGCAGGCGCTGCAGAGTTATGGCAGCACGGCCAGCTTCACCGCCGACCTAGACGCCCACGAAGTACTCGGACTGGACCTCTATGCCTGAGGCATCCTGACCCGCGTTTTGACTCTTCCCTATTTTCTCGGTTGCCCCTCCTGGAACGACGCTAGCTGGCGTGGATCGCTGTACCCGCCGGGTTTGCCGGCCAGCGAGTTCCTGGCGCGTTATTGCTCGGTTTTCAACAGCGTTGAGGGCAACACCACACTCTATGCCTGGCCATCGGCGCAGAAGGTCGAGCGCTGGGCGACACTGATGCCCGAAGGCTTTCGCTTCTGCGCCAAGCTGCCGCGAGAGATCAGCCAGGCGCCGGACCTACGTGAAACAACGGATCTGATCCTGTCGTTCCGTTCGCTACTCGCCCCGTTGGGGCAGCGGGTCAGCCCGTTCTGGTTGCAGCTGCCCGCGACCTTCGGGCCGGCTCGCCTCGGTGAGCTGGTGCAGCTGATCGAGACACTGAACAGACCCTTGGCGGTAGAGGTGCGCCACCCCGCGTTTTTCGCCAAGAGCGAGGAGGAGCGAGCGCTGAACCGCTTGCTGTTCGAGCGGGGCGTCGAGCGCATCTGCATGGATACCCGCGCGCTGTTCAGCTGCCGGACGAGCGATCCCGCCGTGTCGCACGCACAAAGCAAGAAGCCGCGACTGCCGGTGCGTCCGGCGGCGTTCAGCGAATCTCCGCAGCTGCGTTTCGTCGGGCATCCCGAGCTGGAGGCCAACGATCGCTTCCTTGCGCCGTGGCTGGACAAGGTGGCGGGCTGGATCGAGGCGGGCAAGCGTCCGCATGTCTATCTGCATACGCCTGACAACCGGCTGGCGCCGGACCTGGCCATGCGCTTTCACCAGCAGCTCGGCGATCGGTTGCCTGGCCTGCCACCGTTGGCCGTGGCGCCGATGCAGAGTGAGTCGCAGCTGTCGCTGTTGGGTGGCGAACGTTGCGTGTGATGGCCCGCTAGCCGGCATCGCTGCAACCTTGGCGTACCGGTGTTGCCAAAATCGGCATGACTTTCGGCCGTTTCTTCCTGTTGCTGCTGCTCGTATCGGGCGGGTTCGTCTACGCGGTATGGCGTGGACACGTCGACATTCCGCCGAAGTGGAACCCCTGGGCGCCGCTGGATATTCGTGAGCCGCCGAACCTGCTGACATCGTTCAAGCTGCGCCGTTTGCAGGCGGACCCTGGGCTGTGCGAGCAGGCGCTGGCCAGCTCGGATCTGCAATACGTGGCCGTGCCGGACAGCACGCCGCAGCCTGGCTGTCCGGTCGAAAACGCCGTGCGCGTGACCGGCTCCGCGGTGCGCTTCAACGGCGCGTTTCTGGCGACCTGTCCACTGGCCGCGGCCTACGCCTTGTTCGAACGACACGGCCTGCAGCCGGCCGCGCAGCAGGTGTTCGGTCAGCCCGTGGTGCGTGTCGATCACTTTGGCAGCTTCGCCTGCCGCAACATTGCCCGCAGCAACCGGCGCAGTCAGCACGCGTCGGCCAATGCGCTGGATCTGGCCGGGTTCTGGCTGCAGGACGGCACGCGGATCACGGTGGCCCGGGACTGGAAGGGCGACGGCGACAAGGCGCGCTTTCTTCGTGAGGTCAAGGCGGCTGCCTGCGATGCGTTCAAGATCACCCTGAGCCCCGAGTACAATGCGGCCCACCATGACCATTTCCATGTCGATATGGGTGGCTTCGGCATGTGTCGCTGAGGCAGGCCGGCGCCGCCTCTGGCAGAATGCGGCGTTTTCCCACCACCGAGCTCCGTATGACTGCCTCATCCCCGTTAGTTCGTGTCGAAGCCCTTGCGCCTCAGTTCGTCGAGCAGGCTGGCGCTTGGGCGGCGCGACTCGGCTTGCCTTCGCAGGCGGATGAGGCGGAGTTCGCCCTGCAACTGGGTGAAAACGGTCTTCAACTGCAGGTGCTCGGCCCCCAGGCGCCGGGGCCGGTACGGGTAGATTTCGTCGAGGGCGGCGCGGCGCATCGGCGCCAGTTCGGCGGCGGCAGCGGGCAGATGATCGCCAAGGCAGTCGGTATCCAGCCCGGCATCCGCCCACGCGTGCTGGACGCCACGGCAGGGCTCGGGCGCGACGCCTTCGTCCTGGCCACGCTGGGTTGTGACCTGGTATTGTTCGAGCGTCAGCCGCTGATTGCCGCGTTGTTGGAAGACGGCTTGGCACGGGGGCGTCTGGACGCCGACGTGCGGCCTATCGTCGAACGCATGCACCTGCAGCAGGGCAACGCCATTGAGCTGATGGCGGGCTGGCAAGGCGAGCCGCCACAGGTGATCTACCTCGATCCGATGTTTCCACACCGGGAAAAGAGCGCTCTGGTGAAAAAGGAAATGCGCTTGTTTCGGCCCTTCGTTGGCGACGACCTGGATGCCGGCGCCTTGCTCGAGCAGGCCCTGACGCTGGCCAGCCACCGCGTGGTGGTGAAGCGGCCGCGTAAAGCACCGACCATAGACGGCCCCAAGCCGGGTTACTGCCTAGAAGGCAAGTCCAGCCGCTACGACATCTACCCGAAGAAGAAGCTGTCCGCCGAGGCGTGAATGCTGGCGTAAAGCCTCGGGCAGATCGGCTCGTGCGCTTTGATGCATCGTTGCGCTTGCTTAATCTAGCCAACAGTGGCATTCCTAGACCAGGCCGTTTGAGGTCTGAACGGTGGTTACCTAGATCGCGTAGAAGGAAGAGCATATGCAGATCCAAGTACATAGCGATAACCACATCGAAGGAAGCGCCCGTCTCGTAGACTGGGTCAGCGCCAATGTCGCCGACAAGCTCGATCGGTTCGACGACGAAGTCACCCGCGTCGTGGTGCATCTGAACGACGAGAACGGCATCAAGGCTGGTGCCCACGACAAACGCTGCCAGATCGAGGCGCGCCCCAAGGGGCAGCAGCCCGTCTCCGTTACGCACAAGGCGGCATCCCTTGAATTGGCCGTGGATGGGGCCATCGACAAGCTCAACAACGCCCTCAAGCATCAATTCGGCAAGCTGCGCAGCAAACGCGCAACCGCCCCGACCCCGGTCGAAGGCGAGACGCTCGAAGTCGAAGGCAGAGATGCCCTGCTAGAGGAAGATTTCCTCGCTGACGAACAACTGCGCGCCTTCTGAACCTTCTACCAAAGGGCCTGCCTAGCAGGCCCTTTGCATTCCCAGCCCTCCCTGCCGACACCGCCTCGCCGGGCCATTGCCCGCACCAGCCTGCTTCGATTCGCCATTGCGCTGGCCGACCACCGGACCTTTCGGCCGCTGATGGATGTGCTATACCCCATTGGAGGTACTACGCGAGGCGCGCCACTGTAGGGCGTACCTGGCTTGTAGCGGACACTGAAGAAAAGGGGGGCAACTAGCCACATGGGTGCGCGTCGAAGCCGCCCACGGCTGTCAGCAGAGAGAGGTGACACCATGACCATGATGCAATGTGAATACCGCGATCACGTCATTACGGCCGAAGTAATGGAGCATCCCGGCACACCGACGCCCTGGGCTGGCGGCTGCCGTATCAGCAATCCACAAGGGCAGGTCACTCGGCGGATGGCGCTTCCGGTCGGGCACGCCTTCATGGCGGAACTCGAGCAGGCGCAGCGGGCCTCCATTGCCCACGGCAAATGGCTCGTCGATCAATGCCTCGACCAGGGTCGGCAACTGTTCGACAAGGCCGCCTGAATCCCCTTTGGCGGGCCTCGCCCTGGCGCGGCCCGCTTGTTTGTTTCTGGCTGAGCGTGGCCAGAGGCGTTTCGTTGAACTGATGGTCGTCCCGCACCCTCTACTGAAGGCAACGCCCATACCCGATGGGCGCCAATCGACGTGGACGAGGAGCCGTTCGATGGAACTTCCAAACAAAGACATGAGCACATTGTTCGAGCAGCTGGGCCTTCCGTCGGATCCGGCCAGCATCGACGATTTCATCGCCAGTCACGCGCCGCTGCCGAACCATATGAAGCTTGTCGAAGCGCCCTTCTGGAGCGATGCCCAACGCGCCTTCCTAAATGACGAGTGGCTGGAGGACGCCGAGTGGGCGCCGATCGTCGACGAGCTCAATGTCCGCCTGCACGAAGAGCAGAACCAGCCCTGATGAGCCACTGGCCTATCGACCGATAGTGGCTGAGAGCAGGCTATCGGTCCGATAGCGTCATGGTGCAGAACCCCTGCCGGTCGATGGCGCCTAAAGAACTCCCGCCCCGATAGTTCCAGGAGCCCTCATGACTGAAGAGCGAAGCACACTCACGACCCGGCAGGGTCACCCTGTCAGCGACAACCAGAGCCTGCGCAGCGTGGGCGAGCGTGGCCCGGCGACACTCGAGAATTATCAGTTCATCGAAAAAATCAGCCACTTCGACCGCGAGCGTATCCCTGAACGGGTTGTCCATGCCCGCGGTACGGCCGCCCATGGCTGGTTCGAGGCCTATGGCAGGATCGGTGACGAGCCGGCCGGCAAGTACACCCGTGCCAAAGTGCTCACCAACGCTGGCGTGCGTACCCCGGTGTTCCTGCGCTTCTCGACGGTGATCGGCGGTAAGGAGTCGCCCGAAACAGCGCGCGATCCCCGCGGCTTCGCGATCAAGTTCTATACCGAAGACGGTAACTGGGACCTAGTGGGCAACAACCTCAAGGTGTTTTTCATCCGCGATGCGATCAAGTTTCCCGACATGATCCACGCCTTCAAGCCGGACCCGATTTCCAACCGCCAGGAAGCCTGGCGCTTCTACGATTTCGTCCAGCACCACCCCGAAGCGTTGCACATGGTCACCTGGGTCAAGAGCCCCTGGGGCATCCCGGCGGACTACCGGCACATGCAGGGTTCCAGCGTGAATACGTACAAGCTGGTCAACGACAAGGGAGAGGCGGTGCTGTGCAAGTTCTCCTTCGAGCCCAAGCTCGGCGTGAAGAACCTGACCGCCGAGCAAGCCGCCGAGATCCAGGCGAGGGACGTGGGCCACGCTACCCGCGACCTCTACGATGCCATCGAGCGCGGCGAGCATCCGGAGTGGGAAATGGCCGTGCAGATCATGTCCGACGATCCGCACGACGAACTCGACTTCGACCCGTTGGACGACACCAAACGTTGGCCCGAAGACCGCTTTCCGCTGTTACCGGTGGGCAGGTTGGTGCTCGACCGCAACCCGTCGAATGTCTTTGCCGAAACCGAGCAGGCAGCCTTCGGGACCGGCGTGCTGGTCGATGGAATCGACTTCTCCGATGACAAGATGCTGCAAGGCCGAACGCTGTCCTATTCCGACACGCAGCGCTACCGCGTGGGTGCCAACTACCTGCAATTGCCGATCAACGCCCCGAAGAAGCCGGCGGCGACCAACCAGCGCGACGGCGCCATGGCGCATTTCGTCGACGGCGCGGGCGAAAATCCCCATGTCAATTACGAGCCCAGCTCCTTGGGTGGCCTGAAAGAGGCACCCAAGCCTGCCCACGACTACCACCCGTTCGTCGAAGGGCACCTTGGGCGTTACCAGACCACCAGGGCGCAGGCCGATTATCGCCAGGCCGGCGAGCGCTACCGCAGCTTCGAGGATTGGGAGCGTGAGGATCTGATCGCCAACATCACCGCAGACCTGAAGGATTGCCCCGAGCACATCTGCTTGCGGATGATCTGGCATTTCTGGCACTGCGATCCCGATTATGGCCAGCGACTGGCGGATGGCGTGGGTGTCGATATCGAGAAAGCCAAGGCGTTGCCGCCACTCGAGGGCCGCGCCGCGCCGGGCGAAAACCTGGTGGGCCCGACCTACAGCAGTGGCCGACAGGAAGGCCGCGACAAGCACGACGAGGCGTGATGCACGAGGTTCGCCGCCATACCTGGCGGCGAACCGCTGTCGCGGTGGTTTAGCGAGCAAATAGCTGCCGCTGAACCCTCGACAATCGCCCTCGCCATTCCTCGTTTGGCTGCCGCATGGCGTAGGCCTGAGGCCATCAAATCTCTAGAATCCGCATCTTTGCGCGCCGGGCGCGCCCCGCCAGAGAAGGACCGACATGACTTCGGAATCCACCGCTTCCCACATCGATATCGACGCACGTTACGCCAGCGCCAAAGCCCTTGCGCTCGAGGCAGCGGAGATGGGCATGGCGTTCTACCGCCGGCGCGAAGCGCTGACGGTCGAGCACAAGGGCGACGACTTGCAGGACGTGGTCAGCATCGCCGACAAGCAGATCGAAGCCTTTATCCGTGAACGATTGAGCCAGCGCTTCCCTGAAGACGGCTTTCTCGGCGAGGAGAGCGGCTCGGCCGATCTCGGCGCGCGTTGCGTCTGGGTCATCGACCCGATCGATGGCACCGCCTGCTTCGTCAACGGACTGCACAACTGGTGCGTCTCCATCGGTCTGCTGATCGACGGCGAACCGCATCTGGGCGCCATCGCCGACCCGAACCACAACGAGCTGTTCCATGGCTGTCTGGGCAAGGGCGCCTTCGTCAACGACACGCGCTTGAGCGTCAGCTCCGCGACACATGTGGGGCAGGGCGTGACCGCGACCGGCACCTTCCACCCGCGTGGCAAGGAGCATTTCATTCCGTTCATGGAGAAGCTGCTGGCCGAAGGCGGGATGTTCTTCCGGAATGGCTCCGGCGCCTTGATGACCGCCTACGTGGCCGCCGGACGGCTACTCGGTTACTACGAGACCGAGCTGAAAAGTTGGGATTGCATGGCTGGGCTGGTGCTGGTCAAGGAGGCGGGTGGCCGGGTCAATGATTTCTTCCGTAACGATGGCCTGCTCAAGGGCAACCCCTACCTTGTCGCCTGTCCAGGCGTGTATCCGCAGCTGGCGGAGATGATCGGGCCCTCGCTGGACGCCTGAGCAACCGGCTGACCGCGGCGCCCGACTCGGGTGCTGCTTCATCCCAAGGTATCGAGAAGCGCTGCGGCTGACGAACCGGGACGACCCTGTCGTCCGGGCTCGCCAGGGCGACGCTACGCTCAGGTCCGCAGTTCGGGTGGTACGGTGCCGCCGTGTTCGGCGAGCTTGTGCATGACGGTGCGGTGCAGCCAGATATTCATCTGGGCCGAGTCGGCCAGCTTGTCCTGTGGGCACCCCAGTTCGGTGGCCAGCTCCTTGCGCGACTCCAGGCTGCTGTCGAGGCCCAGCAGCTTGAGCAGATCGACGATGGAGGTCCGCCAGTTCAGCTTTTCGGGATGATTGGCGGCCATGGCGTCCAGCTTGGCCGGGACATCGACGGCGGCGGTCGGCGATCCGCCGGCTTCGAGGCTTGGCGCCGCGCCAGGCGGCGTGGTCGTCGCATTGTGCGCAGCGGTCGGACGCTCCGAGTCGACGACGGTGTCCCGCGCATGCGCGTTCGGCGTATTGCTCGGGTCGACCGGCTTGTGCGCTTCGTTGCTGACGCCACCCAGGCCCAGCTTGTCTTTGATCTTGTCGAACAGACTCATTTTGCGATCCTCGGTTGATGTGGTCCTGATTGGACCCTCGCGGCGCTCGGCTCATTCCCTCCCGCAGGTCGGAACCAGGGGCGCCAGGACGACCGGCTGTCCGGTTGCGCCTGGGATCTCGTGGATGGCGAGCGGCTGCTGGAACAGGGCTGGTCTGGCGCTATCGGGCTCAACGGTCCCGCTGCCGCCTGAGGTCGGGTCCGCGGCTCGACGGTCAGCCCTTCGCCGTGTGCAGTACCACGTTCTGTTTGGCCTGGTCGGGCAGGGTGACGCCGGCGGCACGCAACGCCGCGACCAATGCCTTGCGGACCTCCGAGGTGGTGAAGACGAAATCCGAGCGCCTCGAATCGCACCAGAACTCCACATCGAACACCGGCTCGCTCGAGCCCAGCTCGCGCAGAGTGACCGACGCGGGCGGCGTCTCCAGGACGCCCGGGGTGTGCTGTGCAGCCCGGCACATGATCCGGGTGACCGCCTCGATATCCACCTCGTAGCCGAGCGTACAGACGACCTTGCCGCGGCGTATGGGCGCGGCGGTGTTGTTGGTGACGCGGGAGGTGAAGGTTTCGGCGTTCGGTACCAACACGCGCCGGCCGTCGTAGGTGCGAATCTGGGTGGCGCGCAGCTCGATGCGCTCCACGCTGCCTTCTGTCTCGCCGATGATGATCTGGTCGCCCAGTTCGAAAGGGCGCAAGGTCAGGATCAGCAAGCCGCTGACGAAGTTGGACAGGATGTCCTTCAGCGCGAACCCCAGCGCGAGACTGGTCAGACCCAGGCCCGTGGCAAGGGTGCCGGGCTCCACCCCGAAGGCGCTCGCCGCGACGATCAGGCCGAGTAGCCAGACGGTGTAGTAGCTGACCTGGCGAACCAGATTCTCAACGGTCCGGTCGTCGCCCAGACGGTTGAAGAGGGCCCGTACCAGTGCCCGCACGCCAACCGCCAGCCCCCAGAACAGCAGGAGCACCAGCAGGGCGGCGAGTACCCTGGGAATGACTTGCGTCGCAGATTCGAGCAGGCGGGCAAAGGCGGTTTCGATGCCGGCCTGAATCGACGTGAGGAAGCGTGCCCGCTCTGAGTCGCGGCGGTCGGCGGCTGTCGCCAGGGCGCGATCGACCGATGCCGCCCATTGCCGGGCCAAGGCATCGACCGTAACGCCGTTGGCTTCGGCATCCATCGGCGTAACTTCCAGCAACGTGCGCCCGGCAACGCTGATCTGGCGGCTCTCGCCGCCTTCGCCCACGTTCTCGATGCGCGAGCGGGTGATGCATGATCCGGGTGACCGCCTCGATATCCACCTCGTAGCCGAGCGTACAGACGACCTTGCCGCGGCGTATGGGCGCGGCGGTGTTGTTGGTGACGCGGGAGGTGAAGGTTTCGGCGTTCGGTACCAACACGCGCCGGCCGTCGTAGGTGCGAATCTGGGTGGCGCGCAGCTCGATGCGCTCCACGCTGCCTTCTGTCTCGCCGATGATGATCTGGTCGCCCAGTTCGAAAGGGCGCAAGGTCAGGATCAGCAAGCCGCTGACGAAGTTGGACAGGATGTCCTTCAGCGCGAACCCCAGCGCGAGACTGGTCAGACCCAGGCCCGTGGCAAGGGTGCCGGGCTCCACCCCGAAGGCGCTCGCCGCGACGATCAGGCCGAGTAGCCAGACGGTGTAGTAGCTGACCTGGCGAACCAGATTCTCAACGGTCCGGTCGTCGCCCAGACGGTTGAAGAGGGCCCGTACCAGTGCCCGCACGCCAACCGCCAGCCCCCAGAACAGCAGGAGCACCAGCAGGGCGGCGAGTACCCTGGGAATGACTTGCGTCGCAGATTCGAGCAGGCGGGCAAAGGCGGTTTCGATGCCGGCCTGAATCGACGTGAGGAAGCGTGCCCGCTCTGAGTCGCGGCGGTCGGCGGCTGTCGCCAGGGCGCGATCGACCGATGCCGCCCATTGCCGGGCCAAGGCATCGACCGTAACGCCGTTGGCTTCGGCATCCATCGGCGTAACTTCCAGCAACGTGCGCCCGGCAACGCTGATCTGGCGGCTCTCGCCGCCTTCGCCCACGTTCTCGATGCGCGAGCGGGTGATGCCCTGGGGCGTTTCCAGCACGGCCGCCAGCTGGCGTTCGATCTGCCGCGCCCGGGGCCTGGCCTCCAGATCGGCAGTGGCACCGATGCGAAACAGCGCGCGACCATCGAGGCGCACCGTGGCGACACTCTCCTGTGCCAGCAAGGGCGTCGCCGCCAGTGCCTGGCAGGCGATCATCAGCAGCGTCAGCCAAAAGGCACGCAAACGTGGAGAATCGATCAGCGGTTCAGGCATGGATGGCTGCAGTCCACAAGCGAGTTGCCCGGCGGGGAAACAGACAGGCCGCCTGAAGACGGCGGCCTGTCGATGAAGCGTGTTCCTGAGCCGATGCTTGCGCGATCGGCCGGCGGAGTCCGTCCCTAGAACACCAGCATGAACAAACCGATCACCACCAACAGGCCGATCAGAAAAATGATGCCGATTGTGCTGCCCAAAAACTTCAGCATGGGGATGACTCCTTTTGCAGTGGGTACATCATTTCCGACTGGGGAGGCCTCTGATCGTTCAGAGATGCGGCCGAGCGGTGCCGATGCGTCAGAGGTGCTTGTAGATCAGTTGCAGCCCGGCGACCAGCATGCCGACGCGGGCGATACGGTAGAACCAGGCGTGATCGACGCGTTTGTGCAGCCAGAGTCCAGCCCAGACGCCGAAGGGTACGATGGGCGCCAGGCTCAGGCTGAGCAGCAGGTTTTCCCGATTGAACTGGCCCAGCGCCGCGTAGGGGATCAGCTTGATGGCATTGGTCATCAGGAAGAACAGGTTGATGGTCGCGACATAGCGCAGTTTGTCGAGCTGCTGCGGCAGCAGGTGCATCATGATCGGAGGCCCGCCGGCGTGGGCCACGAAGCTGGTGAATCCTGCGATCGAGGAAAGCATGACGCCGCGCCCGCGCTGCAGAGGCCGCGGTTTGTCGTTGCGGTTGAACAGCCCGAGCAGTACGAATCCCACCGCAATGGCGCCCATCAGCAGCCCGATCAGGCGCTCATCGAGCATGCCGAAGCTCAGCGTGCCCAGCGCGATGCCAATCAGTGCGCCTGGCATCATGACCTTCAGGTTCGCCTTGTCCCAGTGACCGATATACGCCCTGAGGCCTACGACATCGGCCAGGCAAAGGATCGGCAGCATGACCGCCGCTGCCTGCTTGGGCGAGATGGCCAGCGCCAGCAAGGGCACGGCAATGCCGCCGAGGGCGCCACCGAAGCCGCCTTTGGACAGTCCGGTGAGAAAGATCGCGGGCAGCGCGAACAGCAGGAATTCAGACAGCGTCATGGAGGCGGCACTTATGCGGAAGCGTTACAGGAGGACAAGAACAGCGCCAGATGATCGCATGTTCCCAGTCGAGCGGACGGTGAGCCTTGCGCAGGCCACCGAAACAGCGCCTTGAACGACCCAGGACGCCGCCGGGGATAGGTCATTGCCAATCGTGGTCAGCATGAAGACGCACCGGTGCATGCGTCGGTTCGCGTTGTCATCAAATACGCCATCGGGAGTGCCGCATGCCAATTCGCCATCTCGCTTTGCCCGCCATCCTCGGCGGTCGCTCGCTGGGGCAGGCCCTGATCGGTTCGCTGTTGCTTGCCGCCGGCTCCGTCAGTCAGGCGGCAGACGCGGGCGAAACCGAGCGTCTGGTGAGCTTGATCAACGATTTCCGCACCTCCGGCGAGGGCTGCAATGGCGAGAAGATCGAACCGCTCGGCCCACTCGCCCCGGTTGCAGCGCTGGCGGCGATCCCCGCCGGCTCCGGGGCGCGGATGCAGCAAGCACTGCGCGAATCCAACTACCGGGCGGCCAACTTGCAGGCCATGGCCGTGAGCGGACCGACCGATGCGGCTACCGTGATGCGGCTGTTCAAGCAGCGCTACTGCAGTGCGTTGCTGAGCAAGAAATTCGCCGAGCTGGGTGTGTCGCGCGACGGCAGCACCTGGCAGGTGGTGCTGGCCAAGCCATTGCTGAGTGATGACCTGGGCGATTGGCGAGAGGCGGGCAAGGCCATTCTCGAGCAGGTCAACCAGGCCAGGCGCGAGCCACGTCGCTGCGGCAAGCAATCGTTCGATGCCGCTCCACCGGTAAGCTGGAATTCAAAACTGGGCGATACGGCGCTCGCTCACAGCCGGGACATGGCGCAAAAGGATTATTTCAGCCACCAGGGGCGCGACGGAAGCCAGGTCAGTGATCGCGCGCAACGCCAGGGCTATCGCTGGCAACGCATTGGCGAAAACATCGCCGCCGGCCAGGGATCGGCCGAGCAGGCGGTGTCAGGTTGGCTCGCCAGTCCGGGGCACTGCCGGAACATCATGAATCCGGATTTCACCGAAATGGGCGCCGCCTACGCGACGAATCCCCAGAGCGCGGCCACCGTCTATTGGACCCAGGTGTTCGGCCGGCCGCGCTGAGAGGCTGGGATCAGGGCATTCCCTCCAGCCAGTTGTGCGCCTCGGTGGCCTGATGTTGGTCGAATGCCTTGACCGTCAGGCCGGGAATCAGCGCGCCTTCGATCTCGCTGGCTTTCCTCATCCATTCCTTGGCGCAAACCACTGCGCAGCGGTCAAAGCGGCGTATGAAGCGGAACATCTGCGGGATGCGTGACAGCTCGACGCCAACCGCACCGAGGGTGGGCATGTCGAAATCGCCCACCCGAAAGAGCATCTGGCCATGGACGATGCCTTCGGACTTTCGCATCAGCTCGTCGAGGGCGAAGCGCATCTCGATGCTATCGAGCTTGCCGGAGAAATCCACGTCGATACGTTTATCGCCTATGCGGGTTACATGGAACATTGCTCGCTCCTTCGTTGGATAACGGAACGCAATCGTTATGTTCACCATAGCCCCTCCACAGCGCGTATTCGAGCAAACGCTCGGGCAACGCCCGCGGCGCGCTGCGGCAACCTACGCGGTTGCCGGGAAAATGGCCGGGAAGGGCGCACGCAGGCCCTCTGTTTCAGGGGTTCCGGCGTGATGATGGACGGTATTAAAGATAGCTGATTCGCGGCCGAGAATAGAGCAACCACGCCACCACCGCCGGGGAGACCCGCCGGTCGTTGCGCCCGCTTGGACCATCGGACGATTTGCATGACCAGCACCCTGGCAAACGCTATCCAACGCCTGCTGCGCGGCATTGGCCTGCGCACCATCAACCTGCAGTTCTTCTTTTCCTACAGCCTGATTTTCCTCTGTGCGGCATTGACGGCAGGTGCGCTGTTCATGTCGGTCAAGGACGCCAATCAGATCGACATGGCCGGCGCGCAGCGCATGCTCAGCCAGAAAATGATCAAGGAAGCGCTGCTCGCCGCTCAGGGCGTGGGCAATCCGGCCGATGTCGACAAGACCATCGAGCGCTTCGAGCAATCGCATCGTCTGCTGCTGCAAGGTGACCGGGCCAAGGGCATCGCGCCGGTCGAACTGGACAGTGCCAAGGCGCCGCTGCAGCGCGTCGACCAGATCTGGCAGCACTATCGGCCCGCGGTGAAAGCCCTGGCGGCCGGCCAGCAGGCCGATCTGAAGGCGGTCGCGGCCGACGCCAACGACCTGCTTGCCGCTTCCAACGAAGTGGTCTCGTTGATTTCCGCCGAGGCCAACCGCAGCGCGTCGCAGCAACTCTGGGTCGCCTTGGGCTCGACGCTGACCGTGCTGTTGCTGGTGGTGTTCGGCCGTATCGCCGGCATGAACTGGCTGATGCTGCAGATCGACGAACTGCGCGGTCGGCTGGAGAAGGTCAGCCAGGGCGATTTCTCCGCGCCGCTACAGGTGCGCCACGCTGATGACGAGATTGGCATGATCACCATCGCCTACAACCGCTTGCTCGATCAGGTCGGCGAAATGATCCGCGGCGTGCGCCAGGCGGCCGATGAGGCTGATGGCCAGTGCAAGCGCATGGCGAGCCTGGCCGGCGAGAGCGCTCGCAACGTCGAAGGTCAGCAGGCCGAGATCGACCAGGTGGCTACCGCGATGAACGAGATGCTCGCAACCTCCCAGGAAGTGGCCCGCAGCACCGTGGAGGCGGCCAACGCCGCCGACATAGCCGAGCAGGAAACCAACACGGGAAGCGCTGTCATGAACGCGTCGGTGGGTGCTATCCGTACCCTCAGCGGGCATGTCGATGGTCTGTCGCAGGTTATGCAGCAGCTGGTGCAGGACAGCCACGAAATCGGCAAGGTACTCAACGTGATCAGCGGCATCGCCGAGCAGACCAATCTGTTGGCGCTCAACGCCGCGATCGAAGCCGCCCGCGCTGGTGAGCAGGGCCGTGGCTTCGCGGTAGTCGCCGACGAAGTCCGTAGCCTGGCCAGCCGGACGCAGAGTTCGGCCAAGGAAGTCAGCCTGTTGGTCGAGCGCCTGCAAAGTCAGGCCTCGCGCGCCGGCGAAGCCATGGACGCCTCGCGGCAAAGCAGCGACACGACGTTGAGTCAGATCGAGGCGGCTCAACATGCGTTGGGGCAGATCGTCGCGGCGGTGCAGACGATCCGCGGCATGACCAACCAGATAGCCACTGCGGCCGAGGAGCAATCGCAGGTTGCCGAGGACATGAATCAGTCGCTGACGCGCATCGCCCGGGTCGCCGACCAAGCGGCCAGCGCCACGCACGATACCGCCAGTTCCGGACAGACGATTATGCAACGTATGGATGGGTTGAAGTCGCTTACTGGCCGGTTCCGACTGGGCGCGTGATGCGCAAACACGGATGCTGGCTATTGAGGTGTCCACAGACCTGAGCGGCGGGCTGCGAGACGGGTGAAGGCCCCCGCGCGGATGGCGGGGGCGAAGGGATCAGTCCTGGCGGCTGGTCACTTCCAGCAGGTGGTAGCCGAACTGGGTTTTCACCGGCCCTTGTACCTGGTTCAGCGGGGCGCTGAAGACCACGGTGTCGAATTCCTTGACCATCTGACCGGGGCCGAACGAGCCCAGATCGCCGCCCTGGCGGCTGGACGGGCAGGTGGAATTTTCCTTGGCGACCTGGGCGAAGTCGGCACCGCCTTCGATAGCGGCTTTCAGCTCGTTACACTTTTCTTCAGTGGGTACGAGAATGTGGCGGGCAGTGGCTCGGGCCATGGGGTATCACTCCGTCTTGAGAAGTCGCTGAGCCTACCCTAATCGGTGGCGATTCGAAACGCTGCGGCCGTCAGGCCGCATGTACGTCTGTCGTGTTGCTCTTCGCCGGCTGCGCCTGCAGGTACTGCTGCAGCTGGCTCACCTCGTCCGGGGTGAATGCCAGGCCGAGCTTGGTACGCCGCCAGAGGATGTCTTCGGCATTGCTCGCCCACTCCTGATGACGCAGGTAGTCCACCTCGCGCGCATAGAGGTCCTTCCCCAGGCGCTCTCCGAGCCCGGCAACCGAGCGAACGTCACCAAGCAGCTGCCAGACGCGACGGCCATAGAGGGTGGCCCAGCGGCGGGCCAGCGAACGCTCGAGACCGTCGACGCTGCTCAGCAGCTCTTCGCTCAACGACTGCGCCGTGGTCATGCCTTCTCCGCCGGGTAGCGGCGCGCTTGCCGTCCAGCTGTGGCCCATCTGCGGAAAGAACGGCTTGAGCTGCTCCATCGCCGACTCGGCCAGCTTGCGGTAGGTGGTCAGCTTGCCGCCGAACACCGACAGCAACGGCGCCTGCTTTTCTTCCGCCGCCAGCGACAGGGTGTAGTCGCGGGTGACGGCCGAGGGATTGTCCGATTCGTCGTCACACAATGGGCGCACACCGGCGAAGGTGTGGATGATGTCTGTCGGCTCGAGTTGCTTGCGAAAGTGCGCATTGGCAACGCCCAGCAGGTAGGTGATTTCTTCTTCGCTGATGCCGACCTTCGCCGGGTCGCCACGGTACTCACGATCGGTGGTGCCGATCATGGTGTAGCGCTCCAGGTAGGGAATGGCGAAGACGATGCGGCGGTCCTCGTTCTGCATGATGAACGCCTGCTCACCTTCGTACAGTCTGGGCACGATGATGTGGCTGCCCTGGATCAGGCGGATGCCGTAGGGCGAGCGCTGCTGCAGGTTTTCGCCAATGAACTTCGCGACCCAGGGGCCCGCCGCGTTGACCAGCGCCTTGGCGCGCAGGGAAAAGCGCGTCCCGTCCTGACGCTGCAGTTCCACGTGCCAGATACCACCGGCGCGCTTGGCGCTCAGGCACTGCGTACGCGTGTGGATATGCGCACCGTTCTCCCGAGCAGCCATGGCGTTGAGCACGACCAGGCGGGCATCGTCGACCCAGCAATCGGAATATTCGAAGCCGCGCTTGATGGCCGGCTTCAATGGGCTGTCGTCGCCGAAGCGCAAGCTGCGCGACGCCGGCAGCTTTTCTCGCTTGCCGAGGTTGTCGTAAAGAAACAGCCCGGCGCGGATCATCCAGGCGGGGCGCAGGTGCGGTCGGTGCGGCAACACGAAACGCATCGGCTTGACGATGTGCGGCGCCTTGGCCAAGAGCACTTCGCGCTCGGCCAGTGCCTCGCGTACCAGGCGAAATTCGTAATGTTCGAGGTAGCGCAGCCCGCCGTGGATCAGCTTGCTGCTGGCCGAGGAGGTGTGGCTGGCCAGGTCATCGCGCTCGCACAGGAACACGGACAGACCACGTCCGGCGGCATCCGCAGCGATACCTACACCATTGATGCCGCCGCCGATAACGGCGAGGTCGTACAGCTCGGAGACGCTCTCAGTCACGAAATTCTCCTCAAGAACGAACATTTATTTTCGAATGTGAACATCCTAGCTCATAAAAGAACTTTCCTCCACAGGCTATGTTCATTTTTTATATCAAAAGAAAATAATCGAAAGGATATGAGCTATCTATTGGTGCTGAGGCTTGAGCGGTTGCGGCAAGGCAGGGTAGGTTGAAATAGCCGCAGGCGTATTCCGACATAAGAAAGGCCGGCGCGGTTGCGCTGTTGGTTGGGGCATGCTCGAGTCGAGGCTGCTGACGGAAGCGCCTGCGGCGATTCCATCCTACAAAGGCCCCCTACGGGTGTTCGGCCGGGTAGGTTGAAATAGCCGCAGGCGTATTCCGACAAGGCAAAGGCTGGCGCGGTTGCGGTATTGGTTGGGGGCATGCTCGAGTCGAGGCAGCTGACGGAAGCGCCTGCGGCGATTCCATCCTACAAAAGCCCCGTATGGGTGTTCGGCCGGGTAGGTTGGAGTAGCCGCAGGCGTATTCCGACAGGCAAAGGCTGGCGCGGTTGCGGTGTTGGTTGGGGGCATGCTCGAGTCGAGGCAGCTGACGGAAGCGCCCGCGGCGATTCCATCCTACAAAGGCCCCCTACGGGTGTTCGGCCGGGTAGGTTGGAATAGCCGCAGGCGTATTCCGACAAGGCAAAGGCTGGCGCGGTTGCGGTGTTGGTTGGGGGCATGCTCGAGTCGAGGCAGCTGACGGAAGCGCCCGCGGCGATTCCATCCTACAAAAGCCCGTATGGGTGTTCGGCCGGGTAGGTTGGAGTAGCCGCAGGCGTATTCCGACAAGGCAAAGGCTGGCGCGGTTGAGGTGTTGGTTGGGGGCATGCTCGAGTCGAGGCAGCTGACGGAAGCGCCTGCGGCGATTCCATCGTACAAGGGCCGCCGCACGGATGTGGGGCACGCGCGGCGGCCCGTTTGGGCCGGTGACGTAATCAGTCTGTGACTTCCAACTTCACGTTGTGCCGCGCCAGCAACTCCATAAAGGTCTCCGGCGGCTGCGCTTCGGTAAAGAGCATATCGATCTGCTCGAGCGAGCCGAGGCGGGTCATCGCGTTGCGGCCGAACTTGCTCGAATCCGCCGCGAGGAAGACCTGGCGCGCATTGTGGATGATGGCTTGCGATACCCTGACTTCCTGATAGTCGAAGTCCAGGAGCGTGCCGTCTTCGTCTATGCCACTGATGCCGATCAGCGCGTAATCGACCTTGAATTGACTGATGAAATCGGCCGTCGCCTGGCCGACCACGCCGCCGTCACTGCGCACGTTGCCGCCGGCGATCAGGACATCGAAATCTTCCTTGGGACTGAGAATGCTCGCCACGTGCAGGTTGTTGGTGATCACCTTGAGGTCACGATGGCTGAGCAGCGCGTGGGCGATGGCTTCAGTGGTGGTGCCGATGTTGATGAACAGCGACGCCTGATCGGGAATGTGCGCGGCCATGGCGTCGGCGATGCGGCGTTTCTCGTCACGCATCTGGCGGGCGCGTTGGGTGTAGGCGGTGTTCTGCACGCTGGAGTCATGGGCGGCGCCGCCGTGGTAGCGGCGCAACAGACCCGCTTCACCGAGCTGATTGATATCACGGCGGATGGTCTGGGGCGTCACCGCAAACTGTTGTGCCAGCTCTTCGATGCTGACGTAGCCGCGCTCGCGCACCAGTTCGAGAATGCTCTGCTGTCGTGGGGCCAGACTCATGGAGGCTTCCTTCTTATCGATATGCCGCGAAGGATGCCGCAGTCTGGGCTTTGATTAAAGAATTGTTCGTTTGCGAATAGGCGCGCCCGGCGCGGTTGGGAGCCGGGCCGGGCGCGATGTGTAGCTCGCTTGGATGTCCGGGCTACGCTTCTTCCCAGTCGCGGGTGCGACCCACCGCTTTCTTCCAGCCCTTGTAGAGTGCCTCACGCTTTGCATCATCGCAGGCGGGCTCGAACACCCGTTCGATGGTCGCTTTGCTGCGCAACTCGTCCAGGCTGCTCCAGAAGCCGGTCGCCAGGCCTGCCAGGTAGGCGGCGCCCAAGGCGGTGGTTTCCTTCATCTGCGGGCGCTCGACGTGGGTACCGAGCAAGTCGGCCTGGAATTGCATGAGGAAGTTGTTCGCCACCGCGCCGCCATCCACGCGCAACGAGCGCAGGCGTTCACCAGCGTCCTGCTGCATCGCGTCGAGTACGTCGCGGGTCTGGTAGGCGATGGATTCCAGCGCGGCGCGGATGATGTGGTCGACCTTCACCCCCCGAGTCAGACCGAACAGGGCGCCACGGGCGCGCGGGTCCCAGTAAGGTGCGCCGAGGCCGGTGAAGGCGGGGACGAGGTAGACGCCATTGCTGTCCTGAACTTTGGTGGCGAAATACTCGGAATCCAGCGAATCGTTGATCACCTTCAGCTCGTCGCGTAGCCACTGCACGGTGGAGCCGCCGTTGAAGATGGCGCCTTCGAGCGCGTAGTTCACTTCGCCCTTGGGGCCGCAGGCGATGGTGGTGAGCAGCCCGTGCTCGGACTGCACGGCCTTGGTCCCGGTGTTCATCAACAGGAAACAGCCGGTGCCATAGGTATTTTTCGCCTGGCCCGGCTCGACGCACATCTGCCCGAACAGCGCGGCCTGCTGGTCGCCGGCGATCCCGGCGATGGGAATGCCGGTGCTCTGACCGGAGCCGAGGTAGGCGTGGCCATAGACCTCGGATGAGGAACGGACCTCCGGCAGCATCTCGCGCGGGATATCCAGCGTTTCCAGCATCACCGGGTCCCAGTCCAGCTTGTGGATGTCATAGAGCATGGTGCGCGAGGCGTTGGTGTAGTCGGTGACGTGGGCCTTGCCCTGGGTCATCTTCCAGATCAGCCAGCAGTCGACGGTGCCGAACAGCAGCTCGCCGCGGCGGGCGCGCTCACGACTGCCCTCGACGTGATCGAGGATCCACTTGATCTTGGTGCCTGAGAAGTAAGGGTCGATCACCAGGCCGGTGGTCTTGCGGATGTGGTCTTCCATCCCGTCACGCTTGAGCTGATCGCAGATCGGCGTGCTCTGGCGGCTCTGCCAGACAATGGCGTTGTAGATCGGCCGGCCTGTGTTCTTGTCCCAGACGATGGTGGTTTCGCGCTGGTTGGTGATACCGATCGCCGCCACCTGCTCATTGGTGATGCCGGCTTGGGCCAGGGCCTCGACGAACACGCCGCTCTGGGTGGCCCAGATTTCCATGGGGTCGTGCTCGACCCAGCTTGGCTGCGGGTAGATCTGCGCGAATTCGCGCTGGGCGATGGTCACCACGTTGGCGTTGCGGTCCAGCACGATGGCTCGGGAACTGGTGGTGCCCTGGTCGAGGGCGACGATGAATTGCTTATTGTTCTGGGTGCTCATGGTGTCAATTCCTAAACGGGCCGTTGAGAGCGTAGGCGAGGCGGGCAGCACAAGGCAAAGTTGGACGCAGAGCGGCTTTCAAACCGATGCATGCGTACCCCGCGTGCTGGCGTCATCGCTTGTTCAACGTGCTTCGTGGGCGGTTACATCCTGTTGGGTAAAGCGGCTGGTTTCGGACTTGCTCTCTGGGGCTGCACAGGCACCGCCGCCCAGGCTGGGCAGATGGCGGCAGATCAACGCCTTGTAGCCGGCAGCGCCAATGCAGGCGCCCAGCACCGGTGCGATCAGCGGGACCAGTACATATGGAATGTCCCGTCCGCCAGTGAATGCGACGTCACCCCAGCCGGCCAGGTAGGTCATCAGTTTCGGTCCGAAATCGCGCGCCGGGTTCATCGCGAAGCCGGTCAGAGGTCCCATCGCGCCGCCGATCACGGCAATCAGCAGGCCAATCAGCAAGGGCGCCAGCGGGCCGCGGGGCAGGCCGTTACCGTCATCGGTCAAGGCCATGATCATCCCCAGCAGGATCGCGGTGATCACCACTTCCACCACGAATGCCTGAGCAACCGATAAGGAGGCGTGTGGATAGGTGGAAAATACCGAGGCCAGCTCAAGACTGGCGACGCTGCCGCGGGTCATGTGCTGCGCTTGTTCGAAATCGAAAAACAGACTGCTGTAAAGACCGTAAACCAACGCAGCCGCGCAGAACGCGCCAGCGGTCTGGGCGAGGATGTAGGCGGGCACCTTGTGGCGCTCGAAGGTGCCAAACAGCCAGAGCGCGATCGACACGGCTGGGTTCAGGTGAGCGCCGGACACGCCCGCGGCGAGGTAGACCCCCATGCTGACCCCTACGCCCCAGATTATGCTTATTTCCCAAAGACCTAGCTCAGCGCCGCCGAGCTTCATCGCGGCTACGCAACCGGTGCCGAAAAAGATCAGCAACGCGGTGCCGAGGAATTCGGCAATGCATTGGCCCCGTAGCGTCGGGGTGGGCGGATTACTCATGCGCAGAACCTCTTCTGAAACTGTTGTTGTTATATTCCGAATACTGCGATGGTTCGGAAATGTTCGGAAGCGAAAACTTAAGGTCAAAAGCAAGCGCTGTCAAAGTAAAATTTTGAACATTATGACGGGAAGCTGACGAAAAGCCGCCTGTCCGCGTGCGTGCGGCGGTTTTTTGGCTGGCAACGCGATCGGTGTGCCTAGGCTGCGAGCGGTGCGTCGGTGTCGGGCACGGGCTGGTTGAGGTGGGCACGACCGGGCTGACTGTGCTGAGTGAGCGAGCAGCTGGTTGAGATGGCGGTCTATCGAGACGCGGCGTAGCCGATCAATGGCGCTTGGTTTGCGCGGCGCCGAGCGCTTCGGCGGGATGGTTTCGAGGGGGCTGAGGCCGGCTCAGGATCCGGGCGAAGCCTGCTCGGCCGGCCCGTTGCTTTCAGTGCACCCATCGAGCGGTGTGCGTACCGCTCTCCGCTCGTGTCGGCCGAGCTGAAGCGCCCTGTCGAAACCCGCGCGATCGACAGGCCAGGGGCCGCGCCGGCTTAACGCCGCAGACGCGACAGCGTCGCCGGATCGGGTTCAGCCGCGTAAAAAGCATCCAGCACCGCCTGGAACAGGGTGCGCTCGGGTGCGACGCTGGCAAACAGGGTCATGCTCGATCGCAGCTTCATATCGTCAGGCGAGCCGAGAATCTGTCGCGCCGGACGTTCCGCGTGGTCGAGCAACGCTTCGGCACAGGCTTCCAGGCGCGGTCCGAGCAGCGGATGCTGCAGGTAGGCGGCCGCTTCATCAGCGTCACTGATGGCGTAGCGCCGTGCCATGTCGCTGTGGCCGAGGCCCGCAATCTGCGGAAAGATGAACCACATCCAGTGGCTCTGTTTGCGGCCGGCTTGCAGTTCCGCCAGTGCGCGTTCGTAAACGGATCGCTGTGCATCGACGAATCGCTGCAGATTGTGCGGATCGCTCATGGCCTGCTCCATCAATGGCTGTCGAACATCTAGAGGCCCTGCGCAGGCGGTCGATCCATCGCAGTCTGTCCGATTCGCCGAATGGTTGCGGTCGATACGCCGGTGTCGTTCATAGGCGCATGGTCGCAGGCAGAGCCTGCTCCTACACACAGCGAGGTGTTTCGTGGAGCACGACCCTGTAGGAGCGGGCTCTGCTCGCGACCGGAGGGTGCGGATCTATGCGCCGGTGTCGGTCTGGGCGCTTGATCGCAGGCAGAGCTTGCTCCGACACACAGCGAGGTGTTTCGTAGAGCACGGACCTGTAGGAGCGGGCTCTGCCCGCGACCGGAGGGTGCGGATCTATGCGCCGGTGTTGGTCTGGGCGCTTGATCGCAGGCAGAACCTGCTCCGACACGAAGCGGGGTGTTTCGTGGAGCACGACCCTGTAGGAGCGGGCTCTGCCCGCGACCGGAGGGTGCGGTCTATGCGCCGGTGTCGGTCTGGGCCACGCGGTCGCAGGCAGAGCCTGCTTCTACACAAAGCGGGGCGCTTCGTGGAGCACAGTCCTGTAGGAGCGGGCTCTGCCCGCGACCACCTGGGTGCGGAGCTATGCGCCGGTGTTGGTCTGGGCGCTGGGTCGCAGGCAGAGCCTGCTCCTACACA
This sequence comes from Stutzerimonas stutzeri, assembly GCF_019090095.1. NCBI lineage: Bacteria > Pseudomonadati > Pseudomonadota > Gammaproteobacteria > Pseudomonadales > Pseudomonadaceae > Stutzerimonas > Stutzerimonas stutzeri. The sequence goes on along the minus strand of NZ_JAGQFP010000001.1, from coordinate 1,521,655 downwards.
CAGCGAGGTGTTTCGTGGAGTACGACCCTGTAGGAGCGGGCTCTGCCCGCGACCGGAGGGTGCGGAGCTATGCGCCGGTGTCGGTCTGGGCGCTGGGTCGCAGGCAGAGCCTGCTCCTACACAAAGCGAGGTGTTTCGTGGAGCACGACCCTGTAGGACCGGGCTCTGCCCGCGACGGGTGGGTGCGGATCTATGCGTCGGTGTCGGTCATGGGCGCTTGGTCGCAGGCAGAGCCTGCTCCTACACAAAGCGGGGTGTTTCGTGGAGCACGGACCTGTAGGAGCGGGCTCTGCCCGCGACCGGAGGGTGCGAATCTTTGCGCCGGTCTTGGTCAGGGCCACGCGGTCGCAGGCAGAGCCGGCTCCTACATGCGCGATTGTGGGGGCGGTCCCGTTGTGTGTGGTGGCCGCGGCGGGGGCTGCGGCAGGCACGTTACCGCTTGGCGTTGAAGCAGCCCTGGCACAGTCTGAACTGGCGGCCGGCGATGGGCATGGCCCTGCCGCATTTCTGGCATTGACGGTTGCCGCCCGAGAGCTTGCGCCGATCCGAACTGCGCGGCTTGCGCTGGCGTGACAGCTCGCGGGTGATGGCGCCGTTGAGTAGGCTGCGGTGCTCTTCGGCCTGTTCCAGCGCCGGGAAATGGGCCGGCAGCGTGCGCGCCAGGTGCAAGTAGGTTTCGATGACGTGCAGCGAACTCTCCAGGGTGGCGAGGTCGGCATCGATGATCAGCCGCGGCAGGGGGATCTCCTTGTCCTGCGCGACCTTTTTCAACCATTGCTGGGCGTGGTGGCTGGCTGGGCTGTCGAGGCCGCCGCGGATCGGCGTGCAGGCGAAGATCCAGCGCAACGGCAGGTCGATGGTCGGATCGTCGATCAGCTTGATCCACTCGGCCAGTTCGTCGGGCAGGATCGAAATGAATTCGTCGCCGTAGTTGATGTTGCGGTTGAAGGTCAGCCAGGCCCGCAGCAGGCTCGGCTCGTTCATCAGCTCGGAGATCGCCTGCAGGTGCTCGATGGACGGCCGCACCTGGAATTGCGACAGGTCAACCGGCAGATCCGCGCTGTAGAACAAGCGCTTGATCGACTGCAGCGTCTGGCCGTCGAGCGCCGTGATCAGGCCGCTGTCGTGATGGCCGAAGCGCCCGGCGCGGCCGCCGATCTGCTTGACCTCCTGCACCTTGAGCTGGCGATTCTGGATGCCGTCGTACTTCTCGTCGGTGTAGAAGCACAGGGTATGCGCTGGCAGGTTGAGACCCATGCCCACGGCGTCGGTAGCAACCATGAGCTCGGCCTCACCCTCGCGGAAGCGACGTGCCTGCTCGCGGCGGACTTCCGGCGATAACGCGCCGTAGACCACCGAGACGCTCTTGCCGGTCATCTCCAGCATCGCCTTGAGTTCCAGCACCGTCTTGCGGCTGAAGGCGACCAGCATCGAGCCGGCGTCCAGCTGCTTGAGCGTGGTTGCGCGGCGCGCCACATCCACCGGCGACAGTCGTTTGGTGCGCGTGATCACCAACTGGTCTTCGCAGAGGTCACACAGGGTTTTCAGCGACGGCTGGATCAGCTCCGGGCCGGTCATGATCAGGTCCTGGGTATAGGCACTGACCAGCGCATCGACCCAGGCCCAGCCGCGTTGCGAGTCGGCCATCATCTGCACTTCGTCGATCACCACCACGTCCCAGGACTCGTGCCGAAAGCGCGCGAATTCCTCGACGGTGCAGCAATAGTGGGTGGCGCCTTCGCGGATGATCTCTTCCTCGCCGGTGACCAGCGAGCAGGGCACGCCCAGGGACTCGATGCGCTCCTGGTTCTCCAGCGCCATCAGCCGCAGCGGCGAGAGGTAGATGGCGTGGGTCACGCCGGTCATGGCCTGGATCGCCTGGTAGGTCTTGCCGCTGTTGGTCGGGCCGAGCAGGGCGGTCCAGGTGCGGGTGATGCGCCTGGCCGCGTAGAGCTTGTGGTAATGGACGAAGCGCGGGTTGTTTTCCAGCAGCACGGCGAAGGCCATCTTCTCCCGATTGTCCTCGCGGGCGAAGCGGATGGTCCGGCGCAGCTTTTTGGGCTCCATCATGAACACTTCGGTCAGACGCTTCTCACCGAGCAGCTGCAGGTCGAAATCCTGGGCTTCCTCGATCATCATCTCGAACTTGGCGTTCATGGCCTGGCGGTCTTCATCCTTGAGTGCGGCGACTTCCTGATCGCTGAGCACATGGCCCTGGCCGCCCGGGATGCGCCGCTGCATGTCCAGCGCCAATTCGCCGTGGCGCAGTTCGACCACATAACGCAGCTCGTGCTTGACCTCGTTGACGATATCGACGGCGCGCGCGGCGAAGTCGTCGAGGCGTGCAAGCCGCACGGGCAGGCGCTCCAGGCACTGCGCTTTCTGTTCATCGCTTAAGCTTGCGAACGGCTTTTCCAGCACGTGCAGGCGATCCCGGACCAGCGTCTGCACCGCGGCGCAGACGTTGCGCTCAAACTCATCGGGCGAGCGGCTGTCATCGATGCGCAGTGCGAATTCCGGCTCGAGCAGGTTCTGCACCGGGCCGCAATCCAGCGTTTTTTCGATGCCGAAGACATCCACCGTGCAACTGAAGTCGTTCACGTCCCGGTTCAGCAGCCGGCCAATCAATCGGGTCGAGTCGGCGTTTTCAAGGTTCGCCTCGACGGTTGCCTCATCGAGCCCGAGCCAGAACAGGCGCGCCGCGCGGCCGATCTCCGGCGGCTGATGGCCAAGGTAGGTGCTGAACCATTTTTCCTGGTGATTCTTCTTGGGCGCGAAGTCGGGATAGCGCTCGGTGGTCCAGTCGAGGAATCGCTGAAGTCGTTCGAGCTTGTGGGACTGGCGGTGCTTGGCTTCGGCCTTGCGCATGATCGACGCCTCTCTGATCAGGTGTGCTGCGAGTTTGGACAATCGGGCCGCGCAATACGAGCGGCACGCAGAGATGCCATGCGTCGGGCACAGGCGAGCGCGCGGCGCGAGGCCGAGGATCATATACCTGGATGCCAGGGTCCATCTGTACAGAAAGGTCGATGGGGGCGGGTATGAAGCGCGGTAGCTCGGTGTTAATGGGGACGGCGGGGTGGAGTCTTCCGCGCGATCAATGGCCGGCGTTTCCGTCGGTTGGGACGCATCTGCAACGTTATGCGGCGCGCTTGCCCGCGGTTGAAATCAACACATCCTTCTACCGCCCGCATCGCCCCACCACCTACGCCCGGTGGGCGGAAAGCGTGCCGGATGCGTTTCGCTTTTGCGTGAAGGTGCCGAAAGAGATCACCCACGAGCGGCGATTGATCGACTGCGAAGGGTTGCTCGATCGCTTTCTGCACGAATGCGGCCATCTCGGTGACAAGCTCGGGTGCCTGCTGGTGCAGCTGCCGCCGTCGCTGGCCTACGATCCGGCCAGCGCCGCTGGCTTCATCGAGGCGTTGCGCACGCGCTATACGGGCGCGGTCGCCATCGAACCCCGGCACCCGAGCTGGCTGGCGGCCGAGCCGCTGTTGCAGCAGGCGCGCATCGCCCGGGTCGCGGCCGACCCCGCTCCTTTTTCCGAGGCGGCTCAGCCGGGCGGTTGGGCCGGGCTTCGCTATTTTCGCTTGCACGGCTCTCCGCGAATCTACTACTCCTCCTACGCCGACGAGTGGCTGGATCGGCTCGCCGAGCGCCTGGCGGGCGAGTCGGCGCAGACGCCCGTCTGGTGCATCTTCGACAACACGGCCAGCGGTGCGGCGACGGCCAATACCCTGGCGATGCAGCATCGCTTGGGTTGAGGGCGGCAGGCGGAGGCGACGTCAGCGCGGGATGATGCGCACCCGTCCGGCCGTGTTGTCGCGCCGTCCGGCCTTGTCGTTGGCGGCACGACCGGGGATCGTTCCCTCGTCGGCGCCGCGGTCGGGAGATGCCGAGCCGTCGAGCTTGCGGGCGTCTTCACTGATCGAGGTGGCGTCGGGGTAGCCGGTGGTCAGGGTTTCGGTACTGGCCGTCACTGGCGTCGCATCGTCGTCGCCCCAGCTGGCGCTGCGTTCGTCGATATCGATGGCGCCGTTTCGCTCCATCAACTGCTCGACCAGCGACACCTGGCTGTCATCGTCGAGCGTGACCGTTACCACGGTGGAACCGCGGCGGGCGGCTTCGGGGTAACGGCCGGCGTGCTGGCTGGCGTCGTCGCCGAACACCTTGCTGAAGAAACTGCCGATTTTTTCCGCCACGGTGGCGTCAGGGTCTGGCTCCTCGCCGACCACCTCCACACGGCTGCTGTCGACCGCCTGCGGATTGAGAGAAGCGGAAAGCTGAATGGCATCACTGCTCACGCCCTGGCTGAGCAGTTCACGTTTGACCTGCTCGGCTTCGGCGTAGCGGTCGAAGGCCGCGATGAGAATCTGGGGCATGACGTCACCTCTCGATGCGCAGGCGGGCTGCGGTTGATATAGAGGGCGGCGCCCCGGCCGCTGCAGCCGGGCACGCCGTCCTGGAGGGTTGGGCGAAGGCGGTGGGTGAATGGTTCCCGCCGGTCGCGTTACCTGATGCGTCGACGCTCTGGGCGCACGGATCGCGCGGGCCCAGCGCCATGCGTTAACCGTTCACCACCTTGCCGCCGTTGATGTGGATGGTCTGGCCGCTGACGTAGGACGAGTCCTTGCAGGCGAGGTAAACGTAGGCCGGACCCAGCTCGGACGGCTGGCCGCATCGGCCCATGGGCATCTGGCTGCCGAAGTCCTCGAGCATCTGCGGATCGTGCTTGCCCAGGGTCGCCGGTTGCAGCGGGGTCCAGATCGGTCCGGGGGCGATCTGATTGACGCGGATATCGCGCTCGATCAGCTGTTGCGACAGGGCGCGGGTAAAGCCGTCGATGGCGCCCTTGGTCGCGGTGTAGTCGACCAGCATGGGGTGGCCGATGAATGAGTTGATCGAGGTGGTGTTGATGATCGAGGCACCGGCTTTCAGGTGGGGCAGGGCGGCACGGGTCAGGTAGAAGTAGCCGTGGATGTTGGTGGCGAAGGTCTTTTCCCACTGTTCATCGGTGATGTCTTCCAGCCGGGTCTGGACTTCCTGGCGCCCGGCGTTGTTGATTAGCACGTCCAGGCGGCCGAATGCTTCCAGCGTCTTGGCCACCGCGTCATTGCAGAAACCGCTGTCGCGGATGTCGCCGGCCAGCGACAGGCAGCGCCGGCCCTCGGCTTCGATCAACTGCTTGGCGTCTTCTGCATCCTCGTGCTCGTCGAAATAGAGGATCGCCACGTCGGCGCCCTCGCGCGCGAAGTGCAGCGCTGCTGCGCGGCCGATGCCGCTGTCGCCGCCGCTGACCAGCGCCACCATGCCGGCCAGCTTGCCGCTGCCCTTGTAATCGTCGCGAATGAATTCGGCCGGCGGGTCCATTTCGCGTTCCAGGCCGGGTAGGCGGTCTTGCTTCTGCGCATGAATCTTCGGGTAGGTCATAAGCACTCCGGTCAGCAATGGGTCGTGTAGATACGGCTGACAGGGGACGGGAAAGTTTCGGGCGGGTGCCGAGTGGCGTCTTGCGTCTGACCGGCGATCGGGAACCGCGCGGCGCCGGCTGGTAGCGCTTGGCCATCAGGCCTGCGTGGCCTATAGTGCCGCGCGCCAAGGATGGCCGCCGGACCCCAGCGTAGGGCCGGTCGGGTCGTCCACGCCTACCACCTGCAAGGGATTGAAAAGATGAACATGAAGCGACTCCTGGCACTGCCGCTAACCGCCGCGCTGCTGTCCGCCTGTACCGCCACGACGTCTCTGCGCTCGAGCGACCCGAGCCTGGCGGTGAAAATCAACGATGACGCACCGCTGGTGCTGAAGAACCCGGTCAGCAAGACCTACAAAGCCACCAGCTTCGGCCAGTACCGCTTCCGCGCCACACAAGAAGGCATGGAACCGATGTACGGCCTGGTGCCGCTCAAGTTCAACAAGGGCTACCTGATCGCCGACATCCTGTTCTTCGCGCCGGCGGCCTTCTACAACCTGCGCGAGGTCTATCCCTACTACGAGTTCGACGTGGCGCAAGGCGTCGTGCGCTACAAGAAGAACGAAAGCGATCAGTGGACCAGCTACACGCCCACGGCTGCCGAAGCCGCGCGAGCGCAGGCGTATTTCGGCCAGTAAAACGCTTGGCGCGAGCGTCGTTGCGGGCTGTCATCGCGGTCTTGGTCCGCACGGCCGCGTCCCCTCGCCCCGCTGAGAAAGGGCGAGGGTGATCCAGGCGAACCCGGTCATCGCTAACGTTTACCCTCCGTGCCGGCTGCCAGTCGGCATCATCGCGTCCGCCGCTCGTCGCGGACCGCTTTCCTGGCCTGACATCGGCACGGTGCGGGCGTAGAATCCGCGCCGCTCCGGCTTCCCGTTTCGAATTCCCGATTGCTTCCTGCCAGCCCGCGCTTACCCGAGCCGCGGGCTGCATGCGTTGTGGTCAAGCAGGGCCGGTCACTCTTTTCTTTTTATCCGCTCAGTCGCCACGCTGTGGTGCGCCGCGTGGCGCGCTGCACATGCCGACTGGATCGCACGCCAGACATCGCTTACATGAACGAATCGAACACCCACGCCGGGCGTTGGCTCAGTGTCGTCGCACTGGCCTTGGCCGCTTTCATCTTCAACACCACCGAATTCGTCCCGGTCGCCTTGCTCAGCGATATCGGCCGCTCGTTCGACATGCCGCCATCGCAGGTCGGGCTGATGCTGACCATTTACGCCTGGGTCGTGGCGCTGATGTCGCTGCCGATGATGCTGCTGACCCGCAACATCGAGCGTCGCACCTTGCTGATCGTCGTCTTCGTGGTGTTCATCGGCAGCCACCTGGTGTCGAGTGTGGCCTCGAGCTTCGGCATGCTGATGGTCAGCCGCATCGGTATCGCGCTGGCGCATGCGGTGTTCTGGTCGATCACCGCGTCGCTGGCCGTGCGCGTCGCTCCGCCGGGCAAGCAAGCGCAGGCCCTGGGCCTGCTGGCGACCGGCAGTGCGCTGGCCATGGTGCTGGGCATCCCGTTGGGGCGGGTCGTGGGTGAGCTGCTGGACTGGCGTACCACCTTCCTGTCGATTGCCGGGGTCGCGGCGTTGGTGGTGCTCTGCCTGGCGCGCACGCTGCCGCTGCTGCCGAGCCAGAATTCCGGCTCGCTGCGCAGCCTGCCGCTGCTGTTCAGGCGACCTGCGCTCGTCGCCGCCTATGTGCTGACGGCGCTGGTGATCACCGCGCATTTCACCGCTTACACCTACATCGAGCCGTTTGCACAGACCATCGCTCACCTGAGCGGCGACATGACCACCGCGCTGCTGTTGCTGTTCGGCGGTGCGGGCATCCTCGGGTCGGTGCTCTTCAGCCGCTACAGCAACCGCTATCCGAAGGGCTTCGCTACCGCCGCCATCGCGGTCATGGCGACCTGCCTGCTGTTGCTAGCGCCGGCCGCGCGTGACAGCTCGCTGCTGGGCACCCTGGTGGTGATCTGGGGGATCGCCGGGATGTGCTTCGGTCTCGCGGTGCAAGCCAAAGTGCTCAATCTGGCGTCCGATGCGACCGACGTGGCGATGGCGATGTTCTCGGGCATCTACAACGTCGGCATCGGCGGCGGTGCGCTGCTGGGCAGCCTGGTCACGCAGCAACTGGGTCTCGGTCACGTCGGGATCGTCGGCGGCCTGCTGGCGGTGAGCGGCGTCGTGCTGTGCGGCTTCGCCACCTATCGGTTTGCCAAGCCGGTGGGCAGCGCCGCGCTCTGACGGAGCGCGGCAGGACTTCAGGCTAGGATTGCTCCCTCGTCAGGATAGCTGGTCCGCCTGGCGGCGATCATCAGCCTTGCCGCTGGGTTACTTGAGTTCGTTGGCGAAGCGCCCGACCGCGTCGACTACCTGCTTGGCACCATCCTGAATCTCGACGATCACCGCGCCGGCCTGGTTGGCCAATGACAGGCCCTGGGCGGCCTGTTCGCGGCTGGCTGCCATCTCGCGAACGGCGTCGTCGACCAGCGCCTGGTTTTTCTGTACCACGCTGACGATTTCTTCCGTGGCCGCACTGGTGCGGCCGGCGAGCTGGCGCACCTCGTCGGCCACCACCGCGAAGCCGCGGCCCTGTTCGCCGGCGCGCGCCGCTTCGATCGCAGCGTTGAGCGCCAGCAGGTTGGTCTGCGCGGCAATGCCGCCGATGGTCTGGACGATGGAGCTGATCAGCTGGGACTGCTGGCCCAACGCCTCGATCCCGTGGGTTGCCGATTCCACCTCCTCGGCGATGCGCTGCATGGTGGTGACGGTATCCCTGACCACGATGGCGCCACGCTCGGCGCTGGTGTCGGTCTGCCGCGATACGTCATAGGCGATGCTGGCGGCTTCGCGCACCTCGGTTTCTCGGGCGACCTGATCGGTCACGACGCTGGCGAACTTGACCACTCTGCAGAGCTTGCCTTCGGTGTCGTGAACCGGGTTGTAGCTGGCTTCCAACCAGACTTCCCGGCCCATGCTGTCGATGCGTTTGAAGCGATCGGCCACGAATTCACCGCGGTTGAGGGTTTCCCAGAACTGCTTGTACTGCGGGGAGGACGCTTCCTCGGGCGAGCAGAACATGCGGTGATGCTTGCCGACGATCTGCTTGAGCGAATAGCCCATGCCTTGCAGGAACTGCTCGTTGGCGGTGACCACCGTGCCGTCAAGGTTGAACTGGATGACCGCCGTGGAGCGAAGCAGCGCGGTGATGAAGGCTTCGTTTTCCTTCGCCTGTTGCAATTCGCGGGTTACCTCCCGGGCGAAGCCGCGGATATCCAGCAGGCCGCCGGCGGTGTCACGGATCGGATACCAGTCGACATGCAGCCACGCCAGGCTGCCGTCGGCACGCAGGTAGCGGTAGTCGTCGCCGATCGGGGAAAGCCGGGCCACCGCGGCACGGAAGTCGCGGAAACACGGCAGACCGGTGACATAGGCCGGCACGATTTCAGCCATCGGTCGGCCCACCAGTTGGTCGACCCGATAGCCGAGCGCATCGGCGAACTTCCGATTGACGTCCACCATTCGAAACTCGCGGTCCAGCGTGACCGACAGCAGCGTTTCTGCCATGCGGTCGTGCAGCTGGCGCAGCAGAGCCAGCTCGGCGGCTTGTTCCACGAGTTGTTTTTTGAGTTGTCCGTTGAACATGCAAGCACCGGGAAGTGGGGAGGAGATGCGACTCTATCGGCACACCGCCGCCATACTTGACGCCCGCCAGCGCCGATCGAAGCTCAATCGAGCTTTTCGATGCGCACCGGAATGACACCCACACGCGGATTGGCGATGGCCTCGAACGCGGCCCTGGACAGATCGACGATACGGTTGCGCACGAACGGACCGCGATCATTGACGCGGACCACCACGCTTTTGCCATTGCGGGTGTTGGTCACCCTGATCCGCGTACCGAACGGCAAGGTGCGATGCGCCGCGGTCAATGCATGCTGGTCGAAGCGTTCGCCGCTGGCGGTCAGCTTGTTGTGGTGCTGGCTGCCGTAATACGACGCCTTGCCCGAACCGATCGGCTGGCCGGCGCCAGCAGGCGTCGTCTGGTCCGGCTTTGGCTGTTGCGGAGCCGTGGTGCAGCCGGCCATGGCCAGGCAGAAGAGCGCGGCGGTTATCCATCGGGTCTGCCAGGTGCGCATGTCGATCCTTAAAGTTGTACAGGGGGCGCTCGTGATTATTGCCAAGCGGCTGCGCGCGCGAAAGAAGGCGAGTCGTGCCCTCTCAGCGACCGACGCCGGCAGCTCATGACTATAGCGCTGCGCCTGGATCGCGCGGGACGCTATCGGCGCGATCGACACAATCTACGGGTCATTGCGCCTGGAAAGGACCCTGCTGCGTCGCGTCTTCATATGCGCCGCATTTCCTAGTTCTTTGGTCTGAGATTGAGCAGTTTTCGATCACCGGATCTTGTACAGGCAAATGGCCAGTGAAACACTTTGTCGCAGTTTCGGCGCAGCCCTGTTCCGATGCCTCCCTCCATGGTGCCCCATGTTCCGCTCTCTGAATGTTTCAACCCGAGCTGCCGTCAGCTTCTCGGCGATCACGTTGTTGCTGTTGTTCGTTGGTTGCTTTTCGCTGGTGCAGGTCCAGGCGTTGCGCGAAACGGAGCAGGTCATCGAAACGAACTGGCTCGTTGGCGTCCGCGATTCTGGCCGGCTTCGAGCCGAAGTTCAGGATTTGCGATTGATGGTGGCGCGGTCGTTGATCCCATCGGCCGATGGCACGGTCACCCGTGCGGCGCCCGAAGTCAAACAGCGCCGGGCGAACGTCATGGCGCAAATCGACGCCTATCTGGCCTCGCCCGTGATCGACAAGCATGAACGCCAGCTGGCGCGCACTGTACAAACGACGGTCGAAGGCTACAGCCAGTCGCTGGATCGGCTGCTCGCCTCGATCGACGCCGGGGATACCCAGGGTGCTGTCGCGCTGTTCAATGGCGGGATGCGCGAGCAAGCGGTGGCCATCAACGAGGCGCTGCAGGCCTTGACGGCGTACAACGACGACGGCGCCAAGCAGTCCGGTGCATCGGCCGGTGCCGTATACCAGAGCAGCTTATGGGTGCTGTCCGGCGCGATGGGCTTCGCGGTGCTCGCCACGCTGGGGTTGGCGATCGTCTTTACGCGCAGCATCACCACGCCGCTCGGGCAGGCCGTACGGGTCGCTGAAGGCATCGCCGCGGCAGACCTGAGCCAGCCGATCCGGGTAGAAGGCTCCGACGAACCGGCCCGCCTGCTGTCGGCGCTGGCCACCATGCAGGCCACCTTGCGCGACACGCTCAGGCACATCGGTGACTCCTCGACCCAGCTGGCGACAGCGACCGAGGAAATGACCAGCGTCGCCCATGAGGGCACCGCGGTTTGCAGCGGCAGAACGAACAGGTCGAACTGGCTGCCACGGCGGTCAACGAGATGACCGCGGCCATCGAGGAGGTCGCCAGCAACGCCGCCTCGACGTCCGACAGCGTACGGGACTCCACGGAGGCGGCCGAAGCCGGGCGCCGGCGCGTCAACGAAACCGTCAGCGCTATCAACAACCTCTCGGCGCGCATCAGCGATACCGGTGAGCACGTTCAAGGACTTGCCGGCCAGGCCCGAGACATCAGCAAGGTACTCGACGTAATTCGTACCATTGCCGAGCAGACCAACCTGCTTGCCTTGAACGCGGCGATCGAGGCCGCGCGTGCCGGGGATCAGGGCCGTGGCTTCGCCGTGGTGGCCGATGAGGTCAGGGCGCTCGCTCACCGCACCGGTCAGTCGACCCATGAGATCGAACTGATGATCACCGCGATCCAGAGCGGCACGCAAAGCGCCGTCGAAGCCACCGTGCTGAGCACGAACGAGGCGCGCAAGACGCTGGACGTCGCCCGCGAAGCCGGAACCATGCTCGATACCATCGCGGCGTCGGTGGTGACGATCAACGAGCGCACCGTGATGATCGCGACAGCAGCCGAACAACAGGCACAGGTTGCCCGCGAAGTGGACCGCAGCCTGATGACCATCCGCGATTTGTCGATCCAGTCGGCGACCGGTGCCCACCAGACCGCCGCAGCCAGTGAGGAACTGGCGCGGCTGGCGACCGACCTCAATCAGCTGGCCCTGCGTTTCAAGACCTGACGAAGGCCTAGCGCTCGGGCTTGGCCAGCCAGGTGTCGGCGATGCGCTGGTATTCGCCGGTGGCCTTGGTCAGGTGCAGCCACTGATCGACATAGGCCTTGAACGCCACGTCGCCGCGCGGCAGCAGGAAGGCCTTTTCGCTGTACTGCAGCGGTTTGTCGGGGTTCACCGCGCACAGCGTCGGGTAGTTGCGCTGCTGGTACTGCGCCTCGGACGAGTCGGTGATCATCACGTCGGCCTTGTTGTCGGCCACCGACTTGAAGATCACCGTGTTGTCGTGGAACAGCTCCAGCTGCGCCTTGGGCAGTTCGCGATGGACGAACGCCTCGTTGGTGCCTCCCGGCGGTTCGATCAGACGGACCGACGGCTGGTTGAGCTGTTCGATGGTCTGGTACTTGTCGACCTCATCGCAGCGGACGAAGGGGATCTTGCCGTCAACCGCAATCGGATCGCTGAAGAACGCCTTCTTCTGCCGTTCGAGCGAGATCGACACGCCGCCCACCGCCATGTCGCACTGCTCGAGAAAATCCGGCATCAGCGTCTTCCAGGTGGTCGGCACCCACTCGACTTTCACGCCCAGACTCTTGGCCAGCGATTCGGCCAGGGCGATATCGATCCCCTCGTACTGCTTGTCATCGCGCAGGAAGGTGTAGGGCTTGTAGTCGCCGGTGGTGCAGACCTTCAGGGTGCCGCGCTGCTGGACGTCATCGAGCAGCGAAGGGGCGGGCGCGGCGACACTCGCGCCGCTGGCCAGCAAGATGCCGGCCGCAATCAGAGATCTCATTGAGTTTTCCTTGCAAGGCGGACGCAGCGGCCCGGTTATTGTTCTGGCCCGCACGACGATGCGGACAGCTGGAACGTACCGGACACAGGCGGTTCGTCACAAGGCCAATGGCTCGCGCGTTCGCGTTTTCCAAGTATTCGCCGCGGGTCGCGGCTCCCACAGAGGTGCGTTGTGCAGCGGCGGCCGTTGTAGGAGCCCCGACCTCGGGGCGAAGCGGGATCGGTCAGGCCATGGGTATCGGGCACAAAACGGGGCTTTGACGGTGTCGCAGAGGCCGTATTCGCCGCGGGTCGTGGCTCCCACAGAGGTGCGTTGTGCAGCGCGGCCGTTGTGGGAGCCCCGCCCTCGGGGCGAAGCGGGATCGGTCAGGCCGTGGGTATCGGGCACAAAACGGGGCGTTGACGGTGTCGCAGAGGCCGTATTCGCCGCGGGTCGCGGCTCCCACAGAGGTGCGTTGTGCAGCGGCGGCCGTTGTAGGAGCCCCGACCTCGGGGCGAAGCGGGATCGCTCAGGCCGTGGGTATCGGGCACAAAACGGGGCTTTGACGGTGTCGCAGAGGCCGTATTCGCCGCGGGTCGCGGCTCCCACAGAGGTGCGTTGTGCAGCGGCGGCCGTTGTAGGAGCCCCGACCTCGGGGCGAAGCGGGATCGGTCAGGCCGTGGGTATCGGGCACAAAACGGGGCTTTGACGGTGCTGCAGCGGGCGCTTTCGCCGCGGGTCGCGGCTCCCACAGAGGTGCGTCGTGCAGCGGCGGCCGTTGTAGGAGCCCCGACCTCGGGGCGAAGCGGGATCGCTCAGGCCGTGGGTATCGGGCACAAAACGGGGCTTTGACGGTGTCGCAGAGGCCGTATTCGCCGCGGGTCGCGGCTCCCACAGAGGTGCGTTGTGCAGCGGCGGCCGTTGTAGGAGCCCCGACCTCGGGGCGAAGCGGGATCGGTCAGGCCGTGGGTATCGGGCACAAAACGGCGCGTTGACGGTGCCGCAGAGGCCATATTCGCCGCGGGTCGCGGCTCCCCCAGAGGTGCGTCGTGCAGCAGCGGCCGTTGTAGGAGCCCCGACCTCGGGGCGAAGCGGGATCGGTCAGGCCGTGGGTATCGGGTACAAATGGGGCGTTGACGGTGCCGCAGAGGCCGTATTCGCCGCGGGTCGCGGCTCCCCCAGAGGTGCGTCGTGCAGCAGCGGCCGTTGTAGGAGCCCCGACCTCGGGGCGAAGCGGGATCGGTCAGGCCGTGGGTATCGGGTACAAACGGGGCGCTGACGGTGCTGCAGCGGGCTCTTTCGCCGCGGGTCGCGGCTCCCCCAGAGGTGCGTTGTGCAGCGGCGGCCGTTGTAGGAGCCCCGACCTCGGGGCGAAGCGGAAAGGGCGTTAGCCCTGGGGCGAGCGGCGGATGGTCTTCATCAGGTCAGCCGGCGTGATGTGGCCGACCACGCTGCTGGCGCTGCCCGGTTGTGGCAGGTTGAGGATATTGCCCTTGATCTTGCCGATCACGTGCATCTCGCACGGTTTGCAGTCGAATTTCAGGGTCAGGACTTCGTCGCCATGCACCAGCTGCATCGGCGCGACCTTGGTGCGCACGCCGGTGACGCCCTTGGCCTGTTTCGGGCACAGGTTGAAAGAGAAGCGCAGGCAGTGCTTGGTGATCATCACCGGCACTTCGCCGGTTTCCTCGTGGGCCTCGTAGGCCGCGTCGATCAGCTGTACGCCGTAGCGGTGATAGAAGGCCCGGGCTTTCTCGTTGTAGACGTTGTAGAGGAACGACAGGTGCGCTTCCGGATAGACCGGTGGCGGCACGCTGACGGCCTTGCGGCTGCCCAGTGGGCGAATCGCTTCGCGGGCTTCGGTCAGCGCCTCGATGGCTTCGCGGCGCAAGGCCTTGAGCTGGGAGTTGGGGATAAAGAAGGCCTGCGGTGCATCCACCTCCACTTCTTCGGCGTGGTAGAGGGTCGTGCCCAGCTGGCTCAACAGGTCGGCGATCTGGCCGGGCACCTGTTCCGGCTTCTTCGCTTCACCGAAGGGGCCAGCCAGCGAAACCGTGGCGTAGGCGCCTTCTTCGCTGGTGACATGTAGCTCGAGCTCATCGGCGCGCAGTTTGGCCAGCCAGCGCACGCCGACGCGGCGCTCGGCAGAGGTCTTGAGCAGCGCTTGCTGCCAATTGTGATCAAGGTTGCGGTTCAGCGGATGGTTCGGGCGTAGCTGGCGGATCGCCGCAGGCATTTCATTGGGCTCGACGCGGTACTGCCACAGCGGTTGGCCGTCTTCTTCGAACTGACTCAGCTGCTCGACCACGCTGGCGCGGAAACCCACCACTTCGCGTTTGACCAGCACGTTCAGGCCGTCACCGTTGGACAGCGGTTCGCGGGTCTGCACGGTCAGGTCATGCTTGCCGACCTTGAGCACTTCGCCCACGGCGAGACCGGTGAAGGTCGGCGAATCGAAGGCGCCGATGTCGATCTTGCGGTCGGTGACGAAGTAGTCCGTGCTGCCACGGTGGAAGGTCTTGTCCGGGTCCGGTACGAAGAAATGATCGGTGCGGCCGCTGGAGGCGCGGGCCAGATCGGGGCGGCCCTCGAGGATGTCGTCCAGGCGCTGGCGATAGTAAGCGGTGATGTTCTTCACGTAGCTCACATCCTTGTAGCGGCCTTCGATCTTGAATGAACGCACGCCGGCATCGACCAGCGCGCGCAGGTTGGCGCTCTGGTTGTTGTCCTTCATGGACAAGAGGTGTTTTTCGAACGCGACCACCTGGCCCTTGTCGTCCTTCAAGGTGTAGGGCAGGCGGCAGGCCTGCGAGCAGTCGCCGCGGTTGGCGCTGCGGCCGGTCTGCGCGTGAGAGATGTTGCATTGCCCGGAAAAGGCCACGCACAGCGCGCCGTGGATGAAGAACTCGATGGCCGAATCGACCTCGTCGGCGATGGCGCGGATTTCCTGCAGATTCAGCTCGCGCGCCAGCACCAGCTGGGAAAAGCCGGCCTGCGACAGAAACTTCGCTCGCTCCAGCGTGCGGATATCGGTCTGGGTGCTGGCATGGATTTCGATCGGCGGCAGGTCCATTTCCATCACGCCCATGTCTTGCACGATCAGCGCATCGACACCGATCTCATACAGCTGCCAGATCAAGGTGCGGGCGGCTTCCAGCTCGTCGTCATGCAGGATGGTGTTGAGGGTCACGAACACCCGCGCATGGAACAGGTGGGCGAATGTCACCAGCTCGGCGATGTCTGCCACGCTGTTCTCGGCGTTGTGCCGGGCACCGAAACTCGGCCCGCCGATGTACACCGCGTCGGCGCCATGCAGGATGGCCTCGCGAGCGATGGTGGTGTCCCGAGCGGGGGAGAGCAGTTCGAGATGGTGCTTGGGCAAGGACATGGGCGCGGACCGGGTGCAGATCGAAAGGCGCGCATTGTAAAGGCTTACGCAGCTTTTGGGACTGGCCGCTGGGCGTGTTGGATCGAGCGCGTCGAACCCGCGACCCGACCGAGCCGAAGCCGCCAGGCGCGAACAAGGTGAAGCGCCCGGTCGCTACGGCTTCCAACCCGCGCCGGGCCGACGCAGCCGGGTGGTGGTTCTCAGCCCTGGTCCGCGCGGCGTAGTGGCCGGCCTGTACCCTCAGGATAAGGTTGCTGCCCAGACGACGGCCCCGAGCAGGGGCAACCCGGCCGCCAGCCGCGGGGCATAGGGGATCAGCAGCAGGAGGGCGAAGCCGGCGAGCGAGATCAACCCGAACCAGCCGACCAGCGCCATGCCACCCGGCCAGACGTGACTGGCGGCGTAGCCCGCAAACCCCAGCAATAGCACACCTAGCGGCATGCAGAGCGGGCGCAGACGAACCGGTACACGCGGGTGGGCCAGCTGCTTCCAGTGGCGCTCCTTGGCGAGACAGATGCCGAGCATGCCGGCATAGGCCAGCAGCAGGCTGGCGAGCAGAGCCGAACCATTCATGACGAACCCTCCGCCGCCTGGCGATTGAGCGGAACGGGCGGCGCCTTCCTGGCGCTGGCGAGCGTCGGGATCTTCCAGGCGGCCCAGCCGATCAGCAGGCCGATCAGCGACACGCTGGCAAGTAACGCCAGGCGCGTGCCGTCGAATGCGGGATGGATGATGGCCAGGTCCAACAGCGGCAATCCAAGCGCCAAACCCGCTGTGACCATCAGCTGTTCGCGCCAGGCCTGCAGGGGCTGGCGGAGCCGAGCATGCACGCCGCTCAGGGCCCAGATACCGAAAAACAGCCGCAGCTCCCACGCCTGCCGGTCCGCCAGCTCCGCCGGCAGCAGACGATTGGCCCACAACAGCGCAATGCAGGCCAGCGAGAGGCCGGCCACCACCGCCACATTGGTACTCTCCACCAGGCGCAGAAAGGCTTGGCTGATCTTGGTCTGCCTGCGTTGCTTGACGACGTAAAGCACCAGTCCGCTCGCAATCATCGCGCAGCTGACCAAGCCGCAGATGAAGTACAGCCAGCGCATCGGGTAGCCACCGAACTGAGCGAAGTGCAGGCCCGCCATCACCCGTTGCGTCAGCTGGCTGATGCGAGACGGGTCCGGCGCCTGGATCAGCTCGCCGGTGACACCGTTGAAGGTCATGCCTTCGCCCTTGGTCAGCTCGATGCGATTGCCCAGCACGGGACGCGCCGTGACCTGGGCATCGGCGCGGCCCGGGTTACTCACGGTCAGCGCGGCGATCATGCCGTCGCCGTAATGCGCTTCGGCGCGGCTGACGATCTCCCCGAGTGCCAGGAGGGGCGCCGCCGGTGCCAGGCGTGCGGTGTCGTCACGCCTGGTCTGCTCGTTGCCCATGCCTCGCGGCTCGCTTCGCGCCTGCTCGGCCGCGCGCGCGGGCTGCGCTTCGCGGAAATACGCCTGGGCATCACCGTCGTACAGGGCATCTATTGCAGCCGGCATGTAGATCAGGAAAAAGATCACCAGACCGGTATAGGTGATCATCAGGTGGAAGGGCAGCAGCAGCACGGCGCTGGCGTTATGGCCGTCTAGCCAGGAGCGTTGCCCCTTGGCGGGACGGAACGTGAAGAACTCCTTGAAGATTTTCTTGTGAATGATGATCCCGCTGATCAGCGCCACCAGCATGGCCATGGC
This sequence comes from Stutzerimonas stutzeri, assembly GCF_019090095.1. NCBI lineage: Bacteria > Pseudomonadati > Pseudomonadota > Gammaproteobacteria > Pseudomonadales > Pseudomonadaceae > Stutzerimonas > Stutzerimonas stutzeri. The sequence goes on along the minus strand of NZ_JAGQFP010000001.1, from coordinate 1,504,198 downwards.
TGCGAACCCGACCACCCAGACGCCGAGCAGTCGTGGCATATGCAGGGTGTAGTGGAAATGGAAGAAGAAGTTGCCGCCGATGGTTTCCCGCGCTTGCACGGGCTCGCCGGTCAGCGGATCCAGTGGCGTGCCACCGCCGCCACGGCGTCGCTCGCCGACGGATACGGCGAGGGCCGGCGAGCGCTCGGTCGGCAGGCTGATGTTCCAGTTCGACTCATCGCCGTGGTGGGTCATCAACCAGCGCTGGGCAACGTCAGCGGCAGCTGTCGCTGACTGCGCCCGGTCGGTCAGCTCCGGTTGCATCCACCAGTCGATCTCCTGGTCGAATACCGCCAGGGTGCCAGTGAGAAAGATGGCGAACAGCACCCACCCAAGCAGCAATCCGCACCAGGTATGCAGCCAGGCCATCGATTGCGTCAGACTGCGTTTCATCTCAGGGCCTCCAGCAGTTGTGGCCAAAACCCGACGCCAGCCAACGGAATGGCCAGGCTCACGCCGACCAGCACACGGCGTGCCGAGGCGGCGGAGAAGGCCCATAGAATGAAGACCAGATAGACCACGAACGCCGGCAGCGAGGCGGCGGTCAGCGCGTCAACACGGTCCAGCGGCAGCAGCCGCGCGATGGCGGCGGTCGCGGCATAGGTGAAGGCATAGCCACCCAGAACCGCGAGGGCGGTACGCGCGGCGATGTCGCGCCAGTTACCGCCGGTTTGAGATGTGGAACGGGTCACGACGAGCTCCGATACCGAACAGTCCATACGAAAAGGTCCCAGCCGTGGCTGCGCAACGGCTGGGTACAGATGCTGGGGTGAGCCTGAGTAGATGCGCCCCGGTACGGCCCAGGGCCGAGCCCTGGTTGGCAACGCAAGTCCATGTCAGGCAGCGAGGCGCACCGGGTGACGGGGCGCCTCGTCCATCGCGCTAGAAGGCGACACTCATCCCGACCGTATAACGACGTCCGTCGAGCACCGTCTCGTAGTTGTCGTAGTCGATTTGCTGGTTGAAGACGTTGTAAACGCCGGCCAGCAGCTTGAGGTTGCGGTTCACGTCATAGGTGCCGCCGAGATCGACCAGCGTGTACGCAGGGGTGCTATCGGCCATGCTGGTGCGCGACAGGTACTCGGATGTTTCGCTGCGGTAATTGAGCCGAGCCCAGGTGCCGAGACGGTCGCTGGTTTGCCAGTCCAGCGTGGTGTTGAACATGTGCTTGGGCATCTGATTCAGCGGTTCGCCGCGGAAATCGCCACTGCGCTGCTCCGATTCGGTATAGGTGTAGTTGGCCGCCAGCGACAGGGTCGCGGTGATGTCCCAGTCGAAGGTCGCCTCGACGCCGCGCATGCGCGCTTCATCGACATTGATTCGATCGCTGATGAAGCGGTAGGCCTCGCCGTTGACCACGCATTGGCCCGAGGCGTTACCCGTGGTGTCCGTGCAGCGGCGAAGCTCGGTGATCTTGTCCTTGAAGTCGGTGTTGAACAGGGTCACGCCGGCAGACAGTCCATTCTGGCTATCCCACAGCACCCCGATTTCCTGGCTGAGTGTTTCCTCTGGCTTGAGTGAGGAATTACCGACGATCACGGCCGGGTCGCCTCGGCCGCCGCCGGTGATCTGCCCCCAGTTGTCCACCGCGGCGCGGATGTCAGGCGAGCGATAGCCGCTGGATATGCCGCCTTTCACCGTCCATTGTTCCGCCGCTTGCCAAACCCCGTACACGCGCGGGGACCAATGGGTGCCGTAGTTTTCATCGCGGTCCATGCGCAAGCCGGTAGTCAGGGCGAAGCGATCGGTCAGGCTCCACTCATCTTCGGCGAACAGCGCCCAGGACCAGCGTGTCAGACGGGTCAGGTCTTCGGCGCCGGCCAGCTGGTTGCCCTTGTCGGAGAGGTCCTCGTAGCGGTATTGGCCGCCGAGCGTGGCGATGTGATCGCCCAGGAACAGCGAGCTCTGCGTATTGAAGACGCTGTTCTCCAGCTCCATTTCGCGACCCGGGTTCTCGATGCGCTCCTGCTGCAGGTAGGTTTCCGACTGACCGGAAGCCCAACGGCCTGTGTGGCTGATGGCGTAGTGCGTACGGTCGTAGTCCGACAGCGAGTCGCTGTTGCCCGTGCCTGAGCGACCCAGGCTGGCGTTGCGTTCCTGCTCGGTTTTGCCTGCTTCCAGCACGATGTCGTTGGCCGCATTGGGCGTGAACGACAATTTGACCGTACCGCTTTCGGTCTTCTGCTCGTTGAAGCCGCGGGGAATATCGTCTTCGTCTCGACGAGACGTCTGTCCGTAGACCTGCAGGCCCAGCAGGCCATCGACCAGAGGTCCGGAGAGATAGCCGTTGAGGCTATGGTAATCGCCGGAGTCGGAGCGGTCCTGGAAGGTTTTCTCGGTGCGAACGCCGCCATGCCAGGTGTCGGCCACCTTGCGGGTAATAATGTTGATCACCCCGCCCATGGCATCGGAGCCATACAGGGACGACATCGGACCACGCACGACCTCGATGCGCTCGATGGCTTCCAGCGGAGGCGTCCAGCCTTGCTCGATGCCGGGGCCGTCGCTGTTGGGGCGCGTCGCCCGCGACTCCATGCGCTTGCCGTCGATGAGAATCAGCGTGTATTTGGAGGCCATGCCGCGAATGCTGATATCGCTGGAACTGGCGCCGCCGGTGATGACCACACCGGGAATATCCCGTAGCGCATCCGTGACGTCGCGGTAGGATTTCTTCTCCAGCTGATCTCGTGTCACCACCGAGATGGAGGCAGGCGCCTCCTTGATCTGCTGCTGGAAGCCCGACGCGGTGACCACGACGTTCGACAGTTCGACCGCCTCTTCGGCGCTGGCCGGCGTGCTCATCCAGGTGGCTACAGCGATTGCGCAAGCCAGACGATGCCGATTGAAAACCACCATTTACTGCCACCTCCCTGAGAAGCCTGCCGAGTCTGCGGCCGGAGACTCGCCACGTATCGGCGAGCACACTGAGCGCCGCTATGTGGCCGCAATGCTAAGCATTCTCATTTGAGAGTAAAGCGCATTTACAATCTATACACTTCGCAGACGGATGGTCATGCGCAGGCCGGTTTCGCCGTTTTCCGCCCAGAGGGTGCCGCCCTGCATCTGCACCATGCCACGCGCGATCGCCAGGCCCAGGCCGAAACCGTCGCCGCCGGGGCGGGCCGCGCAAAGACGCGCGAAGGGCAGGAAGATCACCGACAATCGGTCCGGCGGCACACCCGGCCCCTGGTCCTCGATGCGCAGTTGCCAGTGGTCCCCGTCACGGTCGGCGGTCAGGCACACCGTTCCTTGGGCGGGGGAGTAGCGGATGGCATTGCGCAGAATGTTTTCCATGGCCTGTGCCAGTGCGTTGAGGTTGCCCAGGACCTGGCAATCTTCCGGTACCTGCGCGCGGATGCGTTCGCGGGACCAGCCGGCTTCGAAGCACGCGTTCTCGCTGATCACGTCCCACAGCGCCGCGACATTGACCGGCTCGCATTCGAAGCGAGGCTGCTCGCTGTCCAGCCAGGCGAACTCTAGCGTGCTGTCGACCAGCTGCTGCATACGGGTGATCTCGCGGTCGGTTCGGCTGCGCAACTCCTCGGTATCGAGCTCGCTTTCGCAGGCCACGCGCAAGCGGCTGAGCGGGGTGCGCAGTTCATGGGATAGGTCGCGCAGCAGCTGCTGTTGCTGACTGATCGAATCGCGCAGGCGCTGGGTCAGGTATTCCAGCGAGCGGCCCAGCTCGCCGAGTTCATCGTGGCGCCGGGCGATGGCGGGCGGCAGCAGCGAGTCGAGACGGTTGCCCCGCAGTGCGTTGGCCTGTCGCCGCAAGCTGTCCAATGGCGAGACCAGCAGGCGATAGAGCAACCAGCAGAACAGGATGGACAGCAGCACCGGCGGCAGATACACCGCGCCGGCCCTGAGCAGCGCATAGTGGCGCCACGGACGGAAGCGTTCCGGTAGCCGCATGATCAGCTGCGCGCCGCTGTCGGCGATCGGCACGGAAATCAGCGGCAGGCCTTCGTAGCGGCGGCTCATTGGCCACTCGTAGTGCCGCACGAAGGTGAGCCCCTGCCGCTCCGCGGCGGTCAGGGTTTGGCCGCCGAGGGGTTGCAGCTGTTCGTCCACCACGACCAGCCAGCCCGGTTCGCGCTGGCGCATGGCGGCCAGCCAGCGAGCCAGCGCTTGCGGTCCGGCTTGCAACGCGGCCTGGGCCTCGTCGGCATAGCGGGCGAGCGTGTCGTGAGCCTCCGGCGACAGATAAGCGCTGGACCGGTCGATATGGTGGCCGACGTAGCCGCCGGCCCAGATCATGGCCAGGCAGAAGCCCGCGACCAGCACCACCAGGCGCCAGAACAGCGAATGACGATTGGGCATCAGTCGGCCTGCAGATCCAGCACGTACCCCTTGCCCCATACCGATTCCAGGCGCAGCGCCGCCACCTGCTCGCGCACGAGCTTGCGGCGTATGTTGCTGACATGCATGTCCAGGCTGCGATCATGCTGCGAATAACCGCGGCGCAGCGCCTGCTGGTAGAGAAACGGCTTGCTCAGTACTTCCCCGGCAGCGTCGTGCAGCACCTTCATCAACCGGTATTCGGTGGCCGTCAGGCCGACCCAGCGCTCCTCGTAGCGCAGATCACAGCGCTGATCGTCGAAGCGTACCGAGTCGTTTACGACCGCTGGCGCGGCACTGCGCTCATAGGCCACCCGGCGCAGGATGGCGGCGATGCGCACCTGCAGTTCTTCGATGCTGAAGGGCTTGGGCAGGTAGTCATCGGCACCACTGTCGAAGCCCTGGATGCGGTGCGCCTCGTTGCCCAGCGCGGACATCATCAGCACCGGGGTGCGGCGCTGCTGTCGCAGCCGGGTCAGCAGTTCCATGCCGCTGAGTTCCGGCAGCATCACATCCAGCAGAATCAGGTCGTAGGTCGACGCTCGCGCCAGTGCCAGGCCGGTCGAACCGTCACCGGCGAGCGTCACGTCGAACCCACGGTTCTCCAGAGAGTTTTTCAGGTGCGGCCCCAGAATGGGGTCGTCTTCGATAGCCAGAAGCCGTTGAGCTGCGCAAGTTGCCAATGGAAGGCTCCGGTGCAAATAAGAACTATTATAAGTTGGAGTCATCGCCAGGCGGCAAGTAGGCCGCGATAGGTAGCGTTTTGCCGCACGGACTCGACTTACGGGGTATGGCAGGTGCATCTTCAGCATCTGCCCACCTGTTGCTGGAGAGATGCTGTGCGCCTGCTTTCGTCTTCTTTGTGTCTGATCGCACTGCTCGTTGGCGGCCGCCTTGCTGCCGCTGCCGATGTGGGCGGGGAGGCGCAGCTGATCGATTCGATCAATGCCTATCGCAGCGAGGTGCAGCGCTGCGGCGACCGTGCGAGCGAGGAGCTGACACCGCTCTCGCCCGATTCACGTCTGCGATTGCCGGTGACCGGTGCCGGGGATCTGCAGGATTCATTGGCGCGCGCCGGTTATCCGATGGCCAATGTGCAAGCCATCAGCCTGTCCGGCCCGCGTGACGCGCAAGCAGCCATGCAGGCGTTGCGGGAAAGCTTCTGCCGTGTGCTGCTCGATCCGCAGTATGCCGATGTGGCTGTCAGCCGTGAGGGTCGCGACTGGCGCATCGTCGTGGCGCGGTCGCTGCTCGGTGGGCATCTGAGGGACTGGCAGACGGAAGGGCAGAAGCTGCTCGATGAGGTCAATCGCGTGCGCGGACAGGCACGCCAGTGCGCTGGCAAGTCGTTTGCCGCGGCACCGCCGCTGAGGTGGAACGCGACGCTCGCCACCGTCGCCGAAGCCCATAGCCGCGCCATGGCCAACGGCAATTTCTTCAGCCCCCTCGATCGCGATGGCCGCACGCCGGGCGACAGGGCCGAACTTGCAGGCTATACCGGTACACCGGTCGGTCAGAACATTGCCGCCGCGCTGGACCGGCCACGCGGCGTCGTCGAAGGCTGGTTGGCCAGCCCGGGGCATTGCGCCAATTTGATGAACCCGCAGTTCAGCGAGCTGGGCGCCGCCTATGCGGTGGACCCGCAGAGCGATGCGGGAATCTACTGGGTGGGCATGTTTGGCGATCGATGAACAGGCGGGCCGAGACGCTGCGCTATCGCCCCCTGGGCATCCGCTCAGGCGCAATTAGGGTTCGGCGTTGAGCTGCGCATTTGTTCTTGGCATTAGCGAAAGTTGCGTAAGTCCGCGAGTGCTTTGACGACATTCTGGTCAGCAGCGCGGAGTAGCCGTATCGCTCCGTGAAGCGAAACCCAGCACTCGTCCCGCCAGCTCAATACCCGTAGGGGCTGCTCACCGACAACGGCCTTTCGCACGTGGGGCTGCGAGCGTTGATTGCTGAAGCGCGGCAGCAACCAGTGACTGATCCAACAGCCAAGGCGCTTGGCTGCCGACGACTCGCTGTGAAACACCAAACAGTAGGTGTTGTGTATATCGATCCAGATCGTTGGGCCAGGCTGGTTGCCGAAAAAGAAACCCTCGACCCGGCAATGTGAATGCAGAGCGCCGAGTTCGTCGGCGTATCCGAGCAAACGTGCCAGCGCGGTACCGTCCAGCAGCACAAGGCCGTCTGGTCGATGCGCTACGCAAAGGTCGTGACCCTCGAAATTCAGGTAATGAAGGGTAGGCATTCCTTGTCCTCGTGCTGCCCGAACCGCATTGGCGTCAGGCTTCTCCAGTCGTTTCCTTTCTGCTCCGCATTCGATGCGCCGGTCTATCGTGCACGGCCTCAGGATACGAAGCGCATTGCCTGTGATCGAACGACTTGCCGCCGTCCTTCACAGCATTCTTGGGAAATGAAATCATGAATTCAGTTTTAAGCACAACAGCATGTTCAGTTGTGTGTGGGGCTGGAATTTAACGTCCACTCCATGAACGAGAAGATGGAATTTGCCGAACGCCTGCGCACTGCGATGCTTGCCGCGGGATACCCTGATCGCCCTGCTGTTCTGGAGCGCGAGTTCAATTCGCGATACTGGGGACGGTCGGTGACCTTTCAGGCTGTTTCACGTTGGCTCGGCGGAAAATCCATCCCCTCGCAGGACAAGCTTCAGGTTATCGCGCAGTGGTTGAAAGTCGAGCCCCAGGCCCTGCGATTTGGTGACAGGGCGGTGACTGCGATCCGTGAGCAGCGGGCGCAGTGGGAAGACCCTGCTTTCTATGACGACCGAGAGGCCATCGACGCCTTCCTGGCACTGCCAACCGAGCAGCGTAAGGTCGTACGCGACGTGATCAAGGCTTTCGCCAAGACAGGCGAAGCAGCCGGCAGGCCTCCGGCTCGGACAGTCACGAAGCGATCTCCTTGAGCCAACCGCGCTTGCGGTCCGCCATGGGTGCACAAGCGGTAAGTCCGTGCCAAGTACGACCCGACGCGCACTAGCTCGCCGACGGCGAACGATGAAGCGGCTCATGCATCAAAAGAGGGAAGTCGTTCTGGTCTTTTCGCCGCGAAGAGGAGCGCTGACATGACCGATCCGAAAGACCCACTCAAGGATGGCCTGACACCTGCGGATTACGATGAGTACGGCGATGCGCCCGAGCCGGGTGATTCGGCCGAGCCGGACGCGGGCGGTGATCCCGGTAATGAACCGAATCCAGGAGAAAGCCCGCTGGGGTAGTTTCGCGGTAGCAGCCCAGGCGTATTTCACGGTAAAGGACAGGCGGCTCGCTGGACAATCCCGCGCTCACGCCCTACAAAGGCGCGCGTTGCGTTTGGGGCGGTTTGCTCCTGGAGCGCGCCCTATTCAGCGAGAGGCAGTGAAACCGTGAGAAAAAAGAAACCCGTAGATCCCGTTCGCCAAGCTGAAAAGAACCGTGCGCACCGGATTGGCTGGATGATCGCGCTGGCCGGGATCGTGGTGGGGTTCGTGCTAGTGCTGGCCAAACAGTCCTGAACGGCCAGACCCGCCGATCGAGGCTGTATCGTTGTGGGCCTGTACCGGTATCGCGACGGGCAACTGTGCCTGCTCGCCGATCCGCGTCGCGCTGAGAATGAGCCGAACACTCAGCGCCGAGCCTCGCCATGCATATCGCCATTCTGACCTTCGACGGCTTCAACGAACTGGATTCGCTCATTGCCCTGGGCATTCTGAATCGTGTCAGGCAGCCGGGATGGCGCGTCTCCCTGGCGTCACCGAGTGAAACGGTGACGTCGATGAATGGGGTGCGGCTGCATCGCCAAGCTGCTCTGGATGAGATCGAGTCATTCGATGCGGTGCTGGTCGGCAGTGGCATCAAGACCCGCGAGATTGCCGAGGATACGGCCGTGATGCAGGTGCTGGCCCGGCTCGATACCGAGCGGCAGCTGATTGGTGCCCAGTGCTCCGGCACATTGATCCTGGCGAAGCTGGGTTTACTCAACGGCGTGCCCGGCTGCACCGACCTCACCACCAAGCCTTGGATACAGGAAGCCGGCATCGAGGTGCTCGAGCAACCCTTCTTCGCCCGCGGCAATCTGGCGACAGCCGGTGGCTGCCTGGCTTCCGTCTACCTCGCGGCATGGACTCTGGCGCGACTGGTAGGGCCCGATGCTGCAGCCGAGGCGTTGCATTACGTCGCACCCGTAGGGGAAAAGTCGGATTACGTAGAGCGGGCGTTGAGTAACATCCAACCTTATCTGCCATAGGCTTTGTACGAAAAGTGCGTGCGCTCGGTGATGCTGCGTTGAAATCGCTCTGGTACGCCAGCCCGGTCAGAATGCTCATTTACACTGCGTAAACTGCGCTTCTTCGAGCGTTTTCGCCTTGCCTGACCTTCGCTCGACGACTTTTCGTACAGAGCCTGGCGTCGACCACCTACTGCGTGGCCTTCGCAGCGGTTGCGAGGTATGGTGCGAGCCGACCTTGCCACCGATCGAAGCCCGCCATGAGAACCGATAGCCGCCTTTCCCGCATGCTTCACGTCCTGCTGCACATGGCGCGTGACGAGCGCCCGGTCACCTCCGAGCAGATCGCGCAGATGCTCGGGACCAACGCGGCGGTCGTCCGGCGCACCATGACGGGCCTGAGGCAAGCCGGCTATGTGCGCGCCGATAAGGGCTACAACGGTGGCTGGAGCCTTTCGGTCGATCTGCAGCAGGTCACGCTGCTGGACATCTATCATGCCGTCGGCGGTCCGCGCATCTTTGCCATCGGCGCGGACCGCGACAACCCTGATTGCCTGGTCGAGCGGGTGGTCAACTCGGCGCTCGAAGACGCCTTGCAACAGGCTGAAACCCTGCTGCTGCAACGGCTGGGTTCGCTGACCCTGGCCAACCTGTCGAACGAATTCAACACGCTGTACAGCACCTGCCAGGCGATGCCCGCCACGCATAAGCCCCACTGATCACCTCGTCTGAAGCATCACTGAAAGACAGTTTCTTTTCGTTCGATTATTAGTGTAACTTTAAAAGATACATAAATAATCGAAGAGGCGAGCGCTATGTTCTACGACGTGATCATTATCGGTGGGAGCTATGCGGGATTATCGGCAGGGCTACCCTTGGCACGGGCCCGCCGGCGGGTGCTGGTGATCGATGCGGGCCTGCGGCGCAACCGTTTCGCTGCGACATCCCATGGTTTTCTGACCCAGGATGGCGCCTCCCCGGATGACATTGCCGCCGAAGGCCGTGCCCAACTGATGGACTATGAAACCGTCGACTGGCTGTATGCCGAGGCACTGCGGGCCGAGCGCGACGGCGAGGGCTTCTGCGTCACCGATGGCCGCGGGAATCAGCATCGAGCACGCCTGTTGATTCTGGCCAACGGCGTCGTCGATGAGCTCCCCGCGCTTCCGGGGCTGGCCGAGCGGTGGGGCAAACAGGTTTTCCATTGTCCGTATTGCCACGGCTACGAACTCAACCAGGGGCGGATCGGCGTACTGGCGACCTCTGCGCTGTCGATGCATCAGGCGCTGATGCTGCCGGATTGGGGCCGCACGACGTTGCTGCTCAACGATGTGTTCGAGCCCTCCGCTGAGGAACTGGCCCAGCTCGACGCGCGAGGTGTTGCGCTGGAGCGCACCCAGGTCCTCCGCCTGAAAGAGGGGGAACCGATGAACGTGGAGTTGGCCGATGGCCGCCAGTTGTCATTCGATGGCCTCTTCCTCGCGCCGCGTATGCGCGTCTCGGCACTGGTCGGGCAACTGGGTTGTGCCATGGAAGAGGGCCCGCTCGGTCCTTTCATCAAGACCGACTTCACCAAGGCCACGTCAGTCCCTGGTGTATTTGCCTGCGGCGACGCGGCACGAGCAGCGGGGTCGGTGCCCTTGGCGGTAGGCGATGGCGCTATGGCGGGTGCCGGTGCGCATCGGGCGCTGATGTTCGGGCTCTGAGGGGGGACACTGCCGGGGTAGCGCTGTGGACGTTCGGCAGAAGCGCGAGTCGCTTTCAGCAGGCCAGCGGGGTAAGAGCAGGAGCCGGAGGCGTTCCCACGCCAGGCATGGGAACGCTTGTCTGGTGCCGATCAGGCGAAGACGAAGTACTTGCGGACGGTCTCGACGACTTCCCAGGTGCCCTTCATGCCAGGCTCGACCACGAAGATATCGCCGGCCTTGAGGTGGATGGGCTCCATGCCGTCCGGCGTGATGATGCAGTAGCCTTCCTGAAAATGGCAGTACTCCCATTTGACGTACTCGACGCGCCATTTGCCGGGCGTGCAGATCCAGGTCCCCATGATCTTGCTGCCGTCATCCGAGGTGTAGGCATTGAGGTTGACGGTGTGCGGCTCTCCTTCGATTCGCTCCCATTTGCAGGCATCGACGACAGGCATGGGCTGGGTATCGCGCAATACGGTGATCGGTGGGTTGGCCATGGGCGCTCCTGGTGAGACGGAAAAGGTCGCCCACCATAGAGCGGCGTTACGTGGGTCAATTGTCTGGGGTCGACACCTGGATGCTCATCTGCGCTATGCGGGGCCGCTAACCTCGCAGGGCGCAGTGAGTATCCAAGGCTTCGATTGGCTGCATTGATTCGCTCTGGTGAGCGACAGGCGTCGCCTTATACGCGGAAGCGGCTGACCATCGCCTGCAACTCATTGCCAAGGCGAGCCAGTTCGACACTCGATGCTGCGGTCTCGTCACTGGCCGTAGCGGTCTGCTCGGAAATGTCGCGCACATTGATCACGCTGCGACTGATCTCGTCGGCGACGGCGCCTTGCTCCTCGGCAGCGGCGGCGATCTGCTGGTTCATTGCCTGGATGTTCGAGACCTTGGCGGTGATGTCGTTGAGCGCCAGTCCGGCCTTGCGCGTGAGCTCGACGCTGCTTTCGGTCAGGTTGTGGCTGTTCTGCATCGCGACGGCCACCTGTTGCGTGCCCTGTTGCAGACCGGCCACCAACTGCTCGATTTCTTCGGTCGATTTCTGCGTGCGTTGAGCCAGGCCGCGAACCTCGTCGGCCACCACCGCGAAGCCACGTCCCGCCTCACCGGCACGGGCGGCCTCGATCGCCGCATTGAGCGCGAGCAGGTTGGTTTGCTCGGCCACCGTCTTGATCACGTCCATGACGCTGCCGATTCGGTTGCTTTCCGACTCCAGCTTGGCCATGGCTTCGGTGGAGCGCAGCATTTCCTGGGACAAGCGTTCGATCTGGGCGACCGCCTCGGCCACCACCGCGTCGCCCGAACGTGCTTCGCGATCCGCGTCACTGGCCGCTTGCGACGCTTCCTCGGCATTGCGCGCGACTTCCTGCACCGTGGCGGACATTTCGTGCATCGCCGTTGCGACCTGATCGGTCTCGATCTTCTGACCGTTCATGCCGACGCTGGTCTGCTCGGTGATAGCCGACAGCTGTTCGGCGGCACTGGCCATCTGGGTAACGCTGTCGCGGATACCGCTGATGAGCTCACGCAAGGTCGCCGCCATGCCCATTACGCCCTGCTGCAGCGCGCCCATTTCATCCTTGCGCTCGATGCGGCGTTGGTCGGTCAAATCGCCTGCGGCGATATTCCGGACGACCGCAAGCGTCTCTGCCAGAGGCTGGGTGATTTGCCGGATGATCAGCCAGGCAGCCAGCAGACCGATGAGCAGCGCGAGCGCCGCAACCGTGACTTGAGTCGTCCGAGCCTGGGTGGTCTCCTGATCCAGGCTGGCGCTCTGGAACTGGGTCAGGAGCATGCTGAGCCGGTTGATCTCGTCCGTCTGGCTCGCCATTTCCTGGCGTGCCGTGGCGATCGCTTCGGTTTGAGCGACGACCGCTTTGAGGGCGACGAGATATCCGTCGAGCGCCTGCTCGGTAATGGCCACCTGCGCGGAAAAGCGCTCGCCGAGCACGGCTTTGAGCTGCGCAGCCGATTGTCGGGCCTGGGCAATTTGCTGCTCGACCTTGGCGGCGACCGCTTGGGTGGGTGTCGTGTTGTAGCCACGCATCTGGTAGCGCACCAGCTGCCAGTCCATGCGCAGCTCGGAGATCGCCTTTAGCCCCGCGTAGCGGTTTTCGGCGTCGGCCGGCATCCGCTCCACCGTCTTGCCCATGGCGTCGATGGGCTCACTGGCGAGCGCGGCGTACTTGCCCATGTCCGCTCGGGCGGCATTGCCGGCTGCATAGGCGTCGCGCATCTTCTTCAGCGAGGCGCGATAGCCTTGGATCTGCTCGCCTTGTTGGCGCAGGTGCGCCACATTCTCGGGGCCGGAGAAGTTTGGCGAGATCGCTTCGAGCCGCGCTGCAAATCGGTCCAGCGCGTCGTTCACGGCCTCGGCCGACTTCTCCTCGCCGTTGTCCAGCATGTATTGCAGGCGCGCGATTCTCAGTTCGCCCAGCGATTCATTCAACGAGGCGATCTGCCCCATCAAGGCGCCGCGGTGCGTCACGCTGCCCAGGCTGAGCCAGCCATAGACGGCCAACGCAGCGGTGAGCAGAAGCACCGAGCCGAAGCCGATCGCCAGCTTCCGGGTCATGCTGATATCGGCGAACCAGTTCTTCATTAATGTTTCCTCCTGTCCATAAGTGGGTTCCGGTGCCGATCCTCTTGGCGTTGCCCCGTGCGAAAAGGGCAGGGTGTGGCCCGGCGCCAGGCGCCGGACTATCGCGCGGGGTCAGTAGACGAAGGTCAGCAGTGCGTTGAAGATCAGCGCCGCGACAAAGCCCAGGGGCGCGGCGCGGAACAGCAGCTGCGGGAACAGCGAGGTGCGGCTCTGTTCCGTGGGGCAGGAGCCCAGGATCAGGCTGCCACCGGAAGAGAACGGCGAGATCGAGGTGGCTTGCGCACCGACGACGATGGCGATGAACAGGATCATCGGGTCGAGTCCCAGTGCCGAAGCAATCGGCGGCACCATCGGGAACAGCGCCGGCGTGACGACGCCGAGCGTGCTGGAGAACAGCGACATGAACGCCGCGACGATGCCGAAAACGATTGGCACCATGATCGGCGGGATGCTGGTGCCCATCCAGGATGCCAACAGGTCGATGGTGCCGGCCTTGATGGCGACCGAAATCAGCATGCCCACGCCGCAGATCATGATCAGCGTGGCCCAGGGCACCGACGCCATGGCCTTGCGCTCGTCGCCCAGCTTCAGCAGCAGGGCGACGACCGAAAACAGGCTGGCGATCAGGCCGATATCCATCTTCGAATTGATGAAGCTGACGGTTGCGTTGTCGGGCAGGACGATATGCGCGATCGGCGCCGCCAGCACGATGGCCATCATGGTCAATGTCAGCCACAGGGTCATCTTCTGCTCGCGGTTCAGCGGTGTCGGCTCGGTCGCCACATAGGTCGATGCCTTCATCGCCTTGCCATGTCCGGTCAGGAACACCAGCACCGAGATCACCAGCAGCGGGATCACCAGCGTACTGGCGAAGATGCCTGCGGCATTGATGAAGGCATCGTTCTCCGGAATGCCGGCATTGACCATCAAGCCGCGGAAGATGATGCCGCTCTGGCTGGAGACGAAGTTGGCCCCGCTCAAGGCGCCGTAGTTCACCGCCATCCCGCCGGCGATCAGGCTCATGCCAGTGCGCTCGCACAGCAGCAGGGTGATCGGCGCCATGAACGCCAGCACCGTGTAGTAACCGGCGCCCATTGCCGAGATGACGGTGGCGGTGAAGAAGACGGCGAACGGCAAGAGCTGCGGCACCGATCGGCAGTGATAGATCAGGTGCTCGGCCAGCTTCTCCAGCGTGCCGTTGACCGTGGCGAAGCTGTAGAACAGGCAGACCGAGAAGATGATGAAGAAGATCTTCAACGGCCACATGCCGATGACCTCGGACGGGCTGAGGCCCATACCGAAACAGCCGATCAGGTAGGCGAAGGCGATGGCGAACAGACCAATATTGATCTTGGTCTTGTAGCCGAGGGCGACGGCGACAACGATTGCCGCGACGACGAGCAGGCTCATCATGATGAAGGTCCTATTGTTGTTATGGATCGTTTAGCGGGAAACGTCGAAGCCGAACAGCTTCGCCGGGTTATTCATCAGCACTTGGGCACGCTCGCGCGCATCCGGCAGCAGTGCCTCGATGAAGGCGAGCTGTCGGTCATAGTCGGTCTGATCTTCGAACTGGGTATTGGGCCAGTCGCTACCCCAGAGGAATCGCTCGATGCCGCCGCTGGCCTCGCGTACCTGCGCCAAGACTTGCGAGGCATGGGCGAGACTCGACCGGCTGCGGTAGGGCGCCGACAGCTTGAGCCATACGCGCGGGTCTGCCAGCACGTCGAGGAAGGCTCTGTGGTTGGGCTTCTCGGCATCGATGCCACCGGTTGGCAGGCCGAAATGGTCGATGACCAGCTGAACGCCACTTTCCAGGATCGACGGCACGATCAGCGCCAGATCCTCGATGCCACGCTGGATTTCGACCTGCCAGCCGCGCACCGCCAGCCGCTTGAACAGGGCCTGCCAGACAGGGCCTCGGTAGTCGGTCAAGGGCTTGCCGATGAGATTCAGGCGAACGCCCACCACACCGGCCTCGGCCAGCTCGTCCAGTTGCGTCTCGCTGATATCCGCATCGACCACCGCGACGCCGCGCAGGCGCTGCGGATACCGACGGAGCGCATCGAGCATGAACCGGTTGTCGGTTCCCAGAAAGCTCGGCTGGATCAATACCCCGTGCGACAGCCCGTTGCGATCGAGATGGTCCAGGAACTGCTCCACCTGGGCGTCGTAGTGCGGGCTGTAACGGCGATCCGCCGCCATCGGCAGGTCCTGACGGAAGATGTGGGCGTGCGTGTCGACGCCGGTGAGGGTGAGCGGTTTAAGGCCGGTCATAAGCTAAACCCTGGTCGATTGTTGTTGTGACGCACGTCCTTGCGTTCGCTGAGATCAGGTCGCGAAACACAAGCTGACGCTTGCGGTCATATCTTCGTGCTGACATATAGTCATATATATGAATAGATGACCATATATGCAGCGGTGGATATCTGTCAATCGGCGGGGCGGTGGTAAAGTGATTACGCCCAGAACAGGATCGATGAAACGATGAATGCCTCGACACTCGGATACGACGAGCGCTTGCCGCTCTATCAGCGCCTGCGGGAAGAGATGTTGGCCAAGATTGCTGCCGGCGAGTGGACGCCCGGTGCGCCCATTCCGACCGAAGCGGAGCTGACCAAGCTCTATGGCGTGGCCATTGGCACGGTGCGCAAGGCGGTGGATACGCTGGTCAACGAAGGCTTGCTACTGCGCAGCCAGGGTCGCGGCACTTTCGTGCGGCGCCCCAACTTCGATGCCTCGCTGGCGCGCTTTTTCCGCCAGGTGGATGCCAGCGGTGGGCGCGAACTGCCAACCAGCCGGATCCTGTCCAAAACGCTGCAAAAGCCGTCGCAACGGGTAGCGAAGGCACTCGGGTTGGGCGAGGGTGAGCAGGTCGTGCATATGGAGCGCTTGCGCACGGTCGAAGGCCGCACGCTGTTTCATGAGGAAATCTGGCTGCCTGCCACGCGCTTCGGCGCGCTGATGGCGTTCGATTCCGAGCAGTTCGGCCCGCTGCTCTATCCGTTGTACGAGCAACAGTGCGGGCAGTGCATCGCCTCGGCCAAGGAGACCCTCACCGTTGGCGCTGCCGACACCACCATGGCGAAAACCCTCGCTATCGATGAGGGTGCTCCGATGGTGATCATCGAGCGCACGGCACTGGGCTACGATCGATCCGCGCTGGAGTATCGAATCTCCCGTGCGGCGGCCGAGGGGTTCCGCTATCAGATCGATATTTCCTGAATGGCAACCGGAGGCAGGGCCGATCGGCTATGCGGACTGTCCTGCGGCGCTTCGGCGCATTGGCCCTGCAAGCGGCCCGTAGCTGCCGCGCGCCTCGGGTACTAGAGCTGAGCGCCAACCGCGGTTTTATCGATCACCGACCAAACCTGCCGGATTTTCTCGTTGTGGAATTCGTAGAACACGTTTTCGCTGAAGGCGACCCTCTTGCCGTTGACCGGAAAGCCGAACAGCGTGCCTGTTGGCGTGCAATCGAACAGTAGCCGGCACGCCACGCGAGGCGGCTCGGCTACCAGCAGATCCACGTTGAAACGCAGATCCGGAATCGCCCGGAAGTCGTCCTCAAGCATTCTGCGATACCCGTTCAGCCCGACTGGTTGACCGTTGTACTGCACCTCGTCATCGACGAAACGGCCCAGCTCCGGCCAGTTCTGACTATTCAGACAGGCGATATAGCTGCGGTAGCGATCGGTGAGCTCGGCGCCGGTCATGGTTGCCCTCCAGGTTTCGTAGTGCGGCAGGCATGCAGGCTAGCCGCCCAGCCCGTAACCTCCCACGGGCTGGGTCTCGAAGCGCTCGCCGAAACCGCTGATGAGCGGCTTGCCGCGTGAAATGGCTTGCTGAACCGAGGGCAATGACAAAGAGGCCTGATGGCTGTGTTGGCTGTCCCACACCTCGGTCACCCAGATGGCATCAGGATCGGTCGGGTCTTGCGCTACCACATAGCTCAGGCAACCCGGCATGCCGCTGATACCCTCGATGAGAATGGCGATCAGCGCGTCACGCTGACCTGACACAACGTTAATCTTTGCTATCAGACCGTACATGGTTGTGGTTTCTTCACTGATGAACGAACGACTGAGCCTAGCAGAGCAGCTGCATTGGTCGGGGGCGTAGGGTGGAAAACGGCGAAGCCTTTTCCACGCGTCATTTCCAGCCCATCCCATCGCATGACGCAGGCGGCGAGCCGGCAGCTCCTGCGCCGATGTGGCGGGACAGCTCGCCACGTCGGGACGGACCTGCCAATCACTCGGCCTTGACCAGCCGCTCGACCGCGCGACGGGCCAACGGCGTGACCAGCAGCACCGCAGGAAAGGCGAACAGCCAGGCGGCCAGCCATGCGCTGATCCAGAGCCCGAAAAAGCCGGGCACCGGACCTGTCGCGCGCAGTGTCGAGATGCCGGATACCATCAGCGACATGAACCCGGAGAGCAGCAGGGCGAACAGCAGCGGGGCGTATCGACGGGCGATCATGGGCGTGCCTCCTGTTTCGCGGTGACTGACACCTGGCCGTGCAGGCGCAACAACGTTTCGGCAAAGTACTGTCCGAACATCCGCGCCGTCTTGATATCGCCCGGCGCGAAGGCATCGGCTGACGACTGCTTGTCCGCCTGAGCCATCAGCCCGGACCAGGAGCCCAGGCGATTGGCAGCCTCGTCATAAGGCACACCCTGATGCTGCTCCGGCAGGATCGGGTTACCCACCCAGAGCATCCCGTGCTGCATGCAGAAGGTGAACATCGACAGCAGTGTCGACTGCTTGTCACCGGCCGGTAGCGACGACACGGTGAAGCCAGCGGCCAACTTGCCGCGTAGCTGCTGCGTGCGCCACAGCGGTCCGGTGGCATCCATGAACGCCTTGACCGGTGCGGATACCCCGCCCAGGTACGTTGGCGAGCCGAGAATGAAACCGTCGAACGGCAGCACGGCGTCCGGCTCGGTGACAAGCGCTCCGGCCTCGAGCAGCTGTGCTTCGATACCGGGCACCTGGCCGATGCCTTCGACGATCGTTCGGGCGATATGCGCGGTGTGCCCTTTGGCGCTGTGGTAGATGACGGCGATCTGTTTCATGGCGTGTTCTCCTGCGGTTGTGTGTGAAGTCGTAAAGGTGGTTCGTTCAGCTCAGCCAGCCGGCGAGCGCGACGGCGGTCAGGTACAGACCGAGTCCGAACACGCCGTGGTTGGCCAGGCTGCGCAGGCAGTTCTTCAGGGGCGTGGGTGTCCGGCGCGCAGCGAAGCCCGACCCCATGGCAGGCTGAATGACGAACAAGGGCACCATGACGGTGGCGAGCCCCAGAGCCAGCGCAGGCAGCGGGGTGGGTTCGAAGGCCCACGCGTTGCCTTGCAGGGCGAGCAGCAGCGCGGCGAAGGCGATGCCGGTGGCGTAATGCAACAGCCAGCCGAAGGCCAGCTCGCCTCTGATCGGCGACGACTTGGCGATTGCCGCGTGCCTCCACTGGCCGTGCAGCAGATGGCCGCCCCAGCGTCCGATGAAGGCGAAGTTGAGGGTCACCACCCCCAGGCGGTTGAGGAGCATCAACCACAGATCCATGACCGCGGTGGCGCCGATACCGAGGCCGCAGGCCAGCATGAGTGAGTGGGTCAGAGTTGCCATGGGAACCTCCCGCTGATTGACCGAATGGTGTTTCGGCGCGACTCTACAAGTTCAAGTGAACTTGAGGTCAAGGGGCTCGCTCATGGATATTTCCGATGTGGCCAGGCGTACCGGTTTACCGGCGTCGGCGCTGCGCTTCTACGAAGAAAAGGGGCTGATCACTTCGCTCGGCCGGCCGGGCGAGCGACGGCGTTTCGCGCCGCAGGTGCTCGATCAGTTGGCGTTGATCGCACTCGGCCAGTCGGCCGGGTTCACCCTCGAGGAAATCCGCGCGATGTTCGCGCCCAACGGCAAACCCGACATCGACCGATCGATGCTCGCGGCCAAGGCCGATGAACTGGACGCGACCATCAGACGCCTTCGCGCCATGAGCAAAGGCCTGCGCCACGCCGCTGCCTGCCCGGCGCCCAGCCACGCCGAATGCCCCACCTTCCAGCGATTGCTGAAAGCGGCGGTGCCGGGAACGCTCAAGCGAGGGCGCGCCAAGCGCGCCTAGGCTTGCCCAGGCAGGGTCATTCGGTGCGGAAAAGCGGGGCGGGCAGGGCTACGGGAGAACGCACCGGCCGGTGCCTGGTGGATCTACAGAAATGATCGCCTCAGGGGGTGTCATCCTCGGATTCGGGGCTGATATCGAAGTGCAGAACCTCCTCGCGAGCGCCCAGCTTGGTGTAAAGCGCCACGGCCGGTTCATCACCATGGTCGGCCTGGATAAAGATGACGTAGGCGCCCAATTCCCTGGCCGTGTGTTGTAGCGCCCGTATCAACGCCGTGGCGACGCCGAGGCGCCTGTGGGATTGCGCGACTGCCAGGTCGTAGACATAGATCTCGCGTCTCGGCTGCTCGAACTTTGGCAGCACGTAGGCGGCCAGCCCTCCGATGACGCGATCATCGACAAATGCGGCGAGCGCAACGAAGGTATCGCTCGACAGCAGATCCCCCAGATAGGGCGTCGAGGGCTGGTCCGCGGTATAGGTGGGTATGTCGTCGAAAGCCTGCCCGAACATGGACAGCATACTGCGCATGTGCGGCACGTCGGCCGAGGTAAGCCTGCGCACGTTGATGGCTTGGGTCATGTCGATCGTCCCATGTTGCCTGACGTTCAGGGTGCATGGTTTACGCAAAGGCGGGCCGATGGCAATCCCGCTTCGGCTCGGAACAGGTCTCGCACCGTTACCTGACGCTCTACAGCCTGATCGTCATGCCGTTCGTGGATATCGCACGCAAATTGTTGCCAGCCAAGCGACCACTGGCGGCAGCACGCAGGGCGCCTGAGGTTTGACGGCAGCGGATCAATAGGGTTTGCGCTCCGCGCCAAAGTCGGGGCCGGAGCGGGTGTTGTTGCCTTTGGCCAGGCGGTCATAGAGCACCACATTGACCGTCGCCGCCAGGTTCATGCAGCCGTTGGTGGGGACTACGTCTTCGCACCAGTCGCGGATCTCCTTGCTGAGCGAGCCATCTTCGGCGCCGAAGATGTACAGCGCACGGTCCGGGTGCGTGTATTCGGGAAGGGCGCGAGCACCCTCGACCAGCTCCACGGCGACCGGCACGCAACCGAGCGGCAGGATCTTGCGCAGGTCATCGATGTTGATCAGTGGAATGTCCTGATGGACCTTCTTGGTGTCGGTGATGAAATCCTTGGCGCGGTCGTAGCGGGTGCCGGTGTAGAACACCGAGGCGGCGCCATAGCAGCCTGCCGCACGCATGATCGCCCCCACGTTGGAGGGCGATTTCGGGTTGCTCAGGCCGATGCAGGCATATCGTTTGTTGCTCACAAGGGAGGACTCGTGCGGAAAATGCGCGAGTATACGGGACCGCCCCGTGGTCGGCGGCTCCGCAGTACTGGCTCCGATCAGGGGATGAGTTTGCTGGCGCGTAATGTCGAGAACACATTGAAGAACGCCTCGTCACTCGCCTGGTAGTCCACGAAGCCCAGCTTTCGGCTCTTCGACATGTCCGTCACGACCTCGATGGGCCGCCCCAGATCGGCATCGGTGTGCCACGGCGAGATGAGTTTGTCGATGTCCGCTTCGGCCAGGCCGAACTGCTTCGACAGATCTTTCCAGACATCCGCGTCGCCCGCCATCTGCTGTTCCAGCGGCGCAGGGCCGTCGAACGGTGCCGCTTCGATGCCGAACCACTCGGCAATGCGCGACCACATCCATTGCCAGCGGAACACGTCGCCATTGACGATATTGAACGCCTGGTTGGCGGCCGCCGGTGTGGTCGAGGCCCAGCGCAAATGTCTGGCGAGCTGGCCTGCATCGGTCATGTCGGTCAGGCTGTTCCACTGGACGTCCGAGCCCGGAAAGCGGAATGGTCGACCGGTGAAGCGGCAGATCGACGCGTATACAGCCAGCGTGGTCGCCATGTTCATTGCATTGCCGACCGCGACACCGGTGATGGTGTGTGGCCGGTGGATGCTCCAGCTGAAGCCGTCACGCTCTGCTGCTGCAAACACCTCATCTTCCTGGGCGTAATAGAAGTTTTCCACGTCCAGACGACCCTGCTCCTCACGAAACGGCGTTTGTGGCAGCGAGCCCTTGCCGTAGGCTTCGAACGGGCCGAGGTAATGCTTGAGGCCGGTGACCAGCGCGACATGGCGTACCGAGCCGGCAGGGCGGACCGCTTCGAGCACGTTGCGGACCATCTGTGCGTTGACGCGGATATTCTCCGCCTCGCTGGCTTGGCGCGCCCAGGTCGTCAGAAACACGTGGGTAGGCGCGACCGCGCTTAGCTGCGATGCCAGCGTCGACGGGTCCAGCAGGTCCGCGCTGATCGGCGTCACGCCCGCTTCGGCATTCGGCCGCCGCGCCAGTCCGGCAACCGCCCAGCCCTCGTTGACCAGCAGGCGCGACACCGCGCTGCCAACGATTCCACTCGCGCCGACCACCAGTGCTTGATTTGTCATGTTCAGACCCCCACAAAACGAAACAGGCCTGCACCTTACCCACTCGAAAATGCCGATCCAAGTCGGCACCAAATGGTAACCATCCCCCATGCAACCGGGCTCTGACGAAGAACAATGGCGCGAAGACTGCGCGCCGCGGCGCGTGCTTGAGATCTTCTCGACCAAGTGGACCAGCATGATTCTGCACACGCTGCAGGCGCGGCACGACGGCATCGCCCGAAGTGGCGCGCTGCATCGAAGCCTGCCGGGCATTTCCAAGAAGATGCTGGTGCAGACCCTACGCGACCTGGAGTCGAGCGGGCTGATCGAGCGACATACGCTCGATACGGTACCGCCCGCGGTGAGCTATGCGCTCTCGCCGCTGGGCAAGCTCATGGTCCAACCCATCGAGATGATCTACGAATGGGCGAGGCAGAACTCAGCCGCCCTCGATCAGTTGCAGCCGAGGCCGACGTCCCGCAGGCGTGGGTAGGCCTCGGTAAAGCTGCACCGGCTTGGAACAGCTGAGGCCCGATCTGCTCTCAAGGAGAACGACAACCCGGAGACAATTCATGTCACTGCCCTTGCTGATCCGTAGTGCACTCGCCCTGGCGGCGTCAGCCGTCTATATCGACCATCGCAGCCGCAAGAGCGAGGAAGATCATCCGCCGACAGGCCGCTTCGTGGAAGTGGACGTCGTGCGGCTGCACTACATCGAGAAAGGGCAGGGCCGGCCGCTGGTGATGTTGCACGGCAACAGCTCCATGGCCGCCGATTTCGAGCTCAGTGGCCTGGTGGACATGGCGGCAACGCGGTATCGGGTCATCGTGTTCGACCGCCCGGGCTACGGTTACAGCGAGCGACCAGAAGACCGATGCTGGACGGCGACCGAACAGGCCCGTCTTTTCAGTCAGGCCTTTGCGGCAGTCGGGGCCGAGCGGCCGCTAGTGCTTGGGCATTCCTGGGGCGCCATGGTGGCCGTTGCCCTTGCGCTGGATTTCCCCGAGGCCATAGCCGGGTTGGTGCTGGAGTCCGGTTACTACTATCCGAGTGTTCCGCTGGCGTTGCCCCCGTCAATTCCTGTCATTGGCAACGTGCTGCGCTACGGCGTTTCGCCGCTGGTAGGCCGAGCCCTGTGGCCGGTTCTCCTCCGGCGAGTATTCGCTCCGGCCCCGGTGCCAGAGCAGTTCCGAAACTTTCCGATCTGGCGGGCGCTGCGCCCCTCGCAGCTTCAGGCGAGCCTGGCGGAACTGGCACTGACCAACGCATCGGCCGAGGCACTGGGCAAGCGTTATGGGCAGCTGGCGGCGCCGACGCTGATCATCGCCGGGCGCGGAGATCGGCTGGTAAACACCGAAGCCCATTCGGTGCGCTTGCATGCCGAGGTGCCCCACACCGAGCTACGTATCATCGACGGCCAGGGTCATATGCTGCACCACACGCGGCCGGATGCGATCCTCGAGGCGATTGACCGGGTAGCGGAAAAGGTCGATGCGCAGCGCGATGCGTCTTCTGATGAAGGGAAGGGTGCCACGCCCTGAGGAGGGCCCCCACCACTCTGGGGCGGGGGCAAGCCATAGCCAGATCCGCCAGTGGTGTGCTGGCGGCCGTCGGGCAATCAAAGCTGTGCGCCAGCCGCACCGGCGTGTTGCGTGCGGCTGGCGTGACGGTTACGGCAGCGAGGCGTCGCTAGTCGAGTACCACGGCGTGGCCTTCAAGCGGATTGATGTTGCCTTTGATCAGCGACTCGGCCAGCGATTGTGCCGCTTCCAGACCGGCGTGCTCGTTGACTTGCATCCAGGGCTGCTGCGCATCGCTTACCCGAGCGATAAACGCGAGCTGCGCCTCGTTGAAGCGGCGGGTTACCTCGGCTGCGCCCCAGTCGGCGTTGCGTTTCTTGATCTGATAAGGCGCAAAATAGGGCTGTGGCTGAGGACCACTTAGTGCCTGGTCGGGTTCTGCATAGTCCTGGTTCTGTGCCGATCCGGCATAACAGTCATAGACCAGGGAAGCCTTGAAATGCGCGTGGACCTGCTGTCGAAGTGTGGCGCTGCCTGAGAAGTCCACGTAGAGCGTCGGTACGCTCGGGTCAAGCGAGCTGAGTTGGTCGTAGCTGAGCGCTTGGCGATAGCAGCCGAGGGTTTGTACGAAGTCGGTATTACCGGAGGAGGTCAGGCCGAGCACCTGCACGGGCGGGTTGTCTTGCAGGCAGAACGCCGTGCCGTACGCCGTCTTGCTCGATGCGCTGGACATCACAATCTGCCGCGCACCGAAGAAGGCGTTGTCCTCCAGAAAGTCCGCCAGCATGAACGAGGTGATGAACAACGGACGCAGCAGCATCTGGTAGTTCTCATTCTCGGCTCGATAGGCCGCATCGGTGCTGATGCGTTGGTACTGGTTATAAGCCGATGTCAGCTCCAGTCGATGCTCCGCACCGTCGTAGAAACCGCGTTCGGACACGCGCACCGGCTGCATGACAATGTGGCTGGCGATCGGCCAGAAGCCATAGAAGCGCTCGCTCTTCGCCAGGCCCTCGACGTTGCTTTCAACGATCTCCGCGAATCCCCACGCGGGCATGTGAAACCAGTCGGCGTCGCCGGTCGGGAAGAAGTCCCAGTAGCGCAGGTGAGGGGTTTCGCCGAACGCTGCGTAGGTGACGTTGTTCGTGGTCAGGGCCAGGCGGCTGATCCGCAGCAGGACTTCGCCGGGCTTCAGCTCAGGCATCGGCTGGGTCTGAATGCGGGTCTGTTCCATGTCTTTCTTGTTGTTTTGCAACTGGCGGATGAGGCTCATCAATGGCACCTTTGCTTGGTAGTCGAGTACACCGACTCTAGCCTTTCCGTTTTGCCGCCGGGTTCGGATTTCATGAGCAAACCATTGCCGAGCGCCAAGCCGCTCAAGCGGCCTACTCAAGCGCGCGCCAAGTTTACGGTGCAGGCGATTTACGACAGTTATGTTCGGATCTGGCAGCGAGATGGCTGGTCTCGCCTGACCACCCGCGCCGTTGCACTGGAAGCTGGCGTGGCCATCGGCACCCTTTATGACTACTTCCCCAGCAAGCAAGCGCTGCATTCGGGATACGTGCGCTATTGCATCGAGCAATTGCTGGAGGCGATCGACGAACAGGCAGTTAAGCCGACTGCGATTGCCTGGACCCTGCGCGTCCAGCGCATGGTGCGAACGCTTGCTGGCGTTGATTCCCATCTGCCCTGGTTTCACCCGGACATGCTCGAACTGGAAACACTGGTTGCCGAGCCCAAGCACCAGCGCCGGGTATACGAGGACCTGTTGGGCGCCTGGCAGCGAGTGATCGACGCGGCGACCGACCTCCCGGTAAAGCCGGACGCCGCAACCCTGGAGGCGCTGCACCTATCAGTCTGGGGTGGGCGCCGCTACGCCATGCTGGTGCAACTTGAGCCAGCGCGTATGGAGGACTGGGCTGGCTGCATGGAGCAGCTATGTCTGCGCACGCTGGAAGGCCCGAGCGGCTCGGCCGGATAGCTGTCAGTAATGACTGAAGGCAGTAAAGAAGTGGGCTGCGGCTCGCGCCCGAACCCCGGACCGAGTGTTGTCATCATGGCTTGCCTTGCGGACATTTAGCGCTGTTATCAGAACGGTGTTTCCCCGCTAGAGAAATGAGTCGGCGCGTTATGGACAGCCGGCCGTTTGGGCAGCCGCTCAAAACTACCGCCTCGCACCTGAAACCGCATCTCCTTGCCGAGCTAGCCGTTGCGGCCATCTTGCCTACCGCCAAACGCGACGCTCACTGGCAATTGGCCGTCGCTTTTCCGGCTAATGGCGCCGCTAGATAGCCCGTAAGCTCAATCGAAGCGCTTTTCGCATCCGGCTCCGTCAAGGCGGGCGAGTCTGGCCGCAGGTTACGCAACGCCCGGATCGCGAAGCGACATTGCCAGCCACCGAGGACACCAACGTGACTACGATTGCGACGCGTGCTTGTACATGGAAGACATTGGCTCTGGCGGTTTGCCTGGGGCTCGGCCTGAACACCGCAACGGCGGCGCCGAGGCTGGATTTTTCCAGTGAGTACAACGCCGGCTCCATTCACGTCGAAGGCGACAGCTTCTTCATCCAGCAGGTCGAGGAACTGGCAGGCGACGATGTGGACATCACGCTGCACATGGGTGGCAGCCTGGGCTACAAATCACCCGATCACTTCTACGCCGTGGCGGACAATGCGGTTCAGATCGCCGATACGCTGGCGGCGTTCTTCGGTGGGGTGGACCCGATCCTGCTGCTGTCGTCACTGCCGTTCATCGTCGACAACATCGACGAGGCCAAGGCCCTCTACGACATCGCGCGTCCGGAATATGAAAAGGTCTTCGCCAAGAACGATCAGATCCTGCTCTATTCCTCGCCGTGGCCGCCTACCGGCATCTGGGCCAAGAAGCCCGTCGTCTCTGCCGAGAGCCTGAAGAACCTGAAAATCCGCACCTTCGACCGCACTGGCACGCAGGTCTTCAAGGAGGCGGGCGCCGCGTCCATCAGCCTGGCCTGGGGCGATGTCGTTCCGCAGCTGGCCACCGGCGGCATCGAAGCGGTGTTGACCTCGGCCGACCTCGGTGCGGCTGCCAGCTTCTGGGAGCAGCAGAGCGACTTCAGCGGCGTGCAGTACGCCGTGCCGCTGAACATGGTGCACATGAACAAGGACGCCTTCGACGAGCTGTCCGAGAAGGCGCAGGCGGCGATCCTCGAGGCGGCCAAACGCACTGAGGCGCGCAACTGGGAGGCGGTGCGTAGCCGTGTCGCGGCCAACTACGAGACGCTCGCCGAGCACAAGGTGGCGATCCACGATCCGATCCCGGACGACTTCCGCGCGTTCCTCGGCAACGCCGCCAAGCCGGCGGTCGCCGAGTGGCTGGAGGACACCGGTGAGCGAGGCCAGCAGGTGATGTCCGCCTTCGAGGCCTGGAAGGCCAAGCAGTGATCCGAATCCTGGCGCGCCTGTCGGGCGGGCTCAACCGTCTCGGCGCGGGCATCAGCATGCTGATCATCGTCTACATGCTGGGCCATATCCTCGCCGAGGTGGTGTTGCG
Source organism: Stutzerimonas stutzeri (assembly GCF_019090095.1). NCBI lineage: Bacteria > Pseudomonadati > Pseudomonadota > Gammaproteobacteria > Pseudomonadales > Pseudomonadaceae > Stutzerimonas > Stutzerimonas stutzeri. The sequence goes on along the minus strand of NZ_JAGQFP010000001.1, from coordinate 1,477,750 downwards.
CCTGTTCAGCCAGTCCACCTACGTGCTGGATGAATTCATCGGCTACGCCGTGGCCGCGATGATCTTTCTCAGCCTGCCGTACGCGCTGGAACAGGGCGGGCTGATCCGCGTGTCGATTCTGCTTGAGCGCCTGGCGCCGCGTTGGCGCTGGCCGCTGGAGCTGGCCGCCACGCTGGCCACGCTGGCGGCGTTCGGGCTGGTGGCGGCCATCTGGTTCAAGGGCGTGCAGCGCAGCTATCAGCGCAATCTGATCAGCGACACCATGGCGCAGACGCCGCTGTGGATTCCCGAATCGGCCGTGCTGGTCGGCCTTTGCATGCTCTGCCTGACGTTGTTGGTGCGCGCACTGGTGATACTGCAACAGCGCGGCGACTATCGCGCCTAAGGAGCAAGCATGGAGATGATCGTAGTCGCGCTGGGCGTCGTCGCGATCCTGCTCACCACCCTGGCGCTCGGCGTCTGGGTATTCGCCGCGCTGGCCCTGGCGGCCATTCTTTCACTGTGGGGCTTCGGCGGCTTCTGGTTCGAACGCATTGGCCTGATGATGTCGAAAATCCTCTTTCGCGCCAGTAATAGCTGGGAACTCGCGGCGATTCCCTTGTTTATCCTCATGGGCGAGCTGATCTTCCGCTCGGACATTTCGGAGCGTTTGTTCCGCGGCCTGGCACCCCTGACGCGTTACCTGCCGGGCGGGCTGTTGCACACCAATGTGTTCGGCTCGACGCTGTTCGCTTCGGTATGTGGCTCCAGTGCGGCAACCACCGCCACGGTGGGCAAGATCACCACCCGTGAGCTGGCGAACCGCGGCTACAACCGCGACCTGTCGCTCGGCTCGCTGGCCGGCGCGGGCAGTCTCGGGCTGCTGATTCCGCCGTCGATCATCATGATCGTCTATGGCGTGCAGGCCGAGGTGTCCATCATCAAGCTGTTCATGGCGGGCCTGCTGCCCGGCCTGATGATGGCGGCGCTGTTTTCGGCATTCATCATCATCCGCTCCGTTGCCAACGCCAAGGTTGCGCCTCGCGAACCTCGCGGCGACACCAGTCTGCTCTCCGCGCTGGGCCTGCTGATGCCGATCCTGCTGCTGATCGGCCTGGTCATCGGGGCCATCTACAGCGGCATCGCGACCCCGTCGGAGTCGGCCGCCATCGGCGTCACGGCTTCGCTGGTGCTGCTGGCGGCCGAGCGGCAATTGAGCGTCGCGCTGATCCTCGATGCGCTCAAAGGTACGCTGCTGACCTCCGCCATGGTCTGTAGCCTGCTGGTGGCGGCGGCGATGCTGTCGGCGGCCATGGCTTACCTGCATTTGCCCCGCGAGCTGGCAGCCTGGATCGCCGCCCAACAGCTATCGCCGGTGCTGCTCCTGCTGGCCATCGCGCTGTTCTATGTCCTGCTGGGGATGTTCCTCGACGGCATTTCGCTGACCGTCATGAGCTTGCCGATCACCCTGCCGGTGATCGTAGCCGCCGGCTACGATCCGATCTGGTTCGGCGTGTTCCTGGTGATCATGGTTGAACTCGGGCAGATAACCCCGCCGGTGGGCTTCAACCTGTTCGTCATCCAGTCGCTGTCCGGCGAGCCGATAGGCCGCGTGGCGATGGCGGCGCTGCCATTCTTCCTGCTGATGTGCCTGGCCGCCGCGCTGATCACCGGCTGGCCGCAAATCGCGCTGTGGCTGCCAGAGGTGCTGAGCGGATGACGAGGGGGCGTGGCCTGCGTTTGCGCTACCTGGCCTGCTGAAATATCGAGTCGCGCCGCAAATGAACAAGGGCAGCTATAGCTGCCCTTGTTCATCCCCGAGAGAGCCTGGCTTCGAAGTAACGATCGCTATCGAACAGCGCCGCGACATTTTTACAACGCGTACGGTGCGGTCGGCTCAGCGCGCTGGATGGTCGCCGATGAACTTGCTGAGGAACTGCCGTGTGCGCTCGTGCTGCGGTGCGCCGAACAGCTGCCTGGCGTCGCCTTGTTCGACGATCACCCCGTCGTCGATGAAGATCGCCCTGTCTGCCACGTCGCGGGCGAAGCTCATCTCGTGGGTGACGATGACCATGGTGCGCTTTTCCTCGGCCAGGCCGCGAATCGTGGTGAGCACTTCGCCGACCAGTTCCGGATCGAGCGCCGAGGTTGGTTCGTCGAACAGGATCACGTCCGGCTGCATGGCCAGCGCGCGGGCAATCGCCACGCGCTGTTGTTGACCGCCGGAGAGGCGCTTGGGGTAGGCGTCTTCCTTGCCAACCAGGCCGACCTTAGCCAGCAAATCGCGGCCGCGCTCAACGGCCTGGCTGCGCGGCTCTTTCTTCACCTGCACGGGGCCCTCGATGACGTTCTCGAGGGCGGTGCGGTGGGGAAACAGGTTGAAGTTCTGGAACACGAAACCGACGTGCTGGCGCAGCTGGCGGATCAGTCCTTGCTGCGCCTTGAGCGGTTTATCGGCATCGATGTGAATCTCACCGACGCTGATCTGCCCGCCGCTGGGTTGTTCCAGCAGGTTGAGACAGCGCAGCAGGGTGGTCTTGCCCGAACCGCTGGGGCCGATGATCGCCAGCACTTCGCCGGAGGCTATGTCGAGGTCGATGCCCTTGAGCACCTCCTGGCCCTTGAAGGACTTTTTCAGGTTGCGCACGGAAATCATCAGGCGTCCTGCTCGTGGCGGTTGACCCGGTCTTCCAGGCGACCCTGGAAGTACGCCAGCACGCTGGCGAGCAACCAGTAGATCAGCGCGGCGGCCAGGTACATGGTGAATATCTCGAAGGTGCGTGCGGTGATCAGCTGCGCCTGGCGGAACAGCTCGGGCACCTGGATGGTGGCGGCCAGGGCGGTGTCCTTGACCAGCGAGATGAAGCTGTTGCCCAGCGGCGGCAGGGCGGTGCGTGCGGCCTGCGGCAGGATGGCCCGATACAGCGTCTGCGCGCGGCTCATGCCGATACTGGCGGCCGCTTCCCACTGGCCACGGTCGATGGACGCGATAGCCGCGCGCAGGATCTCGGCGGTGTAGGCCGCCATGTTCAACGAGAAGCCGATCAGCGCGGCCGGCAGCGGATCGAGCTGAATGCCCAGTTGCGGCAGGCCGTAATAGATCATGAACAGCTGCACCAGCAGCGGCGTGCCGCGAAAGAACGACACGTAGATCCGCGCCAGCCACTGCAACGGCCAGTAGCCGTACAGCCGCAGCAGGGCCAGGCCGAAGCCCAGCAGCAGGCCGAAGAACATGCCGCCCAGGCTCAGCACCACGGTCCACCACGCGCCCTTGAGCAGGAAGGGCAGTGAGTGCAGCACCAGCTGCAGGCTGCTGTCGATCATTGCGTGACGTCAGCCCCGAACCATTTCTCGGAAAGCTGTTTCAGCGTGCCGTCGGCGCGCAGCTTGGCAATGGCCTCGTCGATGGCGGCGAGCAGCTGCGGGTTGCCCTTGCGCAGGGCGATGCCGGACTCCTGGCGAGAGAAGGCGTCACCGGCCACGGCCAGGCGATTGCCGGTTTTCTCGACCATCTCGAAGGCGGCCAGACGGTCGACCAGAATCACGTCGATGCGGCCGACGTTGAGGTCCTGGAACTTGGTCGGGTCGTCGTCGTAGGTGCGGATATCCGCCTGTGGCACGTTCTCCTTGAGCCACTGCTCGTAGTTGGTGCCGAGGCCGACGCCGACCTTCTTGCCGGCCAGGTCAGCCGAACTCTTGATGCTGTCCGCATCGGCCTTGCGGGTGAGTGCCTGGATGCCGGAGACGGTGTAGGGCGTAGAGAAATCGTACTTCTGCTTGCGTTCCTCGGAGATGGTCACCTGGTTGATTACCACATCCAGACGCTTGGATTCCAAGGCGGCGAGGATGCCGTCCCACTTGGTCGGCTGGAACTCGGCCTTGACCCCCAACTCCTTGGCCAGGGCGTTGGCGAGGTCGACTTCGAAGCCGGTCAACTGACCGCTTTCGTCCTGATAGTTGAAGGGTGGGTAGGTGCCTTCCAGGCCGACCTTGAGGGTGCCGTTGGCCTTGATCTCATCCAGCAGATCGGCGGCGAACACCGGCGTGAACAGGCTGGCACCGAGCAGCAGACTCAGGGTGCCGAGCAGGAAACGACGACGCAGAGTGATGAATTTCATGGAAGGCCTCTAGGTGGGCGGGGAAGTCGGTCAACTCTAAGGGTTGATCTTTATTCAATAAAATAATTAGAAATTATCTTTACCTTAGTTAAAGAAATATGGCGTGCGTTCAGAGTGCCCATGGATGATAGGCGAATAGCGCCGGCGCACCACCGGTATGCAGGAACAGCAGCGGACCCCGGCCGGGGAAGGCGCCGCGGGCAATACCGTCGAGCAAGCCGGCGAAGGCCTTGCCGGTGTACACCGGGTCGAGCAGCACGCCTTCCTGTTCGGCGAGCAGGCGGATTGCGGCCAGGGTGCCGGCATTCGGCTCGCCGTAGCGCGGGGCGAAATACTGGTCCCACAGCTCGATGTGCAGCCCTGCCGGCACATCGACGCCGAGCAGCTCGGCGGTGCGTTGCAGCAGGCCTTCGACCTTGGGCCGCTGAGTCGCATCCGGGCGCGATACGGTGACCCCGATCACTCGGCTGTCCGGCCGCGCGGATTCCAGCGCCAGCGCCAGGCCGCTGTGGGTCCCGGCGCTGCCGGAGGCGAGCAGCACCGCGGCGAAATCCTCGCCGCTGCTGTGCATTTGCTCGGCCAGCTCCAGGCCGGCGCGCACATAGCCCAGGGCGCCGAGCGCATTGGAGCCGCCGATGGGCACCACGTAAGGTTTGCGTCCGGCGTTGCGCAGGCGCTCGGCGGCGGCCAGTAGCAGCTCGTCGGCGTTATCCAGGTCGGCGGCCATTTCGATGTCGCATCCGAACAGGTCGAGCAGCAGGCGGTTGCCGTTGGTGAGGTAATTACCCTCGGCAGTGTCCAGCGGATTTTCCAACAGCGCCAGGCAACCCAGACCAAGCCTGGCTGCCAGCGCTGCGGTCTGGCGTACATGGTTGGACTGGATGGCGCCGGCGGTGACCAGCACATCCGCGCCCTGGGCCAGGGCATCGGCGCCCAGGTACTCGAGCTTGCGCGCCTTGTTGCCGCCAAGGGCTAGCGGCGTGAGATCGTCGCGCTTGATCCAGATATCTCGACCCAAGTGACGTGACAGACGCGGTAGGTGTTCCAGCGGCGTGGCGGCGGCAATCAGTTCAAGGCGAGGGAAGTGGGCGAGGGCGTCGGTGAGCATAGGAGCAGGCTTCTGCGCAGAGATGTGTGATCACTGTAGAAGGCAATTCGGCGTTGCCACAAGCCGATAACCAGCGATACGGCATTTTTAGAAGGGCAGTTGGAGCAGAGAGATGACTGGCGTCTTCAGGCTGCACAATCTGGTCGTTTGTTGACGCTAATGGGAGCCAGTTTCGACCAGAAGCGGACAGCGGCCCGCCGGGATGCCAAGATTCGAATCTCCCTGACATCCGCGCTGAGGACTGAATGGCAATCGAGATCAGGTCAGCTGTCAAAGATGATGCCGAGGCCATAAGCGAAGTCATTATCGCCGCGTTAAGAGCCACGAACGCCAAGGATTATTCTCAGGCTGTCATCGAGCAGGTCGAGAAGAGTTTTTCGCCGAGCGCTGTCGCAGCGTTGATCGCTAAGCGCATGGTTTTTGTCGCGCTAGCAGACAACAGGATCGTTGGAACCGCTAGTCTCGATGGCCAGGTTGTCAGGACTGTATTTGTTCGGCCGCAGTTGCACGGACAGGGTATTGGCCGCCAACTCATGAACACTGTCGAACAAACAGCGAAGCGGCAAGGGGTCGAGATCTTGTCAGTTCCGTCTTCGGTTACAGCTGAGCGCTTCTATCAGAAGCTCGGCTACTCGGCTGTACGCGAGACCTTCCACGGCGAGGAACGGACGATCGTGATGGAGCGTCGCTTGATGGATTCTGACTGAGCGTAAGCACTGAACTAAACGCCCGCGGCCGGCTGTAACAGCGTTTCGATTCATCACCGATGCGTATTGCTACTTGGCTTATATATACGGGCTGACGTGGCCGCCAAGCCCTCTGAACTATGTACGTCATGATTTCAGTACGTTCGATAACAGCCGGCGACTGGTGCGACTATCGAAATATACGTCTACGTGCGCTTCGCGACTCGCCAGATGCCTTTGGAAGCACCTACGAGGCGGAGGCGGTGAGGAATGATGATGCCTGGGAGTCCCGCATCGCTGATGCGATCGCTTCGGGAACAAGCCGAATTTTAGTCGCCCTGAATCAGCAAGAACTGTGCGGACTGGTCTGGTGCAAGCTGTCGGCGTCAGATCCCGAAGCAGCCGATATATTTCAAATGTGGGTAGCCCCTACCTCAAGAGGCTCTGGTGCAGGCCGTGCCTTGCTCGAGGAGGCGCTTACGTGGGCCAGGGGCACCGGAGCCCGTCGTGTTCGACTGGATGTCGCCGCCTCTAACAGTCGTGCCATGCGTCTTTATAAGTCCTGTGGATTCCGCCCCGCGGGGCCATTGGAGCCGCTACGGGATGGATCCGATCTCGTGGTGCAGCCGATGGAATTGGTGTTTTAGTTTGTCCGCTTTTGCCGAAGGTGAGCGTCCTTGGCCATAAGCAGTCCAGCGCAGACGAATTCAAGCGCGATTCTGTATTGTGAAAGTACGATTAGTGGTGGTGCGAATTGGTTCAACGTTGGATTGACGTGATGCCGTACCAGCATAGATATTTAATCCTGAAGTCCCCACACTGATGTGCATTATGCGAATGCTTGCGCTTGGAATGCTGTTGCTCACACCCCTCGCTTTTGCCTGGGATGGCATCGATCAGGAAAGTGGTGCCGATATCGAGATTGATGCGGGAAACCTTGTCCGCGAAGGCGAAGCGATCGACTACTACGACTACAACTCAGGCAATTACCATTCCGGCAACGTCGAGTCGATGGAGAGCAACGGCGATGGTACCGTTGATGTAGAGGTCTACGACGAAACCAGCGGTGAATACCGTACGTTCGAGATGGATGAGGACTGACATTCAGCCCACCCTCATCACTTAAACATGAGAAGAGCAGATGCTTAGGCCGGGAGCCACTCTTCATTTCGAGCAACAGAAGTCTTGGCCATAACCAGTTCTTTGACGCGCTCCATTTCCGCTTCTTGTGCATCGGTCAAAGGGGAGAGCGGCTCGTTGATGGGATCTGTCCATGCCAGCTCACGTGTCGATGGGCGGAGCATGACATTCGTGAGGTTAGCGTCGACCACGCCATCTATAGAAGGCAGGCAGTTAGCAGCAAGCAACAGAGTCGTCAGTAGGGGGGCGAACTCTTCGTACACAGAGGTAGCGGCTTCGCAATCAGTCATGAACTGTGGGCGATCATGGGGCACCACATTTGACTCCCCATTGGTGAGCGAAAGCAGAACCTCATCGAGGCGAGTGCCCTGAGGACTCTCGGGGGCAATCGGTTCCAACCATTCGACCTGGGCCAGCCAGTAATAGAGTTCTTCATCCTCATCAAACGGAGCTATCGGGCCGAAGTCCTTGATCACATGCACCACCGAGGGATTGCCTTTGGCCGACTGCTCTGCAAGAAATACATGGCATTTACCATCGATACTGAGGCGATACAGATTGCCGTTACGCTGGAACAGCATCGCTGATGATCCATGCTTAAAGTACTCGGCGCCGCGAAGCGGCTCCTGGGACATCACATAGTCGAAGTAGGGGCCGGAAAAAAGCTGGGGCATGATGGCGTGATCCTTGTGTTTTTGTACCACCAGCGCCTTAAGCGCTGGTTAGGGTCGCGATGCGTTGTTGGAGGTTTTCCAGTTCATCGACAAAGCACGTTTCTCTATCCTTGAGTCGTTGAACACGGCACTGCGAAGGTTGCTTGCAGCCTTCTGTATTTGGGCTGCAGTTCTTACAGAAAAGCGCCTTTGCATCCTCGGTCTGTTCTTTGGCTATACGCAGCGCCATGCGCAAGGTGCGTCGCTTGAGCGACAGCACCAACACCAACGGCCAATTAAAGAAGTGGCGCATCACAACCAGCCCTTGTCGCGCAGGCCTGCAACCTTCGCGAGCAACTGGGCGCGAGCTGCATCGAGTTTGTCAGGATTGGTTTTGATGGAGAGGTCGGCGCGATCCTTCTTGCCGAGAAAGTAGTTGATGCGCTCCATGCTGGCCGGGGAGGGGTGCGGCAAGCCAGACAGAACCTGCTCACCCTTCACCAATCCTTTGCTCTGCAGGTGTTCGAATGCTGCGCTTACCTTCTCGCCCAAGGGGACAAAAAGGCAGTTCGCGCTCAATGCTTTCACCTCTTCTGCCAGATACGTATCGACCTGATGGCGCAGGGATGGGGCGGTCAGCATTTTGGGGGTGCCGTTGTAATTCCCACCGTTGATGAACACTGGGTAGCGCAAGGCCGAGGTGTAATGCACCAGGTGGATATGTGTGTCGAACAGGTGGGCGCAGCTGTTGATCCCTAGCAGGTCAGCAATACCGACCGAGTCGAGCAGGTTAATCAGGTTCTTGCGCATTGCACCGGCAAAGCTGGCCGTTTCCTTCGCCTTGCGCTTGGCTTCCTCGCTGGGGGTGCCGGCGTTGAGCAGGCGACGTGCCTCTTTCAGAGCCACCACCGCTTGATGCATGCCAGGCGTGATACCGCAGATGGTGATGCGAGCTTGCGTGTTGATATAGTCGAAGGGCGCGTAGAACGTCTGCAGGCTTCCTTCTGAGGACAGCAACAAGTCCTTGGGCAGCTCGGAACCGCTCAGGGCAACGGCGTTATTGGACAGCAGCGGCGTGAATTTTTCAAAAAGGCTCATGTTCATTCCTTGATTAGCGTTTGCGGTTTAGCAGGCGACGTTCAGCGGCGTGGGTGGGTACATCCCGCCGAGTGCGTTTATGGGATTTCGTTGGCTTAAGACGTGCGTCTCGGTAACCCGCCGTAATGACTACCTCTTCGGTGATCACTGCGTAGATGTTGCGACTGTGCAGGGCGAGCTCCAGATCGCTCGAGTCCACGTCTTTGAGCAACTGCAGATAGCTATCCCTGTCAAAATGGAACAGGCAAACTCCGCGATTGTGGCTTTCTTCGCCGTAGCAGAGCAGCCAATCCAACTGCTTGGAGCTGATCAGCCTTTCCTGGCAGCGTTGTTCGGCGTGTTTAGTGAGGATCATGGCGTCACCTCACACAAACTGAGTTGCTATGAACAGCCGGCGGCCATTCAGCCAACGCAGAGCTTCGTGCGAGTCGACGACAGTCCGAGCGCCTTTCTTGCTAGTCACTAGGCGATCTTCAACCTTGGGCTGTGCGGCATTGCGCACTGCTTTCTCAGTCATCCCGGCCAGGAAGGCGATGTCGTTGAGGGTCAGGTAGCCCTCGGCTGTATTTCGCAGGATCTCGGGTAGAGCGTTGTAGGCAACATCCTCATGAATGTCGCAGTCCAGTCTTGCTCTTACCGATGCAAGCTTGAACACCTGTTCCAACCTGAGAGGCAGAGAGTTCACGGAGTGAAACTCGGCATCCCAACGAGCCTGATTGATGAAGGATGCAAAATCCAACCAGTCATGATCTTCCAATTCGATGCCGCCTGACTTCAGCTGCCCATTAACTGCGTAGTCAAAGCAGCGCTCGGCGATGCTCAAGAAGCGTGTGGATCCATCCAGGACCCGATCGAGTTCATTTACATCGCACCTGTACTTCTCTGCTTCAGCTTCCAGATGGCCGCGGTAAGCCGCTGCGACCTCTTTCTCTAGGTCTGAGCGGAGAATCCTGAGATTGGGTGTTGCATAGTGGCAAAGCTGGTCTTCAAGTCGAATTGAAATTTCGTCGTCGATTTTTTCTTTGCTGCGCATGGCGAGCACTCCAGTGGGCGTGCTCACAGCATAGTGCCTAGAATATGATAATTTCAATAGAATATATGGTGTTCGCATAGGAATATTGCGAAGAGGTCAATTCAATGCCCAAGATGGCTTGCCGCCCCTAGTACGGTGACGGACGGATCAGTGCGATTAGAGCAGTCGAAGAACGCCAACAAGGTGCGAGTGATGAGCGTCGATATGGCGATTGACTGCGGCCCACAAGTCAACCCGGAACGTATTCGTGCGCAGCTCGAAGGTGGCGCCATCATGGGGCTGAGCATGGCGCTGAGTGGCGAGATCCCTTTTGGGAATGGGCGTGTAACCCAAAGCAACTTCCACGACTACGAAGTGCTGCCCCATAACGCATCTCCGCGAACGAGCCGTACCCATCTAGTTAACGACGACCACAACCTACCACCTAGTGGTGTAGGCGTACCCCCAGTGCCGCCAGTGGCACCGGCGCTATGCAATGTCATCTTTGCTGCAACCGGCAAACAGGTGCGTAGCTTGCCTGTGCGCACTGTGGGGTGAGTATTCTCTGATTGTGAGCATGAGGCAGGCTAAGAAAGTCACGCGCTGCTTGATCAGTCTTAGCTGAGGAGCTGAGACGAAAGGAGTCGACAAGCCACGTCAACGAAGGGCTGCTCTTGGCCGAAAGCAGACTATGCAATTCAACGATCCCACCTCCAGAAGCTGAAGGGTTTACACCGCCAGCCAGGTCCGAGCGCGGCGCTAACGCTGTCCCTTGGCTCTGCGCTCCGTGGTGGGGGTAGGGTGCTTATGTCTAATAGCGGCCCCGTATACAGCGCAGCTCGTCGGGTTTATAAATTCTCCGCGCTAGTTGGGCTCAACATTTGCTCCATCTACCGATAACGACAAGAAACCATCACTGCATTCCGCGTCCTGCGGTTGCAGCAGCAGGTCAACCCGGCCAGGTACGGTCGGTTTACTGACGACTCGCCTCTTTTGGATATCGATGCGATCGGAGCACTTCTATGTGCTGTGAGGGATCACTGCGCCCGTGCGAAACGTTATTCGCTCCACCGGATGCCGGCCGCAGGCCAGGCGTGACCTAGACCCGATCGCAGACGAATCAATGAAGCACCTGACCCCGACTAAGCTGACCCTTGCCCTCGTGACCGCGCTGAGCCTGACGGCTTGCTCGAGCATCGAGCCGCGTCCTTTCACCGAACAGGCGCTGGCCGAGCAGGGGCGCGCTGACCTCAGCACCGCCCAGGCGGATGTCGAGCCGATTGTCGGCGCGCTGTCGCTCGATCAGGCGCTGGCTCGCGCGCTCAAGTACAACCTCGATCGTCGTGCGCGGATGATGGAGCAGGCGCTGGCCTTCCAGCAGCTCGACGTGGCCCGCTACGACATGCTGCCCAAGCTGCTTGCACAAGCCGGCTACACCTCGCGCAACAACGACAAGATCAGCCAGAGCCGCAACGCCGAGGATGGCTCGCTCTCCGAATCGCGCTTCATCTCTCAGGAGCGTGACCACACCGTCAGCTCGCTGGGCCTGAGCTGGAACATGCTGGACCTCGGCATGGGCTACTACGGCGCGCGCCAACAGGCCGACCGGGTGCTGATCGCCAGCGAGAAACGCCGCAAGGCCATGCACCTGCTCATGCAGGACGTACGCACCGCCTTCTGGCGTGCTGTCAGCGCGCAGAAACTGCAGGCCGACGTGCATGCCGCGACCCTGATGGCCGAGGAAGCGCTCGCCGATGCGCGCCAGGCCGAGGCTGAGCGCCTGCGCAACCCGCTCGACTCGCTGCGCTACCAGCGTCAGGTGCTGGAAAACCTGCGCCTGCTCGAAGCCATCGAGCAGGAGCTGTCCACCGCGCAGACCGAGCTGGCGGCGCTGATCAACGCGCCGATCGGCCAACCGATTACCCTGGTCGAGCCCGAGTTCGCCCTCGATCGCGTAGCGCTCGAAGTGCCGGTCGCGACCATGGAAGAAGTCGCCATGACTGCCAATGCGGACGTGCGTGAGCAGCACTACAACGCCCGCATCGCCCGTGAAGAGACGCGCAAGACTCTGGTACGCCTGTTTCCGAGCCTGAACTTCAGCTATGGCGTGAACTACGACACCGACAGCTACCTGGTGAACCGCCAGTGGAACGAGGCCGGCGTGCAGCTCTCGTTCAACCTGTTCAACCTGCTCACCGGCCCGACGCAAATGAAGCTGGCCGAAGCCGGCGTCATGCTCGCCGACCAGCGGCGCGTCTCGGCGCAGATGGCCGTGCTCGCGCAGGTCCACCTGGCTCGCCAGCAGCTGCTCAACGCCCAGCACCAGTTCGAGCGCGCCGATGCCATCTGGCAGATCGACCACCGCATCAGCGAGCACATGGACAATCGCGAGGCGATCCAGGTACAGAGCAAGCTCGACCGCGTCGCCAACCAGACGACCGCCATTCTGAGTTTGCTGCGCCGATATCAGGCGCTGGCGCAAGCGCAGACCGCCGAGGCGCGGTTGCAGGCAACCCTGGGCGTGGAGCCGGAAATCGGCAGCGTCAGCGACCAGTCGCTCGGTGCCCTGACCAACTCGCTGACCGCCAGCCATGGTGGCTGGGATCAACTGGCCGCACGCGCAGCCAAGGACGGCTCGCAATGAAAACCTCGACCCTCATCGCCATGCTTGTCGCGATAGGCGCCGCGTCTGCGCAGGCACAAGAGGCGGCGGACGCACCTTCGCGTGCCGGCTTCGATCGCCAGGAGATCCGTGCCCAGCTGCTACCCCGCCAGTTCACTACCCTGGCCGCGGAAATCGGCGCCAAGGTCAACAAACTGACGGTGCCGGAGGGCGGCGCGTTCAAAGCCGGCCAGGCATTGGTCAGCTTCGATTGCAGCGTGCAGCAGGCCATGCTGCAAAAGGCCCGCGCGGAGCTGAACGCCGCCGAGGCCACCGACAAGGCGAACAAGCGCCTGGCCGAACTCAACTCGATCGGCCAGCTGGAAGTGGACCTCGGCCATGCCGGGCGCCAGAAGGCCGTCGCCGAAGTCGGTGCGCAGCAGGCGGTGCTCGGCAAGTGCACCATCGCCGCGCCCTTCGCCGGGCGCATCGCCGAGCAGAAAGTCCGTGAGCAGCAATTCGTCCAGCCCGGCCAGCCCTTGCTGGATATCCTCGACGACAGCGTGCTGGAACTCGAATTCCTGGTGCCCTCGGCCTGGCTCGTCTGGCTGCGTAATGGCCAGACCTTCGAAGTGGAAATCGATGAAACCGGCAAGCGTTACCCCGCACGCTTCGAACGCATTGGGGCGCGTATCGACCCGGTCAGCCAGTCGGTGAAGGTCGCCGCGGCCATTGATGGACGCTTCCCCGAACTGATAGCGGGCATGAGTGGCCGCGTCATGGTCAACGCACCGACGCTCTAACCGAACCCAACTGCATACCTGCACCCGAGCCGCCAGCACAGAGGTCCGCCATGGACGATCACCGCACACCGAGTCATAACGCCCGCCGCAGCCTGGTGGCACGCCGCCCTCAGCTCATGGCGCTCGAGCAACGTTTCGTTTTCGACGGTGCAGGTGCCGCTGAAGTCGCGGATGCCGTCACCAGCCCGGCGCATGCCGAACCGGCCGCTGCGCCGGAAAAACCGGCTGTGGTCGAGCGCGTCGATGTGCAATTGCCAGCGCCAGACGCGTCGGCAGCCGTCGAAGCGCCCAATCTGTTCCGGCCCGCGACGGGCGACGCCACCGTTCGTGAAGCCTCGCAGAAGGCCTCCGAGCAGATCCGCCAGTTCCTCGCGCAGGCCAGCGATGCGCAGCTGTTCGAGCTGTTCCACGGTGACCAGGCCGAGCCCGGCGAAGCCTGGGCCGCCGAGCTCGATAACCTGCGCACCGCGATCGGCAACGGCTCGCTGGAGATCGGTGTCAGCCTGCTGGACAACGCCGAGATCCAGGGCGCGCTGGCAGCCTACGCCGCGCAGGGCCCGGACGGCGAACCGGTGATCTACCTCAACCGCGACTGGCTCGGCGTGCTCGATGCCACGCAGTTCACGAAACTCCTGGTCGAGGAATACGGCCATCACCTCGATCATCTACTCAACCCGGGCGGCGACACGGCGGGCGATGAAGGGCAGCGCTTCGCCGCCGAGGTCAATGGCGACGACACCAGCGGGCTCGGGTTCGCCGCGGATGATGACCACGGCACGCTCGCGGTCGAAGGCCATTCGACGGATGTCGAATTCGCCACCCTGACCTTTGCCAATGCCTACAAGGTCAACACCGCTACCACCCCGGCGGGCAAAGAAGCCAACAGCCACGACTACATCAACACCTCGCTCGGCCAGGTGCAGGTCACCGACGCCACCAACAGCCGCTTCTTCAGTGGTAACGACGTCTCGGCCACGGCGCTGACCATTGGCGCGAACACCTACTACGGCTGGATCAGCCGACCGATCAAGAGCAACGGTGTGGTGCGCGGCTTCTATTTCTGGACCGACGCCGACTTCAACTCCCTTGCCGCCGCCCAGGCTGACGGCAACCAGGATGGCGACAGCAACGTCGCGGACAACCAGGGCTTCCTGCTGGTGGTCGACCAGGCCTGGTTCAACAGCGTCGGCTGGAAGAACCAGGCGCTGAACATCAAGAACGTGGGCTCCTCGTCCGACCGCGTCGATTCGGCGCTCAACAGCTTTGTCGGCGCTCCGGTAGCGCCCGCTGCCAACGCCGACGTCGCCAACGGCACGCCTGGCTCCGCAGGCGGCGCGGCGGTGGAGGCGGGCGGCATCAACAACGGCAGCGCTGGCAGCGCCGCCATTGGCAACGTGCTGACCAACGACACCTCCGGCGACAGCAAGACGGTGACCGCGGTAGGCGCTAGCGCTGCAAGCCAGACCGTGAGCGCGACCACGACGTCTGCCAACGGTACGGCGGTTAGCGGCCTCTACGGCACGCTGACCCTCGGCGCCGACGGCAGTTATCGCTATGTGGTGAACGACGCCAACGCGCAGGTCCAGGCGCTGCGCAGCGCCAGCGACACGCTGGTCGATACCTTTACCTATCGCATGACCGACGCCTCCGGCGCGACGGCCACCAACACGCTCAGCGTGACCATCCAGGGCGCCAACGACGCGCCGGTGGCAGGCAACGACTACAACGTGGCGAAGGAGTCGATTGCGACCTCGGGCCAGTACACCAGTACCGACACGAGCGGCAGCCTGGCGAAAGGCGATGTGCTGGCGAACGACACGGATGTGGATCGCGGTGATACGAAGACGATTGCAGACCTGACAGGCAGCGCCGTGGTCGGCGCCGTGAGCACGACGACAACCGCTGCAACGCTGGTCTTCACACCTGGCACTACCTTCAATCCGATCGGCAACGGCGACAAGGCTTGGCTTCTGGTCAACGGGACCTACCGTGCAATGTTCAGCAGCACCGGTGCCCAGATAACCGCAACCAGCGGCTATGACAGCACTGCACGAACCATTTCGCTAAGTGCAACGCCTGCAACCTATTACGACGGAGGCAGCCACGTTGCGATCGCCACCCTAGATGGGCAAAAGATCGGATTCAAAACCACCAACGACACGACAACCACCGGCACCAGCGCGATGAAGATCGGTGACGTCGCGACGTCGCAAAGTACCGGCACATCCACCATCACCTTGACGCCAAGCAGCACAACCGGGCTGATTGCGACGGGAATGCTTGTATCCGGCACCGGTGTCCAGGCTGATACCTACGTACAAAGCGTGACGTATGACGCTGCCGGCAAGCCTACGTCCATCGTGCTCAACAAGACCATGACCGGCTCGGCGAACACTACGCTGTCGTTCTACGCTGCGACCGGCACGACGCTCACCGGCCAGTACGGCTCGCTCTTGCTCAACGCCGACGGCAGTTACACCTACACGCCGACCGCCAACAACACTGCGCTCAGCGAGGGCCAGTCGGGCACCGAGCAGTTCCAGTACCAGATGCGCGATGCCAGCGGCGCGACCAGCAGCGCCACGCTGTTCATCACCGTCTACGGCTCGGGTAGCAACGACCCGGACGCCGTCGCCGACACCGCGCTGGCCACCGAAGCGGGCGGCACCGCCAACGCTACCGGCGCAGTCAATCCGACCGGCAACCTGCTGACCAACGACCGCAACGGCGCCAATCTGGTCGTCTTGGCCCGCGCTACCGACAGCAGCACCGGCACCGCCATCGGTACCAACACCGTGCTGGTCGGCCGCTACGGCACCCTGACGCTGAGCAGCAACGGCAGCTACAGCTATGTCGTCGACAACAGCAACCCCACCGTGCAGGCGCTGCGTGACAGCAGTGCCACGCTGAGCGACACCTTTCTCTACTCCGTCGAGAACGGCCAGACCGCCAACGGCGTGCGCCTGCAGGACACGGCCACCCTCACCGTGACGATCCGTGGCGCCAACGACGCCCCGGTCGCCGGCGACAGCAGCGCCAGCGCCCTCGAAGCCGGCGGCGTGAGCAACGGCACGGCCGGCTACAACCCGAGCGGTAACGTGCTCAATGCCGTGACCGACGTCGATGATGTCCGCAGTGAACTGCGCGTCACCGCCGTGCGCACCGGCGGTGTGGAAGGCAGCGGCAGCGCCGGCACGGTCGGCAGCGCACTGGCCGGCCAGTACGGCTCGCTGACCCTCAATGCCGACGGCAGCTGGACCTATACCGTCAATAACAACAACCCCACCGTCCAGGCGCTCAGCCTCGGGCAGACGCTGACCGAACGCTTCAACTACACAGTCACCGATCGCTCCGGCACCGGGCTGTCGGACATGGCCGTGCTGACCCTGACCATCGACGGCGCCGCTGACACCGTCGCGGTCAACAGCGTGTTCGTCAACGAAGCCTCGCCTTATGCCGTGTTTACTGTCAGCGGCAGCACCGGTGTGGCTGTCAGCCTGTCGCTCAGCGACAGCGCCGGCCTGCCCGCCAGCGATACCCGCGCCACCCTCGGCAGGGACCTGGGCACAACCCTGGAGTACTACAACGGCAGCGCCTGGGTGGGCTACACACCGGGCAGCCAGGTTGTCATCCCGAGTGGCGACAAGCTCCTGGTTCGCGTAGCGATCAAGCAGGACAACGTTCATGAAGGCAACGAATCCTTCACCCTGACTGCCACCACGGCGAGCGGCAGCAGCGTTGGCTTCGGCACTATCAACGATGAGGGCGAAGGCGACCGGTACACCGGCAGCAACACCAGCGGCACGCCGGACAGCGGTGGCAGCCTCGACGATGATCGGCCAACGCTGAGCGTGTCCAGCCCGGCATTGATCGAAGGCGACTACGCCGAATTTACGGTCAGCGTGGACAAGCCGAGCAGCACGCCGATCAGCTTCAGCCCAACCCTGGTGAGCGGCACCGCCACGGTTGGCACTGACACTGGCACCCAGCTCGAGTGGTTCGACGGCAACAACTGGTTGCCGGTAACCGGACCGGTCAGCATCGAGGCCGGCAACCTTACGGTGAGCCTGCGCATCGCCACGCTGGACGACAGCGTGGTCGAGCCCGACGAGACCTTCAGCCTGCGCACCGGCCCGGTCTCCGGCACCGTGACCAACCTCGGCGGCGCCGAGGGCACCGCGACCGTTATCGACAATGACGTTGCCGCGCCGAACAACCAGGCGCCAGTGGCCGTCAACGACAGCCTCATTGCCAACGAAGACACGCCGGTGACCTACACCGCCGCGCAGCTGCTGGGCAACGACAGCGATCCTGACCACAACCCCATCACCATCGCCTCGGTCAGTAACGGCACCGGTGGGAGCGTCGTGCTCAACCCGGACGGCACCGTCACCTTCATCCCCGATGCCAACTTCAACGGCATCGCGACCTTCACCTATACCGTCACCGATGGCAGCCTGACCTCCAACTCCGCCACGGTCACCGTGACCGTCGCCGCCGTGGCCGATCCGGCCGTGATCGGCGGTACCGACACCGATTCGGTCACTGAAGACCTGAACGTCAACGGCCTGGGCAACCTGACCACCGGCGGCACCCTGACCGTGACCGATCCGGACGCAGGCGAGGCGGGCTTCTCCGGCACCGTGACCCCGGCAAACGGCACCCTCGGCAGCCTGACCATCACCTCGACCGGCACCTGGACCTACAGCGTGCCGAACACACTCGTGCAGTACCTCAAGGCCGGCGAGACCAAGACCGAAACTTTCACCGTGCGCTCGATCGACGGCACCCAACACACGGTCACCGTCACCGTAAACGGCGTCAGCGATACCGCGCAGATCGGCGGTACCGACATCGGCTCCGTTACCGAAGACCTGAACGTCAACGGCCAGGGCAACCTGACCACTGGCGGCACCCTGACCGTGACCGATCCTGACGCGGGCGAGGCGGGCTTCTCCGGCACCGTCACGCCGGCAAACGGCACCCTCGGCACCTTGACCATCGCGCCGAACGGTACCTGGACCTATAGCGTGCCGAACACGCTGGTGCAATACCTCAAGGCCGGCGAGACCAAGACTGAGACCTTTATCGTCCAAAGCATCGACGGCACGCCGCACACCGTGACGGTGACCGTAAATGGCGTCAGCGACGTTGCGCAGATCGGCGGTGCCGGCACCGGTTCCGTTACCGAAGACCTGAACGTCAACGGCCAGGGCAACCTGACCATCGGCGGCACCTTGATCGTGACTGATCCGGATGCGGGCGAGGCGGGCTTCTCCGGCACCGTCAGGCCCGCAAACGGCACCCTCGGCACCTTGACCATCGCGCCGAACGGCACCTGGACCTACAGCGTGCCGAACACGCTCGTGCAGTACCTCAAGGCCGGCGAGACCAAGACCGAAGCCTTCACCGTGCGATCGATCGACGGCACCCAACACACGGTCACCGTCACCGTAAATGGCGTCAGCGACGTTGCACAGATCGGCGGCACCGACACCGGTTCGGTCACCGAAGACCTGAACGTCAACGGCCAGGGCAACCTGACCACTGGCGGCACCTTGACCGTGACTGATCCGGACGCAGGGGAGGCGGGCTTCACCGGCACCGTGACCCCGGCAAACGGCACCCTCGGCAGCCTGACCATCGCGCCGAACGGCACCTGGACCTACAGCGTGCCGAACACGCTGGTGCAGTACCTCAAGGCCGGCGAGACCAAGACCGAAACCTTCACTGTGCGCTCCGTCGACGGCACGCCGCACACGATCACCGTGACCATCGGTGGTGCCAACGATCCGGCCGTGTTCGCGCCCGGCGGGCAGCAAGGCTATGTTCAGGAGGACACCCAGCTCACCTCCCAAGGCCAGCTCAACGTGACCGATAGCGACCAGAACGAAGCGGTGATCGTGGCCCAGGCGGCTACGCGCGGGCTGTATGGCGAATTCAGCATTGATGCTGGGGGGACTTGGCGCTACGTGCTGGACAACGCCTCGCCGGGCGTGCAGGCGCTTGGCACCGCGGATCTGCGCACGGAGACGTTTGTCGTCACCAGCCGTGATGGCAGCACCAGCAGCGTGCGGATCACCGTGCAAGGGCTGGACGAGCCGCTCGCGCCAGCCCAGCCACCGGTGGAACCGCCACCAGTGGTCGTCACGCCGGCGCAGCCGACCGTTCCCACACCCGTCCCGACACCGGCCGCACCGGAGCCGGTCGTTGCACCCACGCCGATCGCCGCGCCCTTCGATTCCGCCATGACCGCGTCACCCCGGCCTGCGGACGATGTGGCCGCCAGCCCGATCACCGCGGCCATGCAACGGCTAATGGACCCGGCGCGCAGCTTCCATACGTTTGCCTTCAACGATCTCTACACCAGTAGCAGCGGCTTCCAGGTAGTCGTGATCGAAGCGCCTCAGCCGCGCCTGAGCCTCTATCGCGGCGTGAGCGACCAGTACGCCGATGCGGGCACCGAGACGAGCTTCGCCGTGCCCTACGACGCCTTTGCCCATAGCGACCCGAACGAGCGCATCATCCTGAGTGCCGGGCTCGCCAATGGCCAAGGCCTGCCGGGCTGGGTGCGCTTCGATGCGCAGAGCGGCAAGTTCGAGATCGAGGCGCCGGCGGGCTATCGCGGCGACCTGATGGTCAAGGTCGTGGCGCGTGACAGTCAGGGCCGCGAAGCCACCTTGCTGTTCCGCTTCACCGTCGGCGACCGCAAGGCGACCGAGCGCGGCGGTCGCGCCGGGTTGAGCGAGCAATTGCGGCAGGCTGGGCAGGGTGCAGGCCAGGCCCTGGAGCGCGCGATTTCCGCGGAAAAGCCAGCGCCGGCGCGCGGTAAGCAGGCCGGTTGATGGAAAAGTCACCCATCGCGGCCCTGATCGAGCTGGGGCGTAAGGCACGCGAAGCCGAGACGGCCAAGGAACTGCAGTTCCTGCTGGTCAATGACAGCCACAGCCTCGCGCCTTACCGGCAAGCCGCGCTGTGGCTGCGTGACGGCGGGGTGGCCTGTCTGTCGGGCGTGGTGCAAGTCGAGCGCAATGTGCCCTACACGATCTGGCTGAACGCCGTGGCCCGCCATCTGACCGAGACCGGCCACAGAGGACCGGTCGAGATCGCCAGCTTGCCCGAAGCGCTGGCGCGCGAGTGGGACCAATGGCTGCCCGGTGAAGCGCTGTGGCTGCCGCTGGAGACGGTCGGCGGTGTGCTTTTCGCGCGCGACTTGCCCTGGCGCGATGCCGACGTCGCGCTCCTTGGCGAGTGGGCTGCGATCTGGTCGCACAGCTGGCAGGCTCACACCGGTCACAACCGCCAGGGCCTGTTCCGCCGGCATCGGCCTCGCGCCGCCGCCCGGGCAAGCGGGTGGAAACGCCCCGCATTGCTCTGGCCGCTGGCGTTGGTACTGCTGGCACTGGTGCCGGTCCGCCTGACGGTACTGGCGCCGGGCGAGCTGGTGCCCGCCAACCCCGCGGTCATCCGCGCGCCGCTCGATGGCGTGATAGACGCCTTTCACGTGCAGCCCAACGAGCAGGTCCGTCAAGGGCAGCCGCTGTTCGGCTTCGACGAGGCGCTGATTCAGAGCCGCCTCGACGTGGCCCGCCAGGCGCTGGCCACGGCCGAAACCGAGTACCGTCAGACCGCCCAGCAGGCGCTGTCCGACCCGCGTTCGAAGGCGCAGCTGGCCGTGCTTACCGGCAAGATCGAGGAGAAGCGCGCCGATGTCGCCTATGGTGACGAGCAACTGGCGCGGGCGCGGGTACTGGCGCCGCGCGACGGAATCGCCCTGTTCGACGACCCGTCCGAATGGATCGGCCGCCCGGTTGCCATCGGCGAGCGGGTGATGCGCATCGCGGCCCCGCGCGACGTGGAAGTCGAAGCCTGGGTGCCGCTGGCCGACGCCATTCCGCTGGACGACGGCAGCGCCCTGGCGCTGCACCTGAACGCCACGCCGCTGGAACCGGTGCGCGCGACCCTTCGCTATTTTGCCCACGATGCGGTCGAGCGGCCGGACGGCAGCTTCGCCTATCGCGTCCGTGCGCGCCTGGCTGAGCCGACCGCACACCGTGTCGGCCTCAAGGGCACCGCGCGCTTCAGTGGGCGCTGGGTGCCGTTGGCCTATTGGGCGCTGCGCCGGCCGCTGGCCAGCCTGCGCGCCGCCACGGGCTGGTGAGCATGAGCTGGCCGCTGTTGCGCGAAGAGTTGGCGCTGCTGCCCGGGCCGGTGCTGGCCGATGGTCAGCCCAGCTGGACGCTGCACGACCCGACGCGCAACCGCTTCTTCAGCCTCGACTGGCTGACCTTCGAGATCCTGAGGCGTTGGTCCTATGCCGATGCCGAGACCATCGTCGACTCGATCGCTGCCGACTCGACCCTGCAACCGGAGCCCGACGACATCGAGCAGGTCGCCCGCTTCCTGCGCACCAATCAACTGGTGCAACTGGTGCCGGGGAACGCGAAGCAACTGGCCGAACGCGCGACAGTAGGCGAAGGCGGTCACTTGAAATGGCTGCTGCACCACTACCTGTTCTTCCGCGTACCGCTGCTGCGCCCCGATGCCTGGCTGGACCGCTGGCTACCGGTCGCCGAGCGCTTTCGTAGCCGTACCTTCGCGCTGCTGACCCTGATGGCGCTGTTGCTGGGCCTGACGCTGGTGGCGCGCCAGTGGGACGTCTTCACCACCTCGCTGGTCGACACCTTCACCCTGAGCGGCCTGTTCGCCTACGGCGTGGCGCTGATCCTGGTCAAGCTACTGCACGAACTCGGCCACGCGTTCACCGCCAAGCGCTTTGGCTGCCGCGTGCCGACCATGGGCGTCGCCTTTCTGGTGCTTTGGCCGATGGCCTATACCGACACCAACGAGACCTGGCGTCTGACCAGCCGCTGGCAGCGCCTGCGAGTGGCGGCGGCGGGAATCGTCACCGAGCTGGGAATTGCCGCCTGGGCCACCCTGGCTTGGGGCCTACTCCCTGACGGCGAGCTGCGTTCGGCCGCCTTTGTGCTCGCGACCACCAGCTGGATCGCAACGCTGGCGATCAACGCCAGCCCCTTCATGCGCTTCGACGGCTACTTCATCCTCTCCGACTGGCTGGACCTGCCCAACCTGCATGAGCGCAGCTTCGCCCTGGCACGCTGGCGACTGCGCGAGTGGCTGTTCGACCTGCGCGAGCCGTGCCCCGAACACTTCACCCCGGCGCGCCACCGGGGCCTGATCCTCTTCGCCTGGATCACCTGGCTGTATCGCCTGGTGGTCTTTCTCGGTATCGCCGTGCTGGTCTATCACTTTGCGGTGAAGGCTATCGGCATCGTCCTGTTCGCCGTCGAGATCTGCTGGTTCATCCTGATGCCCATACGAAACGAACTCCGCGAATGGAAGACGCGCTGGCCGACCATCCGCTCGCGCCGTCGCGGCCGCGTCAGCCTGGTCATCGCAGCGCTGGCCATCGGCCTGACGCTGGTGCCCTGGCCTGGACGGGTGACGGTCAGTGGGCTGCTGCATCCGGCCCAGGTGTGGCCGGTGCACGTGCCGGGCCCGGCCATGCTCGAAGCCCTGCCGCACCGGGAGGGCGACCGTGTCGCCGAGGGTGGGCCCATCGCGCAGCTCGCCTCGTCAGCGCTGGCCGTGCGCCGCGAAGCGGCTGCGGCCAAGGTCGAGCAGTTGCGCTGGTTGGCGGCCTCGGCTGGCTTCGGCAGCGAATCCCGTGCGCGCCTGCAAAGTGCCCAGGAAGAACTCGCCACCGCCCAGGAAGAACTTGCCGGCCTCGACGAGACGCTGGCGCGCTATCAACCGAGGGCACCTTTCAGCGGGCGGCTGCATGACATCGATCCGGACCTGCAGCCCGGCCAATGGCTGGCCGAAGGTGAGCGCATCGCGCTACTGGTAGGCGACAAGGGCTACGTGGTGGAAACCTTCCTCGACGAGGAGGCGGTCAAGCAGATCGCCGTGGGTGACAGCGCCGGTTTCATCGCCGATGGCGGCGAGGGCGGTCGCCTGGAACTGCAGGTGCGCCATATTGATGCTGATGCGACGCGCGTGTTGCCCAGCGGCATGCTCGCCGCACCGGCTGGCGGCCATGTGCTGGTGCGCCAGCGCCGCGACCAGCTGATCCCTGAACAGGGTGTGTACCGGGTGTCGCTGGCGGTGCAGGACGTACCGGCCACGCTGGCCGATCAGTCCTGGCGCGGCACGCTGGTCATCAAGGGGCGCTGGGAGGTGCCGGCGGCGCGCTACCTGCGCAGCGCGCTGGCCGTGCTGTTGCGCGAGGCGGGTTTCTAAGGGCGCCCGCGCCCGCGTGCTCTTACCTGCACGCCGGCGGCAGCGCCGCGGCCCTGCCACCGGCGCCGCTATGGGCCGTCAGTTGAACAGTGGGTTCTCGCGCAACCGCGTAACGGCCAGGTCGACGAAGGCTCGTACTTTAGCCGGTGCCTGGCGGCCTTCCGGGTACAACACATGGATCGGCAGCGGCGGTTCTTCGAATTCGCTGAGGACGATGTTCAGCTCGCCTTCGAGCAAGGCGGGGCCGATCTGGTAGGCCAGCACTCTCGTCAGGCCCCAGCCGGCTCTGGCGGTCGCGATCGCCGCTTCGTTGGTGTTGCACTGCAGCACAGGGTCGATGATGACGCGCTGGCCGTGCGCAAAGCGCCATTCCGGCGAGGCCCAGGCACTGCTGGAGGCGACGATGCGGTGCTGCTTGAGGTCGGCCGGTTCAGCGGGGGTGCCGTGGGTGTGCAGGTACTGCGGCGAGCCGCAGACGACGCGACGCACGGAACCGACCTGGATAGCGGTGAAGCCTGAATCGGGCAGGTGGCCGATGCGCACGGCGACGTCCATCCCCTCGTCGACGACGTTCACCGGCCGGTCGATGAAGAAGGTCCTGGCGTGCATGTTCGGATGGGCATCGAGGTATTCGGTCACGATGGGCAATACGTAGATCTGCCCGAACATCGCGGATGCGGTGATGGCCAAGGTGCCGGACGGCGCCTTGTAGTGTCCGGCCGCGGCAGACTCCGCTTCGGCGATGTCGCTCAGTATGCGGCGGCAGTCATCCAGATAGTGGCGTCCCGCTTCGGTGGTCTTGACCGAGCGGGTGGTGCGGACGAACAGGCGGGCGCCGATGAGTTCTTCCAACGTCGCTACGGTTCGCGTGACCGCCGGCGCGCTCATGTGCAGCTGGCGCGCCGTTTCCGCAAAGCTTTCGGTTTCTGCGACCTTCACGAACACCCGCATCGCCAACCAACGATCCATGCCTCGTCCTCTTTTCCGTCAGGCTAGCCTCACAGCAACGTCCGGAGCGACTGCCGGAGGCGCGCCATGATAGTCCGGACGCGTCCGTCTGTTCGCCATGAGCCTGGAAAAGATCCTGCACAGCGGCTGGCGCGGGTGAGCTTCTCGCAGGTGTCACGATCGCCGGCCTCCGACCGCTGTGGCGAGCGCCCTGAATGCCGGCTTGTCGAGATCGAGGCTTAAAAGCCGAAGTCGCTGAGGCCGGGATGGTCGTCTGGCCGGCGTCCGAGCGGCCAGCGGAATTTGCGCTCTGCTTCGGTGATCGGGAGTTCGTTGATGCTGGCGTGGCGCACGCGCATCAGCCCGTCCTCGGCGAACTCCCAGTTCTCGTTGCCATAGGCGCGAAACCAATGGCCGCTGTCGTCGTGATACTCGTAGGCGTAGCGGACAGCGATGCGATTCCCGGTGAACGCCCAGAGCTCCTTGATCAGGCGATAGTCGAGTTCACGGTTCCACTTGCGGGTAAGGAACGCCTCGGCCTCGGCCCGGTTCGTCACGAACTCCGCACGGTTTCGCCAACGGGTATCCGGCGTGTAGGCCAGCGCGACCTTGGCCGGATCGCGGCTGTTCCAGCCGTCTTCGGCAAGGCGCACCTTTTCGATGGCGGTCTGCTCGGTGAAGGGCGGTAGCGGAGGGCGGGACATGGCAAAACTCCTTGTGTGAACGGAAGGACGACTACGGTGGCAGCCGTTCCTTTACTGGATTCGCGGGCAATCGGCGGGTCAGCCGATAGTCCTATTCAAGCGGATCCGGCAGCGCTTTGCCGGACGCCAAATTATTCAGGACGCATCTAGGCATGTCGCGGCGCCTGTGGCAGGCGCCAGCGCGTCAGAGTGCGAGCTGGATGCGACGCGCCTCGTCGGGTTGCTGCTGGGCAGGCACGGCACAGCAGATCAGCACCTCATCGGCGCCGACCCGGGCCGTGGGCTGTTTCACATAGGTCACCGCGCCCTCGAGCAACCTCGTCCGACAGGTTCCGCAACTGCCTTCGCGGCAACCGAATTCGGGGTCGAGGCCACGCGCTTCGGCCAGTTCCAGCAGCGTGCCGGTTTCCGGCGTCCAGCGCGCCTCCTTCAGCGAATCGACGAAGGCCACCGGCACTGGCGTGGTTGCGGCGGGCAACCGAGCGGCCGCGGGCATACCGGCATCACGCGTGCGGGCTAGCGCCGCCGGTCCGAACGACTCGGCGTGAATGCGCTCATCGGCGATGCCGTAGCTGCGCAGGCCGTCGTAAATCGCCTGCGTAAACGGCGGAGGGCCGCACAGGTAGAACGCGTAGTCGTCGAAGGCGAGAAAGCGGCTGAGCAGCGCCATGTCGATGCGACCGCAAGCCTCATAGTCGATGCCCGCCCGAGCGTCACGGGTGTCGCTCAGCACGCGGACGAGTTTGACGGCGCCCTGGGCGGTGGCGATCAGGTCTGTCAGTTCCTGATCGAAGGCGCGGTCCTGCTTGGAACGAGCGGCATAGAACAGCGTGGCCGGGCGGAACCGCTGTTTGCGCAACCCTTCGTGGACCAGGTGGCGAAGCATCGCGAGCATCGGTGTGATGCCCACCCCGCCGGCGATCAGCACTGCCGGCCGAGCGTCCTGCGCATCCAGGGTGAAGTCACCCTCCGGCGCGCGGGCCTCGAGCGTGCTGCCCTCATGCAGGTGCTCGTGCAGGTAGCGGGACACCGTCCCCTCTCGTTTGACGCTGATCCGGTAGGTGCCATCGGATGGCGCAACCGACAGCGTGTAGGTACGGATGAGCGGCTTGGTCTGGCCGGGCAGCCGCACGCGGATAGGCAGGTGTTGGCCTGCCAGGTGTGGCAGCAGCCCGGCGCCGTCAGCCGGGACCAGGTGAAATGAGCGGATCGACGCGCTTTCCTCGGTCACCTGCGTCACCGTCAGGGTTCGCCACTGGTTCAAGCGCGAAGTGGCGCGCAGCCGCTCGTGCGCTTGTCGCCAGTCGCCGGTCATCAAGGTGCTATCGGACCAACCGCCATCCTCGAAGGCCCAGCGCAGCGCGAGGCCGGCAGGCCGGCGAACGATTTTCCGCGGGCGGAATGTCCACAGCCGCTCGGCGCCCTGAAACGCCGCGATTTCGGGTGAATCGAAAATCACTTCAGCCTCACCGGTCATCTGCAGCAGGTCTCCCGTCTCGAAGTCGACGAAAAGCAGCCCGGCCTTGGCGTTGAGCACGATGTTGCCAAGCGTGGAGAAGAACAGATTGCCGTCGAAGTCGGGAATCGTGAGCGTGCCGTCGTCGGAGACGCGGACGAAACCCGCGTTGCCGCCGCGATGGGAGACATCGACCTGACGGCGCTCCGCTCGGTCGGCGTACGAGGCCACGAAAAAGGCATCCGCCTGCTCGATCAGTGCGCGAGCGGGTGGGTCCAGCGTCACCAGCGTCTCGACGGGCCCCTCAAAGGGCGTCTCGGGATCGCGCTCAAAGGAGAAGCGGCGGAGCTGGATATAACGGGGGCAATTGCCAAAGCTCTGGTCTACCTCGACGCTGAAGCCTCGATCGGTGAGCGAAACAACGCCATTCATGCGGTTGCGACGACGCGTGTGCATCTCGATGCCTAACAGGCCGACCGGCGCGCCATCGACCAGGCCGCGACCCGCCGGGTCGTTGGAATCCGGCCGGGCCGCGATGTCGAGTGTCGTGCGCGTCGGCGAGGCCATGAAGCCCGGACGGCCGTCAAGAACCGTTGCCCAGGCGTCTCCCTCGGCGTCCACGCTGCCGAGCACGATGAACGGCAGCTGGCCGTAGAATGCGCGGTGCTGCTCGGGCATGAAGTCCCGTATGACACGTGCGCCGACCGCTTCCATGCGCTCCGCCACGCCGAGCTTTTCCTGGATGAGTTTCTCGCCCTCGTGCCAGACGGCGGTTGTAAGCGATGACTCGGACATGTCGTTCTCTCCGGGCGATGGAAGCGGGGTAGGTGCCTTGGGTCCGCTTACGCGGCCAGCCCAGCAGCGGTCTGGACGAAGGGCACGAAGCCAGGCAGGGCTTCGATACGGCGGAGGAAACGATTGACGGCGGGGTAGTCGGACAGCGCGACGTTGCCTTCCGGTGCGCGGGCGACGTAGCTGTAGATCGCGACGTCAGCGATCGTCGGATGATCGGCCGCCAACCAGTCGCGGCCGGCCAGGTGCTGTTCCAGCTGACCGAGCAGGGCATGGGCGCGGCCGATGACTTCCTCGGCATTGAAGCCTGCGCCAAACACGGTGACCAACCGGGCTGCTGCCGGTCCGTAGGCGACCTCGCCGGCCGCTACCGACAACCAGCGCTGAACGCGTGCCGCGCCCAGTGCATCTTCTGGCAGCCAGTCGCGGCGGCCCGCTTTCTTGGCGAGGTAGACGAGGATGGCGTTGGAATCGGCGAGGGCAATGCCGTCATCTTCCAGGGCCGGCACCTGGCCGAACGGGTTGATGGCCAGAAATTCAGGCTGCTTGTGTGCCCCGGCTTGGAGGTCGACCTCGACCAACTCATGTTCGAGGCCAAGCAGCGAGGCGAAAAGGACGACGCGGTGTGCATGACCGGACAGCGGATGGTGATGGATTTTCATGGTTCGGCTCCTGGGCTTGTCGGGCCGGGTGTATCCCGATCCGTGCCGCCAGTGTGTGGCTGAACGATTTTTTGATGAATATCCCTTCTGGGTACTTCTTTATTTCATGTCGCGGAATAATCGATGCGCTTGCGGACACGTCCGCCGGTGATTGGCGTTCCGGCGCGCACCCCGTTTTTGGCCTGGTAAAGACGCAGGATTGACGGGCGATTTCGCCGTGGCCCGGCTATGATGCGCGCCCCTCAACGCTCCCGCTCGATCAGCAGGTCATCATGCCCGGCAATGCCCTCTATACCGACCTGTCGGGTTATTACGACCTCATGTGCGCCGATATCGATTACCGGGCACAGAGCCACTGCATCCAGCGCTTGCAACAGCTGTTCGGCAACGGAGGCCGGCGGCACCTGGACCTCGCCTGCGGGACCGGGCCGCACGTGCGCCATTTCATCGATGCCGGCTTTGCCAGCGGTGGGCTCGACATCAACCAGCCGATGCTCGACCGCGCCGCGCTACGTTGCCCGGAAGCGCACTTCGCCGTGCAGGACATGTGCGGCTTCACGCTGGAGCGGCCGGTCGACCTGATCACCTGCTTTCTGTACTCGATCCACTACAGCGGCACCATCGAGCGCTTGAAAGCCTGCATCGCCAGCGTGCATGGGGCGCTGACGCCCGGTGGGTTGTTCTGTTTCAACGCCGTCGACAAGCACAGCATCGATAACCGCTCGTTCTTTTCGCACAGCGCCGGCCACGCCGATGGGCTGTTCAGCTTCAGCTCCGCCTGGTACTACGCGGGTGACGGCGAGCGGCAGTCGCTCAGGTTGCGTATCGAGCGGACCGTCGACGCGCAGAGCCAGGTCTGGCACGACGAGCATGCCATGGTGGCGGTGAGCTTTGCCGAGTTGACCGAGCTGCTGGCGCCGTACTTCGACGTCCATGTGCTCGAACATGATTACGAGCGGATCGTTGAGCGCAACAGCGCGTCCGGAAACGCGCTGTTCGTCTGCGTGAAGCGCTGAGGGGGCAGGGCGGGGTGGCCATTCCGGACGGACTGGCGCCCCGCTGAGGTAATCGACGAACACGACGTCTGAGGTTGTGATACCGAGCGAGGCGCCAGGCTGACGGCTCGCTCGGCGATGGCGCGAACGCCCTGGCGCGTCACTGCGTACGGAAGCGCCCGACCAACTGCCGGAGGGCGCTGCTGAGCTGACGCTGCTCCTGGGAGTAGGTTTCGACCTCCGAGGCCTGGCTGGACACCTGGGCAACCGCGTCGCTGATGGCGACCACGTTCCGGTTGATGTCCTCGGTCACCAGGTGTTGTTCCTCGGTGGCGGTGGCCACTTGCGTGGTCATGTCGCGGATCGTCTGAACGGCATTCTCGATGTCCTCGAACGCCCCCATCACATCGCCCGCCAGCTCGATGGCCTTGCTCGATTCGGTCAGGCTGTGATCCATGCTCGCCGTCACCTCACTGATGCGGCTGACCAGCAGGTTGAGGATCTTGTTGATCTCGCCGGTGGAATCCTGGGTGCGCTTGGCCAGGTTGCGCACTTCTTCCGCCACCACGGCGAAGCCGCGTCCCTGTTCACCGGCACGCGCGGCCTCGATGGCGGCGTTGAGTGCCAGCAGGTTGGTCTGTTCGGCGATCTGCTGGATGGTCGACAGGATGGTGTTGATGCTCACCGTTTCACGTTCGAGCTCGCGAATGACCTTGCTCGAACCTTGAATGCTGGCGCCCAGATCGTTCACCCCTGCGGTACTGCGGGCGATCACCTGCTTGCCGTTGCGGGTCGCCTCCAGACCCTGCGCGGAGATTTCTGCCGTCCTCACGCAGTTGTGCGCCACCTCGTTGGCCGCCGAGGCCATTTCGGTCACCGCGGTGACAATCTGTTCCACGGCGCTGGACTGGCTTTGCAGACTGTCCGACATGGCGGTGGTGCGTTCGTTGGTCTGGCTCGAGACGCTGTCGATGCTGACAGCGTTGTCCTTGATGACGGTAATCATCGATTGCGTCGACTCGATGAACTGGTTGAACCACTTGGCCAGTTCGCCGGTTTCGTCGCGCGCCAGTACGGGCAGCCGATGCGTCAGGTCACCTTCGCCCTGGGCGATGGTGCGCAGACCGTCCTTGACCAGGTTGATCGGGGTCACGATGCGGTTGGCGAAGATCACCCCGGCGACACCGAACAACACCACCAGCACGGCGCAAGCGACCAGCGTCAACCAGGCCAGCTTGTGGGCGCCGGCGAGAATCTCGTCGACCTGCATGAAACCGATGAATTTCCAGCCCAGAGTCGGCGAGGTGAAGACGTTGGCCAGGTAGTCGACGCCATCGATGTTCACCTCGATCACGCCGTTGTCTTTCTGGGCAATGGCCGAAAAGTAGTCACCCGACAGCTCGCTGAGCTTCTTGAAGTTGTTCTTGGGCTGGTGGCCGTCGACCAGCAAGGTGCCGCTGCCTTCCACCAGCATGAAGAAGCCGGTCTCGCCAAAGCGGATTTTTTGCACCATATCGGTCAGTGCCTTGAGCGACACATCGACCGCCACGACCCCGGCGAACTGGCCCGCCTTGTCTTTGAAGGCCTTGATCACGGATACGTAGACGGCGTCGTCCGGTTCCCAGTAATACCCATCGAGGCGTGTCAGCTGGAAATTGGCGTCTTTGCCCATGGTGTACCAGGGGCGCCCGCGCGGGTCCCAGTCACCGTAGTCGCCGGTGCCTGGCCATTCTGCGTAGCCGCCTTTGGTATCGCCCATGTAGACGTAGCCGAAGTTCGGGTTATTGTTACCGATACCGGAGAAGTAATCGAAGATGTCTTTTTCGCGGCCGCCATTGGCCGTGGCGACCGCGCCCGGTTTGCGGGGCGAGCCAGAATAGACGGTCAGCTCGCCGCTATCGGTGTCCCGGACGGCGGCGTAATCGGCCATCGCCGACACGGTGTGGTTGACCGACTCGAACAGCGTCACAAAGGTGTTGTTCACCAGTTGGACGTCCAGGTTGCTGCCCTCCTCGAACTGGACCTTGGCTTCCTCGGTCACGTTGCGGATGGTGAACAGCGCCACGACCAGCACAGGAACAAGGGTCGCGACCAGAAAGCTTGCTAGCAACTTGTGTTTTATTTTCATTGTTCAACGGCCTCTGGCCAGTTCATCAAGACGTCCACGCCAACCTGCGCTTCGTTCTTCGGGGAACCCACACGCAATCCGATGCGCTTCGCGGTCGCGTACGCAGGATCGAATCGATCACAGGCGAGCGGTGCTAGAAGCGTATCGGCAGGCCATCGTTATGGCTTGAGGGTCGGTCCCTGAGATTTGTGCAGCTGGCGAGATGCAATGCGGTCGGGGGCAGGCAGGTACGATGAGCCGCGGGTCAGCGAGCCTGACCGGGTGTGCCGGTAGGCCAGTTGCGCCTGAGTCGCTAGCGCTGCGCGGTGTCTGGCTTTTTCTTGCGCGGCCGCGGTGGTTTCGGAGCGGGCAGGGCGCTGGCGGTTTCGATCACCAGGCGGCGCAGGGCGTCGGGGTCGTCGAGCAGCTCGTCCGCCACGGGATAGTCCTTGGCGCCGGGGTAGGGCGGGCCCAGGGGCAGCTCCGGCGCAAGCGCGGTCGCCGCCTGGGAAGGTTTGATGAACAGGCTGTTGTCGCAGACGAAGGCGACCACTTTGCCATCCAGGTAGAGCGCGTACTCCCCGAACATCTTGCGGTAGGTCAGCCGGCTACCCAGGCCGATCTGCTCTGCCACGTAGTCCATGAAGTCTTTATCGCTGGCCATCGCGCCGTTCACCGTCTGTGAGGTTCATTCGAGCCGGGTGAAGCCTAGCACCCGATTGCACGGCATGAGGCGGCCGCCGGACAGTCTGCAGCATGGGCTCGGTCACTCCGTCCGCCAGCCGATCGGCAGTCGTCCGCGTGCCTTGGATCAATGCAGACGGGTGGCCGAGGCGTACGTCTGGGTCAGGTGCTGCGCCTGCTGGGCGAGTTCGTCGAGCAGGGCATCGCGCTGCGTCTCGGCCTCGCGCATGGCCTCGGCGCCGTGCTGCTTGAGCAGGTAGGCGTGGATCTGCCGGACCTCTTCGGACTGGAAAATCGGCTGCAGGTCCTGCACGGCCACGCCACCGCTGGAGGCATGGGGGCGAGTGTTCATCACCACTTGCGGACCCCGCGCCGCCAGCGGCATGAAGCCGAGCGCTTCGAAGTACGGCACCTTGCTGGCCACGCATGCCACTTCGGCATGGGGATACCGCGTCATCATCGCCTCGACCATGGCCCGGCCGATGCCCCGCCGGCGATGGCTCGTCTGCACGGCCAGGTAGACCAGCGCACAGGCCTGCGGGTCGTCCAGGTACGGCAGGTACAGCGCGAAACCCAGCAGACGAGCCGGGTCCTCGGCATCCAGCGCCATGATCAGTTCGGGCTTGCCCGGTTGCGCACCGTCCATGCTGTCCAGATAGCGGTGCACCTCGAAACCCACCACGTACTGGTACAGCTGATACAGCGGGTTGCTGGGCGGCAGCGAGACCGGGCTGATGTCGCTGAGGTAGTCCACCACCATCTGCAGCACCTGGCTCTTCATCGATTCCGGCGGCGGGGTGCACAGGTGGGAGAGGGTGAACATAGGGGCCTCCGGGGCGGTTCGGAAAAGGCGCCATTGTACCGACAGGGCTGCTGCACGCTGCGTCTTCGAGCGCTGCCTATCGCGGCCATAGGAACATTCGATGTTCTGCCGCCTACTAGCTGCAGTGCGCAAGAAAGCGCCACAATCGCAGCAATTTAACAACTTTTTGAGGATTTTAGCGGGGGAATCCGGCAACTATTAGGCGTTAGCGGTAATGCTAGTTTTGCTTCAGCGGCGCCCGACCGCGATCACGACCACTAATTTGAGGAATAGAACATGAGTGCTGAGTCTGGAGAAACCACTGGTGGCGGATGCCCGTTCGGTCATGGCGCCGGTGCACCGCGCAAACGTCCCGGTAACCGCGACTGGTGGCCGGAGGCGCTGAGCCTGACGGCACTGAATCAACATTCGCCGCGCTCCAACCCTTATGGCGGCGATTTCGACTACGCCGCGGCGTTCAGCGCACTCGATCTGGACGCCGTCATCGCCGACCTGCACCAGCTGATGACCGATTCGCAGGAGTGGTGGCCGGCGGACTTCGGCCACTATGGCGGCCTGTTCATCCGCATGGCCTGGCACAGCGCCGGCACCTATCGCATCACCGACGGCCGTGGCGGCGCCGGTGGCGGTCAGCAGCGTTTCGCGCCGCTCAACAGCTGGCCGGACAACGCCTCGCTGGACAAGGCCCGGCGCCTGCTGTGGCCGATCAAACAAAAATACGGGCGCAACCTCTCCTGGGCCGACCTGTTCGTGCTCACCGGCAACGTGGCGCTGGAATCCATGGGCCTCAAGACCTTTGGTTTCGCGGGCGGTCGCGCCGATACCTGGGAGCCGGAAGAGCTCTACTGGGGCCCCGAGGGTACCTGGCTGGGCGATGAGCGTTACAGCGGCGAACGCCAACTGCACCCGGGCCTGGGCGCGGTGCAGATGGGGCTGATCTATGTGAACCCCGAGGGCCCGAACGGCAAGCCGGACCCGAAGGCCTCGGCCATCGACATCCGCGAAACCTTCGCGCGCATGGCCATGAATGACTACGAAACCGTGGCATTGATCGCCGGCGGCCATACCTTCGGCAAGACCCACGGTGCAGGTGATCCCTCGCTGATGGGCCCGGAACCGGAAGGTGCCGTCATCGAAGACCAGGGCCTGGGCTGGCGCAGTCAGTTCAAGACCGGAATCGGTGCCGATGCCATCACCTCCGGCCTGGAAGTCATCTGGAGCCAGACGCCGACGCAGTGGTCCAACTACTTCTTCGAGAACCTGTTCAACTTCGAATGGGAGCTGACCAAGAGCCCGGCCGGCGCCTATCAATGGCAAGCCAAGAACGTGGGAGAGATCATTCCCGACCCGTTCGACCCCAGCAAGAAGCGCAAGCCGACCATGCTGACGTCGGACCTGGCCCTGCGCTTCGACCCCATTTACGAGCCGATCTCGCGGCACTTTCTGGAAAACCCGGACGAGTTCGCCGATGCCTTCGCCCGCGCCTGGTTCAAGCTGACCCACCGCGACATGGGCCCCATTGGCCGCTATCTCGGACCGCTGGTGCCGAAGGAAACCCTCATCTGGCAGGACCCGATTCCCGAGCGTGACCACCCGGTAATCGACGAGGCGGACATCGCCGCCCTCAAGCAGCAGCTGCTGGGCCTAGGCTTCTCGGTGCCTGAACTGGTCTCGGTGGCCTGGGCCTCCGCAGCGACCTACCGCGGCTCGGACAAGCGCGGCGGCGCCAATGGCGCACGCATCCGCTTCGCGCCGCAGAAGGACTGGGACATCAACAACCCGGCCTTGCTGGCCCGAGTGCTGGAGAAGCTCGAAGGTGTCCAGAATGCGTTCAACGGCGCGGCGACGGGAGGCAAGAAGGTCTCCATGGCGGACCTGATCGTGCTGGCCGGCTGCGCCGCCATCGAACAGGCCGCGCGCGATGGCGGTGTGAGCGTCAGCGTGCCTTTCACGCCAGGGCGGATGGACGCGCTGGAGGAGTGGACCGATGCGCAGTCCTTCGAAGCGCTGCGGCCGGTGGCCGACGGCTTTCGCAACTACTACCACGAGTCCCACTTCATGGCGCCTGAGGAAGCGCTGGTGGACAAGGCGCACCTGCTGCGCTTGAGCGCCCCGGAAATGACCGTCCTGGTCGGTGGCATGCGCGTGTTGGGCGCCAACGCCGGCGGCAGCCAGGAGGGCGTGTTCACCCATCGTGTGGGGACGCTGACCAATGACTTCTTCGTCAACCTGCTGGACATGAAGAACGAGTGGGTCGCCACCGAGCACAAGAACCGCTTCCAGGGTCTGGACCGCAAGACCCGCCAGCCCACCTGGACGGCTACCCGTGTCGACCTGATCTTCGGCTCCCAGTCGGAGCTGCGCGCCCAGGCCGAGGTGTACGGCATGGCCGATGGCAACGAGAAGTTCGTCCATGACTTCGTCAAAGCCTGGGACAAGGTGATGAACGCCGACCGGGTCGACATCGGCAAGCCGGCGGATGTCTTCAGCCAGAAGCTCTCGGCGTGAGACTGCGCGGCGGCGCCTTCGGGCGCCGCCGACGATGGCCGATCCAATCGTTTTTCAACACGCCCGACCGATTACGCACCGCTCCAATCAAGAACGTCTTTTCCACGCGTATTGCCCTTCGCCTGATTCATCATTCGGGGCCGCCCCCGCACCAGTCCCGGGAATACATTCCACCCGCTACGGCTCGATGATAACTGGACAGCTGTCGCAATCATCCCGCCTTGCAATATCACTCACCGATCTTGCTGCTAAAAGGCGCCTCGACTCTAATTAATTTAACAACTAAAGGTTTGCCTGCTAAGTCTGACTTCTCAGTTATTATCTCCATTTCCCCGACTTTAAGTATTGTGCTTGATTCAGTTAAATTACTTGGGAAAAAGGACTCCAGCCTAAAGCTTGATAAGTAAGGGCGAATAGTTTTTTCCATGCTTGGTTCTAATCCGTCCATTGATACGCGTTTTATGCTGCTCTTTAGGTCGATTAGTTGGGTTATAAGGTGATCGTTTTCTAAGCTCCACTTTCCTGTTGCGTTAACATGCCAGACTACGCTCATTTGTTTCGGTCTATCGACTTTCATGGATAAGTCGCCCGCGAAATTATAATTTCCGTTGGATAGATGTTGAGTTGTCCCGACTACCGTGACGTCGCCGCTAGGAGAACCCCAGCTGTAATCGCTGTACCAAATGCCCACTAGCTTTGCTCTTTCGAACTCTGATAATTTGTCACTTATTTGTATGCTTAACCAAAGAATGATGGAGCAAAGAGTCGCGACAGTCGTGATTACATAAATAGCAACGCCTCTTTTTTGATCGGACGAATACGTGCTCCATTCGGCTCGTGTGGGTATTAATAACATTTTCCTCATGGAGCGTACCTGCTAAGTGTTTGGTGAATAGTTGCTTGTCGATATCGCATAGAGCAGAGCTTCAAGGGTTTACTCACTTACTCATTTGAGAGGTTACGAGCATAAAGGGAACGGAATGATTTTCAACATCTCAATGAAGTGCTTTTTGCGGCTTGCACTTTTCAAGGATAGACCTGCAGCTTGGTATCACGGTCGAGGACAAAGGATGAGACCGTGATTTCCATCTGCTCTCGTTGGGGCGGGTCCTTGATGCTGGTAGCCGTAGACCACGTGGCGAGATAACGCTTGCCTGCCTCCAGTTCGATACCATTTGCGCCGAGGCCACACATACCGCCACCGGTACCCAGCTTATTCATAGATATCCAGCACCATTCAATCCTGTGCTTCCCAGATGTTAGGCGGACGGCCTGATAGCCTGAGAAATTCAACAAGGAATGCCGGCCGGCATCCGGTAAAGGCTTGCCATCAACTTGAACCGCCAGCAGCAACCGGTGAAATGGAATGCCTGCGGCGCGGTATTGCATGGTGTCGAAGTGGATGACTGGCGCATCGGCAGAGCCATTTGATAAATCCAGAATTTAGATCGCAGGGTCATCGACGTTGCCCCTATACGTTTTGTACTGATGGTTGGAACATCCTGAGGCGAAAGTCAGTAACATTGCTATTACTAGCCAACGAAGGTCCACTATTACATGCTCCATATAAGCAATCTGTTAAGTTAATTCAAGTAAGTTGCTTTCCAGGTCGCAGGGGAGGATGAGGATAAGGATTAGTCCCCTTTTTATGTTACGCTTTCGATTGGATCTTCGACGCTAACTTATTTGCATGCCATCCAAATGATAGGTTTAGCATTAAATAATGGATCAAAGTTACTGCGCCTATAATGACGAGCCACGTCAGTGTAGATAGCTTGGGAAGGATTCTTGTTATCTCAGTAAGCCCCTGTGGGCCTAAGGCAACGGAAATTAATATTGCGACGCCAGCTATCGACATGGCAATCGATGATAATAGGCAGCCTAATATTAACTTGTTTTTTTCTGCCTTATCTGGGGCTCTTTTGTTGATTGTTACAAATTGATTTGAGGTGATCATCGATGCGCCTATAAGCATTGCTATATTTGCTCCGGATCCAAGGTCAATGTCGAAGCCATGCGCAAGCGAGTTGAAAAAGATCATTAATATTGCATTTAGTAATGCAAACAAACCTACATATTTAGTAATTGATATTTCATTTTTCGATGTCATGGACGTCCTCGTATGGCATTTTTGAATGGGTAAGCGAAAATTCAGCTTTTGTAAGTTCAATTGCGAAGTGACCAGTAGGGGTGTGATAATGCTGGTGTGTGCCGCATTCAATCTGCCGTGAGTTTTAGCAGGCCGACTGCCAAAAGAAGCCAAGCCATACCGGCGAAGCATAGCCACCAGGCAATGACCATGCGCTGCTTGATGGAATGGGACAGGCTGCGAACTTCGCTTTCCAAAAGGTCTCCGCGTTTTATGTGTCCTTTGGGGAGCAATGCTACAGCTGCCAAACTGCTCGTTAGAATAAAACGGGAGTAAGACCGCTATTGCCCCAAAGCATTTCTGTCTTAGCACATATTCGCTGTTTGGGAAGGTGCGGAGAAGCATGTCGAGATTTCGGTATGCCATGAGAAGAATCATGAGCATGCCTGAGAAGCCGATTACGAACGGGGCCAGCATAAAAGCGAATGCCCACCAGGAATTCCAGAATTCCGTCATGGCTTAGTCTGCTCGTACAAGAATTCGCCCATCCACACCGCTTGCCGCGTCACCGGAGCCCCGCTGACCACAACCAGCCACAGCCGCCGTTTCATTCGCCAGCCCCCAGCATCGATATGTTCAACTTTCAGTTAGTTTGAGCAAGCCAACTGCCAAAAATAGCCATGCAAGACTAATCCCCAAAAGCCACGTCGACCAAAGCATTCGAGGTCTGAGATGCTTCGGAAAGTTCTCCACTTCATCAGGCTCAAGATCTCCACGGCGTACATAGAAGTTAGAAAGAAGCACTGCGCCAGTTATGGCGTTCACTTGCATATAGCGCGCAACGAATCCTGAGCCAGACCACATATTCAATTGGTTGCGGATGTGGCTGCTGTGAGGGAACGCTGCTTTCATATCGTCTAGGTCGTGATAAACCATGTAAATTGTGATGACTTGCCCTATTGCTCCGATTACGAAAGGGGCCAGCATAAAAGCGAATGCCCACCAGGAATTCCAGAATTCAGTCATGGCTTAGTCTGCTCGTACAAGAATTCGCCCATCCACTCTCCGCCTGTCTGGCCGCCTGCTCCGCCGACAACGGAAGCGCCCCCGACGACTACCAGACCGCATACAATGCCGCCTATACCGCCTGATCCCAAACCAATGGCAGCGCAGATAGGCCCTGCTGCCAAACGGCTAACCAGTGGTACAGCAACACCTCCACCACCCAGCGCCCCAGCAAAGCTACCCGTCTCCGTGAATCGAATCTTCTGGCACGCCTGAGTTTCGCCTGCCTGGCAAACCTCTCGGACTTTCAAGGCAGAGGCGGTACCGCCCAGCGCGATTCCGATATAGGTTTCGTTTCTCAGGTACTTAGCTGCCTTCGAAATCTGATCCATATGGGTGGCATAGCGGGGATCTGATCCGTGCGCCACGGCAATCTAATCTATCTGGCCTGACTCAACACCGCTGAGTTTCAGCAGGGCTACTCCGACCAGCAGCCAAGCAAAACCAACAAACAAAAGGCTGACCGAAATGACCATAAGCCGTTTGATTTCGGGCGGGAAGTTGCGAACCTCCTCAGGGTCAAGAGAGCCTTGTCGAACATGTATGTTTGGCCAGAGCACGAATCCGCTGGTGCTCCCAACCTGCATGAAACGCGATACGAAATCGAATCCTGCCCACAGGCGTTGATAGTTTTTCACCCCAAGGCTATTCGGAAACGCGGAGATAATTCGGTCATAATAACGGCGCGTGGTATAGGCCTGAACGGCCATACCAGAAAGCGCTGTAACAAAAGGGGCCATCAAAAAGGCTATCTGCAAATCCAGCGGCCAAGTTTCAAACCAAGCACTGAAATTCATCTCTGGCTCCTTTCATAAACTTTTTCTCCGACCAGGTCGCCAGCCCATCCACCGCCAGCTCCTCCGGCAGCCGAAGCCCCACCAACAACAACCAGACCGCAGACAATACCGCCAATGGAGCCGGAGGCCAGGCCTATAGCGCCGCAGACATAGGGCGCCGTAGCCATACCGATGCTCACCCCTGCTGATCCACCACCCAGCGCCCCAGCAAAGCTACCCGTCTCCGTGAATCGAATCTTCTGGCACGCCTGAGTTTCGCCTGCCTGGCAAACCTCTCGGACTTTCAAGGCAGAGGCGGTACCGCCCAGCGCGATTCCGATATAGGTTCCATTTCTCAGGTACTTAGCTGCCTTCGCAATCTGATCCATATGGGTGGCATAGCCGGGGATCTGGCCTGGTGCGCCGCCTCTGCTCCAGTGGTGCACCAGGCTGCGGGTGGAGATGCCGAGGTCCTGCCGCAGCGTCGGGTAGCTTCCCAGGCCCAGCTGCTTGCCGAGGAAGGTCGCTTTGAGTTGGTTGTCGAGCTGCCGGTACAACTGCTGTCGAGAGGTGAAGAACTGCTGGCTTTTCAAGTGGCCATGCGTGGCGAACTCGCGTTGGTGCAAGTATTCAATGTCGCGCATTGTGCTTTCGATCTGCTTAAGCCCTTTGCCCAGCACGTCGGTGCCAAGCCCCAACGAGCCGCTGGCGCCACCGACCACCGTTGCGATCTCGGTTTGGTGCTCGGCCATGAAGTTGGCTTCGGACTCGCTCAGTGGCTCCAGGGCAGTACGAACCTTGGCGGCCGCGGCCATCAGCTCTGCTTCTTCGCGCGAGCAGGCGGTGGGATTGATCAGATTACCCAGCACCATCATTTCTCCCGCCTTGAAGCCCTGAGCAAAGGTCGGATTTAATGATTTGATGCGGTTGACCAGATGACTGTGCGGCGTATCGGCAAACAACTTCGCGAGTACCTGCTCGCCGGACATGCTGCGCGGCACGATGTAGAAGCCGGGCGGCAGAGCCTCTGGGAGCTTGAGCATATCGGGTGGCGGCCAATCCGAAAGCTCTGGAGCGGCTTCGACTTTCAGCTCCCAGGCGGCAAAGGAGGCGCCGCCGTTACCCGGTTTGGTTTTCGGCAATTCGGCCTGACGGCTCCAGCCTTGGTCTGGCAGCCAACTGGAGTCGCGGCTGCCAGTGCTGTCCGCCTTCCAGCCGGTGTCCAGATCCCAGCCCTGATCGAACGGGTAGGCCGCGTCTTTGAGGGTGTCCGTTCCCATGAAAATCGTCCCTGTACTGTTGAATCAGGCGGCAGTCTACCCGCTCGAGGCCTCCACCCATTGGCGCTTGTTCACGAAACCTGTGCCTGAACGACGCCAGTGGCGTGTTGGGTGACGGACGACCTGGAACCAGCATCAAGTTCCGCCTGAAGCTCTGCCACCAGCGCATCGACCCCTCGTTGCGCCTGGGCCACCGAGACCGCCAGCACGTCACCTCCGGTCTCCTGACCTTCGATGGCGATCTGATGAAAGTGGCTGATGCCGATGAAACTGAGCGCCGTCACCAGATTCGGCTCGAGGTGGTTCATGTGCGCCATCTCCCCACCGGGGCCGAAGCCGATACCGCCGCGGGCGGTGAGGATGACCACATGCCGAGGCCGGTCCGCCAGCAAAGGCACGTAGGGATCAGGCAGCCTGGTTTCGTCGACCTCGACCGTCCGGCCAGGGCGCACGATCTGGTCGATCCAGGCCTTGAGGGCGGCCGGCATGCCGAAGTTGTACAGCGGCGTTCCGATGATCAGCACATCGGCTGCGATCAACTCATCGACCAGCAGATCGCTCTCAGCCAGCGCCTCGCGCATCCAGGGCTCACGATGTGCTTCCGGCGTGAAGGACGAGGCGATCCAGTCGTGGCTGGTGAACGAGGGCGGGTTCTGGCCGATGTCCCGGTAGGTCACGCTGTCCTGGGCGCGGCGGGCCAGCCACTGGCTGACGAAGCGGTGGGTGATATGACGGCTGTGGGAACCGTGCTCGTCCTTGCCGGCGAGGCCGGGGCGGGCGCTGGCGTCGAGGTGCAGAAGGTGCGTCATGGTGAGTCTCCTCTGTGACTGAATTCATCTGTCATTCGCGGTAGACCCAGACTAGGGTTAGGCTCTGTGGGCGACAAACGACCATTTTTTCCCGATACAGATGAGGAAAACTCAGCCATGGCGCATCGCTGGTTACCTTCGCTTTCCGCCCTGCGCGCCTTCGAAGCGGCCGCACGCCATGAGAGCGCCAAGCAGGCCGCCGAGGAGTTGAACGTCACCGCTACGGCCATCAGCCACCAGATTCGCTCGCTGGAAGAATCCCTCGGTGTGGCGCTGTTTGTGCGCAAACCCAGGCAGCTGGCACTCACCGCTCAAGGCCGTGAGCTACAACAGACGCTGGAGACGGCGTTCGACAGCATCCACTCAACCGTCGAACGCCTCAGTGCCGGGCCTTGCCGGCAGGCGATCACGCTCAGCACCACACCGGCCATTGCCGTGCGTTGGCTGGTGCCCTGGGTTTGCCTGCTGCGCGATTCCCATCCCGAGATCGATCTGCGCTTTCATACCTCGCACGAGCCGGTGGCGCTGGATGGGATCACGGCGGATATCGCCATCCGCTACGGCGACGGGCGCTGGCCGGGTCTGGTGGCGGAGAAGCTGATCGACAACACCTTCGTCCCCATCTGCAGCCCGCTTTTGGGCCTGCGCGACATCGCCGACCTGCCCAGGCATCCGCTGATCCACTTTCATGCCCGCGGTGCGGTCGCCGCTCCGATTCACTGGGCGTCGTGGCAGAAACTCGCCAACGTGCCGGGCCTGGATGTCAGTGCCGGGCTGGCCTTCTCCGACGAGACCCACGCCATCTCAGCCGCCATCGGCGCGCAGGGCGTGGCCTTGATGAGCCGCGAGTTGATCGAGGACGAGGTGAGGGCAGGGCGGTTGATGCAGCCATTCGGACCGGAGATGGCGGGCAAGCCGTTCCACCTCGTATACCCGGAGAGCCGCCGGGACGATCCGACGGTGCTGGCGGTGCGCGACTGGGTGATGGCGGTACCCGGCGGGTTGTGCGAGGCGACCGTCCGATACCGGCCGCGCCGGGCCGCGCCCCTTAAGGACCGGCCGTAGGGTGGAAAACGGCGAAGCCTTTTCCACGCGCATCTCCAGGCGACTTGCTAGCCCTCCAGCACACTAAATGCACAACGACGCGGTAGAAGACGCGGCGCGGTGTAATCGCGCCGCCCATGCATCAGGTTCGGCGTGGTACCGCCAGCTCGTTCTTCAGCCCGATGACGATGCTGACGCACATCAGCAGCAGGACGAAGGAGAACGGGAAGCCGGTGGTCACCACCATGGACTGCAAGGCTTTGAGGCCGCCCCCCAGCAGCAGGGCGATGGCGACGAGGCCTTCGAAAACGCACCAGAACACGCGCTGAGGAATCGGGCCGTCATCCTTGCCGCCGGAGGTGATGGTGTCGATGACCAGCGAGCCGCTGTCCGATGAGGTAATGAAGAAGACCGCCACCAGAACGATGCCCAGCAGGGACATCGCCTGGGTGAATGGCAGAACGTCGAACATGGCGAAGAGTTTTACCTCCAGCGCCGCATCCGCCACGGCGCGGTAGCCGTCATTGATGTACTGATCGAACGCGACGCCGGAGAAGATCGACATCCAGAGGATGCAGACGGCAGAGGGGACGATGAGCACGCAGATCATGAATTCGCGCACCGTGCGCCCACGGCTGACCCGGGCAATGAACATCCCCACGAAAGGCGACCAGGACACCCACCAGGCCCAGTAAAACGAGGACCAGCCTTGTGCGTAGTTCGCATCCTCGCGGGCGAAGGGCTGCGACAGCGCCGGTAGATAGGCGAAGTAGCTGACCACCGAGTCCGCGACTCGCTCCACGATCGCCCCCGTTGGACCAAACACGCACACGGCAATCAGCAGTGCGAACGCCATGATCATGTTGATTTCGGAGGCTTTCTTGACGCCGCCTTCCAGCCCGCGCAGGACAGAGACGGTTGCGATGCCGGTGATTACGGTGATCAACACGAGCTTCGTCGTGTCGGACACCGGAATGCCGTACAGGAAGAACAGGCCGGCGTTGATTTGTTCGGCGCCAAGCCCAAGGGAGGTCGCGAGCCCAAAGAGGGTCGCAAGCACCGCCAGTATGTCGATGGTATGGCCGACCCAGCCCCAGACCCGCTCTTTGAAGATGGGATAAAAGGTGGACCTGATCGCCAGCGGAAGGCCCTTGTTGAAGGCAAAGAGCGCCAACGCCAGCCCCACGACCGCATAAATCGCCCAGGCCTGCAGCCCCCAGTGGTAGAGCGTGGCGGCAAGGCCGAGTCTGGCAGAGCCTTCGACATCACCGGGCAAGCCACCGAGCGGCGCCCAGCTGTCGGGGCTGCCGGCATCCTGCGCGACGGAGCTGACGAAGTGCGTCATCGGTTCACCGACGCTCCAGAACAGGAGCCCGATGCCCATGCCGGCCGCAAACAGCATGCAAAGCCATGCCAGCAGCGAGAAGTCCGGTTTCGCATCAGGCCCACCGAGCCTGACCTTGCCGTAGGGCGAGAACGCCAGAGCAACGGCGAACACCAGGAAGATGTTGGAGGCCAGGATGAAAAGCCAGTCGAAGCGGACTGTCACCCAGTTCATCGCATCGGTGAAGAGGCCGGTTGCGAACTCGGGAAATGC
Organism: Stutzerimonas stutzeri; assembly: GCF_019090095.1. Lineage (NCBI taxonomy): Bacteria > Pseudomonadati > Pseudomonadota > Gammaproteobacteria > Pseudomonadales > Pseudomonadaceae > Stutzerimonas > Stutzerimonas stutzeri. Next base: position 1,433,949 of record NZ_JAGQFP010000001.1, on the reverse strand, counting down.
GAGCGTGAAGATGACGAACACAATCGTCATCAGACCGGAGATCGCAAAAACAGGGTTGTGAATGTCGACCTCGAAAGGGCCGATGTTGGTGACCAGATTGTCCTGGCCGATCTGATAGTCGGTATCGATTAAATTTCCGCCCGCCGCCGGACTTCCGCTGGTGTCGGCCATTGCTTATCCTCCAAAGCTGGATTGAATCCATCCCTGGGCGTCCTGACCGCGGTTGCCTCCCACCCTTGGTATCCGTATTGACGAGTTTGGCGCCTGCCAAAGCCAATAGGTACTTCACACTTCTGGCAACCCTGGTCGTTGCCCCGCCTCCTCAGGCATCCGACCATGCTTCCATAGGATCCGCCTCAAGACGACTCTGATTACGACCGCAACGACTGTGACACCGTCAACTGTCACCGTAGTTGCAGCCTCTAGATGAGCAGGCGCTGACCTGTTTTGCGCCTGATGCTGGCGCCGGGCAGGTGTGGGACTGGTAGCGGAGCGGGGGAATGAGCCCTTCATTCACCCCTTGCTTCAGCGATCAGTCGAGCTGCGCGCGGTTCACTCAGGCCGGTAGCGCGGCGCGTGGGCGCAAGGTCAGGCTGGCATGCACCACCAGTGTTGCGATGACCAACGCGCCGCCGTAGAGCGTGGCGCTGGCGGGCGTCTCCTGCAGGAAATACCAGACCCACAGCGTACCCAGCACCGTTTCCAGCAGATAGAAGAGCGCCACTTCGGCGGAGGGCAGGTAGCGGGTCGCGTTATTGATCAACAGCGTGGCCAGCGGCATCTGGACCAGGCCCATGATCGCCAGGGCCCAGTAGCTGGTGGCGTCCAGGCCGAACGGCTCGGCTTGGGGCCAGGCGATCACCGCGGCGGCCAGCCCGCCGAGGGCAATGAGCGGCATCCGCTCGATGGCGGGATGGCGGCGTAGCAGCGTGAGGTTCGCGCCCACCGCCGCCGCGGACAACAGCGCATAGCCATTGCCGGCCAGATCGGTCGGGTTGAATGCCCCGGCGAACACCACCACGATCCCCAGCGCCGCCACAACGATCGCCAGCCAGGTGTGCAACGCCACCTGCTCGCGGAGGAAAAACCGCGTGAACAGGGCGGCGAACAGTGGCGACGTGGCAAGCACGACCACCACATTGGCGACCGTGGTATGGATGATTGCCAGCACGAAGAAGATCGAGATCAACGCCAGCAGCAAGGCCGAAAGGCCGCTGATCAACGGTTGCGCCCGGAGGCTGGCACGGCTCCTGGCAGTCAGCGAAAACGCACCCAGCGCCAGAAACATCAACAGGCCCCGCCAGAACACGATGCTCCAGCCATCCGCCTGCGCCAGGCGCACCAACAGGCCATCGAAGCTGAGTACGACGACGCCGCTCGTGACGAGCAACAAACCGCGCGCTTGATCGTTCATCTGGGGTCCTCGGCGTGTCGTTGATAGGGCGGCGTGTCTGGGCGAACCCTGTAAAAGCGCGCGCCAGACGCTTCCTCCGATGATGGCCTCCGGTCGCGCCGCTAACCTGCCCAGAAGCGGCCTGGGTGCTACGGTTCGCGACCCTTGGCTTCGTGGGGCGCTACAGGTGAGCCGGCCGGTATGGTAAGCGACCCATGGCGTGCTGCAGCAAACTACCGAACGGTCGAAGCACGTAGGGTGGAAAACGGCGAAGCCTTTTCCACGCGTCTGCTCGTACCCCTACAAGTCCCGACCAGCTTCGCCCCCGCACCAGCCACGCGGATAGACGCCAGCGCTTACCGCCCGGTGAAAGCTTGAATACGGCCAGTCGATGACCCGCTCCACCAGCCCGTGCTTGAGCGGATTCACATGCACGTAGTCGATGTGATGCCGGTAGTCCCGTTCATCCTGAATCAGATGTTCCCAGTAGCGCCGCTGCCAGATGCCACGCTCGCCGCGGGCGCGTTGGGTCGCGGTCAGGACCTCGGTTCTCGGCAGACGCCGGGCGAAGGCGAACTTGATGATCTTCCAGCGGAGGGCAAAATCGGCATCGCCTGCCGGGAGCGTCCACACGCAATGCATATGGTCGGGCAGCACGACCCAGGCGTCGATATGGAAAGGATGGCGCGAGCGAGTGGCACGCACCGTTTCGCGGAGCAGGTCGACATGCCGGACCAGCAGGTCGCTGCGGCGGTTGAGCAGGTTGACCGTAAAGAAATACGTAGCGCCCGGCACGCGGGCGCGGTGGTAGTGGGACATGGCGGCTCATCCTTGAGCGTTGTGTTGGCGGGAGTCCGTATCGGTGGATAAGCAAAGCGTTATCCACCCTACGCCATCTCAACCGCCCCCAACGCCGACGCATCGACGTTGCCGGAGGTAGGGTGGAAAACGGCGAAGCCTTTTCCACGCGTTACCTGGTGCTACCCCCTTCAGTCCCGGCGTTCCCTGGGCCATTTGCTGAAGGCAAACACCCAGAGGGCGATGACATTGACCACCGGGACAAACGTCAGCAGAGATCAGGCCCCGTTGAAGCCCGCCTTGGTCAGGATCTTCCACAAGGGAACGATGAAGACGATCACCATCACCAGTAATCCCCAGCCGTGCCACATGCCGTAGCCATACATGCCCATGTCCATTGCTGCCTCCTGTGACTCGCTGCGCATAAGGATGTATAGCCAGGCTAGCTCGCTCGTGGTGTGAGGCGATACCTTCTGGTCGGCAACGGGAATACGTGGTGGTTGTTGAGCGATGAACCAGCGCTCGGCAAATCCGTAGGGTGGAAAACGGCGGAGCCTTTTGCACGCGTTACGTCCAGCCTACCTCGCTAAGCCGAACGCCCCGCGTCATGGTTTGGCTGTGACAGGAGGCGCTGTGTTTTCGCCGCAAGCACCGCTGCCTGAATCGCGCTCAGTGTTTTCTTGCCCGCCGGGTATTCAAATACCTTGCTCTCAGCCAGCGTGTAAACGCGCTCGCCGTCGTTCAGCGTGATCTGCAGAAAAGCCAGGTGATCCGTCCAGGAGCGATAACGGCGCACCATGAACAGGCTGTGTTTGGAGGTAACCGAGCGAATGCGGGTCAAGGGGATCTGCCGGTGACCCTCGTCGCGAGTAATCACCAGCTCATCGTTATGGATAAACGCAGGGCCACATTTCTTGACCCGGACATACTCAACGGCAAAGCGGCCCCACATTATAAAAAGCACCGGCACAACCACCCATATCTCGGCAAGCTTCATGTCGGGCAATGCGAACACCAACATAACGCCGATGGTCACGAAAATGGCGAGCGTGACGAATCGGTAGAAATAGACGTTTTGGAATTCCATGAGGCTTAGAAAGCGGGTGTCCATACGCGGTTATTCCTCGAAGTCGTCTAAGAGCGCTGATGGGCTATGGAGGAATTTGAGCAGAGTAGGGCGCTGGCTGCGCTATCCAATCTTGAGAAATGTGGTCTGCCCCTCTGTTTCTCGCAGGTACACCTCGACTGACGTTCGGCCGCAGCTTTTGAATCGCCAATATGAAGGTATTGCGCCCCTCGGGCGCCTCACTCTCTTGACCAGGAAGAGAAAGTGACTCGCCGTGCAAGGCGAAACACGTGGATGGTGCCGGGTAACGTGTGGCGCAAGTGCGGGCGGGCAGGGGTAGGAAATTAATCTGTCCCTTTTTTCCCGGTCCCCTTTTCCAACCTGTCCAGAAAGCGGCCTGGGTGCTGCGGTTCGCGACCTTGACGGGTATGGCTCATGTTGGTGGCGCAGGGGAAAGCATGGCGAACCTGTAGATAGACTCCCGGAAAGTAAATCCGTCCCCTTTTTTTCCTCTCGCTCCTAAGCTATAGACCGCTTTGACTTTTGGAGTGAAGCTTTCCATCCACAAAACTAATGGTCATATAGATATATGTAGCAGTACCCCAAGTGTAAATTTTTATGCGGCCCGTCGAGCTGCTTTCCACTCCTGGGACTTTCACTATATCCAATACCTCTTGGTAGGTCATGCCCTGTTGGAGTAGTTGATACTGTTCTAGTGAAATATTTGGTTTGCTTTTCTTGATGTTCTCGGAATCTAGGGATAAGCCTCCAAAGTTAACAGTATTCCCATTGCCGGAGATAATAGGGCTGTTGTTGCCTTTGGTTGTTTGATCGCTGTTGGCTGTAAAGAGAGAAATGCAAGCGGCAATAGCAGCAACAATGCCTGAGACGAGCGATATTAATTTCAAGTGTTTCATTGGGTCTGCGCTTGGTTGGATTGGTGTAAATACTATGCTTTCTAGCATTAGGAAGTTGGAATTGAAAGCAAAGCAGCGAATTAATTTTTCTGTGGGCTGCAGATGTGAGCAAAGTCTGTCCCCTTTTCTGCGATGCTGGTGTGTCGCATTCATTTTGCCGTGAGCTTTAGCAGACTGACTGTCAAAAGTAGCCAAGTCATACCGACGAAGCATAGCCACCAAGCCATTACCATGCGATGTTTAATGAAGCGGGGTAAATTGCGAACTTCGCTCTCCAAAAGGTCTCCGCGGTTTATGTGACCTTTAGGGAATAACGCTACAGCTGCCAAACTGCTGGTTAAAATAAAGCGGGAGTAAAGGCCGCTATTACCCCAAAGCATCTTCTGTCTAATCACATATTCGCTGTTTGGAAACGTGTGGATAATCGTCTCGAGATTCCGGTATGCCATGACGAGAATCATGACCATGCCGGAGAACCCGATTGCGAAAGGGGCTAAAAGAAAGGTGATTTGAAGGTCTAAGGGCCAGGTTTCAAACCATGTGCTGAAGTTCAAGGCTTACTCCTCTCATAAATCTTCTCGCCCGCAAGTTCGCCAGCCCATCCGCCGCCGGCCCCGCCAGCAACCGAAGCCCCGCCAACCACTACCAGACCGCAGGCAACACCGCCTAGTCCGCCTGTTGCTACCCCGAGGGCGACACAAATCGAACCCGCTGCAGGACTAGCAATTGCCATAGCTAGCGCCCCACCACCCAGCGTCCCAGCAAAGTTACCCGTCTCGGTAAATCGAATCTTCTGACACGCCTGGGTTTCGCCTGCCTGACAAACCTGTTGGACTTCCAATGCAGAGGCGGTACCGCCCAAGGCGATACCGATATAGCTTCCATTTCTCAAGTACTTTGCCGCCTTGGCTATTTCATCCATATGGGTGGCGTAGCCAGGGATTTGGCCTGGCGCGCCGCCCTTGCTCCAATGGTGCACCAAGCTACGGGTGGAAATACCGAGATCCTGGCGCAGGGTTGGGTAATTGCCCAGGCCCAGCTGCTTGCCTAGGAAGGTCGCCTTCAGCTGATTGTCGAGCTGGCGGTACAGCTGCTGGCGGGACGTGAAGAATTGCTGGCTGCGTAGATGACCATGCGCTGCGAACTCGCGCTGATGAAGGTATTCGATATCGCGCAGTGTGCTCTCGATTTGCTTCAAACCGTTCCCGAGCACGTCGGTGCCGAGCCCAAGCGACCCGCTTGCGCCGCCGACCATCGAAGCGATTTCGGCTTGATGATCGGCCATGAAATTGGCTTCGCTCTCGCTCAATGGTTCCAGAGCTGTGCGCACCTTCGCTGCTGCTGCCATCAGGTCAGCTTCTTCGCGTGAGCAAGCGGCTGGATTGATCAAGTTACCGAGAACAAACATTTCTCCGGCTTTGAAACCCTTCGCGAAGGTTGGATTTAGCGCCTTGATGCGATTGACCATATGTTTGTGGGGCGCGTCGGCGAACAGCCTAGCAAGCACCTGCTCGCCGGACATGCTGCGCGGTACTCTGTAAAAGCCGGGCGGAAGGGCTTCGGGAAGCTTGAGCATATCGGGTGGGGGCCAGTCCGAAAGCTCTGGAGTGGTTTCGACCTTCTGCTCCCAAGCGGCAAAGGAGGCGCCGCCGTTACAGGGCTTGGTCTTCGGCAGCTCGGCCTGGCGGCCCCAGCCATGATCAGGTAGCCAACTTGAATCGCGGCTACCAGTGCTGTCAGGCTTCCAGCCGGTGTCCAGATCCCAGCCCTGATCGAACGGGTAGGTCGCGTCTTTAAGGGTGTCCGTCCCCATGAAAATCTTCCCTGTGCTGTTGAACCGGGCCGCAGTCTATCTGTTTGATGGCACTGGCTAACCGGCCCTTAATCACGAAATTGGGCTTGGGCACTGTCGGGGGGCTGCTAGATTTCAAATCGCGGCCCGCCTGCACCACTGGCGTTTCTTCCGGCACGGCGCTAATAGCACGGTGCGGATAAACGTCCAACGGAAAAACGAGCGGGCGGGGTGTAGAAAATAAATCTGTCCCCTTTGTCTTTCGGGGCTGGACGTCAGTGCCGGACCGGTCTTCTCCGACGAGACCCACGCCATCTCAGCCGCCATCGGCGCGCAGGGCGTGGCCTTGATGAGCCGTCAGTTGTTCGAGGGCGAGGTGAGGGCAGGGCGGCTGATGCAGCCGTTTGGGCCGGAGATGGAGGGGAAGCCGTTTCACCTCGTGTATCCGGAGAGTCGTCGGGATGATCCGACGGTGTGGGTGATGAAGGTGGCGGGTAAGGTATGTGAGTTGTGGGTATCCCATTAATCCTTGCTGATTTTTTATTCAAGTTAAGGTATTTCTGTCTTATCCCCCGCGCCCACGTGACCGTAGTCCACGTAACAGTCACCTGGGGCATAGCATCAATGATTGATGATATTCATCTGTGAGGCGTTTTTGAAAAAAGTAAAAGTTGACGGATCATCGGAAGTCGATCGGATTAATGGTGTCACAGAGTTCTTTTTCGATAAATCTTCTTATTTGATAAAGTTTGGCCCCCTGGCGATCGGGTTTCTCATATTTCTTATATATTTCTGCCAAAATAATTTTTTTCCTAGTTTTGATTTTTTTTCTCTTACTTCACTGCTGCTTGCTGCTTTTGTAATTGGATTGGCAGCTTATTTGGTTCTTGTTTTTGGTATTGCGGCCCCGGGTTTCTTTTGGTTTGATACTTTTGTGAAAGATCGGCAAGTGAGTGATGAGCTTGGGTACAGCAACCTTTGGCGTTCCGCTTGCAAAAGTCACCAAAACTTTAGAATGCTAGGTCGTGCATACTTTCTTCTGCCGCTGTTATTCTTTAATTTATTTTTTATCTGGGTGCTTACGGCAGACTATATCGGCAGCGGGTTAAAGGGGGTTGTGTCAATTGCAGTTCTTTTTTTCTTGACGATAATTTGCGCTGTAGAGATTAGAGTTGTATATGAGCTGAGTTTTGGTAGTTTAGTTAAGTATGTAGTGGTTACATTATTTTCGATTTTTATCTCTTGCTTCATTAACTTTCTAGTGGTACTTATAATTGTCAAGGCTCACGCTGAGTCGGCTGATGATTCTATTCAAATGCTTTTAGCTGTTGGTGTAACGATTGCGTTGTCGCTTGTTTTCTTTGTAAGTGCTATTTCTGGTTTAACAAGTCATAAATACACGGTTTTCTTTGGTGCCCTCTTTGCTATCTTGTTTAGCTTGATAGCGGGAGCCTGGGCTGTTCTTCCGAAAAATATTATAAGAATTCTGGGGGTTGGAAATTATGTTGCCGAGGAGGTGGTATTAGATAAAGATGCGTGCTCGGATTTCAAAGTTACATTTGAAGGAGTGGTTGGTGATGAGTGCGTAATAAGGAATGCAAAAATAATTTGGTCGTTAGGTGAGATGTATCGGCTGGAGCTGCCTGTTGTAGCGCCGCGTAAAGTTATAAGTATTCCAAGCGGTTCGGTTGCTGCTATAGCTACGCTAGAAGAAGAGTGAGTTAGAGCTTGATATAAGCCTTTTAAGCATTAGTGAAAGAGGCGCGCCCGTCCGAACAGTCGGCCCCGCTAAACAAATCAAAAGGTCTTACGCCTAAATCCGGCCGACGCTTCGCTACGGGTTCGTTACTCGCTTCGCTCGCCCTTCGGGCCAGCCTTCGGCTGTTACTTCGCTACGCTCCGTTTCACTCCATCGCCGTTGCAGGGGCACGCCGCGAAGGGCCATCCATGGCCCATCACGGCTCTCGCGGCATCCGTGCCGCTCAACCCCTTCCAGGATGATTCCGTTCACCCTCCTGAAAGGGGCGGTGGGTGTCGCCTGCCGATACGCGCAGAAGAAATAAATAATCCAAAGAACTCGCGGGCGACTCGGACTCCGATCCCCGTCAGGAGGCCGAGTGGAGGTGTTGCGTAGGGGGACGAGCCGCATGGGTGCGGCGAGAGGCTTAAAGGGCCAAGGATGGCCATTGTAAGTCGGCCCCCGGAGCAGTGCCGGAGCGAGGGAAGTCTGGCCGGAGGCCAGACCCGGATGTCGGGGAGGCTTTCTCTTGGCCGGAAGAGAAAAAGTGACTCGCCGTGCAAGGCGAAACCTGTCGGTGGGACCAAGGAAAGAGTGGCGGGGGACGCGGAACGGCGAGCCGGCCGCAGAAAATAAATCTGTCCCCTTTTTTAAGGCATTGTCGAACGAGTTCAAGGCTTATTAGCCCTTTTTGAAAACTCCAGAAAAGGTTGAATCTATCTGTACGGCTTTAGGTAGAGCAGGGCGTCAAGGTAATTTCTTTCTGCTTCCTAAAATAAATATGTTCCTTTTTTATTATCGAGCGTAGGGTGGAACGGCGGAGCCTTTCCCACGCGCCATTTCCAGGCTACCTCGCTCTCGACAACGGCATCGTCAACTGCGCATCACCTTGTTCCAGTCGATGTCGTGGCCTGCTGCCGCCAGTTCGCGAGCAAGGGCTTGCTTCCAACCGCTGCCACTGTCCATCTGTTCCCAAACGACGCCTGCAAAGTCACTAGGAATCTCTAGCGTGCCCCGCTTGAGGGCGCAGACCTTATCGCGACCCAGGCGGCCAATAAAGTAGCCCAGTTCCAGCAGAACGTTTTGTCTGGCCCGCGGTTCAAGATTTCCACCCTTCGCACAGCCTTCGTCATCGGGGGTGAGCAGGACCACGGCAAAGCCGACATCACCGTGCGCAATCACTTTTTCGATAACGGTACGTCCTTGATTAGCCTGCTCGTGCAGGATGATGGCTTCTAGCCCGATACGCTCCAAGAAGCGCGCCACTGTTTCGCGCGCCCCATCATCGTGGCCATGCACAATGAAGACTTTGCTGGAAAGAGGAGGCTTTAACACGGGTTGGGTGTTTCCTTTGGCTTGGACGTAATTTTTGAAGTCACGAACAAAAGGAATGATGAGTTGCCCAGTTAAAGAGTGGATGCCGGCGATAACCTTTTTTCCAGAATAGAAAAAGTGATGGCTGAAATTGATTGCATAGCGCGGGTTATCACCCAGCTTCTGGATGAGAAGTAAAGTCAATCCGAGCTCTTCCTTAGAATCATCTGGAAAGGCCAATTGGGCGCTTCCCACAAAGCTTCCGCCGGATTTTTCGCTTTCCTTGAGGAAGAGGTCCAGATCTAGCCCCTCTGTAAGCTCACTGGTGTAGGGCTCGAGCTCAGGGTGTCTCAACAATTGAGCGAGCTTTTTCAGCGGGCGTTCATATGTTTGAAGTTGAGAAGCCTGCAGATCAAGAACTGCGTTGTTGATTTCAGCAAAGAGGTCTTGAGTCATTATTCATCCTCTTCGACTTGAAGCCTAGCCTCGGCCGCTTTCTGAACAATATTCCCTCGATATGATTCTTTTATTTGGTCGATTAGCGGGCCTATGATCGGATTGGATGAGTATTGACCAACCCGACTATCGACCATTTGGCAAGCAGACTGAATTGCGGTCTCGATGCTTGCAGGGTCGTGCGGATCGAACTGGACGGTTCCTAACTCACCATCCAATTCGTCTAACGCACGCTGGGCTTGGTCCAACTCTCTTTGTAGCTTATTCAGTCCCTGGATCTCGAACATAAGACTCCCTCCAAATCAATCCCAGCTCAACGCCCCACCCGTCTGATACTCAATCACCCGCGTCTCAAAGAAGTTCTTCTCCTTCTTGAGGTCCATGATCTCGCTCATCCACGGGAACGGGTTGGTGGTGCCTGGGTACTCTTCCTTCAAACCAATCTGCGTCAGGCGACGGTTGGCGATGAACTTGAGGTAGTCCTCCATCATCGAGGCGTTCATGCCGAGGACGCCGCGGGGCATGGTGTCGCGGGCGTATTCGATTTCCAGTTGGGTACCCTGAAGGATCATCTGGGTCGCTTCGTCCTTCATGGCGGCGTCCCACAGGTGGGGGTTTTCGATCTTGATCTGGTTGATCACGTCGATGCCGAAGTTCAGGTGCATGGACTCGTCGCGCAGGATGTATTGGAACTGCTCGGCGGTGCCGGTCATCTTGTTGCGGCGGCCCATGGAGAGAATCTGGGTGAAGCCGCAGTAGAAGAATATGCCTTCCAGTACGCAGTAGTAGGCGATGAGGTTGCGCAGGAATTCCTTATCCGTCTCGACGGTGCCGGTCTGGAAGGTCGGGTCGGAGATGGAGCGGGTGTACTTGAGGCCCCAGGAGGCTTTCTTCGCGACGCTCGGGATCTCGTGGTACATGTTGAAGATCTCGCCTTCATCCATGCCCAGCGATTCGATGCAGTACTGGTAGGCGTGGGTGTGGATCGCCTCTTCGAAGGCCTGGCGCAGGATGTACTGGCGGCACTCGGGGTTGGTGATCAGGCGGTACACGGCCAGCACGAGGTTGTTGGCGACCAGGCTGTCGGCGGTGGAGAAGAAGCCGAGGTTGCGCTTGACGATGCGGCGCTCGTCCTCGGAGAGGCCGTCCGGGCTCTTCCACAGGGCGATGTCGGCGTTCATGTTCACTTCCTGCGGCATCCAGTGGTTGGCGCAACCATCCAGATACTTCTGCCAGGCCCAGTCGTACTTGAAGGGTACGAGCTGGTTGAGGTCGGCGCGGGCGTTGATCATCTGCTTGTCGCCGACGTGAACGCGGGCGGATTCGCCTTCGAGTTCGTCCAGGCCTTCCTGGATGTCGAGGTCGTTCAGGGCCTTCTTGGCACGGGCGACGGCAGCGGAGTCGTCAGAGGCAACGGCGCGGGCTTCTTCGACGGAGCCGGCGGCGTCCTGGTCGAGTTTGGCGGGGGCTTCGTTGCTGGCGGCAGCGGCCTGGGGGGCGGCCGGAGCGGCGGTGATGGTTTCTTCTTCGTCGAATTCGTCCCAGCTCAGCATGGCGGTTTCTCCTGATTGGGGACCGGCGCGGCCGGTCGGAAATGTTCTGGGCTTTTGTGTGTGCACGCAAAAGCGGGTGTTTGGTTGGGTCGGGGGTTGGGCCCGGCCTTTATGTTGTCTGGCGGGGTTGCCCCTCACCCTGGCCCTCTCCCGGGTGGGGCGAGGGGATGGTCGGGGGTTGGGTCCCGGCCTTTGTGTTGTTTGGTAGGTCGCCCCCTCACCCTAACCCTCTCCCCATAGGGGCGAGGGGACTGGATAAGTGTTGGCATCCGGTCCGTTGCTCAAGTTGCCAGCTGTGCCGGCTAGGCCTACTTGCAAGCAAGCGCTCGTCGCTACTGGGGGCCGGCCTGCCCGGCAACAACGCGCGGTCCGCCCTGGGGACCGCGACTTTCAACTACTTACTTATTGGCAGGCTTCGCAGTCTGGCTCATCGATTGCGCACGCTTTTGGCACTGGTGCCGGGCCGGCTGCCATTTCTGGTGCGGGCGCCGCCTTGGCCGGGGCGGCGCTCGGGCCGCTGTTGCCACCGCTGGACACGGCGTTGAGCTTGCCGGTGTTGACGGTGGACTTCTCGGTGCTGGTCGCGGCCAGGGCACGGAGGTAGTAGGTGGTTTTCAGGCCACGGTACCAGGCCATGCGGTAGGTCACGTCCAGCTTCTTGCCGCTGGCGCCGGCGATGTAGAGGTTCAGCGACTGGGCCTGGTCGATCCACTTCTGGCGGCGGCTGGCGGCGTCGACGATCCACTTGGTTTCCACTTCGAAGGCGGTCGCGTAGAGGTCTTTCAACTCCTGCGGGATGCGCTCGATCTGCTGTACCGAACCGTCGTAGTACTTGAGGTCGTTGATCATGACCGCGTCCCACAGGCCGCGCGCCTTGAGGTCGCGAACCAGGTAGGGGTTGATCACGGTGAATTCGCCCGAGAGGTTCGATTTCACGTACAGGTTCTGGTAGGTCGGCTCGATGGACTGCGATACGCCGGTGATGTTGGCGATGGTCGCGGTCGGCGCGATGGCCATGATGTTCGAGTTACGGATGCCGTTCTTGACGCGGGCACGGACCGGCGCCCAGTCCAGGGACTCGGACAGGTCGACGTCGATGTACTTCTGGCCACGCGCTTCGATGAGGATCTGCTGCGAGTCCAGCGGCAGGATGCCCTGGCTCCACAGCGAACCCTGGAAGCTCTCGTAGGCACCGCGCTCGTCGGCCAGGTCGCAGGAGGCCTGGATGGCGTAGTAGCTGACCGCTTCCATGGACTTGTCGGCGAAGTCGATGGCGGCATCGGAGCCGTAGGGGATGTGCTGCAGGTACAGCGCGTCCTGGAAGCCCATGATGCCCAGGCCCACCGGGCGGTGCTTGAAGTTGGAGTTCTGCGCCTGCGGCACGGAGTAATAGTTGATGTCGATGACGTTATCGAGCATCCGCACGGCGGTGCGCACGGTGCGCTCCAGCTTGGCGGTGTCGAGCTTGCCGTCGACGATGTGGCGCGGCAGGTTGATCGAGCCCAGGTTGCAGACGGCGATCTCGTCCTTGTTGGTGTTCAGCGTGATCTCGGTGCAGAGGTTGGAGCTGTGCACCACGCCGACGTGCTGCTGCGGGCTGCGCAGGTTGCACGGGTCCTTGAAGGTCAGCCATGGGTGGCCGGTTTCGAACAGCATGGACAGCATCTTGCGCCACAGGTCTTTGGCCTGCAGGGTCTTGTAGTTCTTGATCTTGCCGTATTCGATCAGGGCTTCGTAGTACTCGTAGCGTTCCTCGAAGGCCTTGCCGGTGAGGTCGTGCAGGTCGGGTACTTCGCTCGGCGAGAACAGGGTCCACTTGCCGTCGTCGAAGACGCGCTTCATGAACAGGTCCGGAATCCAGTTGGCGGTGTTCATGTCGTGGGTACGGCGACGGTCGTCACCGGTGTTTTTGCGCAGCTCGAGGAATTCCTCGATGTCCAGGTGCCAGGTTTCCAGGTAGGCGCAGACGGCGCCCTTGCGCTTGCCGCCCTGGTTGACCGCCACCGCGGTGTCGTTGACCACTTTGAGGAAGGGCACGACGCCCTGGGATTTGCCGTTGGTGCCCTTGATGTAGGCGCCCAGTGCACGCACCGGGGTCCAGTCGTTGCCCAGGCCGCCGGCGAACTTGGAGAGCAGGGCGTTATCGCGGATGGCGTCGTAGATGCCGCCCAGGTCGTCCGGCACGGTGGTCAGGTAGCAGGAGGACAGCTGCGGACGCAGGGTGCCGGCGTTGAACAGGGTCGGCGTGGAGGCCATGTAGTCGAAGGACGACAGCAGGTTGTAGAACTCGATGGCGCGGGCTTCACGCTGTTCTTCCTCGATGGCCAGGCCCATGGCGACGCGCATGAAGAAGATCTGCGGCAGCTCGAAGCGCACGCCGTCCTTGTGCAGGAAGTAGCGGTCGTAGAGGGTCTGCAGGCCGAGGTAGGTGAACTGCTGGTCCTGCTCGTGGTTGATCGCGGCGCCCAGCTTGGCCAGGTCGAATTCCTTCAGGCGCGGGTCGAGCAGTTCGAACTCGACGCCCTTTTCCACGTAGGCGGGCAGGGCCTTGGCGTAGAGGTCGGCCATTTCGTGATGGGTGGCCGACTCGGCGACTTCCAGGAAGCTCAGGGCTTCGGCGCGCAGGGTGTCCATCAGCAGGCGGGCAGTGACGTAGGAGTAGTTCGGCTCACGCTCGACCAGGGTACGGGCGGTCATCACCAGGGCGGTGTTGACGTCGGTCTGCTCGACGCCGTCGTAGAGGTTCTTCAGGGTTTCTTTCTGGATCAGCGCGCCATCGACTTCTTCGAGGCCTTCGCAGGCTTCGGTGATGATGGTGTTCAGGCGGCCCAGGTCCAGCGGCGACAGGCTGCCGTCGGCACGCTTGATGCGGATGCTCGGGTGGGCGTCGACCGGTGTCTCGATGGCGCCACGCTTGCGCTCCTGGCTGCGCGATTCGCGGTAGATCACGTAGTCGCGGGCAACCTTCTGCTCGCCGGAACGCATCAGGGCCAGTTCGACCTGGTCCTGGATTTCTTCGATGTGGATGGTGCCGCCGGAGGGCATGCGGCGCTTGAAGGTGGCGGTGACCTGCTCGGTCAGGCGCTGAACCGTGTCGTGGATGCGCGACGAGGCGGAGGCGTTGTTGCCTTCCACTGCGAGAAACGCCTTGGTGATGGCGACGGTGATCTTGTCATCGGTGTAGGGGACGACGGTACCGTTGCGCTTGATCACGCGCAGCTGGCCCGGCGCCGTGGCGGCCAGGTCCAGCGTGCTGTCGGCGTGTGGGTTCTCGCGAATGGACTCGTTTTGCATGGGGTCTCCGGATTCTCTCTGTCGCTACGCGTTAGGTGTCGGGCCGGCTTTGTGGGCGGCCTTTTCGGAATTGCCTGTTTCGTGTTGCATGAACCATGCCCCGGCGAACCGACTCATGGGTGACTCAAAACTGGAAACGATCCGGCACCCGGGGGCGGCGAATCGAATGTGCCGAAGCATAGTCAGGCGTTGTGAAGATCACAACCTCAAAACACAACATGTAGTGTGATGCACTTGGCGCATGCGCTACTGCTGGTCTTGAGCAAAATCAACGTTGAGCTGCGCAGTGTCGCGGTCTGCGGCGGCGATCTATCGCGCCAGGTGCGGGCGCGAGCCGGGTAAAAATCAGAGCGAATTATTTTGCTTGCTTTTTTCGGCGTTTGTGTCTGTTTGGCTTTTGACCCCCAACATATGGGGTAAAAGGCCGCTGGAGCGACACGATAGTGGCGGTTCGGGCACAGCGCAAGGCGCTCAAAATGAACAACCTGTGGATAAGATGTGGGTGAGCTGTGCGTGATAAGGACGCAGGCCGCGCCGCTTCGGGGCTACGCAAGGTTCGGATGAAATGCGCGTCCACCGGCACTTTCGGATGCCTGGCGGCGGGCGAGGCAAAACACTATATGTGGTGTTTTGTCAAAGGCGGATTCCTGACGTTTTTGCAGTGGACGGACGGTAACGCCTGAATAGTGGCCTTTTGCCGGGCCAGCGGGTGTGCGGGAGTCGGATCGGTGTGGCGAGGACGATATGGCGGAGGCGGCCGAGCCGTGACGTCCTGGCTCGACCCGCGACAGCAGCGCAAACGCCCTTGCCCGGCAGCATCGCACTCGAGCGGGGCAGGCGGAGCACGTCTGGCGCTGCCATCTGCCCGCGCCCTGACGCTACAATGCCGGCCGGTGTATCGGGAGGGCACGTGGTGGATCAAGAGTCTTGGAACATCCTCATTGTCGAAGATGACCAGCGGTTGGCTGAGCTGACCCGCGAGTATCTGGAAAGTAATGGCATGCAGGTCTCGATCGAGGCGAACGGTGCCTTGGCGGCCGAGCGCATCATCGCCGAGCGGCCGGATCTGGTCGTGCTGGACCTGATGCTGCCCGGCGAAGACGGGCTGTCGATCTGTCGCAAGGTGCGGGACCGCTACGATGGACCGATCCTGATGCTCACCGCCCGCGCCGATGACCTCGATCAGGTGCTCGGCCTGGAGATCGGCGCTGACGACTATGTCTGCAAGCCGGTCCGTCCGCGGCTGTTGCTGGCGCGCATCCGTGCCCTGCTGCGCCGTCGCGAGGGTGCCGAAGCCGCGCCCGCCGGCACGACCAAGCGCATCCAGTACGGCCCGCTGGTGGTCGACAACGCGCTGCGCGAGGCCTGGTTGCGCGGGGAGGGCATCGAGCTGACCGGGGCGGAATTCGATCTGCTTTGGCTGCTGGCGTCCAACCCGGGGCGGACGCTGTCGCGCGAGCAGATCTTCGCCGAACTGCGCGGCATCGAATACGACGGCCAGGATCGCTCCATCGATGTGCGCATCTCGCGCATCCGGCCGAAGATCGGCGACGACCCGGAACATCCCCGGCTGATCAAGACGGTGCGCGGCAAGGGTTACCTGTTCGTGTCCGAAGCGGCCGAAGCGCTGCAGTGAATTCGATCTTCCTGCGCATCTACGGCGGGGTGCTCGCCGTGCTGGTGCTGGTCGGGTTGCTGGGAGCCGGAGGGCTGCACCTGCTCAACGAGGTGCGTGCCGATCACCATCGCGAGGCGCTCGCCGCCGGCACCTTTCGCCTGATGGCGCACAACATGAGCAGCATGACGCCCATCGAGCGGCGCCAGGCGGCGAATCTCTGGGGCCGCCTGCTGGGCATCCCGCTGCGGGTGCGCACGCTGGATGACGTCAGTCTGGAAAGCCGCCTGGAGACCCGATTGCTGCGCGGGCAGGTGCTGGTCGAGCCGTTGCGACCGGGCAGCGTGACGATCTTTTCCCTGGTCAGCGCCAAGGACCGCCTGGTGCTGACCGGGGAGGTGGAACAGCTCAGCGAGCAGCTTGCGCGCGCCACCATCTATCTGCTGATCGACGAACTGATCCGCTACCCCGAAGCCGAACAACCCCAACGCCTGGCCGAGCTCAAGGCGGCCCGCGGCTTCGGTTATGAGCTGGAGCTGCTGACGCGTGACAGCGCCAGCCTCGATGACGACCAGCGCCGCCGCCTGGACGAAGGCGACACGGTGATGGCGCTGGTGGGCGGCGGCGAAGCGGTGCAGGTCTATGCGGCGGTGTCCGGCACCGGCTGGATCATGTCGCTGGGGCCGCTGTATCAGCTCAATCCCTATCCGCCCCAGTTGCTGGTGGTGATCGGCGTGCTCGGCCTGTCATTGATCGGGCTGACCGTCTACCTGCTGGTGCGGCAACTGGAGCAGCGCGTGCGCGGCGTCGAACGTGCCGCCACGCGGATTGCCGGCGGCAACCTCGAAACGCGCGTGCCGGATGCCGGCACCGATTCGGTCGGGCGTCTGGCCAAGGCTTTCAACGGCATGGCCATGCACCTGCAGCGCCTGCTGGCGGTACAGCGGGAGATGGTCAGTGCGGTCGCACACGAGCTGCGCACCCCGGTGGCGCGCCTGCGCTTCGGCCTGGAAATGGCCGCCGAAGCGCAGACGCCCGAGGCGCGCAGTCGCTACCTCGAGGGGATGGATAGCGACATCGACGACCTCGATCGGCTGGTCGACGAAATGCTCGTCTATACGCGACTGGAGCGCGGCTCGCCGGAGCTGACCTTTCAACGCGTGGACCTCGGCGCACTGGTGGATCAGGTGATCAGCGAACTGGCGCCGCTGCGTGCCGACGTGCATGTCGAGCGGGGTGCCTGCACGGTCGCAGTCGAGGGCGATAGCTTGGTCGAGGCCGAGCCGCGCTACTTGCGCCGGGCGCTGAGCAATCTGGTCACCAACGCCATGCGTCATGCCGACAAGCGGGTGCAGGTGAGTTTTGCCGTGGATGCCGAACGCGCCAGCCTGAGTGTCGACGATGACGGCCCCGGTGTGCCGGAGGAGGCGTGGGAAAAGGTCTTCACGCCCTTTCTGCGGCTGGACGACAGCCGCACGCGCGCCTCTGGCGGCCATGGGCTGGGGCTGTCCATCGTGCGGCGGATTTCCTACTGGCACGGCGGCCGCTCGCAGATCGGCCACAGCGAGCTGGGCGGTGCCCGCTTCAGCCTGGTCTGGCCGCGCAAGCAGACGGGGGCGCGGCTTCCGGCGCAGTGATCGGCCTATGCGCGGTACTGGCGTATGCAGCGAGGGGTTGCACCCATCCTACGGACGACCGCGCCATGCACGTAGGATGGGTGAAACCCATCAAGCCCCGACTAAAGCGTCCGTCGGGCTCAAACGCAGTTAGACCGGAACGCTGACCAGGCTCAGCACGTAGTCCTCGAACTGGGTGAACTGACCTTCCAGCTCGGTGCCGGTTTTCCATTCATCCGAGAGGTCGTTGAGCAGACGCAGGCGTGCGCGGCCGTCGGCACCCTGGTGGATCAGCTCCGCTTCCTGGAAATAGAAGCGCGTCTTGACCAGCGGATAGAGCGCCTTGAACAGGCTCTCCTTGATCGAGAAGGTCAGCGTCACGCGCAAGGCCCGCTGCGCCGCGTCAAGCTCGGCATAGCGTTGCAGCTCCCACGGCGTAAGGATTTCTTCCGCCAGCCGCTCGGCCCGCGCGGCGGGTAGCAGGCGCTCCACATCGAGCCCCAGCCCGCGCCATTGCTCGCTACGCGCCGCGACCACGGCGGCCCAACCCGCGCCATGGGTGATCGAGCCGACCACACCGCCGGGCCAGCAAGGCGAGCGGTCTTCGCCGACGGCGGGCAGGGCGGGTACGCCCGTGGTCTTGCGCAGGGCTTCATACGCGCAGATGCGCCCGGCGAGGAATTCGGCCTGGCGTTTGTTCACCGCCTTCATCGGTGCAAGGCCCCAGCGGACGAAGTCCTCGGGATCGAACCGGTCGGGGTCGAAGCGGGTGCTCAGCAACCGTACGCCGGGAAGGGCGACCGGTAGCGGCCAGTGGTCTTGCAGCGGTGCGCAACAGGCGGGATGTCGGGGAGAGCTATTCATGCCGGTCAGTGTGCCTCAGCGAGGTGGCAACGTGCAGGGGGTGTGCATCTTTGCTTCCATCTGTCCGCGAGCCAGCTCGCTTGTACGGCTATGGCTTCTGTAGGAGCGGGCTCTGCCCGCGACCGGAGGTCCGGTGTGCGCCGAGGCCGCGGGTCGCAGGCAGAGCCTGCTCCTACAGTAAATGTCGGAATAACCGAGCCACGATAGTTCGGCCGGCAATCGGCCATGCCTCAATAGCCCTGTTTTGCGAGCCAGCACGCCTGTACGGCTACGGCTTCTGTAGGAGCGGGCTCTGCCCGCGACAGGAGGTCCGGTGTGCGCCGAGGCCACGGGTCGCAGGCAGAGCCTGCTCCTACAGTAAACGTCGGGATAACCGAACCACGATAGTTCGGCCGGCAATCGGCCATGCGTCAATAGCCCTGTTTAGCGAGCCAGCTCGCCTGTACGGCTGTGCCTTTTGTAGGAGCGGGCTCTGCCCGCGAACGGAGGTCCGGTGTGTGCCGAGGTCTTGGGTCGCAGGCAGAGCCTGCTCCTACAGCAACCGTCGGAATAACCGAACCACGATAGTTCGGCCGGCAATCGGCCATGCCTCAATAGCCCTGTTTAGCGAGCCAGCACGCCTGTACGGCTACGGCTTCTGTAGGAGCGGGCTCTGCCCGCGACCGGAGGTCCGGTGTGCGCCGAGGCCGCGGGTCGCAGGCAGAGCCTGCTCCTACAGTGAACGTCGGAATAACCGAGCCACGATAGTTCGG
This sequence comes from Stutzerimonas stutzeri, assembly GCF_019090095.1. NCBI lineage: Bacteria > Pseudomonadati > Pseudomonadota > Gammaproteobacteria > Pseudomonadales > Pseudomonadaceae > Stutzerimonas > Stutzerimonas stutzeri. The sequence goes on along the minus strand of NZ_JAGQFP010000001.1, from coordinate 1,414,781 downwards.
CCGGCAATCGGCCATGCCTCAATAGCCCTGTTTTGCTAGCCAGCACGCCTGTACGGCTACGGCTTCTGTAGGAGCGGGCTCTGCCCGCGACCGGAGGTCCGGTGTGTGCCGAGGTCTTGGGTCGCAGGCAGAGCCTGCTCCTACAGCAACCGTCGGAATAACCGAACCACGATAGTTCGGCCGGCAATCGGCCATGCCTCAATAGCCCTGTTTAGCGAGCCAGCACGCCTGTACGGCTACGGCTTCTGTAGGAGCGGGCTCTGCCCGCGACCGGAGGTCCGGTGAGTGCCGAGGCCACGGGTCGCAGGCAGAGCCTGCTCCTACAGTAAACGTCGGAATAACCGAACCACGATAGTTCGGCCGGCAACCGGCCATGCCTCCTCAATAGCCCTGTTTTGCGAGCCAGCTCGCCTGTACGGCTACGGCTTCTGTAGGAGCGGGCTCTGCCCGCGACAGGAGGTCCGGTGTGTGCCGAGGCCTCGGGTCGCAGGCAGAGCCTGCTCCTACAGTAACCGTCGGAATAACCGAACCACGGTAGTTCGTCCGGCAATCGGCCACGCCTCAATAGCCCTGTTTTGCGAGCCGGCTCGCCTGTACGGCTGTGCCTTCTGTAGGAGCGGGCTCTGCCCACGACAGGAGGTCCGGTGTGTGCCGAGGTCTCGGGTCGCAGGCAGAGCCTGCTCCTACAGTAAACGTTGGAATAACCGAACCACGATAGTTCGGCCGGCAATCGGCCATGCGTCAATAGCCCTGTTTAGCGAGCCAGCTCGCCTGTACGGCTGTGCCTTTTGTAGGAGCGGGCTCTGCCCGCGAACGGAGGTCCGGCGTGCGCCGAGGCCACGGGTCGCAGGCAGAGCCTGCTCCTACAGCAACCGTCGGAATAACCGAACCACGATAGTTCGGCCGGCAATCGGCCATGCCTCAATAGCCCTGTTTTGCGAGCCAGCACGCCTGTACGGCTACGGCTTCTGTAGGAGCGGGCTCTGCCCGCGACCGCTGGGTCGGTGTGCGCCGAGGTCTTGGGTCGCAGGCAGAGCCTGCTCCTACAGTGAACGTGGCGGCGGGCGGATCAGTTGCCTTCCGGCCGTGCAAGGATTCTGGGCGCGGCTTCGATGATCTGTCGCGACAGGTTCTCCATGCGCGGCGACTGGACCTTCCAGGTGTGCCAGTACAGCGCGATATCCAGGGGCGCTTTGTCCGCCAGGTCGACCACCGTGCCTTGCGCCAGCGCCTCGTGCAGCAAGGCTTCCGGCACCATGCCATAGCCCAGTCCGTAGCGGATCGCCTGAAAGCGCGGTTCGGCGCCGGGGACGTAGTGGCAGGGGTAGGCACCCTCGGGCAGGCCCAGCTCGTGCAGCAGAAAAGACGAGGTGAGACGGTCCTTGCGGGTATAAGCGACCACGGGCGCCTGGCGTGCGGCATTGCGGTTCAGGCCGTTGGGGAAGTGCTGCTGGCGAAACGCCGCAGACGCCACCAGCCGGTAGCGCATGCTGCCCAGCGGGCTTGCCGTGCAGCCGCGCATGGGCTTGGGTTCGGTGCTGATGCAGCCGATCGCCAGGCCCGTCTCCAGCAGGCTGTAGGTGTGGTCCTGGTCCTCGACCGTCAGGTCCAGCAGCACCCGTTCGCGAATCAACACTTCGGCCAGGGCCGGAAAAAACCAGGTGCCGAGGCTGTCGACGTTGAGGGCGGCGACCACCACCAGCTCCGCGTCGCTGCGTTCGGCCAGATCCGCCATCAGGTCGGCTTCGAGCAAGGCGGCGCGCTTGAGGTATTGCAGCAAGCGCTGCCCGGTTTCAGTCGGGCGGCAGGGGCGGCTGCGGACCACCAGGGCATTCCCCAGGGCGCTTTCCAGGGCCCGCACGCGCTGCGAGATCGCTGGCGGCGTCAGGTGCAGACGCAGCGCCGCCTGCTCGAAGCTGCCGGTTTTGATGACTGCGCGAAAGGCTTCAGTCTGTTTGGGGTCGAGATTCAAGTCCTCGGTCCTCAGATTAAATAAATATTTGCATAGCCTAAATTTCTTAAATCACATCGATTTAACCGGAGTGTGCCCCATAATTGCGCGCCTTTCACTTGCCTACCCGTTGGAGTCCTCCCGTGACACTGCTGCACATTATCTACCTGATCGCCATCACGGCCGAAGCCATGTCCGGCGCCATCATGGGCATGCGCCGGGGCATGGACCTGTTCGGCATCTGCATGCTGGGCACCGTCACTGCGCTGGGCGGCGGCACGGCGCGTGATGTGTTGCTGGGGCATTACCCGATCAGCTGGATCGCTCATCCCGAGTACCTGGGTTTCACCGTCGGCGCGGCCATCGTCACCGCCCTGATCGCGCGGCACATGCATCACCTGCGGCAGGTGTTCCTGCTGGTCGACGGCCTGGGCCTGGTGGCCTTCACCGTCATTGGCTGCGGCGTGGCGATAGACATGGGCGCGCACCTGTCGATCGTCGTGTTGGCCGGCGTGATCACCGGGGTGTTCGGCGGGCTGCTGCGCGACATCCTCTGCAACCGGGTGCCGATGGTGCTGCGGCGCGAGCTGTATGCCACGGTGGCGCTGTTCACCGGGGTGCTCTACGTCAGCCTGCTGTGGCTGGGTGTCGGCAACTCCATCGCATCGCTCGCCACGCTCTGTGCCGGGTTCCTGTTCCGGGTGCTGGCGATGACCTTTCACTGGCAGCTTCCCCACTTCGAAGGGCGCGACATCCGCGGCCTGGACTGATCGGCCACAGCTGGCCGTTCTCACGAGGCGATTGTTCCCTTCCGGCAGCCGCCGGCTCTGGTAGGCAGATTCCAGCCCGGCTAGCCGCTACACTAGCGGCCTGGCAATCAGGGGAATGGATCCGTGCTCAAAGACCTGGGAATCAAGAGTCGCTTGCTGGTGCTGATACTGCTGCCCAGCACGGTGCTGGCCGTGGCGCTGGGTATCTACTTCACGTGGATGCAGTTGTCGGAGATGCGCCATCAGCTCGACGAGCGCGGCAAGCTCATCGCCGAACAGCTGGCCCCCCTGGCGGCGCCGGCCATGGCGCAGGGCTACGGCAAGCGCCTGCAGCGAATCCTCAACCAGGTGCTGGACCAGCCGGATGTGCGCGCGGTCTCGGTGCTCGACACCGAGCGCAATCAGCAGGCCCATGCCGGGCCGAACATGATCACCCCTTCGCCGCCCAGCGATCCCGAGGCGCTTACCCAGGTCAGCAGCGTCGACACCACGCGCATCCTCCTGCCGGTGCTGGGCAAGCACCTGAACCTGGCGGTGGACAACCCGAACGACGAGCTCCGCCAGATCGGCTGGCTGGAGCTGGAGTTGTCGCACCAGGGCACCTTGCTGCGTGGTTACCGCAGCCTGTTCACCAGCCTGCTGCTGATCGGGGCGGGCCTCATCATCACCGCGCTGCTGGCGCTGCGTATGAGTACGGCGATCAGCAAGCCGTTGCACAAGGTCAAGGTGGCGGTGGCGCAGCTCAAGGACGGCTACCTCGAAACACGTTTGCCCCCGCTCGGCAGCCATGAAATGGACGAAGTCGCGGCGGGCATCAACCGCATGGCCGAGGCGCTGCTCAGTGCCCGCGAGGAGTTGCAGCAGAGCATCGACCAGGCCACCGAGGACGTGCAGCAGAACCTCGAAACCATCGAAATCCAGAACATCGAGCTGGACCTGGCGCGTAAGGAAGCCCTGGAGGCCAGCCGCATCAAGTCCGAGTTCCTGGCCAACATGAGCCACGAAATCCGCACGCCGCTCAACGGCATCCTCGGCTTCACCCATCTGCTGCAGAAGAGCGATCTGACACCGCGTCAGCAGGATTACCTGTCGACCATCGAGAAGTCTGCCGACAGCCTGCTCGGGATCATCAACGAGATCCTCGACTTCTCCAAGATCGAGGCCGGCAAGCTGGTACTCGACAGCATCCCGTTCAACCTGCGCGATCTGATCGAGGACACCCTGACCATCCTCGGCCCAGCGGCGCATGCCAAGCACCTGGAACTGGTCAGCCTGATCTATCGCGACACGCCGCTGTCGCTGATCGGCGATCCGCTGCGCATCAAGCAGGTGCTGACCAACCTGGTGAGCAATGCCATCAAGTTCACCAACGAAGGCACCGTCGTCGTCCGGGCCATGGTCGAGGACGAGCGCGCCGACCGCGCGCAGCTGCGCATCAGCGTGCAAGACACCGGCATCGGCCTGACGGATCAGGACCTGCGCGCCTTGTTCCAGGCCTTCAGCCAGGCGGATAACTCGCTGTCACGCCAACCGGGCGGGACCGGGCTCGGGCTGGTGATCTCCAAGCGTTTGATCGAGCAGATGGGCGGCGAAATCGGCGTCGACAGCATTCCGGAGGAAGGCTCCGAGTTCTGGATCAGCCTGAGCCTGCCCAAAGCCCGTGACGACATCGAGGATCTGCCTCGCGCGGCCCTGCTGGGGCGTCGGGTCGGCTTGCTCGAGCAGCACCCGTTGGCGCGCCAAGCCTTGCAGCATCAGCTGGAAAGCTGCGGGCTGGAGGTGTTGCCGTTCGATTCGCTGGACCTGCTGCAAGGCGCTGTCGCCGGCGCGCAGGCGAGCGAGGGGCCCATCGAGATCGCGGTGCTCGGCGTGAGCCAGCGTGAAATCGCGCCACAGCAGTTGTGCCAGCGGCTGTGGGACTTCGAGGCGCTGGGCTGCAAGTGCATCGTGCTTTGCCCGACCAGTGAGCAGTCGCAATACCACGAAGCGCTGCCGGAATCCCATACCCATGCCCAGCTGCAAAGCAAGCCGGCTTGCACCCGCAAGTTGCAGCGCGTGCTGCTGGACCTGCTGCGACCGCCGCAGGCGCTGGGCGAGAGCCTTGCGCTACCCGAAACGCGGCCGCCGCGGGTGCTGTGTGTCGATGACAATCCGGCAAACCTGCTCCTGCTCGAAACCCTGCTCACCGACATGGGCGGTGACGTCGACGCGGTGAGCAGCGGCGCCGAGGCCCTGGAGGCGGTCAAGCATAAGTCCTTCGACCTGGTGTTCATGGATGTGCAGATGCCGGGCATGGACGGGCGCCAGACCACCGAGGCGATCCGCCAATGGGAAATCGAGAATGGCCAGCCGCCGATGCCGGTGATCGCGCTCACCGCCCATGCGCTGTCCAACGAAAAGCGTTCGCTGCTGCAGAGCGGGCTCGACGATTACCTGACCAAGCCGATCAGCGAGCGGCAACTGGCCCAGGTCATCTTGAAATGGACCGGGCTGCCACTGGCGCGAAGTTTCCTCGCCGCACCGGCCGAAGTGCTGTTGCCGGAGAACGACCTCAAGGTGCTGGACGCCGAAGAGGGGCTGCGTCTGGCCGCGGGCAAGGCCGATCTGGCGGCGGACATGCTGAGTATGCTGCTGGCGTCGCTGGAAGATGACCGGCAGATCATTCGCGAGGCGCGCCTGGCCAATGACCGTCAGGCGATGATCGATCGCGTGCACCGTTTGCATGGCGCCACGCGTTACTGCGGTGTTCCCCAGCTGCGGGCGGCCTGCGAGCGTAGCGAAACATTGCTCAAACAGAACCACCCGAGCGCCGCCCAGGCGATGGACGAGCTCGATAGCGCTATCGAACGTCTGGAAGTCGAGGCCCGCGTCGTCTAGCGCGACGTCGTCGACCCCTCATTCGGCCCGGGGTCGGGCCTCCTACAGAGGTGACGCAGGTCGTCGCTTTTGTGGGAGCCGCGCCCCCGCGGCGAATTCAGTTGCCGCGAAGACGAGGCCTGGGGCAATCCGGTCAGGGCTGCTCGACCTCATTCGGCCGAGGTCGGGTCTCCCACAGGGCGAGGGCTGAACGTCGCTCTTGTGGGAGCCGCGCCCCGCGGCGAATGGGTTCGGCGCGAACACGGGGTCTGGCGTGATCCGGTCAGGGCTGCTCAACATCATTCGGCCCGGGGTCGGGCCTCCTACATGAGGTGACGCAGGTCGTCGCTTTTGTGGGAGCCGCGCCCCCGCGGCGAATTCAGTTGCCGCGAAGACGAGGCCTGGGGCGATCCGGTCAGGCGTGCTCAACATCATTCGGCCCGAGGTCGGGCCTCCTACATGAGGTGACGCAGGAAGCCGCTTTTGTGGGAGCCGCGCCCCCGCGGCGAATGGGTTGGCGCGAACACGGGGTCTGGTGTGATCCGGTCAGGGCTGCTCGACCTCATTCGGCCCGAGGTCGGGCCTCCTACATGAGGTGACGCAGGAAGCCGCTTTTGTGGGAGCCGCGCCCCCGCGGCGAATGGGTTGGCGCGAACACGGGGTCTGGTGTGATCCGGTCAGGGCTGCTCGACCTCATTCGGCCCGGGGTCGGGCCTCCTACATGAGGTGACGCAGGAAGCCGCTTTTGTGGGAGCCGCGCCTCCGCGGCGAATGGGTTGGCGCGAACACGGGGTCTGGTGTGATCCGGTCAGGGCTGCTCGACCTCATTCGGCCCGGGGTCGGGCCTCCTACATGAGGTGACGCAGGAAGCCGCTTTTGTGGGAGCCGCGCCCCCGCGGCGAATGGGTTGGCGCGAACACGGGGTCTGGTGTGATCCGGTCAGGGCTGCTCGGCCTCATTCGGCCCGAGGTCGGGCCTCCTACATGAGGTGACGCAGGTCGTCGCTGTTGTGGGAGCCGCGCCCCCCGCGGCGAATTCAGTTGCCGCGAAGACGAGGCCTGGGGCGATCCGGTCAGGCGTGCTCAACATCATTCGGTCCGGGGTCGGGCCTCCTGCATGAGGTGACGCAGGAAGCCGCTTTTGGCTGGGGCTATTCGCCCATCACCACGCCTTCGCGTCTTGGGTCGGCGCCGCCGAACCAACCGCTGCTGGTGCGCTGTATCGCCTGCAATCCACTGGTCATCTCGACTTCGTTGACCTGATGCCCGCGCGCCTCAAGCGACTCCACAGTGGCTTCAGGGAAGCGGCCGGCTTCAAGCACCGTCGGTCCGTTGAAGCTGCCGAAATTCGGCAGATCGATGGCGCGCTGTGCATCCAGGCCCCAGCCATACATGCCCAGCAGGGTCTTGGCGGTGAAATGAATGATCGCCGCGCCGCCGGGCGAGCCGACGCTGGCCATCAACTGATCGCCCGCCGCATTGAAGACCAGGGTCGGGCTCATGCTGGAACGGGGCCGCTTGTTCGGCTCGACCCGGTTGGCCACCGGCATGCCCTGGGCGTCGCGCGGTTCGAAGGCGAAGTCGGTGAGCTCGTTGTTCAGCAGATAGCCGCCAGGCAAGCCGGTGCCACCGTCATTGAGCAGGCGCGAGCCGAAGGCCTGTTCGATGGTGGTGGTCATCGCCAGGGCGTTGCCTTGCGCGTCGACGATGCTGATATGGCTGGTGCCGTATTCCGGCTGTTCGCGCTGCGGGGCGAAGGCGACTGGCATCTCGCCTGGCTCGCCCGCTTCGGCCGTACCCATGCTGCGCGGGCCGATCAGCTCGGCGCGCTGCTTGAGGTACTTGGGCGCCAGCATGCTGTTCCAGGTGCGCCCCGGTACCGGGACGAAATCGGGATCGGCGATGTACTTGGCGCGGTCCGCGTAGGCCAGACGCGAGGCCTCGGTATAGCGATGCAGGAACTCCGCCGAGGGCACGCCCTGGTCCAGCGCGGGCAGCGGCGACAAGCGTTCGAGTATCCCGAGGATCTGCATCTGCGTGAGGTGCCCGGAGGAGGGTGGCGGAAATCCGCAGACCTGATAGCGCTGCTGCCACAGGTTGCACAGCGCATCGCGCTGGCGCGGCTGATAGACCTCGAGATCGCTCAGGGTCATGGTGCCCGCGTTGTCCTGTTCGTTGACCTGGCGCACCAGTGCCTGGGCGTTGGCGCCGCGGTAAAAGGCGTCACTGCCGCCGTCGGCAATGTTGCGCAGCAACTGGGCCAGGGCGGGGTTGCGCAGGCGATGGCCCACCGGCCACGGCGATCCGTCGGGCTGGTAATAGAAGGCCGCGGCGGGCGGGTTGTCACGCAGGGCCGGATCGCTCGCCAGCAGGCCATGCAGCCGCGGGCTGATTTCGAAACCCTCTTCGGCCAGTTGAATAGCCGGCTGCAGCAGGTCCCGCCATGGCAGTTTGCCGAACTGCCGGTGCGCCTGTTCGAGCATCTTGACGGTGCCCGGCACGCCTACCGAGCGCCCGCCGACAACGGCCTGCTGAAAGTCCATCGGCGTGCCGTCGGCCTTCATGAACAGGTTCTCGTCCACGGCGGCCGGGGCGGTTTCGCGACCGTCGAGTGCCGTCACGTGCTCACCATCCCAGTACAGCAGGAAGGCGCCGCCACCCAGCCCGCTGGACTGCGGCTCGACCAGACTCAGGACCATCTGCACGGCGACAGCCGCGTCCAGCGCACTGCCCCCGGCCTTGAGAATCCGGTAGCCCGCTTCGGTGGCCAGCGGATTGGCCGCCGCCACGGCGAAGTGCTCGGTCGCCCAACCGGGTTTGGCGGTGTAGCCACTGGAGGCTTCGGGCGCGGGCGGAATATGGCTGGCGGTGTCGGGTGTGGAGCAGGCGGTCAAGCCGGTGAGCAGAAAGGTGAAGACCAGTGCGAGCGGGCCGAGCGGCATGGGCGGGTTCCTTGTGGGCGCGAAATAGACGTCTTGCTTATAGACCTAGACTACTGATCACCATCTGCCAAGCTCGATCGCTACGCTTGATTCATTGTCGCGTTTCAGCGCCTGGGCTTCGATGCAGGTCGAGTGGTCTGCCCGTGCCTTGTCGTTGCCGGTATCATGTGCGCCTTCCAAATGCCGCTCGGTTCATCGACGCCATGACAATTCAGTACCCGACCATTGCCGATTGCGTCGGCAACACGCCCCTGGTTCGCTTGCAGCGTCTGCCGGGCGAAACCAGCAATACCATCCTGGTCAAGCTCGAGGGCAACAACCCCGCCGGCTCGGTGAAGGATCGCCCCGCACTGTCGATGATCGCCCGGGCCGAAGCGCGCGGCGACATCAAGCCCGGCGATACCCTGATCGAGGCCACCTCCGGCAACACCGGCATCGCATTGGCCATGGCCGCGGCGATCAAGGGCTACAAGTTCGTGTTGATCATGCCGGACAACTCCAGCGCCGAGCGCAAGGCCGCGATGACCGCCTACGGCGCCGAGCTGATTCTGGTGAGCAAGGAAGAGGGCATGGAGGGGGCTCGCGACCTGGCGGTGAAAATGGCGGCGGAAGGGCGCGGCAAGGTGCTCGACCAGTTCGCCAACGGCGACAATCCCGAGGCGCATTACAGCAGCACCGGCCCTGAGCTCTGGCAGCAGACCGCGGGCAGCATCACCCATTTTGTCAGCTCCATGGGCACCACCGGCACCATCATGGGTGTGTCGCGCTACCTCAAGGAGCAGAACCCGGACATCCAGATCATCGGCCTGCAGCCCATGGAGGGCGCCTCGATTCCCGGCATCCGCCGCTGGCCGCAGGAATATCTGCCGAAGATCTACCAGTCCGAGCGCGTCGACCGCATCGTCGACATGTCGCAGGACGAGGCCGAGCGCGTGATGCGCCGCCTGGCCCGCGAGGAAGGCATTTTCTGCGGCGTGTCCTCCGGCGGTGCGGTGGCCGCTGCGCTGCGGCTGTCGCAGGAAGTCGAAAACGCCGTCATCGTTGCGATCATCTGCGACCGTGGCGATCGCTATCTGTCGACGGGCGTGTATGACGAACCCAACTGACCAATTCATGCCTGTTCAAGGCGGTAGCCGCTAATGGCCAAACGCAGCGGTGGCTTGCGCTTCCAGCCCAGTGGTGGCGAGAAGAAGCCACAGATCCCGACCGGCAAGAAACAGCGGCTGGAGGTCGAGCGCCTGGCCAATGATGGACGTGGCATCGGCTTCGTCGAGGGGCGCACCTGGTTCGTCGAGGGCGCTTTGCCGGGCGAAACGGTCGAGGCGCGGGTGCTGGGCGCACGCAGCCAGGTCGTCGAAGCGCGTAGCGAGCGGGTGTTGACCGCCAGCCCGCAGCGCCGCGTCGAGCCCTGTCCGCATGCGCGGGTGTGCGGGGGCTGCAATCTGCAGCATCTGCCCGCGGTCGATCAGCTCGCCCTGAAACAGCGCAGCCTGTCCGAGCAGCTGTCGCGCCTGGCCAACGTCGAGCCGGCGAGTTGGGCGGCTCCGCTCAGCGGTCCCGAGTTCGGCTATCGTCGGCGCGCCCGGCTGGCGGTGCGTTGGGACCACAAGGCTCGCCGTCTGGACGTCGGTTTCCGGGCCAGTGCCAGCCAGGACATCGTCGCCATTCGTGAGTGCCCTGTGCTGGTACAGCCCTTGCAAGCGCTGTTGCCGGCATTGCTGGACGTGCTGCATGCCCTGGACAAGCCCCAGGCGATCGGTCACCTGGAACTGTTCAGCGGCACCGCCGAAGCGCTGCTGGTGCGCCACACGGCGGCATTGGCTGCAACGGATCTGCAGCGCCTCGCAGCCTTCGCCCAGGAGCAGGGCGTGCAGCTGTGGCTGCAGGGCGAGGGTGCACCGCAGCCGCTGGAGCCCGCTTATTCGCTGGGCTACCGGTTGCCGGCATGGGATCTGGAGTTGGCCTGGCGCCCCGGCGACTTCGTTCAGGTCAACGCGCCGGTAAACGAGGCAATGGTGGCCCAGGCGCTGGCGTGGCTGGCACCGCAGGCGGGCGAGCGAGTGCTGGACCTGTTTTGCGGGTTGGGGAATTTCAGCTTGCCCCTGGCGCGTCTTGGTGCACAGGTGGTGGCGGTGGAGGGCAGCGAGCAGATGGTCGAGCGTGCCCGCACCAATGCGGCGCATAACGGTCTGGTAGGGGCGCACTTTTATCAGGCGGACCTGTCGAAGCCGCTGGTCGAGGCGCAGTGGGCCCAGGGTGGCTTCGCCGCGGTTCTGCTCGATCCGCCGCGGGATGGGGCGCTGGAAATAGTGCGGCAGATGACGACTTTAGGCGCAAGGCGCGTGGTCTATGTTTCATGCAACCCTGCGACGCTGGCACGTGATGCGGCCGAGCTTGTCCGTCAGGGGTATCGACTCGAGCGGGCCGGCGTGCTGGATATGTTTCCGCAGACCGCACACGTCGAGGCGATGGCGCTGTTCGAGCGGCCGGCGTAGTACGGAATTCTTGGCAGGCGATAGGCCTGCGGTTCAACCGACCGGCTCCGAGAAAGCCGGCGTATGACGCAGACGATGCGTAGAAGGAAGGTAGATAGATGGTCCAGGTCAGAGCGCTTCAGCCGATCAATACCGACGGCAGTATCAATCTCGAAGGCTGGCTCGATCATGTGCTGGGGATGGACCCGGCACTCGACCGCGACGCACTCAAACAGGCCTGCGAGTTCGCCCGAGCGGCGGAGCAGCAGGCTAACGCGGCGCAGAATCTGTGGAGCGAAGGCACGTCCAGCTACCAGACAGGCCTGGAAATCGCCGAGATTCTGGCCGATCTCAAACTCGATCAGGACAGCCTGGTGGCCGCGGTGATCTACCGAGGCGTGCGCGAGGGCAAGATCCAGCTGGCCGAGGTGCATCAGCTGTTTGGCCCGGTGGTCGCCAAGCTGATCGAAGGGGTGCTGCGCATGGCCGCCATCAGCGCCAGCCTCAACCCACGCGAGTCGCTGGTGCTGGGCACCCAGACCCAGGTGGAAAACCTGCGCAAGATGCTGGTGGCGATGGTCGATGACGTGCGCGTCGCGCTGATCAAGCTGGCCGAGCGCACCTGTGCCATCCGTGCGGTGAAGAACGCCGACGACGACAAGCGCCATCGCGTGGCCCGCGAAGTCTTCGACATCTATGCGCCGCTGGCCCATCGCCTGGGCATCGGTCACATCAAATGGGAGCTGGAGGATTTGTCCTTCCGCTACCTCGAGCCCGAGCAGTACAAGCAGATCGCCCAGTTGCTGCACGAGCGGCGGCTGGACCGCGAGCAGTACATCCAGAACGTCGTGCAACAGCTCAAGGACGAACTGACCGCCACCGGCATCCATCCGGAAATCGACGGCCGTGCCAAGCACATCTATTCGATCTGGCGGAAAATGCAGAAGAAAGGTCTGCAGTTCAGCCAGATCTACGACGTTCGCGCCGTGCGCGTGCTGGTGCCGGAAATCCGCGACTGCTACACGGCGCTGGGTATCGTGCACACCCTGTGGAGGCACATTCCCAAGGAATTCGACGACTACATCGCCAACCCCAAGGAAAACGGCTACCGCTCGCTGCACACCGCCGTGTTGGGGCCGGAAGGCAAGGTGCTGGAAGTGCAGATCCGCACCCACGCCATGCACGAGGAAGCCGAACTGGGTGTTTGCGCGCATTGGCGCTACAAGGGCACCGACGTCAACTCCAGCTCCAACCACTATGAAGAGAAGATCGCCTGGCTGCGTCAGGTGCTCGAATGGCACGAAGAGCTGGGTGACATCGGCGGGCTGGCCGACCAGCTGCGCGTCGACATCGAGCCGGACCGCGTCTACGTGTTCACCCCGGACGGGCACGCCATCGACCTGCCCAAAGGCGCCACGCCGCTGGATTTCGCGTACCGCGTGCACACCGAAATCGGCCACAACTGCCGCGGCGCCAAGATCAACGGGCGCATCGTGCCGCTCAACTACAGCCTGCAGACCGGCGAGCAGGTCGAGATCATCACCAGCAAGCACGGCTCGCCCAGTCGCGACTGGCTGAACCCGAACCTCGGCTACATCACTACCTCGCGCTCGCGGGCGAAGATCGTCCACTGGTTCAAACTGCAGGCCCGCGACCAGAACGTCGCGGCCGGCAAGGCGCTGCTCGAGCGTGAGCTGGGGCGTCTCGACCTGCCACCGGTGGACTTCGACAAGCTGGCCGAAAAGGCCAACCTGAAGACCGCCGAAGACATGTTCGCCGCGCTCGGTGCCGGAGACCTGCGCCTGGCCCAGCTGGTCAACCATGCCCAGCAGCTGGTGGAGCCGGATGGTCATGCGGCCGATCAGCTCGAGCTGATCCCGCGTCGACCCACCAGCACCAAGCCGGGCAAGCGGGGCGATGTGCAGATCCAGGGCGTCGGCAACCTGCTGACGCAGATGGCCGGCTGCTGCCAGCCGCTGCCGGGCGACCCCATCGTTGGCTACATCACGCTGGGTCGTGGCGTCAGCATCCATCGCCAGGATTGCGCCTCGGTGCTGCAACTGGCCGGGCGCGAGCCGGAACGCATCATCCAGGTCAGCTGGGGGCCCATTCCGGAAAAAACCTACCCGGTTGACATCACCATCCGTGCCTACGACCGTTCCGGCCTGCTGCGCGATGTCTCGCAGATCCTGCTTAACGAGCGGATCAACGTGCTGGCCGTCAACACCCGCTCGAACAAGGAAGACAGCACCGCCCAGATGACGCTGACCATCGAGATACCCGGGCTGGACGCCCTGGGACGGCTGCTGAGCCGCATCTCTCAGTTGCCCAATATCATCGAAGCCAAACGCCAGCGCACCACCTGACCTACTGCGCTCGGCCATACGGCGTTGCAAGCCTGCTGAAAAATGCTCATTGGCAATAGCCAACTCCGCTTTTTCAGCAGGCTTGCGCCTTGTCTGGCCTTTGCTCGTGACGGTCAGGCCTGCAATGAATTCCGAGCTGCTGCGCTCGATCTGGCGTTGTTGAAGCCCAACCGAAAAATGCTCATTGGCAACAGCCAACTCCGCTTTTTCGGTTGGGCTTCGCCTAGCCAGCTCTTCGCTCGCGACGCTCGGCTCGCGGCCCGTCGCACGACGCTGATGGGCCGATCGTAGGGTGGATGTCGCTTTTTACATCCACCATGACCCTGTCGAGGCGGGACTGACGTCGTGATGGGCTGCTCGCGGTGGATGGGTGGAGCGTCATCCACCCTACAATGGCTCGGCTTCGCTCTATGGTCTTGATCGTGGAGGTCGGGGGGCGGTGCCGCGTTCGACATCTACCATGACCCTGTCGAGGCGGGACCGACATCGTGATGGGCTGTTCGCGGTGGATGGGTGGAGCGTCATCCACCCTACAATCGCTCGGCTTCGCTCTATGGTCTTGATCGAGGAGGTCGTGGGCGGTGCCGCGTTCGACATCTACCATGACCCTGTCGAGGCGGGACCGACATCGTGATGGGCTGTTCGCGGTGGATAGGTGAAGCGTCATCCACCCTACAATCGCTCGGCTTCGCTCTATGGTTTTGGATCGAGGAGGTCGTGGGCGGTGCCGCGTTCGACATCCACCATGACCCCATCGAGGCGGGACTGACATCGTGACGGGCGTTCGCGGTGGATGGATGGAGCGTCATCCACCCTACAATGGCTCGGCTTCGCTCTTCGGTTTTGATCGAGGAGGTCGTAGAGGTGCCGCGTTCGACATCCACCATGCCCCTATCGAGGCGGGACTGACGTCGTGATGGGCGGCGCCAGGTGGATGGGTGGAGCGTCATCCACCCTACAATGGGCGCTGCTTCAATCTCAGGCTTTCACCGAGGATTCCCATGTATCAACTCAACGACTTGCTGCACCTGATGGCCCGGCTGCGTGATCCGCAGCATGGCTGCCCGTGGGACTTGCAACAGGACTACGCCAGCATTGTGCCGCATACCCTCGAGGAAGCCTACGAAGTGGCAGATGCCATCGAGAGCGGTGACTTCGATCACCTGCCCGGCGAGTTGGGCGATCTGCTGTTTCAGGTCGTCTACTACAGCCAGCTGGCGAAGGAGGAGGGGCGTTTCGAGTTCGACGCGGTGGTCGACGGGATTACCCGCAAGCTGTTGCGTCGGCATCCGCATGTCTTTCCGGATGGCGACCTCTATGGCTCGCCCGAGCTGCCCCGGCTCGACGAGGCGCAGATCAAGCAGCGCTGGGAGGAGATCAAGGCTGAAGAGCGCGCCGAAAAAGCCGCCGCGCCGGAGCAGTTGTCGCTGCTCGACGATGTACCCAGCGCGCTGCCCGCCTTGAGCCGCGCCGCCAAGCTGCAGAAGCGCACGGCCCAGGTCGGCTTCGACTGGCCGGATGCACTGCCGGTGGTGGACAAGGTGCGCGAGGAGCTGGACGAAGTGCTCGAGGCCATGAGCGAGAACGATCCCGAGGCGATCGCCGAGGAGATTGGCGACCTGCTGTTCGTCGTGGTGAATCTGGCGCGGCACCTGAAGGTCGATCCGGAAAACGCCCTGCGCGCGGCCAACGGCAAGTTCGAACGTCGCTTCCGTTTCATCGAGCAAGCCTTGCGAGACAGCGGACGGGCCATCGAAAATTGCGACCTTGAAACACTCGACGCGCTGTGGGGCGAGGCCAAGAAAAGCGAGCGTTCAACGTCCTGCGGCTAGCCACGAGGGTGGATGTCGCTTTTCACATCCACCACAATGCGCCTCAGCGCCGTTACGCATGTTTACCTGCGCATTTTGAATTCATCACGAGACGAGCCGAACATGAGTCTTTCCCTTCGCGATCAGCTGCTCAAAGCCGGGCTGGTCAATGAGAAGCAGGCCAAGCAGGCCGGCAAGCAGCAGCAGAAACAGCAGCGTCTGGTCAAGAAAGGCCAGATCGAAAAGGACGACTCTCAGCGCGAAGCGGCGCTCAAGGCCCAGGCCGAGAAGCTGGCACGTGACCAGGAGCTGAACCGGCAGCAGCAGGAGAAGGCCGCGCAGAAGGCCCGCACCGCACAGATCAAGCAACTGATCGAAACCAGCCGCCTGCCCAAGCTGACCACCGAGGACTACTACAACTTCGTCGACGACAAGAAGGTCAAGCGTCTGTCGGTGAACAAACTGATGCGCGACAAGCTGTCCAGCGGCTCGCTGGCCATCGTCCGCCACGGTGGCGGTTACGAGGTCATCCCGCGCGAGGCAGCGCTGAAGATCCAGGAACGGGACCCGCGCCGCATCGTTCAGCTCAATACCCAGACCGAAGCCCCGGATGCCGACGATCCGTACGCCGCCTACCAGATTCCTGACGATCTGATGTGGTAAGCCCTTGCCGCCAGCTTGGTGGCAGCTACGTGCTACCGGTCATGAGTGCGCTCGCGCACCGGTAGCGCCGCGCAACTCGCGGGTGTGTTGCCATGCCCGACGGAAGGATGGATTTCTGCCGTCTGCCGGCGCTCTACTGCTATAGCCCATCCGGGCTTGTGGACCAGCAGGAGGACAGCGACATGGAAACCTATCCTTACGCGGACGAACTCGACACGTTCGGGGTGCAGGCCAACGGCGTACCGGGCGACCCGGAAGAACCCGGCGTGCCGGACCTGCCCAGCGAACCCGGCGAGCCTACCATTCCGGACCAGCCACCGCCGGCACCGGTGGCCTGACCGGCTAGCGCGGCGATACCTCGGATGCCCGAGCGAGCAGGTCGACCACCTGCTCATCCGGGGTCTGCTCGAAATTGCCGTAATGGCAGCCCACGCCAATGAATGGCTCCGGCATCGCCAGGCACACCAACTCGTCGACTTCCGCTTTCAGCATCTCGATCACGTCCCGTGGGCCGACCGGCACCGCCAGCACGACGCGGCTCGGCTTCGACTGCCTGAGTCCCTTGAGCGCCGCCCGCACCGTGGCACCGGTGGCGATGCCATCGTCGATCACGATGACGCAGCGCCCGGTGATCACCGGCGCCGGTCGCTCGCCGCAGTAACGATGCCGACGACGCTCCAGCTCGGTCAGCTGACGCTGCATTTCTTCTTCGAACCAGTTGGGCGGCGGTGCGATCTGGTTGAACAGCTCCTGGTTGATGACCCATTTGGGCTCGGCACCGTCAATCACCGCGCCCAGCGCCAACTCCTCGTTGCCCGGTGCGCCTATCTTGCGTACCAGCACCAGGTCCAGGGGCGCGCCGAGCCGCTGTGCCACTTCGAAGGCCACCGGCACGCCGCCGCGCGGCAACGCGAGCACCAGCGGGTCCTGGTCGGCCAGATGATTCAGCGCTTCGGCCAGCTCCAGGCCGGCATGGCTGCGGTCGCGAAACAAATGGGATTCAGGCATGAACGCGCGCATGACTCACTCTCCGAATGGGTAGGTATCCGGAACGATCTCGTCGTCGATCTTCTGAGGGCCGATCGGCGTCACCGCGGTGGTCTGCTCCAGCCAGATCAGGGCGTCGAATTGTTCGGACAAAATGGCCTGGAAATAGTGGCTCTGGCGCTCGGTGGCTGGCCTATAGATGACGCCGATGGCGCGCTCCAGACGCGGTCTGGCCAGGGCCTGGCGCAACGAGGCCGCGTTGCGCCAGCTGGTCAGCGACGCCGCGATGCCGGTACGCAGGAACAGATTCTCCCAGCTGTCCGGACGGGAAGGGCGGACCTGCTTGATCTGCATGGGCTCGTCCCAGTTGTCCGCCGCGGCCACTTCGCCGCGATCGGTGGCCATGCCGATGAGCACCGCGTCGCTGCCGAAGGCGGTCCGGCACAGTTCGCCGATATTGAATTCGCCGCCCCAGCCCATGGATGTCGAGGCCGCATTGCCGATGTGCGAGTTGTGCGCCCACACGATGGCCTTGGACTCGTCGCCTCGATGCTCCAGCAGCGCGCGCAGGGTGTCGAACATATGCCGGTCGCGCAGATTCCACGATTCGGCCGAGCCCTGGTACATGGCCCGGTAATACTGCTCGGCGGCCAGCACGACCCGGGCGTTGCGCTCGGCGTTGAAAAAGCTGCCGCCGTCGCGTTCCAGGTAGCGCAGCCGCTGATCGAGCAATGCGCGTAACTGTTCGACCACTTCGTCTTCGCAGGAGGGCTCGCCGAGCATCACCTTGTGGCCATAGACGGCCGGCTCCTCGTGCCAGGGGCTGAGGCAACCGTAGCGGCGCCGCGCGGCGCTGGCGGCCTGCGGATCGACCCGGTCCAGGTAATCCAGCACCTCACGAATCGAGGAACCGAGGCTGTAGACGTCCAGGCCGCGAAACTCGACGCGCTGCTCGGGCGGCAGGCCCTCGTTGTGACTGCGCAGCCAGCCGGCGAAGTCGGCGACTTCCTGGTTGCGCCACATCCAGGTCGGAAAACGTTTGAAACCTTCTTCCACCCAGCTTGGCGGCTGATGATGCCGCACATAACGATCGATCTTCGCGGCATCCGGCCAATCGGCCTCGGCGGCAATGATGTTGAACCCGTGGTGCTCGACCAGTCGTCGGGTGATCTGCGCCCGGGCGCGGTAGAACTCGGACGTGCCGTGGCTGGCCTCGCCGATCAGCACTACCCGCGCGTCGGCGAACTGGTCGAAGTGTTCGGCGAACAGCGGGTCGTCCAAGGCCGGCAACGGCGTGGCATGGTGGCGTAGGCGCTCGATCAGCTGTTCATCGGTGCTCTCGGTAGGGCGTTGGCGTGATCGAATCATGGCCGCGTCTCCTGGTCTCCTCTTACCGATGACCGACGCTGGATGGCCCTGTTCAGACCGTTCGGCAGGTCGTCCGAACAAGCGTAAGCGGCAGAACTGATCCCGACGGACTAGTCTCTAAGCAAGGCGACGTCAATATCGGTAAACGAATTTGCCGGAGGCGCTAGAACAAGGGGGGTAGCCATGACGACTTGGATCATCGCGTACAGTAAAGACGGCAACACATCCATCATCAGGACCGAATCCGAGCATCAGCCGGACATAGACGAGGCAGTAGCGCTGGTGACACAGAAGGCCGAGCAGGACTATGCCGGAGAGGAGGATGCCTACGAGCATGATCCGGACATCGAGGAAACGCCGGCAACCCGCCTAGCGGAGCGCTTCGGTATCACCGTCACCGGAATTTCCCAGGCCTGATCGCCGATCAGGCCACCTGCCACACTTCTCCCTCCCCAACCACGAACAGACGCCGACCCGGGTCGGCGTCGACTTCCAGCATGCCGGTGAAGCCGCCGAAGGCTGGCAACAGGCTCAGGCGTTCGCCGATGCAGAAGCAGGGCAGGCGCAACGACTGACGCCCGCGTCCGTTCAGGCGGAAGGCCGGATGGAGGTGGCCTGCCAGGACGTGGTGGGTGGGGTGTGGCTCGGGTTCGTGCTGCAGGGCGAATGGGCCGAGCAGCAGCGGTTCGGGGACGACCGTCATGCCGAGCGTTTCGGGCGGATCACCGGCCCGGCGATCATGGTTGCCACGGATAAGCGTGACAGCCAGCGCGGGGTGGTCGGCGCGCCAATCGTGCAGCCGAGCGAGAACAGCCGGTGTCTGGGATTCGGGGGCGTGCAGGAAGTCGCCGAGAAAAATCAGCTGGCGACAGCTGTAGCGCGCCAGCATCCGATCCAGCCGTAGCAGATTGCTTTGGGTCGTGCCGTGCGGCACCGGTTGGCCAAGGCGACGATAGGCGGCCGCTTTGCCGAAATGGATATCGGCCACCAGCAGCGCCTGTTGTTCCGGCCAGTAGATGGCTTTGTCGCCGAGCAGCCACAGCTCGGTCTGT
Organism: Stutzerimonas stutzeri; assembly: GCF_019090095.1. NCBI lineage: Bacteria > Pseudomonadati > Pseudomonadota > Gammaproteobacteria > Pseudomonadales > Pseudomonadaceae > Stutzerimonas > Stutzerimonas stutzeri. Next base: position 1,395,542 of record NZ_JAGQFP010000001.1, on the reverse strand, counting down.
TCCAGTTCGATGGCCAGGTGCGAAGTCATGGCGGCAGTGTATCCGCGTTGGGCTACGAGCCCAATCCTCTCCAACACGCCCTGGAGCAGCCTTTTGCATGCCCACGAAGCTTTATGTACGAGCAGGCTCTGCCTGCGACCCCGGCCGCTCAATCGTCACCTTCGGTCGCAGGTAGAACCTGCTCCTACATGAGCGGGCGCCGGTGTTTTTGCTTGGGCCACGACGCTTTTGTGTAGGAGCAGGCTCTGCCTGCGACCCTGGCGGCTCGACCATCACCCTCGGTCGCAGGTAGAACCTGCTCCTACATGGAGCGGGCGCCGGTGTTTTTGCTTGGGCCACGACGCTTTTGTGTAGGAGCAGGCTCTGCCTGCGACCCTGGCCGCTCAACCGCCACCCTCGGTCGCAGGTAGAACCTGCTCCTACATGAGCGGGCGCCGGTGTTTTTGCTCGGGCCACGACGCTTTGTGCAGGAGCGGGCTCTGCCTGCGACCCCGGCCGCTCAACCGTCACCTTCGGTCGCAGGTAGAACCTGCTCCTACATGGAGCGGGCGCCGGTGTTTTTGCTTGGGCCATGAAGCTTTTGTATAGGAGCAGGCTCTGCCTGCGACCCTGGCCGCTCAACCGCCACCCTCGGTCGCAGGTAGAACCTGCTCCTACATGGAGCGGGCGCCGGGGCTTTTCATGGGCCATGAAGCGTTTGTATAGGAGCAGGCTCTGCCTGCGATCAAGCTGCCGCGTCAGCGAGCGGCTTTCTTCTGGCGGGGCGTGCCGTCCTTGGTCACGCGGGGTTTGCGTTTCGGGCTGGTTTCTCGCTCGACCGCTATCCTGGCGTCCGCTTCCGGCTGGTAGCCACCGGGCCCGGCGGCCTTGTCCAGTTCGGCGACCATCCGGCGGATGCGGTCGGCCAGTTTTTCCGAGGTCATGCTTTCGCGGAAGCGCTCGACCATCAGCGGGAAGGCCAGCGGCGTGGTGCGTTTGACGACGTGCACGTCCAATTCTCGCTGCTGCAAGCGGCTCAACGTCTGCTCCAGCCGCTCGACTTCCAGCTCCTGGCGCAGTACCTCTTCTTCGGCCTGGGTCAGCAGCAGGTTGGCCGGATCGTACTGGCGGAAGACGTCGAAGAACAGTCCGCTGGAGGCTTGCAGCTGCCGTGCACTTTTCTGTGCGCCGGGGTAGCCGGAAAACACCAGCCCGGCGATGCGCGCAATCTCGCGAAAACGCCGGCGGGCCAGCTCTCCGGCGTTGAGGCTGGCCAGCACGTCGTGCAGCAGGTTGTCCTGGCTGAACAGCGCCGGTGTGAGCCACTGCAGCCAGTCCACTTCGGTCGCCGAGAGCAGCTCGAAGCCGTAGTCGTTCACGGCGATGGAAAAGGTCAGCGGCTGGCGCTGGCCCATGCGCCAGGCCAGCAGGCTGGCCAGCCCCAGATGCACGTGTCGACCTGCGAAGGGGTAGAGAAACAGGTGCCAGCCCTCGCGCGACTTCATCACCTCGGCCAGCAACGTGCTTTCCGTGGGCAACGTCGACCAGTCCAGCTGCACCCGTAACAGGGGCTCGACCAGTTGCATCTCCGCGCTCTCGAACTGGCCGCGTGAAGCGGCACCGAGCTGCTCGACCACCGCATCGGCCAGTTCGCTGGACAGCGGCATGCGACCGCCATTCCAGCGCGGCACGGCGGCTTTCTTGCCGGTGGCGCGGCTGACGTAAGCGGTCATGTTCTCGACCCGCACCAGCTCCAGCAGGCGTCCGCCGAAGAGAAAGTTGTCGCCGGGGCGCAAGCGAGCAATGAAGCCTTCCTCGATGCTGCCCAGCGAGCGGCCGCTACCTCCCTTGGCCCAGAATTTCACCGTCAGACTGGCGTCGCTGACGATGGTGCCGATGCTCATCCGATGGCGCAGCGCTACGCGGCGGCTCGGCACCTTCCACAGCCCGGTCTCGTCCGGCTCGACGCGCTGGTAGTCCGGGTAGGCCGTCAACGAATGCCCGCCATGTCGGACGAACGCCAGCGCCCACTCCCAGTGGTCAGCGGTGAGTTCGCGGTACGACCAGGCCTGGCGCACTTCGGCGAACAATTCGTCCGGCCGGAAGCCGCCGCCCAGCGCCATGCTGACCAGGTGCTGCACCAGCACGTCGAGGGGACGATGCGGGGCGCTGCGGGCTTCGATGCGGCGTTCGGCGATGGCCACCTGCGCTGCTGCGGCTTCCACTACTTCGAAACTGTGCGTCGGTACCAGCGTGACCCGTGATGTCCGTCCGGGTGCGTGACCGGAGCGACCGGCGCGCTGCATCAGGCGCGCCACGCCCTTCGGCGAGCCAATCTGCAGGACCCGCTCGACCGGCAGGAAGTCGACGCCGAGGTCGAGGCTCGAGGTGCAGACCACTGCCTTCAAGGCGCCTTGCTTGAGGCCCAGTTCCACCCAGTCGCGCACCTCGCGCGCCAGCGAGCCATGGTGCAGGGCGATGAGTCCGGCCCAGTCCGGGCGGGCGTCGAGAAGCGCCTGATACCAGATCTCGGACTGCGAACGGGTGTTGGTGAAGACCAGCGTGGTGGCGGCCGAATCGATCTCCTGGACGACCTGCGGCAGCATGCGCAGCCCCAGGTGGCCGGCCCAGGGGAAGCGCTCGATGCTCGGCGGCAGCAGGGTGTCGACGCGCAGATCCTTGTCGACCTTGCCTTGCACCAGCTTGCCGGTGCCCGGATGCAGCAGCACGTCGAGCGCGTGCGGTTGGTTGCCCAAGGTGGCCGAAAGCCCCCAGACGATCAGCTCCGGCATCCACTGACGCAGCCGGGCCAGCGCCAGTTGCAGTTGCACCCCACGCTTGTTGCCCAGCAACTCGTGCCACTCATCCACGACCAGCATGCGCAAGCCGGCGAACGCCTGGCGCGCGTCGGCGCGGGTCAGCAGCAGAGTGAGGCTTTCCGGCGTGGTGACCAGCGCACTGGGCAATCGCCGACCCTGGCGCGCCCGCTCGGCGCTGCTGGTGTCGCCGGTGCGCAGGCCGATGCTCCAGTTGATCTCCAGCTCATCCAGTGGGGCCTGCAGGGCGCGGGCCGTGTCGGCAGCCAGGGCGCGCATGGGGGTGATCCAGAGGACGGTGAGTGGGGCGGGTTTTTCCGAAGGCGGGACCGCCTTCGCGGGCGAGCCCGCTCCCACAGAGGCAAAGCGATTGAGAGCGCCCATCCAGACGGCGTAGGTTTTGCCCGAGCCGGTAGTGGCGTGGAGCAGGCCGGATTCACCCTGGTTGATCGCTTGCCAGACGTCGCGCTGAAAAGGGAAGGGTTGCCAACCGCGGGTGGCGAACCAGCGTTCAGCCAAGAGATCGTGGGTATTACTCATGGGCAGTACGGCCGGGTGGATAGGTCGATGTCACCAGGGAGCGCCCGATGCGGCGAGGCCACACAGTGCCGTGTGAACTAACTGACTCCCAGCGGCCCGCCTTCCCCCTCACCCCCAGCCCCTCTCCCTCAGGGAGAGGGGAGCGGTTACGTGCCCGGTCTGTCACTGCGTGAGCGATTGCTCTGCTTTCGCTCCCTCTCCCCTCGGGAGAGGGTTGGGGTGAGGGCGGTTTGCGTACGGAGCCCCGGGGCGTTTTGGTGACCGCCGAGACTGCTGTCTTGGCCAGATCAGTGCGCTCACTCGAACTAGCTGACTCCCAGCGGCCCGCCTTCCCCCTCACCCCCAGCCCCTCTCCCTCAGGGAGAGGGGAGCGGTTACGTGCCCGGTCCGTTACTGCGTGCGCGACTGCTCTGCTTTTGCTCCCTCTCCCTCCGGGAGAGGGCTGGGGTGAGGGCGGTTTGGGCACAGAGCCCCGGGTCGTTTTGGTGGCCGCCGAGACTGCTGCCTTGGCCAGATCAGTGCGCTCACTCGAACTAACTGACTCCCAGCGGCCCGCCTTCCTCCTCACCCCCAGCCCCTCTCCCTCAGGGAGAGGGGAGCGGTTACGTGCCCGGTCTGTCACTGCGTGCGCGATTGCTCTGCTTTCGCTCCCTCTCCCTCCGGGAGAGGGTTGGGGGGAGGGCGGTTTGTGTACGGAGCCCCGGGGCGTTTTGGTGACCGCCGAGACTGCTGTCTTGGCCAGATCAGTGCGCTCACTCGAACTAACTGACTCCCAGCGGCCTGCCTTCCCCCTCACCCCCAGCCCCTCTCCCTCAGGGAGAGGGGAGCGGTTACATGCCCGGTCTGCTACTGCCTGCGCGACTGCTCCGCTTCTGCTCCCTCTCCCTCCAGGAGAGGGTTGGGGTGAGGGCGGTTTGGGCACGGTGGTCGCCAGGTGGCTCAACCTCATCCCAGCAATTCCTTCAGCGTTTCCAACGTATCGGCTTCGTCCACCGGCTTGTCCAGACGCCAGCGCAGCATGCGCGGGAAGCGCACGGCGATGCCGCTCTTGTGGCGGCTGCTGGCGGCGATGCCTTCGAAACCGAGTTCGAACACCAGGGTCGGGGTCACGCTGCGCACGGGGCCAAATTTTTCCACGGTGGTCTTGCGCACGATGGCGTCGACCTTGCGCATTTCCTCGTCGGTGAGGCCGGAATAGGCCTTGGCGAAGGGCACCAGCTTGCGCTCCGGATCGCCCGGTTCTCCGTCCCAGACGGCGAAGGTGTAGTCGGTATAGAGGCTGGCGCGACGCCCGTGGCCGCGTTGCGCGTAGATCAGCACGGCATCGACCGAATACGGATCGATCTTCCACTTCCACCAGACGCCTACGTCCTTGGTCCGGCCGACGCCGTACTGGGCAGCGCGGGCCTTGATCATCATGCCCTCGACGCCACGCGCGCGTGACGCCTCGCGTTGTTGCGCGAGATCGTTCCAGTCGTTGCCGGTGACCAGCGGTGAAAGCATCAGTCGCGGGTTGGGGCATTGCCCGACCACCGTTTCGAGCTGTTGCCGGCGCTCGCGATGTTCACGTTGCCGCCAGTCGTCGCCCTGCCATTCCAGCAGGTCATAAGCGAGCACCGCGACGGGGGCGTCCTGCAGCACCTTGGCGGTCAGGTTCTTGCGGCCGATACGCTGCTGCAGCAAGGCGAAGGGCTGCACGCCGACGCGCTCGGTAGCTTCGGCGTCTTCGCCTTCCGGCTGTTCGAAGAGCGCTTCCGTCGACTCGCCGGGCGCGTGCTTCCAGACCAGGATTTCGCCATCGATCACGGTGCCGTCCGGCAAGCAGCCGGCCAGCTCGCAGAGTTCCGGAAAGCGCTCGCTGACCAGTTCTTCGCCGCGCGACCAGACCCAGATCTGCCCGTCACGCTTGACCAACTGGGCGCGGATGCCGTCCCACTTCCATTCGATGAACCAGTTTTCCGGTGCGCCGAGCAGGGTGTCGAATTCTTCAACAGGCGTCTGCAACGGATGGGCGAGAAAGAACGGGTAGGGCTGGCCGCCGCGCTGGGCGTGCTCGTGTTCGGACTCGTCGGCGATCAGCGCGCGGTAGCCCTCGGCGCTGGGGCGGTGCGACAGATCGGTATAGCCCACCAGCCGCTGCGCCACGCGCTTGGGGTCGAGGTCGACCAGCGAAGCCAGCGCGCGGGTGACCAGCAGCTTCGACACGCCGACGCGAAAGGCGCCGGTGATCAGTTTGATGCAGACCATCAGGCTCAGGCGGTCCAGCTGTTTCCAAAGCGCGGGCAATCGCTCGGCCAGCTCTTCCGGTGGCAAGCCGCGCAACGGCAGCAACTTGTCCTGCATCCACACGGCCAGCCCGTCGTCGGAGCTGTGCTCGGCTTCCGGCATCAGCAGCGAGATGGTTTCGGCCATGTCGCCGACCGCCTGGTAGCTTTCCTCGAACAACCATTCCGGCAGTTCAGAGGCCTGCATGGCGGTTTCCCGCAGTACGCGGGTCGGCACCAGCTGGCGCGGTCGACCTCCGGCCAGGAAATACACAGCCCAGGCTGCGTCGGCCGGATCGGCGTCGCGGAAGTAGTCGCGCATCGCCGCGAGTTTGGCGTTGCTTGAGGTTGTCGCGTCGAGGCGGCTGTAGAGGGTGGCGAAAGCCTTCATCGAGAGTCTCTGGCGACATAGCGTTGCTATTCAGACGCTCGGGACCATGAGGGGTTCGTGTCCGTTTCGCGACGACGACCGTCCGTTGCGCCTGCGCAGCGGGGTGCTGCTCGCGGCGATGCTGTGCCGACAGCCACCTGGAGCACTGTCATGTTAAAACATCCGCAAAGCAAATACCGTCCATTTCCCGCTGTTGAGCTGCCTGACCGCCAGTGGCCGGCGCGCACGCTGACGCGCGCTCCACGCTGGTGCTCCACTGACCTGCGTGACGGCAACCAGGCGCTGATCGAACCGATGAGCCCCGCGCGCAAGGCGGAGTTCTTCGAGCTGCTGGTCGCGCTGGGTTTCAAGGAAATCGAAGTGGCCTTCCCCTCGGCCTCGCAAACCGACTTCGACTTCGTCCGCCAGCTGATCGAGCAGCGCCGGATTCCCGCCGACGTCTGCATTCAGGTCATCACCCAGGCACGGGAAGACCTGATCGGGCGGACCTTCGATGCCTTGCGCGGGGCGCCGCAAGCCATCGTTCACCTCTACAACGCCACGGCGCCGCTGTTCCGCGAGGTGGTCTTCCGCCAGGACAAGGCCGCGACCATTGAGCTGGCGGTCAGCGGCACACGGCTGATCCGTCAACTCTGCGAGGAGCAACCGCAGACGCGCTGGACCTACGAGTACTCGCCGGAAACCTTCTGCTTCACCGAGCTGGAGTTTGCCCTGGAGATCTGCGAAGCGGTGGCCGATGTCTGGCAACCTGACCCGAGTCGCCCGCTGATCCTCAACCTCCCGGCAACCGTGGAGGTGTCGATGCCCAACGTCTACGCCGATCAGATCGAGTGGTTCTGCCGGCGATTCGGCACGCGCGAGGCGGTGACCATCAGCGTGCATCCGCACAACGACCGGGGTACCGGGGTGGCCTGTGCCGAACAGGCCCAGCTGGCTGGGGCGCAGCGGGTAGAAGGCTGCCTGTTCGGCAATGGCGAACGCACCGGCAACGTTGATCTGGTGACGCTGGCGATGAATCTCTACACCCAGGGTATCGATCCGGGGCTGGACTTCTCCGACATGAAGGAGGTGGTACGCCAGGTGGAGGCCTGCAACCAGCTGCCGGTGCATCCGCGCCATCCCTACGCGGGTGAGCTGGTGTTCACGGCCTTTTCCGGCTCGCACCAGGACGCCATCAAGAAGGGCTTCGCGGCCCAGGCCGAGCGCCGCGACGGGCGCTGGTGCGTGCCCTATCTGCCGCTGGACCCTGCCGACGTCGGTTGCAGCTATGAGGCGGTGATACGGGTCAACAGTCAGTCTGGCAAGGGCGGGGTCGCCTGGTTGCTGGAGCAAGATCACGGCCTGCGGCTGCCGCGTCGGTTGCAGATGGAGTTCAGTCGTATCGTCCAGCTGCAGGCTGACGAAACGGGACGGGAACAATCCTCGGCGCAACTTTGGCAGCTCTTCCGGCAGACCTATGGCTTGCACGGGCAGGCTGAGCTGAACCTGCTCGATTATCGAATCAGCGGATCTGGCGATGCCGATCGGTTGCACGTGTTTTCCGGGCAGGTGCGCCACCGCGACGAGGTCATTTCACTGCATGGTCAGGGCAACGGTGCGCTGTCCGCTGCGGTCGATGCGCTGCGAGGCGCCTTCGACCTGCATCTGGAGATCCTCGACTATCAGGAGCACAGCCTCGGCCGCGACACGGCCAGCCGTGCGGTGAGCTATGTCGAGTGCCGGGGTTCCGGGAAACGGCACTTGTTCGGCGTGGGCATCGATAGCGATGCCACGGCATGCGCGATACGAGCGCTGATCAGCGCCACCGCGCGGTTGCTGGCCTAGTCAGGCTCCGTGCCGTGCGCCGGTGTGGCGCCGAAATACTGGCTTGGCGGCACACCCAGGGTCCGTCGAAACATGGCGCTGAACGCGCTGGGGCTGTCATAGCCGAGATCCAGCGCCACCTCGATGATCGGATGCCCGGCCGCCAGCGCATCAAGGCCGGCAAGCAGCCGGGCTCGCTGCAACCATTGGCTGAAGCTCAGCCCGGTTTCGCGCTGGAACTGCCGTGTCAGCGTGCGTCCGCTGATGGACAGCTGCTCGGCGCTGCGCTGCAGGCTCCAGTCATCTGCCGGCCGGCCGCGGATGGCCCGGCACAGCCCGGCCAGAACCGGATCGATGGGCAACGGAACGTGGAGCGCGAGGATGGGCAGTACGCGCAGCTCATCCAGAATCAGCTCCATGATCCGCTCCTCTCGACCCCCCGGTGGGTAATCGGGCGCGATCTGCATGGCGGCGATGATCAACTGGCGCAGCAACGGCGTAATGTCCACCACGCGGCAGGCGGCCGGCAGGTCGGCTCGCGCCAGGCTGTCGACGAACAGGGTTCGCATGCGTACCTGCCCCGCGAGCTTCAGGTCGTGTTCCACGTGCGCTGGCAGCCAGACACCGCGGCCTGGGGGCACCACCCAGCTGCCCAGTGCGGTGTTCACCGTGACCACGCCGCTCAATGCATGAATCAGCTGGGCACGAGAGTGCCGGTGTGCCGGCACGCGCTCGCCATGGACGTAGTCCTGGGCAATGGCGCAAACCGGGCCGGTAAAAGGATCGTCGAACGGATCGTGGAGCATGGGACGGGCATCTCTTGGCGCGAGCGGCCATTGTGGCCCAGGGGCCTAGGCTCTGTACGAAAAGTTGTCGAGCGAAGGTCAGGCAAGGCGAAAACGCTCGAAGACGCGCAGTTTGCGCAGTGTAAATGAGCATTCTGACCGGGCTGGCGTACCAGAGCGATTTCAACGCAGCATCACCGAGCGCAGGCACTTTTCGTACAAAGCCTAGCGAGCTTCACCCGTTAAAGCGCCTTCGCTGGCATTCTCCGCTGGCAGGGCATCGTCCTCCTCACCGTATTCGGTCTCGAAGGCCTGGGCATCGAGGCCGCGCATTTCGCGCAGGTAGCGCACCAGTACCGGCACCGAACCGTGGGTGACCATCACCCGCTCGGCGCCGGTCTGTTCGATGGCCCAGAGCAGGCCGGGCCAGTCGGCGTGATCCGAGAGCACGAAGCCGCGATCAACGCCGCGCCTGCGTCGTGTGCCGCGCAGCATCATCCAGCCGCTGGCGAAGGCGTCGGCATAGTCGCCGAAGCGGCGCATCCAGGTGCTGCCGCCAGCCGAGGGCGGCGCGAGGATGATCGCTTGCTTCAAACGCGGATCGCCTTTTTTCAGGTCACCGGCGTAGACGGTCGGCGGCAGGTAGATGCCGCCCTCGCGGTAGACCTTGTTCAGCGGCTCCACCGCCCCGTGGACGACGATGGTGCCGATGCTCTCATCGAGCCCGTGGAGGATGCGCTGCGCCTTGCCGAAGGCATAGCAGAACAAGACGCTGGCGCGACCGGCTGCGGCGTTGGCGCGCCACCAGTCGTTGATCTCGCGGAACACCTCGGCCTGCGACGGCCACTTGTAGATCGGCAGGCCGAACGTCGATTCAGTGATGAAGGTGTGGCAGCGCACCGGCTCGAACGGCGCGCAAGTGCCGTCTGGCTCGACCTTGTAGTCGCCCGATGCAACCCAGACTTCGCCCTTGTATTCCAATCGCACCTGGGCCGAGCCGAGCACATGACCGGCCGGGTGGAAGCTGAGCCTGACGCCGTGATGCTCGATGGATTCGCCATAGGCCAGCGTCTGCAAGGGCATGTCGGCTGCGATGCGCGAGCGCAGGATGCCTTCGCTGTCGCGCGAGGCCAGATAGTGGCCCATGCCCCAGCGCGCATGGTCGCCGTGAGCGTGGGTGATGACGGCGCGGTCGACCGGCCGCCAGGGATCGATATAGAAATCACCGGGCGGGCAGTAGAGGCCTTCGGGGCGGGCAACGACGAGGTCCATGGATACAGGCACTTTGCGGGCTTGTAGGGTTGGAGCACGGCGCGGCGCTGCGAGTTCGCTTGGTGGAGCGGTAGGGTGGGCCTAGGCGGCTTGCGCTTCAGCCCACCGCCGTCTGGATGCGGGTCAATCCACCAGTTTCAGGTGCGAGGTATCCGGCGGGGGCACGTCGCTGGCGCGGCGCCGCTCGCTCATGTCGCTGCCTACCGGGGCCAGGCTGAACTGGGACAGGTCCACAGGCAGTGCTTCGGGTTCGGGGTGGGCATCCTGCAAATCCGCGCCCACCGGGGCGATACCGAAATCCGGTGCCTCGACATCGACAAAGGCGGCCATGTATTCATCGCGCGGGGCGACGCGCAGTGGCTTGAGCGGCGCACCGGCTGGCGAGGCTGCCGATTCTGCGGCTGGCTCCTGGGCAGGCGGCGGGGCGAGTTCGATTTCCTCGACTTCCACCGGCATCGGCCTGACCTCGGCGACGGCACCGGCGCGCGCCATGGCCTGGCGGTACTTCTCGACGCTGGCATGATCGAGGTCCTGCTTGATCACGATGCGCCGGCCGGAGAAAAGCACCGCGATTCGCTGGGCATCGGCCTGGAACAGACGAGCCAGGTTGGCCTCGACCTGCTCGAGCGTGGCGCCCGGGGCGAGCTCACCGGAAAAAGAGATCTCGTAGCGGCTCATGGTCTGGGTCCTTTATCTGGGCAGCGGCGATTCGCGGATCATAGTGGCTGCGGTGGGCGCTTGAAAGTCTGCGTCGATCGCGGCGTCACGCCTTCGACAACCCGTCCACACAAATGCCGGCGACCGAGGCAGTTGCTGTCCGGCGTCAGCTGCGCGACGCTGGACTGGGCGATAATGCGCGCCCGGCGCTTGCCAGCCCAACCCGCTATCCAAGGACCTCGAACATGGTGGTATTCGAAATCAAGCCCCTCGACCCTGAGGATTATCGACGCCAGACGCGGCGCAGCACGCTGGTGGTGGTGGCGACGTTCGCCGTGCTGGCAATGGGGTTGGCCACGCTGGCGGTCGCGCTGTTCGGCGAACCGGGCGCGGATAACCTGCGCTGGAACATTGCCGGTGTCGTGCTCGGGTTGCTGCTGACCGCCGCGCTGGTGCGCTTCGTCTACTGGAAACAGCCCTGGATGGCCTGCGCCGCCTACGGTTGGCGCCTCAAACGCAGCCTGATGAGCGTGACCAACCTCATGCACCACGTGACGGCAGGGGTGGCGGCGGGCGATCTCGATGCAATCAGGCTGCTGCGCTTCTACCACCTCGGTCTGACGCAGATGCATCAGCTCGATGGCAACAGCGCATCGCTTGGCGAAGCGAGAGGTGACATCGACCGGCACCGCGAGCTGATGGATGCACACGGGCTGGACCCGGATCAGACCGCGCTGGATGACGCCTGGCTCGCCTCCGTGAAGCGTTTCGCCGCGCTGAAATAGGCCGCCGCGGGTCCCGCGCGGCGGCGGTGCCCCCGCATGCACCGACAGCCGCGCGGAGCGCTCGCATATGACTGGTTGCCGGCGCGCGGAATATCCATACTCAGCAGCTGCGAAGCCGGCTATACCGGCATCGGTGGTTCGCCCAGCCTCAGGCCAAGGAATATCCAAACGATGAAACCGCTGTATCTGCTTGGCCTGATGGCCGGCCTGTCCCTGCAATCGGTTGCCGCCGAGCCGACATCCCCTTTGCTGGACGACAAACCGGCGTTTATCGCCAACCTCATCGACAAAATGACCCTGGACGAGAAGATCGGCCAGTTGCGCCTGATCAGCATCGGCGGCGACATGCCGCGCGAGCGCATCCTCGACGAGTTGGCTGCCGGTCGCATCGGCGGCACCTTCAATACCGTCACCCGACAGGACAACCGGCCAATGCAGGAAGCGGCGCTGCGCAGCCGACTGCAGATTCCGATCTTCTTCGCCTACGACGTGGTGCATGGGCACCGGACGATTTTCCCCATCGGCCTGGGCCTGGCGTCGACATGGAACCTGGAGACCATCGCCACCAGCGGTCGCGTACAAGGCATCGAGGCCAGCGCCGACGGGCTGGACATGACCTTCGCGCCGATGGTCGACATCTCCCGTGATCCCCGCTGGGGGCGCACGTCCGAAGGCTTCGGTGAGGACCCTTACCTGGTCTCGCAGATCGCCCGCACCATGGTCCATGCCTACCAGGGCAAGTCGCCGTCCGCGGCCGACAGCGTGACCGCCAGCGTCAAGCACTTCGCCCTGTATGGCGCCGTGGAGGGCGGGCGCGACTACAACGTGGTGGACATGAGCCCGATGCGCATGTACCAGGATTACCTGCCGCCTTATCACGCCGCCATCGAGGCGGGCGCCGGTGGCGTGATGGTGGCGCTGAACTCGATCAACGGCGTGCCGGCCAGCGCCAATACCTGGCTGCTGCAGGATCTGCTGCGCCGTGACTGGAATTTCAAAGGCGTTGCGCTCAGCGACCACGGCGCGATCAGCGAGCTGATTCGCCACGGCGTAGCCAAGGATGGGCGCGAGGCGGCGCGGTTGGCGATCAAGGCCGGCATCGACATGAGCATGGCCGACTCGCTGTACCTGCAGGAGCTGCCGGGCCTGGTGAAATCGGGCGAGGTGGATGAAGGGGAGATCGACGCCGCCGTGCGCGAGGTCCTCGGCGTGAAATACGACATGGGGCTGTTCCATGACCCGTTCCGCCGCATCGGTTCGGCGAAGGACGACCCCGCCGACGTCAATGCCGAGAGCCGCCTGCACCGCACCGCTGCCCGGGAAGTGGCGCGCCAGTCGCTGGTGCTGCTGGAAAACCGCGACCGCACCTTGCCTCTGGCCAAGCGCGGCACCATTGCGCTGGTCGGTCCGCTGGCCGATTCGCCGATCGACATGATGGGTAGCTGGTCCGCTGCCGGCGTGGCCAAGCAGTCCGTGACGCTGCGTCAGGGCATGCGCGATGCGCTGGGCTCGAACGCGGAGCTGCGCTATGCCCGGGGCGCCAATATCACCGATGACAAACACATGGTCGATTACCTGAACTTCCTCAACTGGGATAACCCGGAAGTGGTGCAGGACCCGCGTTCGCCAGAGGAGATGATTGCCGAAGCCGTGAAGGTGGCGGAGCAGGCCGATGTCATCGTCGCCGCGGTGGGCGAGTCGCGCGGCATGTCGCACGAGGCCTCCAGCCGCACCAGCCTGCAGATTCCCGAAAGCCAGCAGGCGCTGCTGAGGGCGCTGAAGAAGACCGGCAAACCGCTGGTGGTGGTGCTGATGAACGGCCGCCCGCTGGACCTGAACTGGGCCAAGGCCAACGCCGATGCGATCCTGGAAACCTGGTTCAGCGGCACCGAAGGCGGCCATGCCATTGCCGATGTGCTGTTCGGCGACTACAACCCCTCCGGCAAACTGCCGATATCCTTCCCGCGCTCGGTGGGGCAGATACCCACCTATTACAACCACCTGCGCGTCGGGCGGCCCTATGTCGAGGGCAAGCCGGGCAACTACACCTCGCAGTATTTCGAGGAACAAACCGGGCCGCTGTACCCCTTCGGCTATGGCTTGAGCTATAGCCAGTTCGAGTTGTCCGGGCTGCGGGTGTCGAGCCCGACCATGGCCCGCAACGCTGAGCTGGGCGTCAGCGTCACGCTGAAGAACGCCGGCCCGCGCGACGGTGCCACCGCCGTGCAGCTCTACCTGCGTGACGAGGTGGCCTCGGTTATCCGCCCGGTCAAGGAACTCAAGGCGTTTCGCAAGGTCGCCCTGAAAGCGGGCGAGGCGCGCGAGATCCGTTTCACGCTCAAGGAGGATGACCTCGCGTTCGTCAACGCACAGTTGCAACGGGTGGCCGAACCGGGCGAATTCGAGGTGCAGGTCGGGCTGGATTCGGAGGAGGTGGAACGCGCTCGCTTCACATTGCAGTGAGCGCTTTCGCAGGTTGTCGCTCAAGCCGTGCCAAAGCCCCAAAAAGCCCTCTACGAGTAGCTATCCGGCGCTTGTGCGGCATGGGATGATTCGCCGCTTCGCTTGATCACGCAGGGAATCATTTCCCGTTGCGGTAGACCAACGAGGGCAAACCTGGCCGCGAAGTGGCCAGCGGTAATCGTGATAGCTCAGGAGGCGATGTGTCACGTACCTTTCAATTCGAAACAGGCGCTCGCAGTGGTCGAGCGCTGCGAATGACGCTGAGTGTATGCCTGGGGCTGTTCGCCGGCTCCAGCTGGGCATTCAGCCTCGATGATGTGGCCGCCAAGGCGGAAAAACTGGCGGCGCAAAGCTACGAAGCGCCCAAGAGCAACCTGCCGCCGGTGTTTCGCAACATGGCGTTCGGTGACTATCAGCAGCTGCGTTTTCGCGGCGACAAGGCGCTGTGGCACGACGCGCCGACGCCGTTCGAGCTGCAGTTCTACCACCAGGGCATGCATTTCGACGTACCGGTGACGATCAACGAGATCACCAGCAAGGGCGTCGAGGAAATCCGCTACCAGCCCGACATGTTCGAGTTCGGCAACGTAGAGGTCGATCCTGCGGCACTGGAAAACCTGGGTTTCGCGGGTTTCAAGGTGCTGCATCCGCTGAACAAGGCGGACAAGGCCGACGAACTCATGACCCTGTTAGGTGCCAGCTATTTCCGAGTTATCGGCAAGGGCCAGGTGTATGGCCTGTCGGCACGAGGCCTGGCAATCGATACCGCGTTGCCTTCGGGTGAAGAGTTTCCGCGTTTCCGCGAGTTCTGGGTCGAACGGCCAGCGGCCGACCGGCGCAATCTGGTGATCTATGCGCTGCTCGATTCGCCACGGGCCACCGGCGCCTACCGACTGGTGGTCACGCCGGGCAAGGACAGCACCGTGGACGTGAAGGCGCGTGTCTACCTGCGTGAGCCGGTCGAGAAGCTTGGTATCGCTGCGCTCACCAGCATGTACCTGTTCGGCGCCAACCAGCCCAGCGACCTGCTCAACTACCGCCCGCAGCTGCATGACTCCGAAGGGCTGGCGATCCATACCGGCGCGGATGAGTGGATCTGGCGGCCGCTGAACAACCCCAAGCGACTGTCGATCAGCAGTTACAGCGTGGAAAATCCGCGTGGTTTCGGCCTGCTCCAGCGCACCCGGGACTTCGGCCGCTACGAAGACCTCGATGATCGCTACGACCTGCGTCCCAGTGGCTGGGTTGAGCCCAAGGGCGAATGGGGCAAGGGACGGGTCGAGCTGATCGAGATCCCCACACCGGACGAAACCAACGACAACATCGTCGC
This sequence comes from Stutzerimonas stutzeri, assembly GCF_019090095.1. NCBI lineage: Bacteria > Pseudomonadati > Pseudomonadota > Gammaproteobacteria > Pseudomonadales > Pseudomonadaceae > Stutzerimonas > Stutzerimonas stutzeri. Next base: position 1,380,457 of record NZ_JAGQFP010000001.1, on the reverse strand, counting down.
CTTCTGGGTGCCGGACCAGCGCCCTGAGCCCGGTCAGTCGTTGGACCTCGAATATCGCCTGCACTTCACCATGGACGAGCCGGCGCTGCACGATCCGGCGCTGGCCTGGGTCCAGCAGACACGTCTGTCCACCGGCGACGTCAAGCACTCGAACCTGATTCGCGAGCCGGACGGCAGCACTGCGCTGATCGTCGATTTCGTCGGGCCGAATCTCGCGGCGCTGCCGGATAACGCGCCGGTGAGCACCCGTGTCAGTGTCGACGAGAATGCCGAACTGGTGGAAAACAGCCTGCGCTATAACCCGGTGACCAAGGGCTGGCGTCTGACCTTGCGTTTGAAAGTGCGTGACCCGAAACGTCCTGTCGAGCTGCGCGCCGCGCTGGTGGATGGCGAAAAAACGCTCTCCGAAACCTGGAGCTATCAGATTCCGACCCATGAATAATCCAGTGGAGTCTTCGCTTACCGACGGCTATGTCGAGCAGCTGCCGATCGATGCCGAACAGCGCCAGGCGCTGGCCCGCGAGGTCGAGCAGGCGGGGGGCGACTTGCCGGAGGTGCATCGATTGCTGGCCCGCGAGGACCAGACAAGCGGCGAAGCCGAGGTCCAGGACGATGCGTTCCTGGCTTCGGTCCCCGCGCGGTTGAAGCTCGGCTGGGGCGACACGCTCGAACGTGCTGAGGCGCTGGCGAGTGACCACCAGGGACGCACCTGCATTCGCTCGACGCCGCCGATTGTGCGCACCCGGATGGTCCCGGAGCCATGGCACACCAACATCCTGCGGCTCAGTTGGTGGCGTTTTCTACGCAAGAAGAACCGCACCGTCGAGATGCCACCGCCCCAGCTGGTCGATCGCTCCGGCTGGCGCAAGGTCGCGGCGTTCCGGCGCACGACGTTGCTGGTCCTGATGCTGGTGCAGACGGTCATCGCGACCTGGCACATGAAATCGGTGCTGCCCTACCAGGGGTGGGCACTGGTGGATCTGCAGGAAGTGTTCGACCAGCCGCTGCAGGAATCGGCGCGGCAGATCCTCCCTTACGTGGTGCAGACCAGCATCCTCCTGCTGTTCGCGTTGTTGTTCTGCTGGGTCTCGGTAGGTTTCTGGACTGCGCTGATGGGCTTCTTCCAGCTACTCAAGGGCCATGACCGCTACAACATTTCCGCCACCACCCTGGGTGACGAGCCGATCCCGCGCGAGGCGCGCACGGCGTTGGTGATGCCGATTGCCAACGAAGACGTGCCGCGGGTATTCGCCGGGCTGCGCGCGACCTACGAGTCGCTCAAGGCGACCGGGCAGCTCGAGCATTTCGATATCTTCGTGCTCAGCGACAGCAACAACCCCGACACCTGCGTCGCCGAACAGAAGGCCTGGCTGGAGCTGTGCCGAGAGGTCGACGGCTTCGCCCATATCTTCTACCGGCGTCGTCGCCGTCGTGTGAAGCGCAAGAGCGGCAACATCGACGACTTCTGTCGTCGCTGGGGCAGCAGCTATCGCTACATGGTGGTGCTCGATGCCGACAGCGTGATGAGCGGCGATTGCCTGACCAGCCTGGTGCGGCTGATGGAAGCCAATCCTGGTGCCGGCATCATCCAGACCGCGCCAAAAGCCTCAGGCATGGATACGCTCTATGCGCGCATGCAGCAGTTCGCGACGCGCGTCTATGGTCCATTGTTCACCGCTGGGCTCAATTTCTGGCAGTTGGGCGAGTCGCATTACTGGGGCCATAACGCGATCATCCGGGTCAAACCCTTCATCGAGCATTGCGCACTGGCGCCGCTGCCGGGCAAGGGCGCCTTCGCCGGCGACATCCTGTCCCACGATTTCGTCGAGGCGGCGCTGATGCGCCGGGCCGGTTGGGGCGTGTGGATCGCCTACGATCTGCCGGGCAGTTATGAGGAGCTGCCGCCCAACCTGCTCGATGAGCTCAAGCGGGACCGTCGCTGGTGCCATGGCAACCTGATGAACTTCCGGTTGTTCCTGGTCAAGGGGATGCATACGGTGCACCGCTTCGTCTTCCTGACGGGCGTCATGTCCTACCTGTCGGCGCCGCTGTGGTTCACCTTCCTGGTGCTGTCCACCGGTCTGCTGGCGATCCATACCCTGATGGTGCCGGAGTACTTCCTGCAGCCGAACCAGCTGTACCCGCTGTGGCCGCAGTGGCATCCGCGCGAAGCCATCGCGCTGTTCTCGGCAACGCTGACCCTGTTGTTCCTGCCCAAACTGCTCAGCGTGCTGCTGATCTGGATTCAGGGCGCACAGGAATACGGCGGACGCATTCGCGTATTGCTGTCGATGCTGTTGGAAAGCCTGTTTTCCATGCTGGCGGCACCGGTGCGCATGCTGTTTCACACGATATTCGTGACCGCCGCGTTTCTCGGCTGGTCGGTGCAGTGGAATTCGCCTCAGCGTGCCGACAACGCCACGCCCTGGGGCGAAGCATTGCGGCGCCACGGCCCGCAGATGCTGCTGGGCGTGCTCTGGACAGCGTTGGTGGGCTGGCTCGATCCGGCCTTCCTCTGGTGGCTGGCGCCGATCGTGGTATCGCTGGTGCTTTCGGCTCCGGTGTCGGTACTCACCAGCCGTACCGGTCCGGGTCTGGCGGCGTTTCGCCGCAAGCTGTTCTTGATCCCTGAAGAGTTCAAGCCGCCCCAGGAGCTGGCCTCGACCGATCGCTACACCCGCGAGAATCAGGACAACGCCTTGCATGACGGCTTCCTCGCGGCGACGGTGGACCCGATCTACAACGCACTGGTCTGTGGCATGGCCCGGGCCCGTCACGCCAAGATCGTCGCTGGCGCGGAGCAACTGCGCGAGCAGCGAATGCAGCAGATCCTCGACGCCGGCCCCAACGGTGCCGCCGAAGCGGCGCGCTGGCGCTTGCTGAACGATCCGGACGGCATGGCGCGCCTGCACCAGCGAGTCTGGCAGGACGCTCGCTACCAGGCGTGGCGTGACGCCTACCACAAGCCCCCGCAGCAGGACGTTCGCTGATACCCACGGCCTCCGCCAGCAGGGCGCGCGTGCGCTAAAGGCAGGAAAAGCTCGCGGTCGAGACCGCTCCCACGATTGGCTTGATCATGAGGTCAATTGGGAGCGGCCTCGATGTGCGGGTCGCCGTGGGAGCGGTCTTGACCGCGAAAACCCATCTGCAGGCGCTGTGCGCAGCTGACTAAGGGAGCGACTGGGTTGATGACTGGCCCAGCGTTGCCCCGTCCGGGCACTAAAGGCTGGAAAGCTCGCGGTCGAGACCGCACCCACGATTGACTTGATCACGTAGAGCCCGTTGGCACCGGCCTTGATGAGGGGGCGCTGTGTGTGGGAGCGGTCTTGACCGCGAAAAACCCATCGGCAGGCGCTGCGGTACCTGACCAATGGAGGGCTGGGATCATGGCTGGCCCGGCGACTTGCCGGCCCGTTAGGGCACTAAACGCTGGAAAAACTCACGGTCGAGACCGCTCCTACGGTTGGCTTGAACGTGGAGTGCCCGTGGGAGCGGCCTGGACATGCAAGCTCCTACAATTGGCTGGATCACGCAGGCCCTGTGGCAGCGGCCTTGATAGGGGAGCGCCAACGGGTGGCCTAGTCCTGGGCGGCCTCGTGGGAGTGTTCGCTGCCGTCTGCATGATGATGTACGTGGGGGCTGTTTTGCGGTTTGGCCAGCTGTTGCCCGCCGGTGGGCTCCTGGCCCTTGGCGCCCGCGTCTTCGCCCGGGTGCGGATGAGCATCCGAGTGCGGCATCGATTCGCCGCCCCCGTGCTGGTGGCCGCCGCTGGTGGCTACCAGGGTCTGGTATTCCACCGCGGTCAGCGACGGTAGTTGTTCCAGTAGGGCGACCAATCCCCATATGTAGGGATCGGGCATGCTTTTGCCCCAGGCGGGCATGCCGGTGGATCGGATGCCGTGCTTGATGACCCAGAAGTCGCTGGCCGGGTCGTGCGCCCGGTTGGGGTTGGTGAGGTTGGGCGGCGATGGGTTGAGGTTCTGGCTCAGTTCCGTGCCCTCGATGCCGGGCGTAAGATGACATCCGGCGCACATGGCGTCGTAGTTGCCTGCACCGGTTCGGATCAATTGTGGATCGCGCAAGTCCGGCGTTTCGATGCCGTCGGCGCGGGTCGCGATGGAGCGTTCGCGGACGGTCTCCAGCAAGACGTGAACCGCTGGGAGATGCGGTCGGTCGGCGGCAATGTCGATCACGCCGGAATACACCACGCCCGCGCCGATCAGGATGATCGTGAAGGCGGCCAGCAACAAGGTCATCAGGGCTTTTAGCATGGGTCGGTCTGTTCTCAGAACCAGAATCGGACTCCCGCCACCAGGCGGGCCTCGTTTGCATCTTCACCGTCGGCATGGCGCAGATCGGCGCTGTTGCCGTAGGCGCGGTTCCAGCTTATGCCCACGTAGGGCGCGAATTGTCGGCTGAATTCGTAGCGCAGGCGCAGTCCCGCACCGACCTCGCTGAGGCCCGAGCCGACGCCCCGGGATTCGTCATTGCGCCCATGCAGGTTGATCTCGGCAGTGGGCTGCAGGACCCAGCGTTGAGTCAGCAGCATGTCGTACTCGGCCTCCAGACGTAGCGCGGTCTGACCGCGCTCGCCGATGAATGCCGTTACCTCCGTTTCCACCCCATACAGTGGCATTCCCTGCACACCGACAGCCGCCCAGGTCTGCGCCGGACCGGGTTCGAAATCCTGACGTAAACCGACGACGGTCTCCCACCAGGGGCTGACCGCATGGCTCCAGAGCAGTTGCAGCTCGGCCGCTTCGGTGTGGCCATTAGTGCGTTCGCCTTCGGAGCGCCAGGCCAGGCGGTCGATGTCTCCGCCAAGCCAGCCGGACAGGTCCCAGGCCAGGGCGCTGCCTTCGTCGGCGTCCTGCCATTCCAATCGATCGGCGAGGGCCATGAAGTGGGTCCCGCCCCGATGCATCTGGTGCGGCGGCAGCTCAGGGAACGCCGCCGCACGGTCCTCGTCGCGAATCGTCGGAACGGGCGAGCGGGTTTCCTCGCCGGGCGGAACACCCGTCGACGGCGGGTACGTGTCGCGGCCCTGGGAACCGTGACTCATATCGCCGTGGTCCATGGCTCCGTGAGTCATGGCTCCGTGATTCATAGCGCCGTGATCCATCGCCCCGTGGTCCATCTGGCCATGGTTCATCTGGCTGTGGTCCATTGGCGCACCATGACCGGCATGGTCCATGGCGTCCTGCGCCTGGCTTGTCGCCGCGGCCAGACTCAGGGCGATGGCAAGGGACAGCCGGCCGGACGCTCCGCAGAGGGCGTTCTCGGACGGCCTGTCAGTGATCATGCGGCTGGCCCTGCTCGGCTCCCTTGGGCATGTCCCGGTTCATCTGACCGTGGCCCATGTTGCCGTGATCCATCATGCCGTGATCCATGTGACCGTCGCCCATGTGTTCGTCATGCATCTGCATCATCTTGTCGTGATCCATGCCCTGCATCATGCCGCCTTGCTGCGGCTTGGGTTGCGTCGCATGCGGGTCGGCCTTGGCGTTCGGTACATTTTGCGGGTGATGCCCGTCGTGCTCGCTCTGCGCATGGGCGAGGCCCAGTTGCAGGGCGGCGAACAGCCCGAAGGCGAGCAGGGCGCTTTGCTTGAATGTGGTCATGGGGGTCTCCTTCATTCTTCTACGCGGACTTCACGGAACATTCCGACATCCATGTGCATCAGCATGTGGCAGTGGTAGGCCCAGCGGCCGAGGGCATCGGCAGTCACCCGATAGCTGCGTCTGGAGCCGGGGGGCATGTCGATGGTGTGCTTGCGCAGCTTGAAGTTGCCTTGTTCGTCCTCAAGATCGCTCCACATCCCGTGCAGATGGATGGGGTGGTGCATCATGGTGTCGTTGACCAGCACGAAGCGCACGCGCTCGCCGTATGCCAGCCGAATCGGCTCGGCGTCGGCAAAAGGAATGCCGTCGAACGACCAGGCGAAACGCTCCATGTGACCGGTCAGGTGCAGTTCGATGGTACGAGTCGGCTCGCGGCCGTCCGGGTCGGCGAAGGCGCTGCGCAGGTCGGCGTAGGTCAATACGCGACGGCCGTTGCCGCGCAGGCCGATGCCGGGATCGGCCAGTTTGGCGACCGGCATCATGGTCTGCATGTCCACCAGTGGATTGCCGGCTTCGCTGGCCGGGTGGGTCTGCATCTGGTTGCTGCTCATCGCAGGGCCATGATTCATGGCCGAATGGTCCATGCCGGCCATGCCGGCATGATTCATCGGTGCATGATTCATTTGCTCGTGATCCATCGGCGCATGGTTCATCTCGCCATGATTCATCCCTTCGTGCCCCGTGGCGCCAGGGGCCGTCGCGGGCTGCGCGCTGCCGGCACCATGCGCGCCGTGATCGCCATGGCCCATGTCGTCCATGCTCAGTTCGGGCCGAGGATCGGGTTGCGGCACCGGCGCGCTCAGCCCTTGGCGCACGGCCAGGGTGCCGCGGGCATAGCCGCTGCGGTCCATGGATTGGGCGAACAGGGTATAGGCGTCCTGGCCGCCATCCGGGGCGACGATGACGTCGACCGTTTCGGCCACGGCCAGGCGCAGTTCGTCGACCTCCACCGGTTCGACGTGCTGACCGTCCACTGCGACCACGGTGAGCGTGAGGCCGGGGATGCGGAAGTCGAAGTAGGTCATCGCCGAGCCATTGATCAGCCGCAGCCGAATGCGCTCGCCGGCTTCGAACAGGCCAGTCCAGTTGCCGTCCGGCGCCTGGCCGTTGAGCAGGTAGGTGTAGGTTTCACCGCTGACATCGGCAAGATCGGTCGGCGACATGTTCATCTTCGCCCAGGCCCAGCGGTTGCTCAGGGTTTCGCTCCAGCCCTGCTTGGCCACGTCATTGATGAAGTCGCCCAGCGTGCGCCGGCCGCGATTGTAGTAGTCGGCCTGTTTCTTCAATTTGGCCAGTACCCGCGCTGGGCTTTCGTCGGTCCAGTCGCTGAGCATCACCACATAGTCGCGGTCGTAGGTGAAGGGCTCCGGCTCCTTGGGGTCGATGATCAGCGGGCCATAGACGCCGAGTTGTTCCTGAAAGGCCGAATGGCTGTGGTACCAGTAGGTACCGCTTTGCTTCACCTCGAAGCGGTATTCGTACTGGCCGTCCGGTGCGATGCCGGCGAAGCTGAAGCCGGGCACGCCGTCCATGTTGGCCGGCAGCAGGATGCCGTGCCAGTGGATCGAGGTGTCCTGCGGCAGACGATTGCGTACGCGCAGCGTCACGGTGTCGCCTTCGCGCCAGCGCAACAATGGGCCGGGGATGCTGCCGTTGATGGCCATGGCGGTGCGACGTTTGCCGGTGAAGTCGACCGTCATGGCATCGACGGTGAGGTCGAAGTGACGGCCACTGAGTACCGTGGGTTGGCCTGGGCTGGTCAACGCCCAGACGGGCTGACGCCACAGCCCGAGGCCGGCGAAGGTGCCGCCAGCGGCCAGGCTTTTGACGAAGGTTCGCCGAGAGGGGGTCAATGGCATACGGGTCCTGTCGATCGAGCTATGCGCCGTGTTGCGCGCCGCGATAAGACAACCATAACGCGGCGGATCTGACGACAAGCTGATGTGAAGATTACGCTTTTGTCAGGTCGCCAACGCTGTAGCCACACGGCATCCGTGGCTTACAACCGATCATCGCCGAAACGCCGCATTAGCAAGGTCAGCAGGCCGAAGCAGATGCCAGCCGGCACCGCGGCTCCGATGAGCGTTGGCAGAGGCCCAAGCGCGGCAAGAGGACCGGAAAGGCGACGAACATGGGCCGCGTCGGCAACGCGTACCTGAAGGTGGCCAAACATGGCTGGCGATTTTTTCCGTCGGCTGCCGCTCGATCTATAACCATCAGGGTGAGCAGCGTTATCAGCGGCAATGCGCACGGGAGCCGCCCAGCTTGACGCTGCGCTTGGCGGCTTCCGACACCAGCAACATGATGGCGGCAGTGAGCACAGATTTCGTGACGATCCCGCTCCGAGGCGTCCGCGTAAAGGTCCGCCTCCTGCCCGCCGTCCGCCGATTACTTGTCAACCACCTCGGTGCCGACATAGTCGGCCATTACCTCGTCGCGGCCTTCGGTGGTCAGCCCGATCACCTGATAGGGCTGGTGCGGCTGGCCATAATCCATGCCCGGCGAGCCGGATGGCATGCCCGGTACGGCGACACCGGCGAGGTCGTCGCGCTTCTGCAGTTCGTGGATGGCGGCCACGGGCACGTGGCCTTCGATGAACTTGCCATCGATCACGCCGGTATGGCATGAGCCCAGGCGCGGTGCGACGCCGAGGCGCTGCTTGACCGCCGACATGTTGCTTTCGACGTGCTCGCGGACCTCGAATCCGTTGGCCTCAAGGTACTTCACCCAATCCTTGCAGCAACCGCAGTTGGGGTCGCGGTGAACGTCGATGACGTCAGCGGCATGCACCAGACCGCTCATTAGCAGGCCGGCCAACGCAGTGAGATAGAGCTTCATGGGGCTTCTCCAGGATCTGTGTTCAGTTGCAGCAGCAGCCACCGCGGCTGCCGCAGCCGCCCTTGCGTGCGGTCGAAGGGCTGGTATCGGTGAGCGTTTCGGCAGGATAACCGGCCTCGTCGAGCGCCGCGATCAGCGCCGGACCGTCGGCTGCGCCCTGGACCACGACTCGTCCGGCAGGCAAATCTACCTCAACCGAGTCGACCCCTGGCAGCGGCTTCAGCGCCTCGGTGACGTGCCGGACACAGTTGCCGCAAGTCATGCCGGAAACCTTAAGGATGTTCATGCGTACGTTCTCCACATTGAGCCAAGCCATTTCGGCCTGGCTCGCATCCTCAACCTTGCCATCGTGGCAAGGTCAAGACCCGGGGTCGGTGAACAGGACAACTGGCTGCCTGGCGGTTTCTCGCGGCCGAAGGCGCCGGTCGCTGATCATTCAGGATGGTTCTGCCCAAAGGCTAGCCGCCCGCGGCTGACATTTGGCTGATGGCAAGATTACTTTTCTGTCAGCTCGTGGCGCATCCGGGCCCGTCACTGACACACTCGCCGTATCGTCAGCCGAGGAAGATGTACATGAAACTGCTGGTCGCCGAAGACGAACCGAAAACCGGCACCTACCTGCAGCAGGGCCTGAGTGAGGCGGGGTTTTCCGTTGACCGCGTCACCAGCGGCACCGATGCGTTGCAGCATGTCTTGAGCACGCCCTATGACCTGCTGATCCTGGACGTGATGATGCCTGGGCTGGACGGTTGGGAAGTGCTGCGCATGGTACGCGCGGCCGGGCAGGACGTACCGGTGCTGTTCCTCACCGCGCGCGATCGTGTCGAGGACCGGGTCAAGGGCCTGGAACTGGGTGCTGACGACTACCTGGTCAAGCCGTTCGCCTTTTCCGAATTGCTGGCGCGGGTGCGCACACTGCTGCGCCGAGGCAGCGCGGCAGCCTTGCAGACACAGCTGAAAATCGCCGATCTGGAGGTCGACCTGCTCAAGCGTCGCGCCGTGCGCGCCGGCCAGCGCATCGACCTGACTGCCAAGGAGTTTGCCCTGCTGGAACTGCTGCTGCGGCGGCGTGGCGAAGTGCTGCCCAAGTCGCTAATCGCCTCACAGGTCTGGGACATGAATTTCGACAGCGACACCAATGTCATCGAGGTCGCGATACGAAGGCTTCGCGCCAAGATCGATGATGGCTTCGAGACCAAGCTGATCCACACCGCGCGCGGCATGGGCTACATGCTGGACGAGCCGGACGCGCCATGACGCGCTTGTCGCTCACGGCCAGGCTCAGTCTGATGTTCATGCTGGCGGTCACCGGTGTGCTCGGCGCGGCGGGCTTCTTCTTCAAGCAGCTGAGCCAGCATCACTTCGATCAGCTTGACCGTCATGCCCTGGAGGAAAAGCTGCAGGCCAGCCGACACCTGCTCAGCGGGCTCGACGGCCTGTCCGGCTTCGACGCCATGCGCCCGCAGCTGCAAGCCTTGCTGGGTGGCCACAGTGAGCTGACCGCGCTGATATTCGATGCAGAGGGGCGCCTGTTGTTCGCCGACACGGGCGGGACGCAGCTGGCAAGCAGCCTGCCGCTATCGATGGTGGATGGCGAGCTTCAGCGCGAAGGCCGCGTCTGGCAGCGCAAGACCGGTGAGGTGGACGTCGGCGGGCAACGGCTGAGGATCGTCCTTGCGCTCGACGTGACCGCCCACAAGGTGTTCTTTCGTACACTGACCGGCTGGCTCTGGGGCGCATTGGTGCTCTGTGCGCTGATCAGCGGCGTGCTCGGCTGGGTACTGGCCCGCAGTGGCCTGCGCCCGTTGCGCGAGGTGACGCAGGTAGCGGCCTCGGTGTCCGCCAAGTCGCTGACCGAACGAATCCCCACCGAGTCGACACCGGCTGAGCTGCGGCAATTGGTGTTGGCATTCAACGCCATGCTGGCGCGGCTGGAAGATGCCTTTGTGCGCCTGTCCAACTTCTCCGCGGACATCGCCCATGAGCTTCGCACGCCGCTGTCCAACCTGATGACGCACACCGAAGTGGTACTGACCCGTGCGCGTAGCAGCGAGGACTATCAGGAAAACCTCTATTCCAATCTGGAAGAGCTGCGGCACATGGCACGCATGATCGACGACATGCTGTTTCTGGCCAAGGCGGATAACGGCCTGCTCATTCCAGACGCGCAACCGATCGTGCTGAACGAGCTGTGCCACCAGCTGCTGGATTTCTATCAGTTGACGGCTGACGAGCGCGGCATCCGCTTCGAGCTGTCCGGCCAGGGGCAGATAAAGGGCGACCCGTTGATGCTGCGCCGTGCCTTGTCGAATCTGCTGTCCAATGCGCTGCGCTATACCCCGGACGGCGGGGTCATTCATCTGACGATCGCGTCCGGCCGTGACGGGGTGACGCTCAGCATCGGCAATCCCGGCACGACCATCGCCGAGGAACATCTGCCTCGGTTGTTCGACCGCTTCTACCGCGTCGACCCGGCACGGCGCGAGGGCCATCCGAGCAACGCCGGGCTGGGGCTGGCGATTACCCGGTCCATCGTCGAGGCACACCAGGGCGAGATCCGCTGCAGCAGTCGCGACGGCTGGACGGCGTTTGACATCGTGTTCCGCCGTGCCTGATCGCCGTCCGGCCGATTGATCGCCCTTGGCCGACACCCAGCACTGGTCAGCCGCGCCCGAGCATGCTTGCATCGGTTGGCCGCCATGCTCGCCAGCGTGTCCGCCAATGCCGCGGGACTCCCTTCAGCGCGGCCCAGGAGAAATGAATGAACATCGAACGATGCGAAGACCTTGTCGAACGGACCCGCCAGGCCCATACGCGGCTGTCGGAGTGCATGAGCGAAGCCGCTGAACAGCGCGGTGACTCGCTGGCCACGATGTTGCTGGTCTATCTGGCGCAGCACGAGCAGGCGCTGGCCAGCACCATCGAGCGCATCACGGAGCACGCCGATTCTCGTGCGCTGCACGCTCGACTGCACGATGCCGTGCCGGGCGACATGCTGGTGCTGGACCTCGACAGCGAAGCCTACGCGCAGATGAGTGTCGATGAGCTATCGCGCGAGATTTTCGCCATTCACAACCGGATCATCGACCTGTACCGCTCGCTGGAAAACCGCCCCGGCCTGGACCGGGCCGGCGAATTGCTCGCTGAAATGCTGCAGCTGGAAGAGCACGAAACCATGCGCCTGGCGCAGCAGGTCAATCGTATGCACGAGCTCTGAGCAGACTGGCTAGGACCGGACGCCCGGGCGTCAGACCACGTAGCGCAGAATCGCCACGAAATGCAGCAGGCTGCCGACAATGACGAACAGGTGCCAGATACCGTGCCAGTGGCGAAAGCGCTGATCGTAGGCGTAAAAGATGATTCCCGCGGTGTAGGCGACGCCACCTGCGACCAGCCAGCTGAAGCCGGCGGTGCCGAGCGCCGCGAGCAATGGCTTGACGGCCACCAGCACGATCCAGCCCATCACGGCGTAAATCACGATCGAGAGCACGCGCGCCTCCGAGCGCGGCTTGATCTCCTGCAGCATGCCGATCACTGCCAGCGTCCAGACGATGCCGAACAGCCACCACCCCCAGGCGCCACGTAGGGTCACCAGGCAGAAGGGCGTATAGCTGCCGGCGATCAGCAGGTAGATCGACAGATGATCGAGCTTTTGCATGACCGCCTTCGCTCGGCCTCGGACGCTGTGGTAGAGCGTCGAGGCGCTGTATAAGAGCACCAGCGTGAACCCGTAGATGGCCACGCTGACGATCTTGGCGACGTCGCCGCCCATGGCGGCCAGCACCAGCAGCCAGACTGTTCCGATCAGCGCCAGCACGCCGCCGGACAGGTGCGTCCAGGCGTTGAATTTCTCCCCGTGGTACATCGTCGTTCAGCCCCGAACCAGTACGCCGTTCAATCGCCCATCAGTGCGCCAAAGACTTTCTTCGCCATGCTGGTGGCGGCTTGTGCCGGGTTCTGACGGATGCTGGCTTCCTGTTCGGCGATGACCGTGAACAGCCCATCGAGCGCTTGCTCGGCCACGTAACCCTCGACCGTGCCGTATCGCGGATCGACTGCACCCAGGCCGGAGGCCTTGGCCGCCAGCGCATTGTATTGCTGCGCCACGCCGACCTTGTCGGTGGCCTGCTTGATGATCGGCAGGAACTTGGCGCGGATCTGTTCGCGGCTGGTCTTGTTCAGGTACTGCGTCGCCGAGTCGTTGCCCCCGGCCAGGATCGCCTTGGCGTCGGCCACGGTCATCTTCTTCACCGCGTCCAGCAGCAATGCCTGAGCCTGGGGTACAGCGGCTTCGGCAGCCTTGTTCATGCCGTTTTCCAGTTCCTCGACCTGGGCGCCCATCCCCATCATCTTCAACATGCGCGAGGCTTTGCCGATATTGCCCGGCAGTTCGATGCGCACATCCGGATCGTTGCTGAACCCTCCGGGCCGGCCCAGCTGCTGCACGGCGACTTTCGTCCCCTGGTTCAACGCGTCTTTCAGCGCCTTGCTGGCATCGCCCTGGCTAAGATCGGACAGCGAAAGCGCCCAGGCGCTGGCACAGAGCATCAGACCGGTGAGCAAAACGGAGGTGCGTAGCATGGTAATTCCTCTAAGGTGATACGGAGGGCAGGCGCAGATTGAAGAGCCAGACACGGCGCGCCAAACGATGGCAGCAGCTTGTCCCGAGCGTTTCGTTGATGCAAGCCTGCGATACCTGATAGCCGGCGATGCACGCGAACGTCGGCTCCATCCGAACCTATCCGGGCGCGCATTAGGCCGCCAACATGCACTGCCCCGCCAACCGAACGGCGTTACGATTGGGCTTGGCGGCGAACCCGCTCGCAATACCCACCCGTGCAGAGGAACGAAACCATGCTCAAGGCACTCAAGGCGCTGTTCGATCGCAACGAGGACGATCAGGCCACGCCACACAGCGTAGAGGTGGCCGCGGCGGCGCTGCTGATCGAAGTCGGACGTGCCGATTACGAAAGCGATGCAGATGAACAGAAAGCCATCATCGAAGCCATCCGCCAGGGCTCAGGGCTGCAAGACGGCGAACTTGCATCGCTGATCGATGCCGGGCAAGCATCCGCCGAACGATCCACCTCGCTGTACGAGTTCACCACGCTGATCAACGCGCAGTACTCGGTGGACGAAAAATTCGCTCTGATCGAGGCGCTATGGCGCGTCGCCGCGGCCGATGGCGATATCCACCGATATGAAGACCACCTGATCCGCCGGATTGCCGATCTGCTGTATGTGCCGCACTCGGACTTCATCCGCGCCAAGCTGAACGTGCTGGGTACCTGACTGCGCCAGAGCTGCCAGCGCCTGGGGCTCGACCCTTGGACGACCTGCCAGGCGGCTCAGAACTCGAACGCGCCGGGGTCGCACTGCCGATCGTCACGCGGGTGGCCTCGCTGATCGGTGTCCGGGCAGAGCACGCCGCCCATGTCGATGGGGTCGAAGTAGGGGCTGTCTTCGAGCGGCTCGCGCAGTGCGACGGTGCGCGTCGGGCCGCCGTTATCCTGCAGGGCGCCGAGATACAGGCGCACCCCGGCTTCGTCCGCCGTGGTGGGGCTGAAGCCGCAGCCACCCAGGAAATCGTACAGTCCCCCTCCGGAGCCGCCGATGGCGTTGAAGCTGCCACTGATCAAGGTGCCACTGCAGAACGGCATATCGTTGAAGGCGCGTATTTCGACCAGGCTGTTGGCCAGGCGGAACTCGCCGCTACCGCTATGGCTCAACAACTGCGAATGATTGCTGAAGGTGGCGTTGCGGACCGATACCTTGCCGTCGACGTTGCCGATTTCCGCGGCGCGCACGCCACCGGTGGTGCTGCGATTGTCGACGAAGGTGCTGTTCAGGATGTCGACGGTGCCCTGATAGTTCAGTAGCCCACCCCAGAAGCGCGCGTCGTTGCCGGTGATCAGGCTGTCGCGTAGATACAGCTGTGCCGTCGGGCCCATGTTGGAGAGGCCGCCCGCGTGTCCGGATTCGTAACCGGTCGAATTCTGTTCGATGGTCGTGCGGGCGACCAGCGCTTGGCCCTCGTTGAACAGGCCCGCGCCACGGTTGCACAGGCGTCGGCTGGGAAAGGCCGCGCAGGAGGTTTCCAGCTCATGATCGATGGTGTTGCCGCGCAGCAGCATCCGGTCCATGCGCAGATTGCCTCGATTCCAGATCGCGCCGCCGCCGCTGCCCATGGGCCGGCCGTTTTCCAGGCGCAGATAGCTGAGCATCACCGCCCGTGGCGCGGCGGCGTAGATATCGAAAATCCGGTCGATGGCGCCGCCGTCGACGATGACCTGCAAATCGTCGTTCTTCGCCGCGTGCCCCAAGCCCATCAGCGTCAGCCCATCGGTGATGTCCAGGTCGCCAATCGCATCGTTCGGCACGTCCGCGGCCTCCGGGCCGGTCAATGCCAGCACGTACCGCCCTGACGGCACCTCGATCAGGTCGTGCCCCTGGTACGCGTTGCTCTCCATCACGGCGGCCCTGAGCGTGCAGCGATTGGAGATGGAGCGGCAGTTGCCATCGCCCGGCTCGGCATCCACCTCGTCGGCGGTACTGTCCACACGTAAGGTCAAGCCGATGGACGCCGCACAATCGCCCGGCAGCGGGTCGCCAGTGACGCTCATGAGGTAGCCGGAGGCTTCCGGAAAGCGCTTTTCATGGACGGTGCTCGAATAGCCGGAGCCGAGCCAGTTGCGGCGCTGATAACCGACACTGAAGTGATAGGGGATGTTGGTTTCGCAGGTATCGGCAAAGTAGCCCACGGCGTGCTGATCACTCGGCAACGGCATCATCGCCCAGGGCGTGCCATGGATGACCGCATTGACGTGCGCGATGCGGTTGCCACGAGCATCGACCTGCGCCCGTAACGGGTAGAGCGGCACTGGCGAGCGGGTAACGGAGGAGGGCGTGAGGTTGGTCAGGCTGGGCGTTGCGCAACCGCCCAAGCCCACGACCAGAGACAAGGCGATCACACGGGTGCGTGCCATACAGGCCCCTTTCGGTAGAAGTCCGAAACGTTTTTCTCGGGTTGCCTGCTGATTATGGGCGCCGTGCTAGGCGGCGAACGAACGTTTCGGCATTAAGCTCGAGGGCCGTTAGCGTGGTTTCCGATGATGGCCTCGCTGCCGGACGCCCATGCTTGAGCGTCCGCGACTGAAATTAGTCGGTTGGTTGTTCCTCATCGTGCCGCTCCAGGGCCACCTGGCGAATCGATAGACGAATCTCGGCGGGCAGCACGCGTTTGGCGACGCCCTCGGCCAGTTCGCCCAGCTTGTCGTGGTAGCCGAGCTTGCCGGTGTCGTCCTGACGCAGCACGTCCTGGTCCTGCAGGCTTTTGATGAAATGCCGGAACAGGCTCTTGTCGAAGAACTCCGGCGCGTTCAGGCCATGCAGGATCGACAGGCGCTGGGCCATGATCGTGCAGAGCGTCTCCAGCTCTTCGGCGTCGAGCGTGTTCTGGCCGCTGTTGAGCAGCAGCGAAATCGCCATGTAGAAGCGTTGCAGCGTTTGCACGATGACCCGCGCCAGCAATGTCAGCAGCACGAACTGGCGCGAGCTCGGCGCCGGCCGTACGTAGGTCTCACCGTCGAGCTTGAGCAGCCCCTGTTCGACGAAGGCGGCCAGCCACTGATCGATCACTGCCTCCAGCTCCTCCGGTTCCCAGCGAATGAACAGCTCGGCGCGCAAGTACGGATACAGGGCCTCGGTAAAGCGCAGGATCTGCTCACGGCTGATCCGCGAGCTGCTCTGGAAGAAGCTCGCCAGCAGCGCCGGCAACGCGAAGATGTGCATCACGTTGTTGCGGTAGTAGGTCATCAGGACGGCGTTTTGCTCGTCCAGATAGAGAATGTTGCCCAGCGCATCCTTTTGTTCGGCAAGCAGGCCGAGCGCTTTGACGTAGCTGATCAGCGTCTCGCCGTCGCCGTCCGGCAGGGTGGTGTGCGGCGAGTAGGGCACGGTGCGCAGCAGGTTTTGGTAAAGGTCCAGGATGCGCGCCAGCGAACGACGATCCAGCGCCTGGCGGCTGGTGGAGAGCATCGCCAGGGCCACCAGGTTGACGGGGTTGACTGCCGCCGCCTCGTTGAGCCGTTGGGCGATGCGCTCGGACAGCTTGTTGGTGGTCTCGTTGAGCCAGTCGGGGCGGAAATTCGGTGCCAGGTCCTGCTGGCGCCAGCCCGGTTGGTGCTGCTCCAGAAACTCGTTGAGCTTCAGCGGCTCGCCGAAATTCACCCAGACCTGGCCGAAGCGCTGCTTGAGCGCACCGATGACCTTGAAGATGTCGAAGATCGATTCCTTCTTCTTCGCCGCGCCGCGGAGCTCGCCGAGATAGGTGCGGCCCTCCAGCACCCGCTCGTAGCCGATGTAGACCGGCACGAAGAGAATCGGCAGGCGTGAAGAGCGCAAGTAGCTGCGCAGCGTGATGGCGAGCATGCCGGTTTTCGGCTGCAGCATGCGCCCGGTGCGCGAGCGCCCGCCCTCGACGAAATACTCCACCGGAAAGCCGCGGCTGAACAGCGTATGCAGGTATTCGTTGAACACCGAGGTGTAGAGCGGGTTGCCCTTGAACGACCGGCGCATGAAGAAGGCACCGCCGCGACGCAGCAGGCTGCCGACCACCGGCATGTTGAGGTTGATGCCGGCGGCAATGTGCGGCGGTGTCAGGCCGTTACGGAACAACAGGTAGGACAGCAGCAGGTAGTCGATATGGCTGCGGTGGCACGGCACGTAGATGACTTCGTAGCCATGCACCGCGTCCTGCAAAGGCTCCAGATGGTTGACCCGGATGCCGTCGTAGATCTTGTTCCAGAACCAGGAGAGCACCACCTCGAGAAAGCGCACGGCGGTGTAGGCGTAGTCGGAGGCAATCTCGTTGCCATAGCGCAGGGCGCGGGCCTCGGCCTTTTCAAGCGGAATGTTTTCGCGCTCGGCTTCGTCCCTGATCGCCTGGCGCACCTGTGGGGCATGTACCAGCCCCTTGACCAGGTTGCGGCGGTGCGACAGATCGGGACCGATCACCGCGGTCTTCTGGTTGCGGAAGTGCACGCGCAGCATGCGATGGGCCATGCGCAGGGTGCGCTCGTGGCCCTTGTTCTGCGCCACCAGCTCATTGAGCTGGATTGGTGTGGAGAACTGCACGCGGGTCTTGCGGCCGAGCATGATGATGCTCATCAGCTTGCGCAGACGCCCGGTGACGGCCCAGCTGTCGGCGAACAGCAGCTTCCAGGGACTGGTCTCACGCGCGGGGTTCTGTCCCCAGAACACGCTCACCGGAATGATCTGCGCGTTATCCACGGCATTGTGTTCCAGCGCGCCAACCAGGCGCACCAGCGGTTCAGGCGTGACCATTCGGGTCCGCCGGCCGAACCAGCTGGCAGCCGGGTTGAGGAAAATGAACGCCGCGGGCTCCAGGTGATCGCCCACGGCCACTTCCGCGACCGGCCGCGGCAGGCCGGCCTTGCTGCACTCGTGGTCGAGCACCGCCAGGTCGCTCAGCGAGGCGCGCTGCAGGACATAGAACACCGGCTTGCTGCGATCCAGCTTGAGGGTGAAAGCGGACTGGTTGATGGTTTCGGAGCGTACCCAGATGTAGAGCACGCGGCGCAGCAGGGAAAAGATCAGACGGCGAATGGGGGAGCGGGTCATACGTCAGATTCGACTGTGAAGGGGGTTAATACCCTCGAAGGGCGCAAGTGTGCCGCAAGCGGAGGGTGGGCAAAAGGGTGGGCAGCCGGCGTCTGCTTGCCGATGGGTCTCGCCTGTCAGCGCTTGGGGCAATTGTGTACGCGTTTGAGCAGCGGTTAAGAGGCGTCGTTCCTGACGTCGTCGCCTGTCGGCAGCAGTACCTGCGAGCTGATGACCTTCGCATACTCACCGTCCAGGTTGGCCAGCGACATGTCGTGTACCGCATCAGCACTGCGCATCCGGCCTCGGTAATCCCGCTTGACAAAGGTGAAACAGGCATCTTCGACTACGTAGGCATCGATGCCTCTGCAGCCAGCGGTTCTTGCCGTTGCCTCGACCGAATTGTTCGTGGCGACGCCGGTAATGACGATTGAGCCAACACCCAGTTGCGTCAGGATCGCTTCCAGATCGGTTCCGGTGAACGCGCACGGCGTGGGTTTTTCAATGACGGTTTCGTGCTCGCTGGGCAGGAAGGCCGGCTTGAAGTCGAAGCCTTCCTGAAAAGGCCAGAACACCGAGTCCGGCTCCGACGATCGGTGCCGAATGTGAATCACTGGTCGACCGCTTGCGCGCCAGTGGGCTAGCAGGGCGAGCATCACCGCTTCTGCATGAGGGTTGTTTCGTTGGCCCAGCTTGGGGTGATCGATACCTTTTTGCTGATCGATCACCAGGAGCGCGGCGTCTTCCATTCGTTTGTCGATCCAACGTTGAGGGTAAAGCGCGAACGGTAGCTGATCCCTTGAACGGAGCGATCTTGTTTCTGGTTCGCTACTTGTCGGCTCCGTCAGGCGTCATCGCATGAGCATCGTCTGGTCAGCCGCTGGTGGTGCCCGTCTCGCGAGGCAGGCCGGTTTTAGGATAGTAGAAGTCCTGCGCGTGCGGCTGCGAGAGAGCAGAAAGGCCTTGCCGTGCTGGTTGCAATGCCTGTCGCGCTCTTTTTATAGTCCGGCGCGCATTGGGCCCGTCTTTGCCGAGTTCGGTCGTGGGTCCGTCATGGGTGAGAGCGATGATCGAACTGAAGAATCTGACGAAAAGATTTGCCCAGCACACGGCGGTGGATGCCTTGTCATTCACTGTCCAACCCGGCGAAGTACTCGGTTTTCTCGGCCCCAACGGCGCCGGTAAATCGACCACCATGAAGATGCTTACCGGCTTCCTGGCGCCGACGTCCGGTACGGCGAGCATCCTGGGCTGTGACATCCAGACCCGTACGCTGCAGGCTCAGCGTCAGATCGGCTATCTGCCCGAGGGTGCGCCCTGTTACGGCGACATGACGGTGCGCGGCTTTCTCGAGTTCATCGCCGAGGTGCGTGGCTTTCGTGGTGCGGACAAGCGTGTCCGGGTCGATACCGCGGCGGGGCAGGTCGAGCTGGAGGGGGTGTTGGGTCAGAGCATCGAGACGCTGTCCAAAGGCTTCAAGCGCCGTGTCGGCCTGGCCCAGGCAATCCTCCATGATCCGCGTGTGTTGATCCTGGACGAGCCCACGGACGGTCTGGACCCGAACCAGAAGCATCAGGTGCGCGAGCTGATCAGCGGGCTGGCGCAGGACAAGATTGTCATCATCTCCACCCATATTCTCGAAGAGGTCACGGCCGTTTGCACCCGCGCGGTGGTGATTGCGGGCGGACGGCTGGTGGCTGACGGCACGCCGTTCGAGTTGGAGAGCCGTTCGAGGTATCACCAGGCCGTGACCCTGGTCAGCGACGAGCCCCTGGATGACGTCGCGCTGGCGGCGTTGCCGGGGGTGGCCGGTGTCGAATTCAACGAGCGTGAGCATAGCCTCACGGTGTTGGCCAAGCCCGGCGAGGTGATCTTCCCGCAGATCAACGCATTGATTGCTCAGCAGGGCTGGGCCGTCACGGAGCTGGATGTGGAGCGTGGCCGCTTGGATGAAGTGTTCCGAACCTTGACCCGTGGGGAGGCGCTATGAGCCAGTTGCCGGTGGTTTTCAAACGCGAACTGGGCAGTTATTTCGCGACGCCCCTCGCTTACGTGTTCATCCTGATATTCCTGGTGCTGTCCGGGGTGTTCACCTTCTACCTGGGCGGTTTCTACGAGCGCGGCCAGGCAGATCTCGTTCCATTCTTCAGTTTCCACACCTGGCTGTACCTGTTCCTGATACCGGCCATCGCCATGCGTCTGTGGGCCGAGGAGCGCAAATCGGGGTCCATCGAATTGCTGATGACGCTGCCGATCACCCGTTTCGAGGCCGTCACCGGCAAGTTCCTGGCCGCCTGGATATTTGCCGGCATTGCCTTGCTGCTGACCTTCCCGATGATCATTACCGTCAATTACCTTGGCGAACCCGACAACGGCGCGATCATCACGGGTTACGCCGGCAGCTGGTTGCTGGCGGGGGCTTTCCTGGCGATCGGCTCGTGCATGTCGGCGCTGGCCAAGAATCAGGTGATCGCCTTCATCCTGGCGGTCAGCGTGTGTTTCCTCTTCATCGTCAGTGGCCTGCCCATGGTGCTTGATGCCTTCGCCTGGGCGCCGCGTTGGCTGGTCGATGCGGTCGCTTCGCTGAGCTTTCTGATCCGCTTCGATGCGCTCAGCAAGGGCGTCATCGATCTACGTGACCTGCTGTACTTCGTCACGCTGATCATCGCCTGGCTGGCGGCCACCGCCGTGGTCGTCGATCTGAAGAAAGCGGCATAAGGACCTCCCATGAAACGAGTGATGTATTCGGGCGCCGGATTGCTGCTGATCGCCTTGGCGTTCCTGGTGTTCAATGCGTTTTCCGGCCTGGTATTCACCCATGCTCGGCTGGATTTGACCGAGCAGAAGCTCTACACCATCTCCGACGGCACCAAGACGATTCTCGACGGGCTGGACAAGCCCATCGAGCTGGACTTCTTCTACTCGGACGAGGCAACCAAAGGCCTGGTCGCGCTGCGCAATTACGCACGACGTGTGGAGGAGCTGTTGCGCGCCTATGAGCGCGAGGCAGGCGGCAATCTGAAACTGCATATCGTCGACCCCGAGCCGTTCTCCGAAGAAGAGGATCGCGCCGCCGAACTCGGGCTGCAGGCCGTGCCGCTGAACCAGGGCGGGGACAAGGTCTATTTCGGACTGGCCGCAACCAACGCCGATGGCCGCACGCAGAGCATTCCCTTCTTCGCCCTGGATCAGGAGGAGTTCCTCGAGTACGACCTCAGCCGTCTGGTACAGAGCGTGGCGTCACCGCAGAGGCCGGTCGTCGGCGTGCTATCGGATTTGCCGATCACCGGTGGGTTCGACATGCGCACCCAGCAAGCGACCTCGCCCTGGACGATGCTGGAAGAGATTCGCCAGCTGTTCCATATCGAAAGCCTCGAGCGCAACGTCGACCTGATTCCGGCGAGTGTCTCGGTGCTGATGGTGGTGCATCCCAAGGGCTTGCCGGAGCAGACGCTCTACGCAATCGACCAGTTCGTCATGCGGGGCGGAAAGCTGTTGGTATTCCTCGATCCGTACAGTGAGGCCGATCCGGGGATGGGGTTCATGCCGGGAGAGCCTGGCGATGGCAAGGCCTCCGATCTGGAGCCGCTGTTGAAGGCCTGGGGCGTGAAAATGGCGCCTGATCGTGTGGTGCTGGATGCGGCCAATGCGATGTCGGTCGGTGTAGGCGAGGAACGGCGACCGGTCCGGCATCCGGCCTGGCTGAGTCTGCCGCAGCAGAACATGGATAGCGACGATGTCACCACCGCCTCGCTGGAAAGCCTGACCCTGGCGACTTCAGGTTTCCTCGAGCCGCTGGAAAACGCCACGACCCGTTTCACGCCTTTGGTGCAGAGTTCCAGCTACGCCATGCCGATCGAGGCGCAGCGCTTCGACACGCTGGAAAATCCCGAGGTATTGCTGCGTGAACTCGAACCTACCGGGGAGCGTTATACGCTTGCGGCGCGTATCCGGGGCCCGGCGCACTCGGCCTATCCGGATGGCATCGAAGGCCGCAAGGATGGTCTGAAGGACAGTGCCAGCATCAACGTCATCGCCGTGGCGGATACGGATCTGCTGGCCGACCGCATGTGGGTACAGGTGCAGGACTTCTTCGGTCAGCGCATGCCGCAGCCCTGGGCCGACAACGGCACCTTCGTGATCAATGCGCTGGACAACCTCTCCGGCACCGACGCATTGATCAGCGTCCGTTCGCGAGGGCGCTTCGCTCGGCCTTTCGTGGTCGTCGAGGAGTTGCAGCGACAGGCCGAGAACCGCTTCCGCGAGAAGGAGGAGGCGCTGCAGCAACGCCTCGCCGCCACCGAGGCGCAGCTCGCCGAACTGCAGGGGCCAAATGCAGAAGGCGCGATAGAACTCACGGCCGAGCAACAGGCGGCGCTGCAACGCTACATGCAGGAAAAACTGCGTATTCGCAAAGAACTGCGCGAGGTGCGTTACCAGCTCAACGCCGATATCGAAGCCCTCGGGCGGCTGCTCAAGTTCTTCAATATCGCGCTGGTTCCGCTGGTGTTGACCTTGGGCGTGCTGCTGGCCTGGTTCTGGCGGCGGCGCAAACCGGCCTGATTACCTCCGCAGCCGGTGCGATCGCCCGGATCGGCTGCGGAGTGACGCTTCGTCTATCGTCAGGACGGCGCCGCCCGGCGGCAGCCACATGAATGTGTTGGATCGTAAAAAAATCCAAGACGGGAAAATCCCTGCTCTATACTCGTCCGATGGTCGGCCTGAAACGTGCTTGTCACACCGGTTTGGCTATAGTCATGGCCGCTAGGTGGCCTGCGACGGGTTCAGGCTGATCGTCCCTCCCCCGAACGGGGAATAATAAGAATCGAGTTGGAGAAGTAGAATGGCTGAGCGCGAAACCGGAACCGTCAAGTGGTTCAACGATGCCAAGGGCTATGGATTCATTCAGCGTGGCAGCGGGGCGGATGTATTTGTTCACTACCAGGCTATTCGTGGCGAAGGCCACCGCTCTCTGGCTGAAGGCCAGCAGGTGGAGTTTTCCGTGACTCAGGGCCAGAAAGGGCTGCAGGCCGAGGATGTTGCCGGGCTCTGATCACCGCAGCGGACCTTGAAGCCGGCCATTGACGGCTGAGCTACTGACGAAGCCCCGACCCTGGTCGGGGCTTTTGCTTTGTGTAGTCCTCGCGCGGGCTCAGGCAATGCCGGCCGGTCTGGATCGCTGCTTTTTTCACGCTGTCAAAACGCGAAACCCCGCCACAGGGCGGGGTTCCGTCGTCGCGTCGCAGCGCGCTGTCACTCGCGTTACATGTTGGGGTAGTTGGGCCCTCCGGTGCCTTCCGGTGCTACCCAGGTGATGTTCTGAGACGGATCCTTGATGTCGCACGTCTTGCAGTGCACGCAGTTTTGCGCGTTGATCTGGAAGCGCTTGCTTCCGTCGTCATTGTCCACGACCTCATACACGCCAGCCGGGCAGTAACGCTGAGCCGGCTCGTCGTACAGCGGCAGGTTGCGCTCGATCGGAATGCTCGGATCCGTCAGCTTGAGGTGGACCGGCTGTTCCTCTTCGTGGTTGGTGTTTGAGAGGAACACCGAGCTGAGCTTGTCGAAGCTGAGCTTGCCGTCAGGCTTGGGATATTCGATCTTCTTCGACTCGGCCGCCGTTTTCAGGCAGGCGTAGTCCGGCTTGGTGTCGTGCAGCGTGAACGGAATCTTGCCACCGAAGATGTTCTGGTCGATGAAGTTGAACGCACCGCCCTTGACCGCGCCCCACTTGTGGATCGCTGCGCCGAAGTTGCGGCTGGCATACAGCTCCTGATACAGCCAGCTGGCCTTGAAACCTTCTTCGTAGCCAGTCAGCTCATCACCGCCTTCACGGCCGGCAAACAGGGCGTCCGCCACGGCTTCGGCGGCCAGCATGCCGGACTTCATCGCGGTATGGCTGCCCTTGATCTTGGCGAAGTTCAGCGTGCCAGCGTCGCAGCCGATCAGGGCGCCGCCATTGAACACCATCTTCGGCAGCGAGTTGATGCCGCCCTTGGCGATGGCCCGCGCGCCATAGGACACCCGCTTGCCGCCTTCGAGGTACTGCTTGATGACCGGGTGATGCTTGTAGCGCTGGAACTCGTCGAATGGGGAGAGGAACGGGTTGCTGTAGGACAGGTCGACGATCAGGCCAACCACCACCTGGTTGTTTTCCAGATGGTAGAGGAACGAACCGCCGGTGTTCGCATCGTCCAGCGGCCAGCCAGCCGTATGCACGACCAGGCCTTGCTCGTGCTTGGCTGGATCGATGTCCCAGAGCTCCTTGATGCCGATGCCGTAGTGCTGCGGGTCGACATTGGCGTTGAGTTGGAAGCGGTTGATCAGTTGCTTGCCGATATGGCCGCGGCAGCCTTCGGCGAACAGGGTGTACTTGGCCCGCAGCTCCATGCCCGGGGTGTACATGCCTTCTTTAGGGTTGCCTTCGCGGTCGACGCCGAGGTCGCCGGTGACGATGCCGCGCACCACGCCCTGTTCGTCGATCAGCGCTTCCTGGGCGGCGAAGCCCGGGTAGATTTCGACGCCAAGGTTCTCAGCCTGCTGGGCCAGCCAGCGGCACAGGTTACCCAGGGAAATGATGTAGTTGCCTTCGTTGTGCATGGTCTTGGGAACCAGTGCATTCGGCAGCTTGCGCGCGGCCTCGGCATTCTTGAGCAGGTAGATGTCGTCTCGCTTGACCGGGGTGTTCAGCGGCGCTTCGAGCTCTTTCCAGTTGGGGAACAGTTCGTTCAGGGCGCGTGGCTCGAACACGGCGCCAGATAGGATATGGGCGCCTACTTCGGAACCCTTCTCAACGACGCAGACGCTGATCTCCTTACCAGCATCGGCGGCTCGTTGCTTCAGTCGGCAGGCAGCGGACAGGCCCGCGGGGCCGGCGCCGACGATCACTACGTCGAATTCCATGTATTCGCGTTCCATTGGCTATCTCCTACTCAAGGCTTGATTGTTTTATAAAAGTGGAGGGCTTGGATCGAATCCCTGATCAAGCCGAGCTGGCGCATTATATATAGACGCCCTGATCGGTCCAATACAAACGTTTGTTTGAATTTTTTGTCAGCCTGTTAGAATCCGGAAACTGCGGCTCATCAGGCCGGGTGAAAACGTAGCGAGCGACGGTTAGGCAAGGCACGAAAACGGGCGAGGAAGCGGAGTTTACGAGCTGTAAATGAGCATTCCGAGCCTGTTTTCAACGCGGCATAACCGAGCGCAGTAGCTTTCACACGGCCTGTTATGGCGGGTCATTCGCATTGTTGACCCCGGCTTACGGCTGCAGTCAAGATACGGGCAGTTTTGTGCTCGCCGAACAGGTCCAGTGGCTAAGTTGCACCCCTGGATCTCGAGCATGGCTCGGTTCGCCTCGGCGAAATTCTATTCACCGGAGAGTAACGAGGAATCCATGAAGATTCTTGTAGCTGTCAAACGAGTGGTCGATTACAACGTCAAGGTCCGCGTCAAGGCGGACAACTCCGGCGTCGATCTCGCCAACGTCAAGATGTCGATGAACCCCTTCTGCGAGATCGCCGTGGAAGAAGCCGTGCGCCTGAAAGAGAAGGGCGTGGCCAGTGAAATCGTCGTGGTTTCCATCGGGCCGACTGCTGCTCAGGAACAACTGCGTACTGCGCTGGCACTGGGTGCCGATCGCGCCGTACTGGTCGAGTCGAGCGAAGAACTCAACTCGCTGGCCGTGGCCAAGTTGTTGAAAGCCGTCGTCGACAAGGAGCAGCCGCAGCTGGTCATCCTTGGCAAGCAGGCCATCGACAGCGACAACAACCAGACCGGTCAGATGCTCGGCGCGTTGACCGGCTTTGCCCAAGGCACTTTTGCCTCGAAGGTCGAGGTGAGTGGCGACAAGGTGAGCGTCGAGCGTGAAATCGACGGCGGTGCCCAGACCGTTTCGCTGAATCTGCCGGCGATCGTCACCACCGATCTGCGCCTTAACGAGCCGCGCTACGCCTCGCTGCCGAACATCATGAAAGCCAAGAAGAAGCCGCTGGAAGTCCTGACTCCAGATGCGCTGGGTGTATCCACCACCTCCACCGTCAAGGTCCTCAAGGTCGAAGCGCCAGCTGCACGCAGCGCCGGTATCAAGGTCAAGTCCGTGGAAGAACTGGTCGAGAAACTGAAGAACGAGGCGAAGGTAATCTAAATGACTATCCTGGTTATCGCTGAACACAACAACGCCGTCCTGGCCGCCGCTACGCTCAACACCGTGGCCGCCGCGAAAGCCATTGGTGGCGACATCCATGTGCTGGTCGCCGGCAGCAACTGCGCCGCCATCGGTGAAGCCGCTGCAAAAATCGAAGGCGTATCCAAGGTCCTGGTTGCCGACAACGCCGCCTACGCCCATCAGTTGCCGGAGAACGTCGCGCCGCTGATCGCCGAGCTGGCCAAGAACTACAGCCACGTGCTGGCCGCGGCTACCACCAATGGCAAAAACTTCCTGCCACGCGTTGCGGCGCTGCTGGATGTCGACCAGATTTCCGAAATCATTGCCGTTGAAAGTGCCGACACCTTCAAGCGTCCGATCTACGCCGGCAACGCCATTGCCACCGTGCAATCGAGCGCGCCGATCAAGGTCATCACCGTTCGCGCGACCGGTTTCGATCCGGTCAACGCCGAAGGCGGCTCGGCTGCCGTCGAGCAGGTGTCGGGTGCAGGCGACGCCGGCGTTTCCAGCTTCGTCGGTGAAGAGCTGGCCAAGTCCGACCGCCCTGAGCTGACCGCCGCGAAGATCGTCGTCTCCGGTGGCCGTGGCATGCAGAACGGCGACAACTTCAAGCACCTGTACTCGCTGGCCGACAAGCTTGGCGCAGCGGTTGGTGCTTCGCGCGCCGCGGTCGACGCCGGCTTCGTGCCCAACGATATGCAGGTCGGCCAGACCGGCAAGATCGTCGCGCCACAGCTGTACATCGCCGTCGGTATCTCCGGTGCGATCCAGCATCTGGCCGGCATGAAGGACTCCAAGGTGATCGTCGCGATCAACAAGGACGAAGAGGCGCCGATCTTCCAGGTTGCCGACTACGGCCTGGTGGGCGATCTGTTCGAGATCCTGCCGGAGCTCGAGCGTCTCGTCTGACCGAGCCGCTGCAAGAAAAACCCGCTCTCGTAGCGGGTTTTTTGTGAGCGCTCGCTGGTGACTACCGATGGTAAGATCGCCGGGCACCATTCCAGGTCCCACTACAGAGGTTCTCCATGCGTTGTGCCGTTTCGCTGACATTCGCCTTGACCGCCTTGCTGTGGGCGACTCCCTTTGCGGCGAACGCGGCGGCAGCCAAGTGTGATCGACTGATCGCGACCGGTGGCGCAAACAACCCGCCTTTTTTATGGCGCGATCCGCAGAATCCCAAGCGCCTAATGGGTGCGAACGCCGATCTGCTGAAGCAAATCACGGACTCGCTAGGCCTGAAGTTGGAGCTGCTATACACCGGGAACGCCGACAAGGCGCTGGAAGAAGTTCGCAGCGGCCGAGTCGACCTATTGGCCGATGCGGTGATCGATACGCCGCAGCTGGCGTATCTGGATTTCATCCACCCCGCGATCACGGAATTGCAGACCTCGGCATGGGTGCGCAACGATCCGGGCTTTCTTTACGCCAGTCGCGACGAGCTGGCAGGCCACGCCGGCACCTATGTCGCCACAACGCGCTTCGGTCGCGAGTTCCAGGCATACGCCGACAAGCGCCTTCGTCTGCGCGCTGTTCCAAGCTTGACCGAGGCCGTGAAAGGGCTGTTGGCCGGTAAGGCCGATTACGTGCTGCACGAGCGTTTCAATGCCATCGCGCAAGCCGGCCGCCAGGGCTGGCTCAACGATATACAGCGACTGGAGCCGCCGGTCAGTAGCCGTGGCATGCACCTTGCGGTGGCGCACGACTCGGCGTGCAACGGGCCCTGGCTGCGCGGACAGCTGGCGATAAAAATGACAGAATTGCGCGCTGCCGGTGTGCCGCAACAACTGCTGGTAGACAATCTCGAGCGCTGGAAGCAGCAGCCGGCATCGACACGTAATTCGCAACGCTAGGACCTCTCCCTTGATAAAACACCTTACCTGCATGCTCGGGCTATTGGCGTTGGTCGGCTGCGCCAGTGATCCGGCACCGACCGAACAGTTGCGTCTCACCGAGCAGGCGCTGATCCTGGCGCGCTCAGCGGGCGCGTCGGAGCAGACACCGGAGCTGGTGCTGGCCGAAGACAAGTACGCGGCGGCAGTGGCGGCGATGCGAGACGAAGACTTTCGCAAGGCCCGCCGGCTCGCCGAACGGGCGGAGCTGGATGCTCGACTGGCGGAGGCCAGCGTATTGAACGAAAAGCGCGATCAGGAGCTGGCCGAGTTGCAACGGCGTATCGCGCGGCTACGTGAACAGTTGGGAGATCTGCGGTGAGAGCGGTGCTTCTTATTCCCAGCTTGCTGATGGCGCTGGTTGGGCTTCAAGGTTGTGCGTCACAGGCGTCGCGGCAGCAGCTGGAGCAGGCGACCGTCGCGTTCCAGAAGGTCGGTGACGACCCTCAGACGCTTCATGATGCGCCGAAAGACGTGATGCGAGCCGCCGAGTCGCTGGAGCGGGCCAATCGGTTCGCCGACTACTGGGGCAGCGATGCGGACGTCGAACACTATGCGTACTTGAGTCAGCGATACAGCGAGATTGCGCGCCTGCACAGTGAGCAGGTCCAGAAGCAGCGGCGCGCCACTCAGTTGGCCATGGAGCGCGAGCGCCTGCGTCAGGCATTGCAGGAAGCGCGGTTGCTCGATGCCCAACAGCAAGGTCGATTGCTGGAAGACCAGATGGTCAGCCTGGCTGCCGCCGAGACCGATCGTGGCCTGGTAATGACCCTGGGTGATGTGCTGTTCGAGGCGGCCAGCGCCGAACTCGGACCGTCGGCCAACCGCACCTTGTTCAAGGTCGTACGTTTCCTGCAGCTCAATCCCAAACGCAGGGTGCGGATCGAAGGCTACACCGACAATCGAGGCGACGCGGCCGAAAACCTTGCGTTGTCCAAGGACCGGGCGCAGGCGGTGAGCGATTTCATGGAAAGCCTGGGCGTCGACCGAGGGCGCATGGAGGTGGTGGGCTATGGCGAGCAGCACCGCGTCGCCGAAAACGCCTCGGCGCGCGGCCGGGCCCAGAACCGGCGTGTGGAGATACTGTTCTCCGACGAGCTAGGCCGTCTGAGTAGTCCGCGTTAGTGTCCGTGCCGCTGAGCTAGGCAAAAGTAACTGACTGTGTCGGCGAGTTAGCCGCCAACTGTATCGGTCGTGCATAACAGTGTTGTACTACTGTTATGGTTCAGTTGGCGGAGACGGACGATATGACCAATCTGTTGCTTTATCAGCGCATCGCTCATCAGCTCGCCGAAGACATCCGGCGAGGGGTCTATCGTCCTGGCGAGCGCGTGCCGTCAGTGCGCAAGATGAGCATGCAGCTCAACGTCAGCCATGCGACCGTCCTCCAGGCATACGCCAATCTCGAAGACCAGGGGATGATCCGGGCGCGTCCGCAGTCCGGCTTCTACGTCCACCATACGCCCGCGCTGACCGCACCGACACCCGATATCGCCCAGGTCGAGCGGCCGACGCTGGTCACGCGCAGTAGCATCATCAACCAGGTCTTGAGCGAGTCACGCCGCGACGGGCTCATTCCGCTGGGCGCCGCCGTGCCCCACGTGGACTACCTGCCGGCGCGAGCGCTGCACCAGCAGCTTGCCAAGGTCACCCGCTTCCAGAGCCAGCGTGCGTTCAGCTACATGTTCAGCCCCGGCTACGAGCCGCTGCGTCGGCAGGTCGCGATTCGGATGCGCGACGCCGGTGTAGTCGTCGGCCCGGATGAAGTGGTGATCACCCATGGTTGCGTCGATGCGCTGCAGATGTCCTTGCGGGTGCTGACCAAGCCGGGCGACCTCATCGCGGCGGAGTCGCCCAGCTATTACGGCCTGTTGCAATTGGCCGATCTGCTGGGGCTCAAGGTGATCGAAATCCCCTGTGACCCCGATACCGGGCTCAGCCTCGAGGCGCTGCAGCTGGCGGCCAGCCAGTGGCCGATCAAGGCGTTGGTACTGACGGCGCGTCTGAGCAATCCGCTCGGTGGCAGCGTCCCTGACGCACGGCAGAAACAGTTGTTGAAGATGGCGGCGAATTTCGACATCCAGATTGTCGAAGACGATATATACGGCGAGCTGTTGTTCGATGTGGGCTCGATCCGCGCGCTCAAATCCAACGATACGGACGGGCGAGTCATCTACTGTTCGAGCTTCTCCAAGACGATCTCGCCTGGGGTGCGCATAGGCTGGATCATTCCCGGGCGCTACCGTGAGGAGGTCCAGCGG
Source organism: Stutzerimonas stutzeri (assembly GCF_019090095.1). Lineage (NCBI taxonomy): Bacteria > Pseudomonadati > Pseudomonadota > Gammaproteobacteria > Pseudomonadales > Pseudomonadaceae > Stutzerimonas > Stutzerimonas stutzeri. The sequence goes on along the minus strand of NZ_JAGQFP010000001.1, from coordinate 1,350,060 downwards.
TTGCAGACGTTCAGCACGCACTCGGCGTGCAGCGTTACGCAGATGGGCGTGGCGGCGTATCTGGAAAACGGTGGTTATGATCGCCACCTGCGTTACATCCGCCACGAATACCGCAAGAACCTCAGCGCTTTTCAGCTGGCCGTGCAGCGGTATTTTCCGGAAGGCACGCAGATGACGCGACCCACCGGCGGCTTCATTCTCTGGGTCAGTCTGCCGGCTCGGGTGAACACCAAGGAGCTGCACGTTCAGGCCTTGAAACGCGGTATCAGCATCGCGCCGGGCTTGATCTTCAGTAACACCGAGCAGTTCAATCACTGTGTGCGGCTCAACTGCGGATTGCCCTGGACGGCAGAGGCTGAGCGAGCACTGAAGACACTCGGCGAGCTGGCAGGAGATCTGTGCCGGCAGTCGAACTGACAGGATCGAAGGAGGCGTTGGCCATGAAATGCTTGGGTTGGTTGTTGGCGCTTCCCCTGTTGGTCGCTTGTGACGGCGATAAGCTGCCCTCACAGCCAGGGCCGCCAGCCAAACCCAAGGTCGAAGCCCCGGCCAGCAAAGGCGAACCCGTGACCGCCCTCGAACCGGCCGCCGATCACGCCAGCAGCGACGCGGAGAAGCCAGCTATCGAGATCGAGCTCGAACCGGTTGCCGACGAAGCGTCCGACAAACTGCCGTCCGAGCAGGTTGCCGCCACGAAGCCCGCACCGGCAGCTGCGGCGCCGACGAGCCCAAAGAAGAAGGTTGCGGTAGAACACGTCGAGTTGCCCGAACCTGAGCTTGACCTCAGCCTTCCGGAGGATTGGGCCGAAGAGCTCGAACCGGAGGACCGGGAAGATACCGCCTCGATGCAGTTATTACCCCCGCTGTTCGAAACGGGTGAATCCGACAAGTCGCTGCAGATGAGTGGGCGTCTGCTGCAAGGGTTGCGCGAGGAAGACGCCCTGATCGATGGGGCTGAGATCAATTTCGAACTGAAGCGCTGATCGGCTCCGCGCCTCTAGCGCACCGGGTCGTGGCGCGCGATCGCCTCGTTGTCGACTTCTCCCAGCAAGGCGCGCAAGGCATCCGCTGGCAGCGGGTGGCTCATGTGAAAGCCCTGGATCTCGCTGCAGCCGTCGGCCACCAGGCGCGTCAGCTGCTCGGACGTCTCCACGCCCTCGGCGGTGACCCGCATGTGCAGCCCGCGACCGAGGTCGATGAGCGCCTTGACGATGGAGTGGTCTTCGCTTGAGTGCGCCATGCCGACCACGAAGCTGCCGTCGATCTTGATCGTGTCGAACGGATAGTGGCGCAGGTTGTTCAGGGACGAGTAGCCAGTGCCGAAATCGTCCATGGCCAGGCGTACCCCGATGCGCTTCAGTTCGTTGAGCACATCCAGGGTGCGGCGGTTTTCCTGGAGCAGCGCCGTTTCGGTGATTTCCAGTTCAAGCCGGTGGGCCGCCAGCCCGGTTTCGTGCAGCACGGTGCGAACCAGGTCGGGCAGCACGTCGTTGCGTAGCTGCAAGGGAGACAGGTTGACCGAAATCATCAGTGAATCGGCCCACTCGCTGGCTTCGGTGCACGCCTGCCGGAGTACCCACGCACCGAGCGGAACGATCAAGCCGGTTTCTTCTGCCAGCGGAATGAAGTGCTCCGGCTTGAGCAGGCCGCGGCTCGGGTGACGCCAGCGCAGCAGCGCTTCGGCGCCATTGATGCGCATGCCTTCGCTGAAGTAGCGCGGCTGGTAATGCACCTCGAACTGGCCGTCGGCGATGGCCTCGCGCAGTGCGTCCTCCTGATGGCGTCGTTCGAGCAGGCGTTGGTCCATCTCGCTGCCGTAGAACCGCCAGGTACCACGGCCATCGGACTTGGCCTGATACAGCGCGATGTCGGCGCAGCGCAGCAGCTCGCTGGCCTGCGTAGTGTCGGTTGGCGCCATCGCGATGCCGACGCTGGCGCCAATGTGAATCGGATGGCCTTCGTAATAGAAGGGCTCGCTAATGGCCTCGACAATGCGGGCGCAGAGCCCTTGAACGTCTTCGTTGTGCTGCAGGCGGCTCATGACCAGGACAAATTCGTCGCCGCCCAGCCGCGCCACCAGGTCATCGCCCCGGGTGCATTGCTTGAGGCGATTGGATACGCCGACCAACACCTCATCGCCCGCGCCATGGCCCAGCGTATCGTTGACCGGCTTGAAACGATCCAGATCGATGTACAGCACGGCCAGCCTGGATCCGCTGGCTAATGTGGCCAGCTTGTTATCCAGATAGTCGCGCAGGCGGTTGCGATTCGGCAGGCCGGTCAGGGCGTCGTGCTGCGACAGGTACTGCACCCGGGCCTGGGCACGGGTCTCCTCGGTGATATCGCTTGCCGTGCCTCGGTACCCGAGAAGGGTGTCGTCCCGGTAGATCGCTCGTGCGGACAAACGGCAGTTGCGTTCGCAACCGTTGGCCGCCTGATAGCTGCAGCGCAGCGGTGCCTGGTGTGGGGCGGCCAGCCAATCCTGCAAGGCGGCATGATCACTGATCAGCAGGTCGATCAACGGACGGCCAATCCAGGCGGCTGGCTGATGGCCGGTAATTTCCTCGAAGCGGTTGGAAAGGTAGGTCAGCCGCGCATTCTGATCGGTCTCCCAGATCCAGTCCGACGCGGCTTCGGCCACGTCGCGGAAGCGCGCTTCGCTGGCGGCCAGTGCCTGGCGGCTGCGGGAGAGTCGCTCGTAGTTGGCATCCATGAGACGCACGGTCTTGAGTGCCTGGCGCAGCAGGAGCCAGGCCAGGAGGCCGAGCCCCAGGGTGACCGCAGCCAGCACCGGCAGCGTCACCCACAGCAGATAATGTCCCGGCTGCGACAGGTCCCAGGTGAAGCGTTGGGATGTCCCGTCGACTCGTTGCAAGGCCAGCCAAGCGTCATGGCTGCGCGATGTCCTCTCATCGACACGCAGGCCTTCAACCATGAAGTTATGCCCCAGCTGGCGGAGCTGGTCGGCATCCAGCACATCGACGAACAGCAAGGTCGGGGCGGGGCCCGCCATCGGCTCGATGTCGCTGCCGCCTGGTGTCATGACCGCAGCGGCAACCATCGCCGGCTGCCCCTCCGTCGTCAGCAGGCCGACGATAGCCTCGTCATCTTCGACGGCTTCGCGGGCTTGCGCGAGCAGCGTCTGCAGCCCGCCGCCGAGCCATTGGCGTGCATCGACTTGGACCAGCTTGCCGCGGATCACCGAATAGGTCGTTTCGCCATCGCCGTCGACCACCAACAGCCCCTCGTAGCCGAAGTCGTTGTAAAGCGACGGGCCGAGGTTTTGTTGGTCATAGGCCCAAGCGGTATTCACCCGCTTACTCAGGTTGGCGTAGGCGTCTCCCCAGAACGCGTTGTCGGCGACCTGGCGAGCCATGTTGCGCTTGCGTGCCTCAAACGCCTTGCCGGCCAGAGCGGTCTGCTGGGTCAGCGCATCGCGGTCGATGGTGCGCGCGATGTGCATGATCGCGACGGCAGCAACGATCAGGGCAGCGGCCAGCAGGCACGCGATGCCAGGCAGAATGCGTTTGGAGAATGCCGCTTGGGCTTTGGGGTTGATGAGGGTTGGCGGCGACGGGGGCGACGGCATGAGGCTTCCTTGAGGAAGACAGAATCATCTCGCGAATAGAGGCCAAAAGCCATCATTGACTGTTGGGTCAGCTATTGTTCAGGGCAATGGGGTTCCGGGGCCGGTCGCGCTATCGATCGCGCGCGTCTTGGGCGTCCGCTTCGGCGTTACGTTCGGCGATCCGTTTCTTCTGCTCGTCGGTCAGCGGGATTTTTCGGGCGTCGGCGCGCAAGGCCAATAACCCCCCGACGATCATGCCGAGAACCAGGATGATCAGTAACCAGATGTACCAGGGCATGTCTTTTCTCCTGTTGTAGGCGTGCGTCACCTTACGCCACGGTCTTCAGCCGCGCTACGGCGTGCCTGGACGGACCACGAACGGGCGGTCTCGATGAGGTTTTTCTGCGACAATGCGTGCCGAAATTGCCGAGGAACCCTCATGTCCTGCCAGACCCCCATCATCGTTGCGCTCGATTTTCCTTCCCGTGATGCCGCGTTGGCCTTGGCCGCTCAGCTCGATCCGGCGCTATGCCGCGTCAAGGTCGGCAAGGAACTGTTCACCCGCTGCGGTCCACAGATCGTTGAAGCGCTGCAGCTTAAAGGTTTTGAGGTGTTTCTCGACTTGAAATTCCATGACATCCCCAATACCACGGCAATGGCGGTCAGCGCTGCAGCCGAGTTGGGCGTCTGGATGGTCAATGTTCACTGCTCCGGTGGCCGGCGGATGATGACGGCCTGTCGCGACATCCTGGACAAGGCGAATGGCTCTAAGCCGTTGCTCATCGGCGTGACGGTGCTGACCAGCATGGAGCAGGCGGATCTGGCCGACATCGGTCTCGATGTGGCACCTCAGGACCAAGTGCTGCGTCTGGCCGGACTGGCCGCGGAGGCGGGGCTGGACGGCCTGGTGTGCTCGGCACAGGAAGCGCAGGCCCTGAAAGCACGTTTCGCGCAGCTGAGCCTGGTGACACCGGGGATTCGACCGGCGGGCAGCCAGGCGGACGATCAGCGGCGGATTCTCACGCCTGCCGAAGCGATGGCGGCGGGTTCGGATTATCTGGTGATCGGCCGTCCCATCGCACAGGCTGCCGACCCCGCCCAGGCGTTGGCTGCGGTGGTCGGCGAGCTGGCTTGAACGATCATGCCGCGGACGGTCGTCGCGGGTGCGACAACCGTCTGCGAGGGGGGGAGGTCAGCTGACCTTCAGCACCAGCTTGCCGAAATTGCCGCCGGTGAACAGCTTCATCAGCGTCTCGGGGAAGGTCTCCAGGCCTTCGACGATGTCTTCCTTGCTCTTCAGTTCTCCGCTCTGCATCCAGCCGGCCATGTCCTTCATTGCTTGCGGGTACTGCGAGACGTAGTCCATCACCACCATGCCCTGCATGCGCGCACGGTTGACCAGCAATGACAGATAGTTGGCCGGCCCCTTGACCGCTTCTTTGTTGTTGTACTGGCTGATGGCGCCGCAGATGACGATACGTGCGCCCACGCCGATGCGGGTCAGCACGGCATCCAGGATGTCGCCGCCGACGTTGTCGAAGAAGACGTCGACGCCCTTGGGACATTCACGTTTGAGGCCCGCTGCAACATCTTCGCTCTTGTAATCGATGGCCGCATCGAAGCCCAGTTCGTCGACGAGGAAACGGCACTTGTCGGCGCCGCCGGCAATGCCTACTACGCGACAGCCTTTGATCTTCGCGATCTGCCCAGCGACGCTACCCACCGCACCGGCCGCACCGGATATAACCACGGTATCGCCCGCCTTGGGTTCACCCACGGACAGCAGTCCGAAATAGGCGGTCATCCCGGTCATGCCCAGCGCGGAGAGGTAGCGTGGCAGCGGCGCCTGGTTCGGGTCGACCTTGTAGAAGCCTTTCGGCTCGCCAAGAAAATAGTCCTGTACGCCGAGCGCACCGTTGACGTAATCGCCTTCGGCGAAACCTGGATGCTGGGATGCGATTACCTTGCCCACGCCCAGGGCGCGCATCACTTCACCGATACCCACCGGCGGAATGTAGGACTTGGCGTCGTTCATCCAGCCGCGCATGGCGGGGTCGAGCGACAGGTATTCATTCTTGACGAGAATCTGGTTCGGGCCGGGTTCGCCCAGCGGTTTTTCGACGAACTCGAAGGTGTCGCGGGTCGGAGCGCCGACAGGGCGCTTGGCCAAGAGAAACTGGCGGTTGGTCGTGTTCATGAAGACCTCTGAGGTGGGCAAAAGCTTGGTGTAGCCCGTCGAGCCCGGCGCTGCAAGCAAGGCCGGCGAGCTGGAATGCATTGGCATCCGCCTGAGTGATATCACCCGCCAGCTGTTAAGCCGCGTGCGCGATAGCGGTATAAACATGACCGCTCCGTGGCCTGTGGTCACGTTCGGACTCGCAGCTTTTCAATCTATAAAGGGTTTTCAGCATGAGCATGGGTTTCTCCGGTCAGGTGGCGTTGGTAACAGGGGCGGCGGCCGGCATTGGCCGCGCGACGGCACTGGCGTTTGCAAGACAAGGCCTTAAGGTGGTGGTGGCCGACCTTGACGAAACGGGCGGCGCTGCCTGTGCGCAGGCGATTCATGACGCCGGCGGCGAGGCCCTGTTCGTACGGTGCGACGTCACTCGCGACGCCGATGTCCAGGCGATGGTCGAACAGGCGGTGGCGCGCTTCGGCCGCATCGATTACGCCTTTAACAACGCCGGGATCGAGATCGAGCAAGGGCGCCTGGCCGAAGGCAGCGAGGCCGAGTTCGACGCCATCATGGGCGTCAATGTGAAAGGCGTCTGGCTGTGCATGAAGCATCAGTTGCCGGTGATGCTGGCTCAGGGTGGCGGTGCGATCGTCAATACGGCCTCGGTTGCCGGCCTGGGTGCGGCGCCGAAGATGAGCATCTATTCGGCTTCCAAGCACGCCGTGATCGGGCTAACCAAGTCGGCAGCGATCGAATATGCCAAGAAGAAGATCCGGGTCAATGCGGTCTGTCCGGCGGTGATCGACACCGACATGTTCCGCCGTGCCTACGAGGCCGATCCACGCAAGGCCGACTTTGCTGCCGCCATGCACCCGGTCGGACGCATCGGTACGGTGGAGGAGATCGCCGCCGCGGTGCTCTATCTCTGTAGCGATGGCGCCGCGTTCACCACCGGCCATGCGCTTGCGGTCGACGGGGGCGCGACGGCTATCTAGCCGCGCCGAACCCGCAAGTGCGGCGCGGAGTCTGTGGGTGCGGTCCCGGCCGCGAATGGGGCAGCACCAGAGTGAATAGATGCGGTCAAGACCGCTCCCACACAGCGGTTACTCAGCGTCCTGTTGGCCGGCTTGTCGAGTCCAACCTCTGTGCTTCAGGCCCGCTTGTTGAGAATCAACAATGTAAGCCCGCCCGCGACCAGGCCCCATAGCGCGGAGCCGATGCCGAACAGGCTCAGACCTGATGCGGTGACCATGAAGGTCACCAGTGCCGCCTCGCGCTCGCGGGGCGCCAGCATGGCCTGGGTCAGGCCACTGCCGATGGAACCCAGCAGCGCCAGCGCGGCGATGGACAGCACCAGCGCCGACGGGAACGCGGCAAACAGCGCGGCCAGGGTCGCGCCGAAGATGCCGGCAATGCCGTAGAAGACGCCACACCAGACCGCCGCCGTATAACGCCGTGAGCGGTCCGGATGGGCTTCTGGCCCGCTGCAGATGGCCATGGTGATGGCCGCCAGATGGATGCCGTGAGAGCCAAAGGGGGCTAGCAGGACCGATGCGAGTCCGGTGCTGGTGATCAGCGGTGAGGCGGGCACGTCGTAGCCTTCTGCGCGCAGCACGGCCAGACCGGGCATGTTCTGCGAGGCCATTGCGATGACGAACAGCGGAATGCCGATGCTGAATAGCGCCGCGAACGACAGGCTCGGGGTGGTCCAGACCGGCACCGCGACTTCCAGGCTCAGCTGTCGGAAATCGAGCAAGCCCAGCCCTCCTGCCAACAGGCAACCGACGACCAGCGCCGACAGTACGGCATAACGCGGTTGCACGCGCTTGGCCAGCAGGTAGCTGAAAAACATCGCCAGCACCAGCACGGGCTGTACCTCCACCGCGCGGAATATTTCGCTGCCGATGTTGAACAGCACACCGGCTAACAGCGCTGCGGCAAGTGAGGCGGGTACCTTGCGCATCAGCCGCTCGAAGCTGCCGGTGATTCCGCATAGCGCGATCAGCGCCGAGGCGAACACGAAGGCGCCAATCGCTTCCCCGTAGGGTACGCCAGGAAGGCTGCTGATCAGCAGGGCGGCGCCAGGTGTCGACCAGGCGATGACGACGGGTGTTCGATAGCGCAACGACAGGCCGATGCTGCAGATCGCCATACCGATCGACAGCGACCAGATCCACGATGAAATCTGCCCGCCGCTGAGCCCCGCGGCCTGGCCAGCCTGGAACATGAGCACCAGCGAGCTGGTGTAGCCGGTGAGCATGGCGATGAATCCCGCCACGACGCTCGAGGCCGAGCTGTCCTGGAGAAGCCGTACAGGTGTGAGAGTGGTGGTGGGCATGGGCGGGGTCGGTTCCCTATGAGCGGCGATGTGTAAAAGGCTGGCGGATCGCGAATGCTGCGGTTGCCAGCCGATGTTGCGGTCAATCGATACAGGCTAGGGAAGCGACGCAAGCGCGTCCCGGTACAGCCAGCGAGCGGATCGGCATAACAGTGGCCAACCGCTCAGCTCTGCCATTCGTCCCTCGCCCGAGGCGGTGTTGGGACCACCCTGCAAACCCTGGCACCGATGTTGCTATTACTCCTGTACTCGCTGCGAGGCGTCAAAAAAACCGCAGCTGTTGGAGGAATGATGAGTCAGGGTATCGAATTCAATCGCTTGATGCTGGAAATGCGGGCCATGCAGACCGATGCAATGGCGCGCTCCAAGCCGGTGACCGCAGCCCCCGAGGTTGGCGCACCGAGCTTTTCCGACATGCTTGGCCAGGCGGTCAACAAGGTGAACGAAACCCAGCAGGCCTCCAACCAAATCGCTACCGCTTTCGAGATGGGCCAGGGTGGCGTCGATCTGACCGAAGTCATGATCGCTTCGCAGAAAGCCAGTGTTTCTTTCCAGGCCATGACCCAGGTGCGTAACAAGCTGGTCCAGGCGTATCAAGACATCATGCAGATGCCGGTTTAAGGCAGGGTTTGAATAATGGCTGAAGCGCTTAGCAAAGTACCCGTACCGGTCGATTCGGACGCCCCGAAGAAGCCGTTCCTGGGCCTGTCGTTTCTGGAAAACCTTTCCGAGATGTCGATGCTGCGGCAGATCGGCCTGCTGGTCGGTCTGGCGGCGAGCGTGGCCATTGGCTTTGCCGTGGTGCTCTGGTCGCAGCAACCGGACTATCGCCCGTTGCTTGGCAGCCTCGCCGGGATGGATGCCAACCAGGTGATGGAGACCCTCGCTGCCGCGGACATTTCCTACACCGTCGAGCCTAATTCTGGCGCCTTGCTGGTCAAGGCCGATGATCTCGCCCGTGCCCGTCTGAAACTGGCCAGCGCCGGCATCGCGCCGACCGACAGCAACATCGGTTTCGAGATCCTGGACAAGGATCAGGGCCTCGGCACCAGTCAATTCATGGAGGCGACCCGCTATCGTCGCGGCCTCGAAGGCGAACTGGCCCGTACCATTTCCAGCCTGAACAACGTCAAGGGCGCTCGCGTGCACCTGGCAATCCCGAAGAGCTCGGTGTTCGTGCGCGACGAGCGCAAGCCTACCGCCTCGGTACTGGTCGAACTCTACCCCGGCCGCAGCCTCGAGCCGAGCCAGGTGATGGCGATCATCAACCTGGTTGCCACCAGCGTGCCCGAGCTGACCAAGTCGCAGATCACTGTGGTCGATCAGAAGGGCAATCTGCTGTCCGATCAGCAGGAGCTGACCGAGCTGAGCATGGCCGGCAAGCAGTTCGACTACAGCCGCCGCATGGAGAGCCTCTACACCCAGCGCGTGCACAACATTCTGCAGCCGGTGCTGGGCAGCGGTCGCTACAAGGCGGAAGTCTCGGCCGACGTCGATTTCAGCGCCGTGGAGTCCACCTCGGAGACCTTCAACCCTGATCAGCCGGCGCTGCGCAGCGAGCAGAGCGTCAGCGAACAGCGCCAGAGCAGCCTCGGGCCGCAGGGCGTTCCGGGTGCACTGAGCAACCAACCGCCGGGCCCGGCAAGCGCGCCGGAAAACGCCAAGGCCGGGCAAGCCGCTGCCGCGGGTGCCGTGGCCCCGGGCCAGCCGCTGCTGGACGCCAATGGCCAGCAGATCATGGATCCGGCAACTGGCCAACCGATGCTGGCGCCTTTCCCGGCGGACAAGCGTGAGCAGGCTACGCGCAACTACGAGCTGGATCGTTCGATCAGCCACACCAAACAACAGCAGGGTCGCCTGCGCCGCCTGTCGGTGGCCGTGGTACTCGACGATCAAGTGACGGTATCGGCAGAAGGGCAGGCCACGCGAGTACCGCGTAGCGCCGAAGAATTGGCGCGTCTGACTCGCCTGGTGCAGGACGCCGTTGGCTTCGACGCCAGCCGTGGTGACAGCGTCAGCGTAATCAACGCGCCGTTCGCCACCGATTCGCTGGACGATGCGTTCGTCGATATCCCGTTCTACTCGCAACCCTGGTTCTGGGATATCGTCAAACAGGTACTCGGGGTGCTGTTCATCCTGGTGCTGGTGTTCGGTGTGCTGCGGCCTGTGCTGAACAACCTGACCAACGCGGGCAAGGGTAAGGAATTGCAGCCGGCCGGCGACGCCGAGCTGGGCGATATCGAGGGTATAGAGGGTGGCCTGTCCAACGACCGGGTCAGCCTGAGTGGGCCGCAGAGCATCATGCTGCCGAGCCCGACCGAGGGGTACGATGCGCAATTGAATGCCATCAAGAATCTGGTAGCAGAGGATCCGGGCCGGGTGGCTCAGGTCGTCAAAGATTGGATCAACGCAGATGAGTGATGCTCGAGTTCCTGCCAACAAGCTGAACAAGGTCGACAAAGCCGCGATTCTCTTGCTCTCGCTGGGTGAGGCCGACGCCGCGCAGGTACTGCGGCATCTGGGGCCGAAAGAGGTCCAGAAAGTCGGCACGGCGATGGCGCAACTGCGTAATGTGCAGAAAAACCAGATCGAACAGGTGATGGGCGAGTTCGTCGAGATCGTCGGCGACCAGACCAGCCTCGGCGTCGGCTCCGACGGCTACATTCGCAAGATGCTCACCCAGGCACTGGGCGAGGACAAGGCGGGCGGCCTGATCGACCGGATCCTGCTGGGCGGCAACACCAGCGGGCTGGACAGTCTGAAGTGGATGGAGCCACGCGCCGTGGCCGACGTGATCCGCTACGAGCACCCGCAGATCCAGGCGATCGTGGTCGCCTATCTCGATCCGGACCAGGCGGGCGAGGTGCTGTCGCACTTCGACCACAAGGTGCGCCTCGATATCGTATTGCGCGTGTCCTCGCTCAATACCGTGCAACCGGCGGCGCTGAAGGAGCTGAACCTGATTCTGGAGAAGCAGTTCTCCGGCAACGCCAATACCACTCGCGCAACGCTGGGCGGCGTCAAGCGCGCGGCCGATATCATGAACTTCCTCGACAGTTCGGTCGAAGGCCAGCTGATGGACGCCATCCGCGACGTGGACGAAGACCTCTCCGCGCAGATCGAGGACCTGATGTTCGTCTTCGACAACCTCGCCGATGTCGACGATCGGGGCATTCAGGTGCTGCTGCGTGAAGTATCCTCCGACGTCCTGGTGCTGGCGCTCAAAGGTGCCGATGAAGCCATCAAGGAAAAGATCTTCAAGAACATGTCCAAGCGCGCTGGCGAGTTGCTGCGTGACGACCTCGAAGCCAAGGGGCCGGTGCGCATCAGCGAAGTCGAAGGCGCCCAGAAGGAAATCCTTACCATCGCTCGCCGCATGGCCGAAGCCGGAGAGATCGTGCTCGGCGGCAAGGGCGGCGAAGAAATGGTCTAGCAAGGCACTGAGAGCGAATGTCCAAGGAAAACCCAAGCGATGTGATCCGCGCGAAGGACGTCAATGTGTTCGATCGCTGGGCGCTGCCGAGTTTCGATCCGCACGGCGCCGAGCTGCCGGAGCCAGAGGTGTCGGACGAGCCCACGGCCGAGCAGGAGCTGTCGCGCAGCGAAGATGTGCCGGTTGAAGAAGTCAAACCGCTGACGCTCGACGAGCTCGAGGCGATTCGCCAGGAGGCCTACAACGAAGGCTTCAGCACCGGGGAGAAAGACGGCTTTCATGCCGGCCAGCTCAAGGCCCGTCAGGAAGCCGACGCGACGCTGGCGCCCAAGCTCGCCAGCCTTGAAAAGCTGATGGGGCAGTTGCTCGAACCCATCGCCGATCAGGATCGCAACCTCGAACACGCGATGGTCACCCTGGTCAGCCAACTGGCGCGTGAAGTGATCCAGCGTGATCTGTTGATCGACTCCAGCCAGATTCGTCAGGTGCTGCGCGAGGCGCTCAAGTTGTTGCCCATGGGCGCCAGCAACGTGCGCATCCATATCAATCCGCAGGATTTCGAGATGGTCAAAGCGCTGCGCGAGCGGCACGAAGAGACCTGGAAGATCATCGAAGACAGTGACCTGATGCCCGGTGGCTGTCGCATCGAGACCGAACAGAGCCGCATCGACGCGAGCATCGAGACACGCCTGGGCCAGGCCATCAGCCAGCTGTTCGAGCAGCAGCGGGAAAACGCCACCAGCCCGCCCGAAGCCGATCTGCACCTGGATCTGGACGACCCCGATGCGCCTTGAACGAACCAGTTTCGCCAAGCGCTTCGAAACCTACGGCGAGGCGATCAAGCTCCCCAGCCAACCGATCCTCGAGGGTCGGTTGTTGCGTATGGTCGGGCTGACGCTCGAAGCCGAGGGGCTGCGTGCCGCAGTCGGCAGTCGCTGCCTGGTGATCAACGAAGACAGCTACCACCCGACCCAGGTGGAAGCCGAGGTCATGGGCTTCGCCAGCGGCAAACTCTACCTGATGCCGGTCGGTAGCCTGGCCGGTATTGCCCCGGGTGCGCGCGTCGTGCCGCTGGCCAACACCGGACGCCTGCCCATGGGCACCTCGATGCTCGGTCGGGTGCTAGACGGCGCCGGCCGCGCCCTGGACGGCAAGGGCGGCATGAAAGCCGAAGACTGGGTACCGATGGACGGCCCGGTCATCAACCCGCTCAAGCGCCACCCGATCAGCGAGCCGCTGGACGTCGGCATTCGCAGCATCAATGGACTGCTCACTGTCGGTCGTGGCCAGCGCCTGGGCCTGTTCGCCGGCACCGGTGTGGGTAAATCGGTGCTGCTCGGCATGATGACGCGCTTCACCGAGGCCGACATCATCGTGGTCGGGCTGATCGGCGAGCGGGGCCGCGAGGTCAAGGAGTTCATTGAGAACATCCTCACCGAAGAGAGCATCAAGCGTTCGGTGGTGGTCGCCTCGCCAGCCGACGACGCGCCGCTGATGCGCTTGCGGGCCGCCATGTACTGCACGCGCATCGCCGAATACTTCCGCGACAAGGGCAAGAACGTCCTGCTGCTGATGGATTCGCTGACCCGTTTCGCCCAGGCCCAGCGCGAAATCGCCCTGGCCATCGGCGAGCCGCCGGCGACCAAGGGCTATCCGCCGTCGGTGTTCGCCAAGCTGCCGAGCCTGGTGGAGCGCGCCGGTAATGCGGAGGCGGGCGGCGGCTCGATCACCGCGTTCTACACGGTACTGTCCGAGGGCGACGACCAGCAGGACCCGATCGCCGATGCAGCGCGCGGGGTGCTCGACGGCCACATCGTGCTGTCGCGGCGGCTGGCCGAGGAGGGCCATTACCCGGCCATCGACATCGAAGCCTCCATCAGCCGGGTCATGCCGCAAGTGGTCAGCGCCGAGCATGTGCGTCATTCGCAACGCTTCAAGCAGCTCTGGTCGCGTTATCAGCAGAGTCGTGACCTGATCAGCGTCGGTGCCTATGTGCCGGGTGGCGATCCGGAGACCGACCTGGCTATTGCGCGTCAGGCGGAGATGGTGCGCTACCTGCGGCAGAGCCTGAACGAAGCCGAGCATCTGGCGCAGAGCGAGGCTTTGCTGACCGCCGTGTTCAATCCCAAGGCAGCGAGCTAACCCTTGCCGAGCAGTCGTGCTGCGCGTCTGGCGCCGGTGATCGACCTGGCCGAGCGTGCCGAGCGCGAGTCGGCCAAGCTCTTCGGTCAGGGGCAGGCGCAGCTGTCCCAGGCTGAGAGCAAACTTGGCGAGCTGCGGCAATATTTCTCCGATTACCAGCAGCAGTGGCTGAGCCAGGGCAGTCAGGGCGTCTCCGGCCAATGGCTGATGAATTATCAGCGTTTCCTCTCCCAGCTCGAGTCGGCGATTGCCCAGCAGCAACGTAGCGTCGATTGGCACCGCAACAATCTCGACAAGGTGCGCGAGCAATGGCAACAGCGGCGGGCGCGCCTCGATGGCTTGCGCAAGCTGGTCGAGCGTTATCTGCAGGAAGCCCGAACGGCGGCCGACAAGCGCGAGCAGAAGATCCTCGATGAGTTTTCCCAGCGGCTGGCCGGGCGACCCAAACAGGAATGACGCTTGCTGAGCGGTGCGTTGGGTGCTACATCTTCATCAGCTCGCTCGCTATGGCGCGGCTGGTCACTGAACGCGCAGATGCCCCGGGCCAGGCGCCTCACGACGATTCGCCAACAGCCCTTTAGCCAGTACGGCCACCACGTCATTCGGTTTGGATCAGGAGTGCTACATGACCATCAGTTCACAGCTATCGGCAGATGGACAGGAGCTGACGATTACCATCCAGGGGCGCTTCGATTTCAACACCCATCAGGCCTTTCGCGATGCGTACCAAGGGGCTGGCGGCTCGCCTCGGCGGTATGTGGTCGATCTCGGCGGAGCGACCTACCTGGACAGCTCCGCCCTGGGCATGTTGCTGCTGCTGCGGGATCACGGCGGCAGCGACAAGGCCGACATTCGGCTGATCAACTGCAACCCCGATGTCCGAAAGGTGCTTTCGATTTCCAACTTCGAACATCTGTTCGCGATCGCCTGAATGCCTCGTCGGCTCTCCATACTCATCGCCGAGGATGGCGCGGCCGATCGCATGCTCCTGACGGCCATCGTCGGGCGCCAAGGGCACCGGGTGATCACTGCGGCCAACGGCGCCGAAGCGGTACGGCAATTCGAGCTCGAACGGCCGCAACTGGTGTTGATGGATGCGCTGATGCCGGTCATGGATGGCTTCGAGGCCGCGCGACGCATCAAGGGGTTGGCCGGCAATGAGCTGGTGCCGATCATCTTCCTCACATCGCTGACTGAGAACGAGGCGCTGGTGCGCTGCCTCGAAGCCGGCGGTGACGACTTTATCGCCAAGCCATACAACCCGATCATTCTCGAGGCGAAAATCCAGGCGATGCACCGCCTGCGCCGCCTGCAGGCCACGGTGCTGGAGCAGCGCGACCTGATCGCCCGGCGCAACCTGCAACTGCTCGACGAGCAGCGGGCAGCCAAGAGCATCTTCGACAAGGTGGCGCATGCCGGTTGCCTGGATGCGCCCAACATTCGCTACCGCCAGTCGCCTCGGGCGCTGTTCAACGGCGATCTGCTGCTGGCGGCCGAAGCGCCTGCCGGCCGCATGTTCGTATTGCTGGGGGACTTCACCGGTCACGGGCTGCCAGCGGCGGTCGGGGCAATGCCGCTGGCCGAGACCTTCTACGGGATGACCGCCAAGGGCTATACCAGCAACGAGATCCTGCGCGAGATCAACGCCAAGCTGAAGCTGATCCTGCCGGTCGAGATGTTCTGCTGCGCCACCCTGCTGGACATCAACCTCAGACAAGGCGCGCTGCGGGTGTGGAACGGCGGCCTGCCGGACGGTTATCTGCTCAAGGACAATGGCACAGGCCGTGTCGCGCTGACATCCAGGCATCTGCCGCTCGGCATTCTCGAAGCGTCCGCATTCGACGATGGCTTCGAAACCTTTCCGCTGGCCGTCGGCGATCGGCTGCTGCTCATGTCGGACGGCATCCTCGAAAGCACGAACGCCGACGACGAGCTGTTCGGCGAGCAGCGTTTGCTGGCATTGCTGGACGCTAACGACGAGCCCTCGAGGCTGTTCGACGAGCTGCAGCAGGCGCTCCTCGCGTTCAATGGTCAAATGCTTGACGACTCAAGCCTCGTCGAGGTGAGTATGGTCGAGCCTGCTGCCTTGGGCTGGCAATCACCGCCGAATATCGTCTTACCCAGCAAGCGTCCGTTGCGGCCGAGGGACTGGTCGGTCGGTTTCGATATGCGGCCGAGCAGTCTGCGTGCGGCCAATCCCTTGCCGATGACCATGCAGCTGCTGCTGCAGATCGCTCCGCTGCGTCACCGGGCCGGGACGATCTATGCCGTGCTGACCGAGCTTTACGCCAATGCGCTCGAGCATGGCGTGCTGCTGCTCGATTCGGCTTGGAAAAGCGATGCGCGAGGCTTTGCCCAGTATTACCAGGAGCGTCAGCGGCGGCTCGATGAGCTCGAGGAAGGCTTCGTATCCATCGAAATGAGCGTCAAGTCGGACGGGGCGTCGGGATATTTGCGCATCGGTGTGCGCGACAGCGGCCCGGGGTTCGATGTGCAGGGTACGTTGAACAAGCAATACCACGCCGAATGCCTGGGCGGGCGGGGCCTACGCATGATTCGGCAGATGAGCGACCGGTTCTATTGGCAGCCCGACGGCAAACTGCTGAACGTGGAGTTTCATTGGGCCGGTCATGCATAATCCGCCGACTTTCCAGCCAGGAGCCGATCCGTGGTCGATCACCTCGACAACCGCGTGCTGACGACCCTTCAGGATGTCATGGAGGCCGAATACCCGGTTTTGCTGGATACCTTTCTCACCGATTCCGAAGAACGGCTACGCCTGTTGCAGAACAGCTGCCAGCAGCGTGACGCCGAGGCGCTGCGTCAGGCGGCGCACAGCTTCAAGGGCAGCTGCAGCAACATGGGCGCCTCGTTGCTGGCGGAACTTTGTCGCCAGCTGGAGAACGTCGCACGGTTGGCACGGCTCGACGAGGCCCCCGAGCTGATCGAACGAATCGAGCGTGAGTTCGCCATCGTCCGGATTCTCTGCCGCGCCGAACGCCAGCGCTATGGCGGACCCGCCTGATTTGCGTTGTGCTGGCGGCCGCAGCTGGCGAGCCGATTACATGGCCCGTTGTTTGCTTGAGCAAGCATACGTCATAACCCTGAGCGGAAAGACCCATGGCCGTTTCCCCCGATCTATTGCTTAACATCAAAGCGCCCGCCGCTGCTGCCAAAGCGGCGAACGCATCCGCTAAATCTGCCTCTCAGCCCAGCAGGGACGAGGCTTCCAGCTTCGCCAACGTCTACGCCAAGGAGCGTCAGGCAAAGCCCGCCGAGCGCCAGGAGAGCGCGACAAAGGCCGCCTCCGGCAAGCCGGCTGGCGATCAGCCGAGTCAGGAAACCGCCAAGGCCGACGGCAACGAACAGCCACCGGTGGGCGAGACCGGCAAAGCGCTGCCCACCGAATCCGAGACGATCGATACCGAGCTGCAAGGTGATGAGGCCGAACTCGACCCATTGCTGCTGTTCGGCTTGGGCGGGCAGGCACCGATCGACGATGCCGCGCCGGAGACGCCGACACCGACCGATGGCGAGTTCATCTCGGGTTTGATGCAACTGCCGCTGAACGTCTCGGACAGCGAAGCCGAGCCAGCTATCTCCGGGCAGGGCGTGACGGAAATGCGGCCCGCCACGCAGAACAGCCCCTTGTCGGTCCTTGGCGGTGTGGAAGGCGACGCCACGGCCGTCGAGGATGCGCTACCGGCGGCCATGCTTGCCGGTGAGCTGTCGACCGATGAATCGGAAGAGCCGTCTCTGGAAGAAGCGTTCGCAGAGGTGCTCGACAAGCTGGACGCGCCGAAGGAGAGCCGCCCCGGTACGCCGGAGCTGGCGATCAATCGGCTGAATCCGTTGACCGAGGCGATCACCCAACAGCAGCAGGTGCAGCAGGCGCAGCGGCCGGTCATGGTGCCCGGGCAGCCGGTGCAGATGCAGCAATCGGGTTGGAGCGAAGCGGTGGTCGATCGGGTGATGTGGCTCTCCAGCCAGAACCTCAAGTCGGCAGAAATCCAACTGGATCCGGCTGAGCTGGGCCGCATGGAAGTCCGTATCGACATGCACAAGGACCAGACCCAGGTGACCTTCGTCAGCCCCCATGCCGGCGTGCGTGATGCGCTGGAAGGGCAGATGCAGCGTCTGCGTGACATGTTCACCGAGCAGGGAATGACCATGAACGTGAACGTTTCCGACCAGTCTCGCGGCTGGCGTGGAGAGGGTGGGGGCGAGTCGCGTGGCCGAGGCGCGGCGGGTGGCCTGGGTGGCGGCGAGGAGGATGTCGTTCAAGGGACGACGGAAATCAGCGGCAGCCGCGCCGGGGGCGACAGAGGCCTGGTGGACTATTACGCCTGAGGCGCCGCCGAACCGCCAGGGTGACGCCGGGCCGAAGGCGAGCATGCGTAAGCGCCTGCGGTCCGATTACGGGGGGTGAGCGAACCGCGACTCGCCGCCCGGTGGGTTTCAGCGAGAGGGCCGAGCGCAGCGTGGCGGCAAGAGGTCGCCGCCGCTGACGCCGGCTTTTTTATACGCGCCGTGAGCCCAAAGGGGCGCACAATGGGTTCGCAAAGTCCTTTCCAGGCGCCTGGCAACCGTTTACGGCCCCGGCCGCCGTGACTGATACTTTGGCATAGCAGTTGCTCGTAACGCATTGAAACGAGCGGATCATCAGCAATGACGGAATTTTGGCATGGCTAAGAAACAAGGACCTCCGGACGTTGCCAGTCCTGCAGCGGCAGGCGAAGGCAAGGGCAAGCTCAAACTGATCATCCTGATAGTGGTCGGCTTGCTGCTGGCGGTCGGGCTGTCGGTCGGTGGCACCTTCTACTTCATGTCGCGAGGCGAATCCAAGCCGCACGAGGAGGAAGCTGCCGCAGCCGGTTCGACACCACAGCGGCAGGCGGCCGTGTACGAAGTGCTGGCGCCGGCATTCATCGTCAACTTCGCCAATGCCGGTGGGCGTCAACGCTACATGCAGGTCAGCGTGGCCCTTATGTCGCGTGACCAGGCCGCGCTCGATGCACTCAAGGAACACATGCCGCTGCTACGCAATCAATTGGTTATGCTGTTTTCCAGTCAGGAATTCGCCGCGCTGATGACGCCGGTCGGACAAGAGATGCTTCGGCAAAAGGCGACCGCTAGTGTGCAAGAACTGGCGCAGAAGGAAATCGGCAAGCTTGCGATCGAGCAAGTGCTGTTCACCAACTTCGTATTGCAATAGGGGTCGTTCCAGATGGCTGTTCAAGACCTGCTCTCGCAAGACGAGATCGATGCGCTCCTGCACGGGGTCGACGACGGTCTGGTCGATACCGAGAGCGATGCCGAACCGGGCAGCATCAAAAGCTACGACCTGACCAGCCAGGACCGTATCGTCCGCGGCCGCATGCCGACGCTGGAAATGGTCAATGAGCGTTTTGCTCGCTACACGCGCATCAGCATGTTCAACCTGTTGCGCCGCTCGGCCGATGTGTCGGTGGGCGGTGTGCAGGTGATGAAGTTCGGCGAGTACGTGCACTCGCTGTACGTACCGACCAGCCTCAACCTGGTGAAGATCAAGCCGCTGCGCGGCACTTCGCTGTTCATTCTCGACGCCAAGCTGGTGTTCAAGCTGGTGGACAACTTCTTCGGTGGCGATGGCCGCCACGCCAAGATCGAGGGTCGGGAATTCACCCCGACCGAGCTGCGGGTCGTGCGGATGGTGCTGGACCAGGCGTTCGTCGATCTGAAGGAGGCTTGGCACGCCGTACTCGACGTCAACTTCGAGTACGTGCATTCGGAGGTCAACCCGGCGCTGGCCAATATCGTCAGCCCCAGCGAAGTGGTGGTGGTGTCGACGTTCCACATCGAGCTGGAAAGTGGTGGTGGCGATTTCCACGTCACCATGCCGTACTCGATGATCGAGCCGATCCGCGAAATGCTCGACGCCGGCTTCCAGTCGGATGTCAGCGATCAGGACGAGCGCTGGATCAATGCGCTTCGTGAGGACGTCCTCGACGTCAAGGTACCCCTCAGTTCGACGGTGGTGCGCCGCCAGCTCAAGCTGCGCGACATCCTGAACATGCAGCCCGGCGACGTCATCCCGGTGGAAATGCCAGAAGACATGATCATGCGTGCCAATGGCATGCCCACGTTCAAGGTCAAGCTGGGCGCACACAAGGGCAATCTGGCCCTGCAGGTACTTGAATCGGTCATGCGACCCCGTTGATTCAGCACTAACCCATTATCAGCCGGTCGAGGATTAACGATGGCAGACGAACACGAACACACCTCCGCGGAAGAACAGGCCCTCGCCGACGAGTGGGCGTCCGCGCTGGCAGAGGCGGGTGACGCCAA
The DNA here is from genome assembly GCF_019090095.1 of Stutzerimonas stutzeri. NCBI lineage: Bacteria > Pseudomonadati > Pseudomonadota > Gammaproteobacteria > Pseudomonadales > Pseudomonadaceae > Stutzerimonas > Stutzerimonas stutzeri. Next base: position 1,330,076 of record NZ_JAGQFP010000001.1, on the reverse strand, counting down.
CCAGGACGACATCGACGCCCTGTTGAACCAGGGGCCGGCGACCAAGCCGGCACCGCCGCGCGCCCCGTTGGAAGAATTCGGCAGCGCCCCGAAATCAGCCGCCGTGCCGGCCGGGCTCGAGGGGCCGAACCTGGATGTGATCCTCGACATTCCGGTGTCGATCTCAATGGAGGTTGGCAGCACCGAGATCAGCATCCGCAACCTGCTACAGCTCAACCAGGGTTCGGTGGTTGAGCTCGACCGGCTGGCCGGTGAACCGCTCGACGTGCTGGTCAACGGTACCCTGATCGCCCACGGCGAGGTGGTGGTGGTGAACGAGAAATTCGGCATTCGCCTGACTGACGTCATCAGTCCGAGCGAACGCATCAAGAAGTTGCGCTGAGATGCGAGCCCTGGCCTTCCTCGCGCTGATGCCGGCTTTGCCGGCAATGGCGGCCGAGCCCGCGGCAACAAGCATGAGCAGCGCCGGCATGGGCGCGCAGATGAGCAAGCTGTTGCTTGGCCTGTTGCTGGTGATCGGCCTGATCTTCCTGCTGGCCTGGTTGCTGCGTCGCGTGCAGCAGCTCAACCCGCGTGGTAATCAGGCGATCAAGCTGATTTCCAGTCATGCGCTCGGTCCACGCGAGCGCCTGGTCCTGGTTCAGGTCGGTAGCGAACAGGTATTGCTTGGCCTGAGCGCGGGCCGCATCGCGCCGCTGCACGTGCTGAAGGAGCCGGTGCACCTGCCCGACGCCGAGCCGGCCAACCCGGAATTCGCCCAGCGCCTGATGGAGCTGCTGGGCAAGGATCAGAAGGACAAGCCCTGATGCTTCGATTGATGCTGGCGGTGCTGCTGGTACTGGCTGCGCCGTTCGCGGTGGGGCAGGATGCCGGCTCGCTGATCGCCCAGGGTGACAATCCGCTGTCGATTCCGGCGATTACGCTGAGCACCGACGCGCAGGGGCAGCAGGAGTACTCGGTCAGCCTGCAGATCCTGCTGATCATGACCGCGCTGAGCTTCATTCCGGCGTTCGTCATGCTGATGACCAGCTTCACTCGGATCATCATTGTGTTTTCCATCCTGCGTCAGGCGTTGGGTTTGCAACAGACGCCCTCGAACCAGATTCTGGTCGGGCTGACGATATTTCTCACCTTGTTCATCATGGCGCCGGTATTCGAGCGCATTAACAACGAGGCCTTGCAGCCCTACCTGAACGAGCAATTGTCCGCGCCCGACGCGATTGCCCGCGCCGAGGTGCCGATCAAAGGCTTCATGCTGGCGCAGACCCGCGAGAGCGACCTGGAGCTGTTCGTACGCCTCTCGCGGCGCACCGATATCCAGACGCCGGACGCGGCGCCGCTGACCATCCTGGTACCGGCCTTCGTTACCTCCGAGCTGAAGACGGCGTTCCAGATCGGTTTCATGATCTTCATTCCGTTTCTGATCATCGACATGGTGGTCGCCAGCGTGCTGATGGCCATGGGCATGATGATGCTGTCACCGCTGATCATCTCGCTGCCGTTCAAGATCATGCTGTTCGTGTTGGTGGATGGCTGGGGGTTGATCATCGGCACGCTCGCCAGCAGTTTCGGCACGCTGTAGTCCTGAGGGGGAACGCGCATGACACCCGAGGTTGCCGTTGACCTGTTTCGAGAAGCGCTGTGGATGACTGCGATGATTGTCGGCGTGCTGGTCGTGCCGAGCCTGCTGGTTGGCCTGGTGGTCGCCATGTTTCAGGCGGCGACGCAGATCAACGAACAAACCCTGAGTTTTCTGCCGCGTCTGCTGGTCATGTTGATGACGCTGATCTGGGCCGGGCCTTGGCTGGTGCGTGAGTTGATGGAGTACACCCAGGGCCTGATTCAGAACATTCCGTTGATCATCGGCTGATCATGACGATCACGGCCTGCCGTCGGGCGTTAGCCAATGCTTGAGCTCAGCGATGCGCAGATCGGCGCATGGGTCGGGCAGTTCCTGCTGCCGCTGTTCCGCATCGCGGCGCTGTTGATGAGCATGCCGCTGATCGGCACCCAGCTGGTGCCGATGCGCGTGCGGCTGTATCTCGCCATTGCGATTGCCGTGGTAGTCGTCCCCGGCCTGCCGCCGGTCCCGGTGGTCGAGGCGTTGAGCGCTCAGGCAATGGTGCTGATCGCCGAGCAGATCCTCATCGGGGTGATGCTGGGCTTCGTGCTGCAACTGTTCTTTCACGTGTTCATCGTCTCCGGTCAGATGCTGGCGATGCAGATGGGCCTGGGCTTCGCCTCGATGGTCGATCCGGCCAACGGTGTCTCGGTGCCAGTGATCGCCCAGTTCTTCAACATGTTGGTGATCCTTCTGTTCCTGGCCATGAACGGCCACCTGGTGGTGCTGGAGATCCTCACCGAGAGCTTTACCACCCTGCCGATCGGAGGCTGGCTGGTCGGTACCAATCACTTCTGGCAAGTGGCCGGCAAGCTGGGCTGGGTGCTTGGCGCCGGGCTGTTGCTAGTGCTGCCGGCGATCACCGCGTTGCTGGTAGTGAACCTGGCGTTCGGCCTCATGACCCGCGCGGCGCCTCAATTGAACATCTTCTCCATCGGCTTTCCACTGACCCTGGTGCTCGGCCTGATCATCGTCTGGATCGGCATGGCCGATATCCTGGCGCAGTACCAGACTTTCGTCAGCGAGGCGCTGGCGATGCTGCGTGAATTGATCGGGCTGCGCTGATGCAGCCGCTCTCTACCAAGCGTTCGGAGGCCATGCATGGCTGAAAGCGAAAGCGGCGCCGACAAAAGCGAGGAACCCACGGAGAAACGTCTCCGGGAATCTCGCGAGAAAGGGCAGCTGGCCCGCTCCCGTGAATTGAACACGGTGGCGGTGACCCTGGGCGGCATCGGCGGGCTGCTGGCATCCGGCGGTAGCCTGGCCGGCAGTCTCATGGCCATCATGCAGGGTAGCTTCGAGCTGAGCCGTGAGACGCTGCTGGATGAAGGGGCGATGGTCAGGCTATTGATGAGCAGCGGCATGATCGCGCTGGAAGCCATCATGCCGCTGCTGATCGTGTTGCTGCTGGTGTCCATCATCGGGCCGATCTCGCTAGGGGGCTGGCTGTTCTCGGCCAAGGCGATGGCACCCAAGTTCAGCCGAATGAATCCGGGGCCTGGCCTCAAGCGGATGTTCTCGACCAAGGCCCTGGTCGAACTGCTGAAGGCGTTAGCCAAGTTTCTCGTGGTGTTGCTGGTGGCATTGGCGGTCCTGGCCGCCTATGAAGACGATCTGTTGTCGATCGCCAAGCAGCCCCTCGATCTGGCCATCATGCACAGCGTCAACGTGGTGGGCTGGTCTGCCCTGTGGATGGCGTGCGGGCTGATCCTGATCGCGGCGGTCGACGTGCCGTTTCAGCTCTGGGACAACAAGCAGAAGCTGATGATGACCAAGCAGGAAGTGCGCGACGAATACAAGGACAGCGAGGGCAAGCCGGAGGTCAAATCGCGGATTCGGCAACTGCAGCGCGATGCCGCCCAACGCCGGATGATGCAGGCGGTACCGGAGGCTGACGTGGTCATCACCAACCCGACGCACTTCGCTGTTGCGTTGAAATATGACGGCAGCAAGGGCGGCGCGCCGATGCTGGTGGCCAAGGGCGGCGACTTCGTCGCGCTGAAGATCCGCGAGATCGCCAACGAGCACCAGGTCACCGTGCTCGAATCCCCGGCGCTGGCGCGGGCGGTGTACTACTCCACCGAACTGGACCAGGAGATTCCGGCGGGGTTGTACCTCGCGGTGGCGCAGGTGCTGGCGTATGTCTATCAGCTGCGCCAGTACCGATCCGGCCGGGGCAAACGCCCCGATCCGCTCGGCAATCTGCCGATTCCGCCGGATCTGCGCAGGGATGAATAGGGGCAGCTCAGAGCTTGAAGCTTGAAGAAGATGTAACCGGCGTTATCGGGCGGTTTTATCTGGGTGCTTGGAGGGTTTGCCCCTGCGACGGGGATGAGGCAGAACGCTGCGCAGCCCAGCCAGACGAGATACAGGCTTGCGTAGGGTGGGCTTCAGCCCACCGCAGCGCAGCGCAAATGATCCGTCCTGCTCGAAGCCTATTCGGCTGAAGCCGGGCGCCCAGCGAGAACTGCCATCATGGCTCCTGGCTTCCGGCTTCCGGCTTCACGCTTACCGCTGGTTCTTATTCAATAACCCCGCACGCGACTCGTGCGCCGCCGCCACCCAGGGGTTGCGGGTGGTCGGAATGGTTGTCGCCGCCTTTGTGGACCATCAGGGCCAGACCCTTGATGTCACCGAGGCTCTTCAGGCGGGGCGCCAGGACCGGCTGGCTGGCCTTGCCGTCGGTGTCGACCATCAGTGCCGGTAGATCGCCCATGTGGCCGTCGCCCCAGGGCTCGCCATGCTTGCCGGCGTTCTTCGGATCCCAGTGACCACCAGCGGCCCCGGCGGCAATGGTTTCGCCATCTTTCTGCGCGGGTTCGCAGCTGCCCTTGGCGTGGATATGGAAACCATGCGCGCCGGAGTCCAGGCCGGAGAGTTCGGGGCGGAACACCAACCCGTACTCACTGCTTTCGATCTTGACCGTGCCGACGGACTCGCCGACGCCTTGAGCCGTTACCGCCTTGACCGGCACGCTGAGGGTTTCGGCTTGCAGGCCCATGGCTGTGCAGCCGGCAATGGCCGCGATAATCCACTGTTTCATGGCAAGACTCCTGTGAAGTAAACATTCAAATTCGCAGAGGGCGTCACCTCGATGAGTTGCCGTTGGCGACGCCACTTGGGTGAGACTGCGCGGTGCCCGGTCGGTTCGTGCAGCCGCTCTGCCATCGGTGTTCGACGCAGGGGCTGGCTCAGCCGAAAAGTTGGACCCCTTCTTGCTATAGCTCCCACAGGGCGCGTTTTCGCGTCAATTCTTTGGTTCTGTCTGTCGGGGTCTACGTGGATCGCACGCAACTCATCAATCTTCGCAATGGCCTGACGGGCGCAGGTCGCGGCAACCTGGGCGTGCCGCTGCTGCTGCTGGTAATGATGGGCATGATGATGCTGTCGGTGCCGCCGTTCCTGCTGGATCTGCTGTTCACCTTCAACATCGCCCTGTCGATCGTCGTGCTGCTGGTCAGCGTCTACGCACTGCGCCCGCTGGATTTCGCCGTATTCCCGACGATCCTGCTGGTCGCGACATTGATGCGTCTGGCGCTGAACGTGGCCTCGACGCGCGTGGTGTTGATTCACGGGCACGACGGTGGTTCGGCCGCCGGCCACGTGATCGAGGCCTTCGGCAACGTGGTGATCGGCGGCAACTATGTCGTCGGTATCGTCGTGTTCGCGATCCTGATGATCATCAACTTCGTGGTGGTCACCAAGGGTGCCGGGCGGATCTCCGAGGTCAGCGCGCGCTTTACCCTGGATGCGATGCCCGGCAAGCAGATGGCCATCGACGCCGACCTCAACGCGGGGCTTATCGACCAGGCCGAAGCCAAGGTGCGTCGCGTCGAGGTGGCCTCCGAGGCGGATTTCTATGGCTCGATGGACGGTGCCAGCAAGTTCGTCCGCGGTGACGCGATCGCCGGCCTGCTGATCCTGTTCATCAACCTTATCGGCGGTGTCGCCATCGGGATGGCGCAGCACGGCATGAGCTTCAGCGAGGCAGGGCAGGTCTACGCCTTGCTGACCATCGGTGACGGCCTCGTGGCGCAAATCCCGTCGCTGCTGCTCTCGACCTCCGCCGCCATCATGGTGACCCGCGTTACCAGTTCCGAGGACATGGGCCAGCAGGTCAACCGGCAGATGTTCGCCTCGCCGAAGGCGCTCGCCGTGTCCGCCGCCATCATGATCGCCATGGGCCTGGTGCCCGGCATGCCGCACATGTCCTTCCTCGGTCTCGGCGGTGTTGCCGCCGGCGGCGCCTACTGGATCTGGCACCGCCAGAAGCAGGTCAAGCAGCAGGCCGAGCAGGAAGTCCAGAAGCAGCAGGAAACGCTGCCCGCCCAGCGTGCCGCGGAAACCAAGGAGCTGGGCTGGGATGACGTGACGCCGGTGGACATGGTCGGCCTGGAAGTCGGCTACCGCCTGATTCCGCTGGTTGATCGCAACCAGGGTGGACAGCTGCTGGCGCGGATCAAGGGCGTACGCAAGAAGCTGTCGCAAGACCTCGGCTTCCTGATGCCGTCGGTGCACATCCGCGACAACCTCGACCTGCTGCCCAATGCCTATCGCTTGACGCTCATGGGCGTGAGCCTCGCCGAGGCGGAGGTCTATCCGGACCGTGAACTGGCGATCAACCCCGGTCAGGTGTTCGGCCCACTCAATGGCATCGCCGCCAAGGATCCGGCGTTCGGTCTGGAGGCGGTGTGGATCGAGGCCAGTCAGCGCGATCAGGCGCAGTCGCTTGGCTACACCGTGGTCGACGCCAGCACGGTGGTCGCCACCCACCTCAACCAGGTGCTGCACAAGCATGCTCACGAATTGCTCGGCCACGAAGAAGTCCAGCAACTGATGCAACTGCTGGCCAAGAGTTCACCCAAGCTTGCTGAAGAGCTGGTGCCGGGCATGATCTCGCTGTCGACCTTGCTCAAGGTGCTGCAGTCGCTGCTGATGGAGCAGGTGCCGGTGCGCGACATTCGCACCATCGCCGAGGCCATCGCCAACGTGGCTACCAAGAGTCAAGATCCCGCCGCGATGGTGGCCGCCGTCCGTGTCGCGCTGTCCCGTGCAATCGTGCAAAACGTTGTGGGGCTTGAGCCGCAGCTGCCTGTCATCACGCTGGAGCCAAGGTTGGAACAGATATTGCTCAATAGTCTGCAGAAGGCTGGACAGGGCTCGGAAGATGGCATTCTCCTCGAGCCAGGAATGGCCGAAAAGTTGCAACGTTCTCTGGTAGAAGCGGCACAGCGTCAAGAAATGATGGGTAAGCCGGCGATATTGCTGGTGGCAGGTCCGGTCCGCGCAATGCTCTCGCGCTTCGCCCGACTCGCCGTACCGAACATTCATGTCCTGGCCTATCAGGAAATACCGGACAACAAGCAGGTCACCATCGTCTCTACGGTGGGTCAGAATTAACCGAGGGTTATAGGCCATGCAGGTCAAACGTTTCTTCGCAGCCGACATGCGTATCGCCATGAAGATGATTCGTGACGAGCTGGGCGCTGATGCCGTGATCACGGGTAACCGTCGCGTTGCTGGCGGCGTCGAACTGACCGCTGTGCTCGATTACCCGATGGAGACGGTAGCGCCCAAGCAGCCGAATGCGGCGCTGGAAGCGGAGCTGCGCAAGACTCAGGCGCGTATCGCCAGTGCCCATGCCGAGCTGCAGGCGCCTTCGCGCAAAGCCGCTGGCCTGGATCGCCAACTGCTTGACGAGAAGCCTGCCGCCATTGCGCAGCCCAAGCCGGTTGCCGCTCCGGCAGCTGCCGACTCGCGAGCGATGCAAGCGATGCAGTCCGAACTGCAAGGTCTGCGTGAGCTGATCGAAATGCAGCTGGGCTCGATCGCCTGGGGGCAGGAGCAGAGCCGTCGCCCACAGCAGGCTGGGCTCTGGCGTCGCCTGCAGCGCATCGGTCTGCCGGCCGACCTGTCGCGCGCCTTGCTGGAAAAGGTCGCCAACGTATCCGAGCCGCGCCAGGCCTGGCGCATGCTGCTGGCGCACCTGGCCCAGGCGATCAAGGTCACCAAAGAGGAACCGCTGGAAGAGGGTGGCATCATCGCGCTGGTCGGTCCGGCCGGTGCCGGCAAAACCACCACGCTGGCCAAGCTGGCTGCGCGCTACGTACTCAAGCACGGCGCCCAGAGCATCGCCCTGGCGAGCATGGACAACTACCGCATCGGCGCGCAGGAGCAGTTGAATACCCTGGGGCGTATCCTTAACGTGCCGGTCATCCAGATCGATCCCAGCCAGCCGTTGAGCAAGACCCTCGCGCCGATGGCCCGCAAGCGCCTGATTCTCATCGACACGGCTGGCTTGCCGGCGGGTGATCCGATGATGCGTGCGCAGCTCGACGCATTGGCCGATCGTGGCATTCGGTCGAAGAATTACCTGGTGTTGCCGGCGACCAGCCAGAGCCAAGTGCTCAAGGCAACGTGGCACAACTACCGTCCGTGCGGACTGGCGGGCTGCATTCTGACTAAACTGGATGAAGCCGGAAGCCTGGGCGACGTGCTGGGACTGAGCATCAGTCAGCACTTGCCCATTGCCTACCTCGCCGATGGTCCGCGGATTCCCGAAGACCTGCATCTGCCACGCAGCCACCAGCTGGTCAGCCGCGCGGTGAGCCTGCAATCGGAAGACAATCCCAGCGAGGAAACCATGGCTGATATGTTCTCCGGTCTGTACAACGGTGCTTCACGGAAGGTCGGATGAACGCTTTGCTCCGTGTAATACACAAAGATGACGCGTTCGGGCTGAACGCATCGATGGCCCAAGGGCTCCAGCAAGAAATAGGTTTGTGAAAATGGGTATGCATCCCGTACAGGTTATTGCGGTGACCGGCGGCAAAGGCGGCGTTGGCAAGACCAACGTGTCGGTCAATCTATCGCTGGCCCTGGCCGAACTCGGTCGTCGGGTCGTATTGCTCGATGCCGACCTTGGTCTGGCCAACGTCGACGTACTGCTGGGTTTGACGGCCAAGCGTACGCTGGCCGATGTGGTGGCGGGCGAGTGCGACCTGCGCGATGTGATGATTCAAGGGCCAGGCGGCATTCGCGTGGTACCCGCGGCGTCGGGCACCCAGAGCATGGTGCAGTTGTCTACCCTTCAACATTCGGGGCTGATCCAGGCGTTCAGCGATATCGGCAACGATATCGACGTGCTGATCATCGACACCGCAGCGGGCATTGGCGACGGCGTGGTCAGCTTCGTCCGGGCCGCGCAGGAGGTACTACTGGTCGTGACCGACGAGCCTACTTCGATCACCGATGCCTACGCGTTGATCAAACTGCTCAATCGCGACTACGGCATCAGCCGCTTCCGGGTGCTGGCCAACATGGCCCATGCGCCGCAGGAAGGGCGCAACCTGTTCGCCAAGTTGTCCAAGGTGACAGAGCGCTTCCTCGATGTGGCGTTGCAGTACGTCGGCGCGATCCCCTATGACGAGGCAGTGCGCAAGGCGGTGCAGAAGCAACGCGCCGTCTATGAGGCCTACCCGCGCGCCAAATGCTCGCTGGCGTTCAAGGCCATCGCGCAGAAAGTCGATACCTGGCCACTGCCGGCAACGCCGCGGGGCCATCTAGAGTTCTTTGTGGAGCGCCTGGTCAGGCCCGCCGCAGATTCTAACGAACGATAGCGGCTGGACTTGTATGTATAACAGCAAAGCTCAGGCAAAAGACGCGCAATACCAACTCATCGACCAGTACGCGCCGTTGGTCAAGCGTATCGCGTATCACCTCTTGGCTCGCTTACCAGCCAGTGTGCAGGTCGATGACCTCATGCAGGCCGGGATGATCGGTCTGCTCGAGGCGTCAAAAAAATACGATGCCGGCAAGGGCGCCAGCTTCGAGACCTACGCCGGCATTCGCATTCGCGGCGCCATGCTCGATGAGGTCCGCAAGGGCGATTGGGCTCCGCGTTCCGTGCACCGGAATTCGCGCATGGTCAGCGAGGCGATCCGGGCAATCGAGGCCAGAACCGGACGCGACGCTAAAGATCAGGAAGTTGCGGCCGAACTTAAATTGAGTCTCGATGATTACTACGGCATTCTGGGCGACACCCTGGGCAGCCGCCTGTTCAGCTTCGATGATCTGCTGACCGAAGGCGAGCACGGGGAGTTCGAGGAGGATGCCGCCAGTGCGCACCCGGAGCCGTCCCGCGACCTTGAAGACGAGCGTTTTCAACAAGCGTTGGCGGAGGCGATCAGCAGCCTGCCCGAACGTGAGAAGCTGGTGCTTTCGCTGTATTACGACGAAGAGTTGAACTTGAAGGAAATTGGCCAGGTGCTGGGGGTCAGCGAGTCGCGGGTGAGCCAGCTGCACAGTCAGTGCGCGGCGCGTCTGCGGGCTCGCCTCAGCGAGTGGCGGGCCCGTTAACGGGCGCTTCGCAAGCAATTTCATTTTAGAGGCCGCTTACGAGCTTCATTCATGAGGCCCGCAACAGACCGTGAGCAGGTTCTGGGATTTACGGAGGTGTACTTGGACAAGAACATGAAAATCCTCATCGTCGATGACTTTTCGACCATGAGACGGATCATCAAGAACCTCTTGCGCGATCTGGGCTTTACCAATACAGCCGAGGCGGATGACGGGACCACCGCGCTGCCGATGCTCAAGAGCGGCAGTTTCGATTTCCTGGTCACCGATTGGAACATGCCCGGCATGAGCGGCATCGATCTGCTACGCGCCGTGCGTGCCGATGAACGCCTCAAGCATCTCCCGGTGTTGATGGTGACCGCGGAAGCCAAGCGCGACCAGATCATCGAGGCCGCACAGGCCGGGGTTAACGGCTACGTGGTCAAGCCATTCACGGCGCAAGTGCTCAAAGAAAAGATCGAAAAGATCTTCGAGCGCGTCAACGGCTGATGCAGTAACGCCGCGAGGGCACTATGACGCAAGCAGACCAAAGCCTGGCGGAGTTCGAAGCGACTCTGCGGGCTCATGCACCCCAGTTGATCGAAAGTCTGCAACAGGGGCGCTTCGAAGAAGCTACGCAACTGTTCAACGAGCTCAATCAGGCACGCAACCAAGGCCTCTATCAGGAGGTCGGCAAACTTACCCGTGAACTGCACAATGCCATCGTCAAGCTGGAGATGGATACGTGCGCTACGGGCGGCGATCCGTCACCGATCACCGACGCCACTGATCGTCTCTCTTACGTCGTGGAAATGACCGAGAAAGCGGCCAACCGCACCATGGACCTGGTCGAAGAATCGGCGCCACTGGTGAACTATGTCAGTTATGAGGCCCAGAGCCTGACAGCTGACTGGCAGCGCTTCATGCGCCGCGACATGAATGCTGAACAGTTCCGCGATCTGGTCAAACGCATCGACCAGTTTCTCCAGCGCAGCATGAACGATGGCAGCCAGCTGTCGCAGAACCTCAGCGAGATCATGCTCGCCCAGGATTTCCAGGACCTTACCGGCCAGGTGATCAAAAGGGTGACCCGCCTCATTACGGAGCTCGAAAGTAACCTGCTTAATCTGGTTCTGATGGCCGGTCAGGTTGACCGTGTGGCGGGCATTCAGCACGACCGCGATGCGATGCGAGCCGAGCAGGAAAAGAAAAAACACGAAAAAGTGCTTTCCAACGGTGAAGGTCCGCAGATGCATGCCGATATACGTGAGGATGTCGTATCCGGGCAAGACGATGTCGATGATCTGCTTTCAAGCCTGGGCTTTTGAGGGAAGGTGAATATGAGCTTCGACGCCGATGAAGAAATCCTCCAGGACTTCCTGGTAGAGGCCGGCGAGATTCTCGAACTATTGTCCGAGCAACTGGTGGAGCTGGAAAGCAGCCCCGACGACACAGCCTTGCTCAATGCGATTTTTCGCGGTTTCCATACGGTCAAAGGGGGCGCAGGCTTTCTCCAGCTTCATGAGTTGGTGGAGTGCTGCCACATCGCCGAAAACGTCTTCGACATCCTGCGCAAGGGTGAGCGTCGCGTCGACTCGGAATTGATGGATGTCGTGCTTCAGGCACTGGACGCCGTCAACGAAATGTTCGCCCAGGTGCGCGAGCGGACCGACGTCACGCCCGCCACGCCCGAGCTGCTCGCGGCCTTGGCACGCCTGGCCGAGCCGGCTGGGGCGCCGGAGCCGGTAGTCGAAGCTGCGCCGGAGCCCGAGCCCGAGCCCGAGCCCGAGCCCGAGCCGGTCGCTGAGACAGCCGATAGCGAGTTCGAGCAATTCCTCGGCGCGCTGGATGAAACCGAGAACGCCGCTGCCGCTGGCGCAACGGACGAAATCACCGACGAGGAATTCGAGTCGCTGCTCGACCAGCTGCACGGCAAGGGCCAGTTCGTGGAGAAGCCCGGCGCCAATCCCGCGCCGCCGGCGGTTACCGCAACCGAAGCCCCGGCCGGGGATGAGATTACCGACGATGAATTCGAGGCGTTGCTCGATCAGTTGCACGGCAAGGGACAATTTGCAGCGCCGGCTGCCGCTGCGCCAGCGACGTCCGCAGAGCCCACGGCGCCAACCGCTGCGGCGGGCGGTGACGACATCACCGATGACGAGTTCGAGGCGCTGCTGGATCAACTGCACGGCAAGGGCAAGTTCGAGCCCGAGGCGACGGTAGCCGCCGTCGAAAAACCAGCACCGGCAGCAAACAAGCCCGCCCCGGCGAAACCCGCTGCGCCACCAGCGCCCAGCAAGGCGGCGCCGGCCAAGGCCGAGCCTGCGACCAAGGCCGCACCCGCCGCGGAAAAGCCGGCGAGCGAAGCCGAAACGACCGTGCGGGTCGATACCGCGCGACTCGATGAAATCATGAACATGGTCGGCGAGCTGGTGCTGGTGCGTAACCGCCTGGTTCGTCTGGGCTCCAACAGCGGCGATGAAGCCATGGCCAAGGCCGTGTCCAACCTGGACGTGGTGACGGCCGATCTGCAGAGCGCGGTGATGAAGACGCGCATGCAGCCGATCAAGAAGGTATTTGGCCGTTTCCCGCGACTGGTTCGGGATCTGGCGCGCAGCCTGAAAAAAGAGATCAACCTGGAGCTGGTCGGGGAAGAAACCGATCTGGACAAGAACCTCGTCGAGGCCCTGGCCGATCCGTTGGTGCACCTGGTGCGCAACGCCGTCGACCACGGCATCGAAACCCCCGAAGAGCGCGAGGCGGCTGGCAAGCCGCGGGTCGGCAAGGTGGTGCTTTCCGCCGAACAGGAAGGCGACCACATCCTGCTGATGATCACCGACGACGGCAAGGGCATGGACGCTGAGATCCTGCGGGCCAAGGCGGTGGAGAAGGGGCTGCTCGATCGCGATGCAGCGGAGCGCCTGAGCGATCTGGAGTCTTACAACCTGATCTTTGCCCCGGGCTTTTCGACCAAATCGGAAATCTCCGACGTGTCCGGGCGTGGCGTTGGCATGGACGTGGTCAAGACCAAGATTTCCCAGCTCAACGGTACGGTCAATGTGTTCTCCAACAAGGGCCAGGGCTCGCGCGTTGTCATCAAGGTACCGCTGACGCTGGCGATCATGCCGACGTTGATGGTGATGCTGGGTGACCAGGCGTTTGCCTTCCCGCTGGTCAACGTCAACGAGATCTTCCATCTGGACCTGTCCCGCACCAACGTGGTCGATGGCCAGGAAGTGGTGATCGTGCGCGACAAGGCGCTGCCCTTGTTCTACCTCAAGCGCTGGTTGGTCCAAGGCGCCGAGCGCGAGGAGCAGCGCGAGGGACACGTGGTCATTCTGAGCGTCGGCAATCAGAGCATCGGCTTTGTCGTCGACCAGCTGGTCGGGCAGGAGGAGGTGGTGATCAAGCCGCTGGGCAAGATGCTGCAGGGCACGCCGGGCATGTCCGGTGCGACCATCACTGGCGATGGTCGTATCGCCTTGATCCTGGATGTCCCGAGCATGCTCAAGCGTTACGCGCGCCGGATCTGATCACGAGGCAGCGGTTTTCGCCGACCGCTGCCGCCGCTAGGAGTGTTTTATGGCAGTCAAGGTCCTGGTGGTGGACGATTCAGGCTTCTTCCGCCGCCGTGTATCGGAGATCCTGTCTTCGGACCCCAATATTCAGGTAATCGGCACCGCGACCAACGGCCGCGAAGCGATCGACCAGGCGCTGGCGTTGAAACCCGATGTCATCACCATGGATTACGAGATGCCGATGATGGACGGCATCACGGCCGTGCGGCAGATCATGCAGCGCTGTCCGACGCCGGTATTGATGTTTTCTTCGCTTACCCACGAGGGTGCGCGCGTCACGCTCGATGCGCTGGACGCCGGTGCCGTGGACTTTTTGCCGAAGAACTTCGAGGACATCTCGCGCAATCCGGACAAGGTCAAGCAACTGCTCTGCGAGAAGATCCATACTATTTCGCGCAGCAACCGCCGTTTCAGCAGCACCACCAGCGCGCCAGCCGCTAGCGCGTCGCTAGCGCGTCCCGCCGGTTCCGGCAGCGCTACGCCAGCCGCGCCGCGACCCGCCGCGCCCGCGCATGCGCCCGCTTCCACATCGGCAGCTCCGCGGCGCAAGGCATATCGGCTGGTGGCCATCGGCACCTCCACCGGTGGTCCGGTAGCGCTTCAGCGCGTGCTGACCCAGCTACCCGCCAGTTTTCCGGCACCGATCGTGCTGATACAGCATATGCCGGCTGCGTTCACCAAGGCGTTCGCCGAGCGCCTGGACAAGCTTTGCAAGATCCGTGTGAAGGAAGCCGAAGACGGTGACCTGCTGCGTCCGGGGCTTGCGCTGCTGGCCCCGGGCGGCAAGCAGATGATGGTCGACGGGCGCGGTGCGGTGCGCATCTTGCCGGGGGACGAGCGGCTTCATTACCGGCCCTGCGTGGACGTTACCTTTGGCTCGGCTGCCAAGGCGTTCCACGACAAGGTGCTGGCGGTCGTGCTGACCGGCATGGGCGCAGACGGCCGAGAGGGCGCGCGCATGCTCAAGCAGAGCGGTAGCCAGGTATGGGCGCAGGACGAGGCCAGCTGTGTCATCTATGGCATGCCGATGGCCGTGGTCAAAGCCAACCTCAGTGATGCAGTGTATGGGCTCGACGATATCGGTCGTCACCTGAGCGAGGCCTGCCTCTGATGGACGTGCTCAGCCTGATCGGGCTGGTCCTTGCGTTCGTCGCCATTGTTGGTGGCAACTTTCTCGAGGGCGGTCACGTCTCGGCGTTGCTCAACGGTCCGGCGGCGCTGATCGTGCTGGGTGGCACTCTGGGCGCCGTCCTGCTGCAGACGCCGATGGCCGTCTTCATGCGCGCCATGTCCATTCTCGGCTGGATCTTCTTTCCGCCGCGTATCGACATGGCCGGCGGTATCAGCCTGGTCACCGGCTGGAGCGCCACTGCGCGCAAGGAAGGGTTGCTTGGGCTCGAGCCGATCGCTGAAACCGAAGCCGACCCCTATGCGCGCAAGGGCCTGCAGTTGCTGGTCGACGGTGCCGAGCCGGAGGTGATCCGCAGCATTCTCGAAGTCGACCTGTACACCCAGGAAACCCGCGACCTTCGCGCTGCGAAAGTATTCGAAAGCATGGGTGGCTACTCGCCTACGGTGGGCATCATTGGCGCGGTGATGGGATTGATCCACGTGATGGGCAACCTGGCCGATCCGAGTCAGCTGGGTAATGGCATCGCGGTTGCATTTGTCGCCACCATTTACGGTGTCGCCTTCGCCAACCTGTTGGTGCTGCCGGTGGGCAACAAGCTCAAGAGTGTCGTGCAGAAGCACACCGCGTACCGCGAGATGTTGCTCGAAGGCGTCCTGTCGATCGCCGAGGGAGAAAACCCGCGGTCGATCGAAATGAAGCTGCAAGGCTTCATGGACTGAGTGATGCAAGCCCGACGGCGCACATTCCCGCCGCTGGGCATATGAGAACCAACATGGCAAACGCTCGAATCAAGACCGCAATCGCTTGCCCTGCCGGCACCGGGTCCGTACGCGCTGCCGTGCCCGCTGGCCCGGCTGTCGAGAGGGCGGTCTGATCATGGCGCGGCGCAGGCTGCACGAGGAGCCGGAGAATCACGAGCGCTGGCTGGTTTCCTACGCGGATTTCATCACCTTGCTGTTTGCCTTCTTCGTGGTGATGTACTCGATCTCCTCGCTCAACGAGGGTAAATACAAGATTCTGTCCGACTCGCTGGTCGGAGTCTTCAATCAGCCGGATCGCGCCGTCAAGCCGATCCCGATCGGTGAGGAGCAGCCGCGGACCAGCCAGCAAGACCTTAGCGCCAGCGACACGGCTCAGGCGGGCGATGCGCCGGTCGATCCCTTGGACAGCATCGTGCGCAGCATGCGTGCAGCCTTCGCTGACCTTATCGGGTCGAATCAGCTGACGGTGCGAGGCAATGAGCAATGGGTCGAGATCGAGCTCAATTCCAGCTTGTTGTTCCCCAGCGGCGATGCGCTGCCCAACGACCTGGCCTTCGGCATTCTCGACAAGGTTGCCGGTATTCTGGCGCCCTTCGATAACCCCATCCACGTGGAGGGGTTCACCGATAACCTGCCGATCAGTACCGACAAATATCCGACCAACTGGGAGCTGTCGGCCGCACGGGCGGGGAGTGTGGTACGGATGCTGGCGGCAGGTGGCGTCGACGCCTCCCGCCTGGCGGCTGTCGGCTATGGAGAATTTCAGCCCATTGCCGATAACTCGACGGCAGAGGGGCGGGCGCGCAACCGCCGCGTCATTCTGGTGATTTCGCGAAATCTCGACGTGCGCCGCAGCGTGACCGGTGTCGGTAGTGCCAACGCGCGAGTTGCTGGCGGCGTTGGTAAATCTGGCACACAACCTGCACCAGCTACGGCTCAATAGGGGCCGCAGGCGGCGCCGTCAAATCCCCGTCGTCGGTTCGCTCGGCACGGCAGTTCCCGGTCTGGTTCGATCCGGATGGAAGAAGAGTTATGAGAGTCTGGGCTGTAGCCAATCAGAAAGGTGGGGTGGGTAAAACCACCACGTCCATCGCGCTTGCCGGTTTGCTGGCCGACTCGGGCAAGCGCGTCGTGGCGCTCGATCTGGATCCCCATGGTTCGATGACCAGCTATTTCGGTCATGATCCCGATAATCTCGAGCGCAGCGTTTTCGACCTGTTCCAGCACCAGGGGTCCGTTCCGGAAGGCCTGCCCTGGCAGCTGCTGCTGCCGACGAGCCATGAGCGCATTTCGCTGCTGCCCTCCAGCACGGTCCTGGCAACGCTGGAGCGCCAGTCGCCTGGTCAGAACGGTCTCGGCCTGGTCATCGCCAAAAGCCTGTCGCAGCTGTGGCAGGACTTCGATTACGCCATCATCGATAGCCCGCCGCTGCTGGGTGTGTTGATGGTCAACGCGTTGGCGGCGAGTCAGCAGCTGGTCATTCCGGTGCAAACCGAGTTCCTGGCGATGAAGGGCCTGGAGCGCATGGTCAGCACACTCGCCATGATCAACCGGTCTCGCAAGCAGGCTTTGCCCTACACCATCGTGCCGACCATGTTCGATCGCCGCACCCAGGCCTCGATGAACACCCTCAAGGTGCTACGCAACAACTACGAGGCTAATCTCTGGCAGGCATTCATTCCGATCGATACCCGCCTGCGCGATGCCAGCCGTGCCGGTGTCACACCGTCGCAGCATGATCCGAACAGCCGAGCGGTGCTGGCCTACCGAGCCCTGCTCAAGACCCTGCTGGCTGCACAAGCTTCACCGCAGGTCGCCTGATGACGACGTACGGCCCCCATCTCGGTTCAAGTTCACCGGGTCTGTGGCCGATAGCCTATCCAGTTGGTTCGCACGAGTTGGTTTCATGAGCCGTACCCTCCTTAAAGAAAGCCGTTCGCAACAGACGCTGCAGTCCTACCTCGACGCGCTCCTGCAGGACGCGGTGATGGAACTGGCCGACTCGGTCAGCCAGGATGAATTCAAGGCGGCCGTGCTGGAAGAGCAGCAACGCGACGTCCAGCGGGTGCATCCGCTGCGATCGCTGGCGCCGCGCGCACCCGAGCCCGAGCCGAAACCGGTGGCCGAACCGGTAGCGGCGCCGGCCGAGCCGCAGGCATTGCTGGTGCTGCAGCCAGAACCCGAGCCAGAGAAGTTCCTGACACCGATTGAACCGGTGGCCAGTTTCGAGCCGCAGGTCAAGCAGCCTGGCGGACCGCTGATGCATCGGTGCGGCCAACCCGAGTGGGGCGAAGAACCCTTCGAATGTCTGCTATTCGATGTGGCAGGCCTGACCCTGGCGGTCCCGCTGGTGAGCCTGGGTTCGATCTACCCGCTGGAAGGCCACGATCTGACGCCGCTGTTTGGGCAGCCCGCCTGGTTCCTCGGCATCCTGCCCAGCCAGGCAGGTAACCTGAAAGTGCTGGATACGGCTCGCTGGGTCATGGCCGAGCGTTATCGTGACGACTTCCGCGAGGGGCTGCAGTATGTGATTTCCGTGCAGGGCTACGACTGGGGGCTGGCCGTACACCAGGTCAGTCGCTCGATTCGCCTCGATCCGAAGGAAGTCAAATGGCGCACGCAGCGCAGTCAGCGGCCTTGGCTGGCCGGGACGGTGATCGAGCATATGTGCGCGCTGGTGGACGTGACCGCGCTGGCGGAGCTGATCGCCAGTGGGGCGACGCGTCACCTCAAGGGCGTGCCGTCGTAAACGAACCGAACATTCAGGGAGGCGCCTGAGCGCCTCCGGTAACCGATAGAATCAACCGCCATTGCGGTACATGAAGAGGTGGGGCTATGAAGATGACTTCCGCGCAGGGTTCCGATGATCCGGTTCTGCAGTGGGTAACCTTTCGTCTGGACAACGAGACCTATGGCATCAACGTGATGCAGGTCCAGGAAGTGTTGCGCTATACCGAAATTGCGCCGGTTCCAGGTGCGCCTAGCTATGTGCTGGGCATCATCAACCTGCGTGGCAATGTGGTGACCGTGATCGACACCCGCCAGCGCTTCGGGCTGGAAACCGCACCGGTGTCGGACAATACCCGCATCGTCATCATCGAGGCGGACCGCCAGGTTGTGGGCATTCTGGTCGACAGCGTTGCCGAAGTGGTCTACCTGCGTCAGTCGGAGATCGAAACCGCGCCCAACGTCGGTAACGACGAGTCGGCGAAGTTCATCCAGGGCGTGTGCAACAAGAACAACGAGCTGCTGATTCTGGTCGAGCTGGACAAGATGATGAGCGAAGAAGAATGGGCGGAACTTGAGAGCATCTGATAGATGATCGCATCGCTGGTAGCGGCAGTCGTCGCGCTTGCTCTGTGCTGCCTGGCGCTGCTGGGCGGCTGCATCTGGCTGTTCCGGCGTCAGCAGCAACAGGCGCGGGCCCAGGCGCTCGAAAATGCGGCGCGTGACCAGCGGATCAAGGAGCTCAGCGCTCGGCTCGACAACTACCTCGAAGGCAGCGTCAACATGGGCAAGTCGTTGCGCGAGCTGTCGCGCATCGTTGCCCCGTTGCCTGAAAAGCTCAGCCAGCTCGAGCAACGCGATCCGAACAACTACACCTTCTCCCAGGCGGCCAAGCTGGTCGGTATGGGCGCTAGCGCCGACGATCTGGCGCAATTCTGTGGGCTGTCCCAGTCCGAGGCCGAGCTGATGCGCAAGCTGCATCAGACGAAGCGCAACACCGACTGACCCTCGTCCCCGTCAGGTGGCCGTTTGGCCGGTGAAACCTACCGGTCACACCGGCGCACTGAACGATATGGGTATTGCTTCCTCCAATTTTGGACAAGGCTGTGCCGTGCCCGGCGCAGACCTGTGCCCCGATGGGAGGAGGATGTGATGCTACGCATTCTGATGGCGTGCCTGCTGGTGAGCCCGCTCTGGGTCGATGCGGCCGAAGCGCCACTCGAGATCGACGGCGCGATGACCATCAACGTCTACCAGGCCAGACACCTTCACGAGCTGGGTGCGGTGTTCATTGACGTGCGGCCGAGTCGCGAGTGGGGCTGGGGGCACATCGATGGCGCCGTACACATGGACCTGGCGCGCGAATTCTTTGGGTTGTCGCAGGGCGACTGGCCGAGAAACGTACCACTGGTGGTCTACTGCGACAGCGAGGTCTGTCCCGCCAGCGCCGAGGCGGTTCGGCTTGCCGTCGCATGGGGTTACGAGCAGGTGTTCTATTTCCGCCAGGGCTATTTCGCCTGGGTATTGGCAGATTTTCCCCAGCAGAAGGGACTTTCCACCGGCATTACCACGCTTAACGCTCAGGCCCATTGAGCCGTGGTATCAGTGTCGTGTCCGCTTGCCCGGTGAAGCCAGCAGGGCACTTGCCTTTGAGGTACCAGGCGAACGCGATGATCTCCGCAATGGTGCGATAAAGCGCCTCGGGGATGGCGTCGCCCAATTCCAGGCGCGCCAGCAATTTCACCAGCTCGGCATTCTCATAGATCGGCACCTCGTGTTCGCGGGCGATCGCCAGTATGGCTTCGGCGAGTTCGTCGTCGCCCTTGGCCGACAGCGTCGGTGCATTGGCGCCGTCGTAGCTCAGCGCGATGGCCTGGCGTGGCGTGTCGAGTGTCATGCGGTTTCATCCACGAAGCGTTGATCGAGGGAGGTGCGCGGCCCTTGTGGCGGCATGCCTTGCCGGCAGGCGAGTTCGCCCACGTTCAGTCCGGCCGTGAGCAGCCGCTGACGTAGATGCTCGAGCTCCGCTGTAATCAGGTTGGCCGTTGCGCTGCGTTCGGCCCAGATCTGGCTCGACAGGCTGCCCTGGAACAGCTGCGCCTGTACTTGCAGTGGCCCCAACGGCACGACATCGAAGGCCAGTTCGACTCGCCAGAGCGTTTCTGGCTTGTCCTTGGGAGACTGTGGCGGCGGTTCTTCGCGCTGAAACTTGACCTGCAGCGGGACGATGTTCTGCTGGTCACGCATCGGGACCTCGATCTGCCAGGTGGTGACCTGAACGCCCTCGGGGTTGGTCTGGGTCTGAGCGAGGCTGGACAATTGGTGGGTCTGGAGCCGTGAGATCGCCGCCGCGGCGAGTTTCAGGATCAATTCCAGGTCCGCCTCGTCCTCGGCGTTGGGCAATAATCGACTCGGCAAGGGGAAGCTTTGCGCCAGGTAGCGGGCGTTCGACTGCCCGAGCGCTCCCAAAGCGCTGCGAGCAAAGGCAGGTAGCGCCTGTCCCAGTGCGGCGCCGGCTTGTGCGGCAGTCAGTGGTCCGCTTGCCGGCAGCCCCGGTAGCTGAGCGATCAGACGGAGCAGGGCGGCTTTCATATCGGCTGGCAGCGTGTCGGCCTGTCCGCTCAGCAGGCCGGCTTCCAGAAATACGCCGCTGCGAGCCAGGGCCTGGGCCAGGGTCTTGGTATCGGTGAGCTCCTGCATGTTCGGTACCAGGCCCAGCAGGCGCTCGGCGGCACCGCGCAATTCGCCGGGCAATGTCGAGCCGGTTCCAAGCGCATTGAGCAAGCCGTCCAGCGAACCTTGCCGACCATGCTGCTCGGTCAGTTGTTGGCCCAGCACCAGTTGGTCCAGACGGCCGCTCAAGGGCATGAACGACAGCGCCTGATCGCCCTGAACGCGTGCGGTAATCAGGCTGCCGGGCGCCAGGGGGTGGGGTGACTCGACGCTCAGCTTTTGCCCGGCCAGTGGTGAGTTGAGCAGGCTGATCACGACCTTGAACAGAATCTTGCCGTCTTGCTGCGTCTGTTGGCTAGCGGTCACCTTGCCTTGTACCACGGTACCGATCGGTAACTGGGAGAGGTCGATGCTGCTTTGCGGCTGACGGCTGCCGGGTTGCAAGGCGGCGATCAGGCGCAGGTCGGAAACGGCGGTCACCAGCATGGCCGTGCCCGGGGCGGCCGCTTTCGGGCTACTGGTTTCAACGGTTGCCTGGCGCCCGCTGTTCAGCGTCAGGCGCAGCGTGAGCTGGAACGTCTGCAGTGCCTCCTTGATGCTGATGACCTCGGCATCGGCACTTTCCCCGGCTGCGAGCAGTCCCTGCAGCGGCTGCAGCAGCTTCAAGACCATCTCGGTCGAGCTCGTCGCGGGCCGGGCCGGGCCGGACGGGGCGATTGCCTGGGTACTCTTGATCTCGGTCATTATTACTTAAATGCTCTTACAACCTTTCGCCGTTGTGGCCTTTGGCGCGCGGGCCCGGCATGTATAATTCCGGCCGCCCGGCCTGCCATCGGTATAGCGGCTGGGCTCACTCCATCTTGAGGTAGCCCTAGCGTGTCCAGTCCCTTTCTAGAAGCTGTGGCGCTGTCCTGCGAGCGGGACTGGCGTCTCCTGTTCGAGAGGTTAGACCTGCGGATCGCCGAAGGGGAGATGTTGCAGATCGCCGGCCCCAACGGCAGCGGCAAGACCAGCCTGCTGCGACTGCTGTCCGGTCTGATGCAGCCGACCGCCGGCCAGGTGCTGCTCAAGGGGCGGGGGCTGGAAAGCCAGCGCGGCGAACTGGCACGCAACCTGTTGTGGATCGGCCATGCGGCAGGCATCAAAGGGCTGCTCACCGCGGAGGAGAATCTCACCTGGTTGTGCGCCTTGCACCAGCCTGCAACGCGCGATGCCATCTGGCAAGCGCTGGCTGCGGTCGGGCTGCGCGGCTTCGAGGATGTACCCTGTCATACCCTGTCTGCCGGGCAGCAGCGACGTGTCGGGCTGGCTCGCCTGTATCTCTCGCCGCCGCCGCTGTGGATTCTCGACGAGCCGTTCACGGCATTGGACAAGAGCGGTGTGGCGCAGCTGGAACGGCACCTGGCCGGGCATTGCGAGCAGGGCGGAATGGTCGTGCTGACGACCCACCACTCGCTGGCCGAGACACCGGCCGGCTTCCGTGAGATCGACCTGGGGCAGCGCGCCGCATGAGCAATGTCTTCACGCTGTTGCTGGCGCGCGAATCCCGTCTATTGTTCCGTCGCCCGGCCGAGCTGGCCAATCCGCTGGTGTTCTTCGCCATCGTCATCGCCTTGTTTCCGCTGGCCGTCGGGCCCGAGTCGCAATTGCTGCAAAGCATCTCGCCCGGCTTGATCTGGGTTGCCGCGCTGTTGGCCGTACTGCTCTCTCTGGATGGGCTGTTTCGGAGCGATTTCGAAGATGGCTCGCTTGAACAGTGGGTCGTTTCGCCGCACCCGTTGGCGCTTCTGGTGCTCGCCAAGGTGCTGGCACACTGGCTGTTTTCCGGTCTGGCGCTGGTGCTGCTGGCGCCACTTCTGGGTCTGATGCTGGGCATGCCGGCCAGTGCGCTGCCGGTGCTGCTGATGTCGTTGTTGCTCGGCACGCCGATCCTGAGCCTGCTGGGCGCGGTCGGCGCGGCATTGACCGTCGGACTCAAGCGAGGGGGGCTGCTGTTGGCTTTGCTGATCCTTCCACTCTATATCCCGGTGCTGATACTCGGCAGCGGGGCGTTGCAGGCCGCACTGCAGGGCTTGCCTGCGTTGGGTTACCTGTTATGGCTGGCCAGTCTGACCGTTCTGGCGGTTACCCTGACACCCTTTGCCATAGCCGCCGGGCTGAAAATAAGCGTCGGCGAGTGACCGAGTGCACGATGTATCTTTTCGGGAGCGTAACCGATGAGCCGAGTCGATGGGCGGCCAGGACAACGATGAATTTATTGATCGCGAATAAGCGGCGACTGTCCGGTTTCGGAGCAGTATCGGCTGGCGTTTTGGATGTGAGGCAGGCGCTATGAACTGGACATGGTTCCATAAACTGGGTTCGCCCAAATGGTTCTACGAGATCAGCAGCCGCTGGCTGCCGTGGCTGGCCTGCGCGGCGTTGCTGCTGATCGTCGTTGGAACAGTCTGGGGGCTGGCCTTTGCGCCGCAGGATTACCAGCAGGGCAACAGCTTCCGGATCATCTATATCCATGTGCCGGCAGCGTTCCTGGCGCAGTCGATCTACGTCATGCTGGCCGTCGCCGGCGTGGTTGGACTGGTCTGGAAGATGAAGCTGGCCGACGTCGCACTGCAGCAGGCTGCGCCCATTGGCGCCTGGATGACCTTCATCGCCCTGGTTACCGGTGCGGTGTGGGGCAAGCCGACCTGGGGCGCCTGGTGGGTCTGGGATGCGCGCCTGACGTCGATGTTGATTCTGCTGTTCCTGTACTTCGGGGTGATTGCGCTGGGGCAGGCCATTAGCAACCGCGACAGCGCGGCGAAGGCCTGCGCCGTCTTGTCGATCGTCGGCGTGGTCAACATCCCGATCATTAAATACTCGGTCGAGTGGTGGAATACCCTGCACCAGCCAGCCACCTTCAGCGTGGTGGAAAAGCCGGCCATGCCGGTCGAGATGTGGCTGCCGCTGCTGGTCATGGTGATCGGCTTCTATTGTTTTTTCGCCACGGTCCTGCTGATGCGCATGCGCCTGGAAGTGCTGCGTCGTGAATCTCGAAGCAGCTGGGTCAAGGCTGAAATCAAGGCGCTGGTGGGGCGGGCATCATGAATTTTTCGTCGTTTTCCGAGTTTGTCGCCATGGGCCACCATGGCCTCTACGTCTGGACCTCTTATGGCATCAGCCTGGCGGTCCTGATTCTGAACGTGGCGTCGCCGGTCATGGCGCGTCGTCGTTACCTGCAAGACGAGGCGCGCCGTTTGCGCCGGGAGGAAATGAAGTGAATCCTGTGCGCAAGAAGCGTCTGTACATCATCCTGGCCATCCTGGCGGGGGTGGGGATTGCCGTGGCGCTGGCCTTGTCCGCCCTGCAAGAAAACATCAACCTGTTCTACACACCCACCCAGATCGCCACCGGTGAAGCGCCGCAGGGTACCCGAATCCGCGCCGGTGGCATGGTCGAAGAAGGGTCGGTGCAGCGCAGCAGCGATTCGCTGACCGTTACCTTCCGCGTCACCGACTACGCCGAGACGGTCACTATCCGATACCAGGGTATTCTTCCCGACCTGTTCCGCGAGGGGCAGGGTATCGTCGCGCTCGGGCGCCTGAACGAAGACGGCGTGCTGGTGGCCGACGAAGTGCTGGCCAAGCATGACGAAAACTACATGCCGCCGGAGGTCAGCTCAGCGCTGGAAAAAAGCGGCAAGAGCAAACCCTACGGTGCTGGCATGCAGGAGGGGGCGAAATGATCCCGGAGCTCGGTCATCTGGCAATGATTCTGGCGTTGTGCCTGGCGGTGGTGCAGGGCACGCTGCCGCTGATCGGCGCCTGGCGTGGCGACCGGCAGTGGATGGGCCTGGCCCAGCCTGCGGCGTGGGGTCAGTTCTCCTTCCTGGTCTTCTCCTTCGCCTGCCTCACCTATGCGTTCATGGTGGATGATTTCTCGGTCGCCTACGTCGCACAGAATTCCAACAGCGCGTTGCCCTGGTACTACAAGTTCAGTGCGGTGTGGGGCGCGCATGAAGGTTCGCTGCTGCTCTGGGCGCTCATCCTGTCCGGCTGGACCTTTGCGGTGTCGATCTTCTCGCGGCAACTGCCCGAGGACATGCTGGCCCGTGTGCTGGGCGTGATGGGACTGATCAGTATCGGCTTTCTGCTGTTCCTGATCGTCACCTCCAACCCGTTCGACCGACTCCTGCCGCAGGCGCCGATGGATGGCCGTGATCTCAATCCGCTGCTGCAGGACTTCGGTCTGGTTGTGCATCCGCCGATGCTGTACATGGGGTATGTCGGGTTCTCGGTGGCCTTCGCCTTCGCCATCGCGGCGTTGCTCGGCGGTCGCCTCGACGCTGCCTGGGCGCGCTGGTCGCGTCCCTGGACGCTGATTGCCTGGGCATTCCTCGGCACCGGTATCGCGTTGGGCTCGTGGTGGGCCTACTACGAGCTCGGTTGGGGCGGCTGGTGGTTCTGGGATCCGGTCGAAAACGCCTCGTTCATGCCGTGGTTGGTGGGCACCGCGTTGATCCACTCGCTGGCGGTCACGGAAAAGCGTGGCGCCTTCAAGAGCTGGACGGTGCTACTGGCGATCGCGGCTTTCTCGCTTAGCCTGCTGGGGACCTTCCTGGTTCGCTCCGGTGTGCTGACGTCGGTCCACGCCTTTGCCACCGACCCGGCGCGTGGGGTCTTCATTCTCGCCTTCCTGCTGGTGGTCATCGGCGGTTCGCTGACGCTGTTCGCACTGCGTGCACCGGTCGTGAAGAGCCAGATCGGCTTCGGGCTGTGGTCGCGCGAGACGCTCTTGCTGGTCAACAACCTGCTGCTGGTCGTCGCCACCTCGATGATTCTCCTGGGCACCCTGTATCCGCTGCTGCTCGATGCGCTGTCCAACAGCAAGCTCTCGGTGGGGCCTCCCTACTTCAATGCCATGTTCCTGCCGCTGATCGGTGCGCTGTTGCTGGCGTTAGGCGTGGGTGTCCTGGCGCGCTGGAAGGATACGCCGGTGAAATGGCTGGTCGGCATGCTGACCCCGGTGCTGATCACCAGCGCCGTGCTCGGCGGACTGGGCTCGATGCTGTTTGCCGACTTCCACTGGGCGGTGCTGGCGGTATGTCTGCTGGCGGCCTGGGTGGTCAGCGCGGGTGTTCGTGACCTGCTGGACAAGACGCGGCACAAAGGTCTGGTCAAGGGAATGCGCAGCCTGGCTCCGAGCTATTGGGGCATGCAGTTGGCGCACTTCGGGCTGGTGGTTTGCGCATTGGGCGTGGTGCTCACCAGTCAGCAGAGCGATGAGCGCGACCTGCGCCTGGCGCCCGGCGAGTCGACGCAGCTCGGTGGCTACCACTTCGTGTTCGACGGCGCCAAGCATTTCGAAGGCCCGAATTTCACGTCGGACAAGGGCACCATCCGGGTCTTCGACGGCGACCGCCAGGTCGCTACCCTGCACCCGGAGAAGCGTCTCTACACCGTGCAGCAGATGCCGATGACCGAAGCGGGCATCGACGCCGGACTGTTCCGTGACCTCTATGTTGCCCTCGGCGAGCCGCTGGAAAACGGCGCCTGGGCGGTCAGGGTCCATGTCAAACCCTTCGTGCGCTGGATCTGGCTGGGCGCTTTGCTGATGTCGCTTGGCGGCGTGTGTTGTGTGTGCGACAAGCGTTATCGGGTGAAGGTCCGGACTCGGGTCCGTGATGCCCTCGGTATGGCCGAGCAAGGAGCCTGATATGAAAAGACTGTTGATGTTGCTGCCACTGGCGATCTTTCTGGTCGTCGCGGTGTTTCTCTATCGGGGCTTGTTCCTGGATCCGACCGAGCTGCCCTCGGCGCTGATCGGCAAGCCGCTGCCGTCCTTCTCGTTGCCCTCGGTGGAAGACCCCCAACGCCTGATAACCGCCGACGACATCAAGGGCAAGCCGGCCCTGGTCAACGTCTGGGCAACCTGGTGCGTCGCCTGCAAGGTCGAGCACCCGGTGCTCAATCAACTGGCCAAGCAGGGCGTGGTCATCTACGGCGTCAACTACAAGGACGACAACGCCGCGGCGCAGAAATGGCTGCGCGAGTTCCATGATCCCTACCAGCTGAATATCAGTGACGCGCAGGGCACCCTGGGCCTGGACCTGGGCGTGTATGGCGCGCCGGAAACCTTCATCGTCGACAAGCAGGGCATCATTCGCCACAAGTACGTCGGCGTGATCGACGAACGCGTGTGGCGTGAGCAGATCGCCGCCCTGTATCAGGAGTTGGTTGAAGAATGAAGCTGCTGATTCGCGGGATGCTGCTGGCGCTGTGCCTGGTAGGCGGGGCGCAGGCGGCGATCGATGCCTATGAATTCAATACCGACGCCGAGCGTGAACGCTACCGTACCCTGGTGGAAGAGCTGCGCTGCCCGAAGTGTCAGAACCAGAATATCGCCGACTCCAACGCGCCCATCGCGACGGACCTGCGTCGGGAGATCTATCGCATGGTCGAGGAAGGCCAGAGCAACGAGCAGATCGTCGACTACCTGGTGGCACGCTACGGCGATTTCGTGCGCTACAAGCCGCCGGTCAATGCCAAGACCCTCGTCCTCTGGTATGGCCCCTATGCGCTGCTCGTGCTCGGCTTGGGCGTGCTGGTATTCATTCTGATGCGGCGCCGGCGAGCGGCCAGCGATCCATCGTCGAAGACTCTTTCAGAGGCCGAACGCGAGCGCCTCGCCACGTTGCTGGATAAAAAACAACCATGATCGATTTCTGGATAGGTGCGGGCCTGCTGTTGCTGGTCGCCCTGGCGTTCCTGCTGTTGCCGTTGATGAGAGGCCGCCATTCACAAGCGGAAGAGGATCGGACCGCGCTCAACGTCGCGCTTTATCAAGAGCGGCTCGCCGAGCTGGCTGGCCAGCAGGCGGCCGGTACGCTCAGCGCTGAACAGTTCGAAGCGGGGCGGGCGGACGCGGCGCGCGAACTGTTGGACGATACCGAGGGCAGCGATGTCCATCGTCGTAGCAACCTGGGCCGAGCCATACC
Source organism: Stutzerimonas stutzeri (assembly GCF_019090095.1). Lineage (NCBI taxonomy): Bacteria > Pseudomonadati > Pseudomonadota > Gammaproteobacteria > Pseudomonadales > Pseudomonadaceae > Stutzerimonas > Stutzerimonas stutzeri. The sequence goes on along the minus strand of NZ_JAGQFP010000001.1, from coordinate 1,302,271 downwards.
GCTGGTTGTGGCGATCCTCATGCCATTGCTGGGCTACGCGCTCTACCTGCATTGGGGCGCGAGTGACAAGGTTCAGCTGACGCGGGAGTTCGCCAACCAACCTCACTCCATCGAAGAAATGGTCGGGCGTCTGGAGCGGGCGGTGAAGGCCCAACCCGATTCCTCCGAGGCCTGGTATTTCCTGGCGCGCGCCTACATGCGCGAGGATCGTCCAGCCGATGCGGCGACCGCTTACGAGCAGTTGATCAAGCTCGCGGGTCGCCAGCCGGATTTGCTGGGGCAGTGGGCGCAGGCGCTTTATTTCGCCGAGAACCGCCAGTGGTCGCCGAAGATGCAGGCCTTGACCGACGAGGCTCTGCAGGGCGATCCGCACGAGGTGACCAGCCTCGGTTTGTTGGGCATCGCTGCTTTCGAGGAACAGCGTTTCGACGAGGCGATAGGCTTCTGGGAGCGGCTGGTGGCGACCCTGCCGGCCGAAGATCCTTCACGGGCCGCCATCGAAGGCGGTATCGCCCGGGCTCGCGAACAGCTTGGCGAGCCGGCGACCGCGAGCGTCGAGAAGCCGACCGGCGAGGCAGCACCTCCCACAGGTTCCGGATTGGCCGTCGAGGTGCGACTGGATGCGGCCTTGACCGACAAGGTGCGCTCCACTGACACGGTCTTCGTGTTCGCACGGGCGGTATCCGGCCCGCCGATGCCGCTGGCGGTCAAGCGCCTGACGGTGGCCGACCTGCCCGCGACCGTCAATTTGAGCGATGCCGATGCAATGACCCCGCAGCTTCGCTTGTCCAACTTCGAACAGGTCAAGTTGGTCGCCCGCATCTCGCGCGATGGAAACGCTACCCAAGGACAATGGCAGGGTAGCAGTGGCCCGCTGGCGCCGACCGCGGAAGGCGTGGCCAAACTGACCATCGATCAACCCGCAGCGCCCTGACCGCAGGGCTCAGAGGCAGAGCAATGGCAAGCGATTCGGTATCGTCAGCGGCTTTTCGGCTGTCCAGGCTCGCGAGCGTAACGACCCTCGCATTGTTGCTGGGCGCCTGCGCCGGCAATCCCTACCAGACGTCGGAACCGAGCCGTCGGCCGAGCCCGCCGGCGTCGGTCCCGCGTGAGCCGGTCGTCACACCGCCACCGGTGCGTACACCGCCGGCGCCACGCCCGCCAGCCACGCAGAAAAGCCATCCGCGCTACGCGCCACCGCCTCAAGGCGCGGCGCACTGGGATAACCGCCTGGGCGTCTATGTCGTGGAAGGGCGCGACCTGTTCTACCGCGAACGGCTGTACTACCGCTGGGATGGCGATTGGTATTGCTCCGGTCGTCCGGATGGCCCCTGGGAACCGGTTGCGCCGCCCAGCGTGCCGACCGGACTGCGCGGCCTGCATTGATCCTGCCGAGCACCGGCGACCCCACGCCTCGTGTTAAAGGCGCGTCGCCGGCTGCCGATAACGGTTTCAGAGCCGACGAGCGTGCCGGCGTACCCATCGTCATCAGTCATCCGGAGCGAGTCCATGAGTGCAGCAGTCAAACGTCTTGAGGAAACCGGCATCGCGTTGCGTGACGCCTTGGCCCATCAAGACTGGACCGCCATCAGCGTTCTGGATCTGCAATGCCGGCAGGCGGTCGAAGCCGCGGTGGCCGAGTCCGATGAGAACGAGTCCGCTGTTCGTCAGGGCCTGCAGGAGCTGGTGGGCCTTTATCGTGAACTGGTTTCCACCTGCCAGACCGAGCAGCAGCGTATTGCCGATGAGCTGCGCCAGCTCAACCAGTCCCGGCAGGGCGCCAACGTCTACCAGCTGTTCGGCTGACCGCGAGCAGGTCAGCAACGCTGCGATGGCCCGCTGCCCGATATTCCTGGGCAGGGAATGTGGCATGTTTATGGCGCAACGATTTATCGCGCAACGATAAATGTCGCGCCGCGGTGGGTCCTCCGTGCCTGCCGTTTAATTTCCTGTTCTGTATCAATACTTAGGTAGGTTCTCCCTATTTTTGTCGGTGAATCACGTCATAAATTTGACTCAAGTCGTTTTTTTTAATTAACTACTGACTATCTGCCGACGATGTAGCCGTTTCTACGAGACGTGCGCAGGCTTCCTTCCAGCCTCTAGAGCTATAAACAAGATGTGGCGTGAAACCAAGATTTTGTTGATAGATGACGATCGAGACCGTCGCCGCGACCTGGCGGTCATCCTCAATTTTCTCAGTGAGGATCATCTGGCCTGCGCCAGCGATGAGTGGCAGGACGTCGTCGGGGCGCTGGAGTCGAGCCGCAGTGTGCTCGGTGTAATGCTTGGCGATGTGTCGACCAAGGGCGGCGCGGTGGAGCTGCTCAAGCAGGTCAGCAAGTGGGACGAGAATCTGCCACTCATGCTGATCGGCGAGCCCGTGCCGGCGGATTGGCCTGACGAAATCCGTCGCCGCGTGTTGACCAGCCTGGAGATGCCGCCGAGCTATAACAAGCTGCTCGATTCGCTGCACCGCGCCCAGGTCTACCGGGAGATGAACGACCAGGCCAAGGCCCGCGGCCGGCAGCGCGAACCCAATCTCTTTCGCAGCCTCGTCGGCACCAGCCGTGCGGTACAACACGTTCGGCAGATGATGCAGCAGGTAGCCGACACCGAAGCGAGCGTGTTGATCCTCGGGGAGTCGGGTACGGGCAAGGAAGTCGTTGCGCGCAACCTTCACTATCATTCCAAACGCCGTGGCGGGCCGTTCGTTCCGGTCAACTGCGGCGCGATTCCTGCCGAGCTGTTGGAAAGCGAACTGTTCGGTCATGAGAAAGGCGCCTTCACGGGCGCCATCACGTCCCGAGCCGGTCGTTTCGAGCTGGCCGAGGGTGGCACGCTGTTCCTCGACGAGATCGGTGACATGCCGCTGCCGATGCAGGTGAAGCTGCTACGGGTGCTGCAGGAGCGCACGTTCGAGCGCGTGGGCAGCAACCGAACGCAGAACGCCGACGTGCGCATCATCGCGGCGACCCACAAGGATCTGGAAAAGATGATCGTCGACGGAAGCTTCCGCGAAGATCTGTACTACCGCCTGAATGTGTTTCCGATCGAAATGGCGCCGCTGCGCGAGCGTATCGAAGACATTCCGCTGCTGATGAACGAACTCATCTCGCGCATGGAGCACGAAAAGCGCGGCTCGATTCGCTTCAACTCCGCCGCGATCATGTCGCTGTGCCGTCACGACTGGCCCGGTAACGTCCGTGAGCTGGCCAACCTGGTCGAGCGTATGGCGATCATGCATCCCTACGGCGTCATCGGCGTGATGGAGCTGCCGAAGAAATTCCGCCATGTCGATGACGATGACGAGCAGTACGCCATCGGAATGCACGATGAGATGGAAGAGCGCGCCGCGATCAATGCGCCCATCGTTTCCGCGGACGCGCATGCGATGCTGCCCGCCGAGGGCCTCGATCTGAAGGACTACCTGGGCAACCTCGAACAAGGGCTCATCCAGCAGGCGCTCGATGATGCCAACGGCGTTGTAGCGCGTGCCGCCGAGCGCCTCCGCATCCGACGCACCACGCTGGTGGAGAAGATGCGAAAGTACGGCATGAACCGTCGCGACGACGATCTCGACGAGTGAATACCCGCCACGCAGCCGATCGGCTGCGTGGCACCCTCCTGGAAAATCGCCAGGCATGATCCTTGCTGGATGAGCTGCACCGACCATCTTTTGACGGATAGTGCAGTGACTTCAGCGTCCGCTTCATCAGCGTTGACTCCGCCCCCTGGCGAATCGCCTACCGAGCTTGAACATTCGCTCGAGCTGATTGCGCGCGTTTCCGGCCGCCTGGGTGAGTCTCAACAGCTGTTACAGGCACGTGTCGCCGAGCTGAAAGGGCAGTTGGCCGAAACCAGCGCCAAGGAGCTGCAGGCGTTCGACGAAAAAGAGCGCCTGGCCAGACGCCTACAGAGCCTGTTGGATCTGCTGCCCGGCGGCGTCGTCGTCATCGACGGTCAGGGCGTGATTCGTGAAGCCAACCCGGTGGCGTTGGAACTCCTTGGCGCGCCGCTCGAAGGTGCGCTTTGGCGCGAGGTGATCGCTCGCAGCTTCGCGCCGCGCAGAGACGATGGTCACGAAATATCGCTGAAGGACGGGCGCCGCCTGTCCATCGCCACGCGCTCGCTCAATGGCGAGCCAGGCCAGCTGGTACTGCTGACGGATCTGACCGAGACCCGCCGGCTGCAGGAGCAACTGGCGCGTCATGAGCGCTTGTCCGCGCTCGGTCGGATGGTGGCTTCGCTGGCCCACCAGATCCGCACACCGCTTTCCACTGCGCTGCTTTATGCCAGCCATCTGGAGCAGGGCGGGTTATCGGCTGAACACCAGCAACGCTTCGCCGGGCGGTTGAAGGACCGTCTGAACGAACTGGAGCATCAGGTCCGCGACATGCTCGTGTTCGCGCGCGGCGACCTGCCACTGGAGGATCGCCTGGCCCCTGCCGACTTGATGGACGCCTTGCATGCCGCGGCAGCCGTTCGGCTGGATGGCGTTGCGGTCCGTTGGCAGTGCGATGCCGGCGACGGTTCGCTGCTGTGCAACCGCGACACCTTGGTCGGGGCGTTGCTCAATCTGATCGAGAACGCGCTCCAGGCTGCGACCGACGCGCCTCGGCTGAAGGTGCATCTGTATGCGCGGGCGTCATGGCTGTATGTCAGCGTCAGTGACAGCGGGGCTGGGATGGATGCCGCGACCCTGATGCGACTCGGTGAGCCGTTCTTCACGACCCGTGCCACCGGCACTGGGCTGGGCCTGGCTGTCGTCAAATCGGTGGCGCGCGCTCATTCGGGCGCGCTCAGCCTGCGCTCCAAGCCCGGCCGGGGCACCCGTGCCTTGTTGCAGCTGCCGCTGCTGCCGACGGCTGTGGCGTCCATTTCGGAGTAGATCCATGACCGCAACGATTCTGTTGGTCGAAGACGACCGCGCTTTGCGAGAGGCTCTGGGCGACACGCTCGAGCTCGGCGGCTATCGCTACCTGGCGGTGGACAGCGCAGAAGCTGCACTGCTGGCGCTGAACAAACAAGACTTCGGCCTCGTCGTCAGCGACGTCAACATGCCGGGTATGGACGGCCATGCGCTGCAGGTACTGGTCCGCCAGCGTTATCCGCAGGTGCCTGTTTTGCTAATGACCGCATACGGCGCGGTGGAGCGGGCAGTAGAGGCAATGCGCCAGGGGGCGGTGGATTATCTGGTCAAGCCGTTCGAACCGAAGGTCCTGCTCGAGTTGGTCGCCCGGCATGCTTGCGGGCAGCTTGGTGCAGCGGATGCCGAGGGGCCGGTGGCGGTCGAGCCGGCGAGCCGCCAGTTGCTCGCGCTGGCGGCGCGGGTCGCGCAGAGTGACTCGACCGTGCTGGTTTCCGGTGAATCAGGCACCGGTAAAGAGGTGCTGGCCCGCTACATCCACCAGCAATCCAGCCGCGCCAACAAACCATTCATCGCTATCAATTGCGCAGCGATCCCGGACAACATGCTCGAGGCGACGCTGTTCGGCCACGAGAAAGGCGCCTTCACCGGCGCCATCGCGATGCAGCCGGGTAAGTTCGAGCTGGCCGAAGGCGGGACGCTGCTGCTTGATGAAATATCCGAGATGCCATTGGCACTGCAAGCCAAACTGCTGCGCGTGCTACAGGAGCGCGAGGTCGAGCGCGTCGGGGGACGCAAACCGATAGCGCTGGATATTCGCATCCTTGCCACCACCAATCGAGATCTGGCTGAGGAGGTGCGCAGCGGGCGCTTTCGAGAGGACCTCTTCTACCGCCTTTCGGTCTTTCCGCTTGCCTGGCCGCCGCTGCGTGAGCGACGGGCGGATATCGTGCCGCTTGCCGAGCGGCTGTTGCGCAATCATGCGGGCAAGATGCGCCAAACCGGCGTGCGCCTCAGTGACGAGGCGTGCCAGTGCCTCATCGAACATGCTTGGCCCGGCAACGTACGCGAGTTGGATAACGCCATTCAACGGGCGCTGATCCTGCAGCAAGGCGGCGCGATCATGCCAGCCGATCTTTGCCTGACCGCTGCGGTCGGCGCCACGCTCGGTAGCGTATCGAGCCCTGCGGTGCCGGTAGTCCGCTTGCCCATGTCGCCTCCTGCGCAGACCGAGGCGGCCGGCGCCCTTGGCGACGACCTTCGTCGCCGAGAGTTCGAACTGATCCTCGATACGCTGCGCAGCGAGCGCGGGCGGCGCAAGGAGACTGCCGATCGACTGGGCATCAGCGCGCGCACCCTGCGTTACAAGCTGGCGCAGATGCGTGACGCTGGCGTAGACACCGAATCGGCTCTGCGCCGGGCCTGAATCGAGCGCTGCAACGCGGCTCTGATAAGCTACCGTCATCAGCGCTGACGAGGGTGTAGGTGTGGACGAAGGCTTCTGGCAACGACGTTGGGCACGCAACGAAATCGGTTTCCATCTGAACGAGGTCAACCCTTATCTACGCCGTCACTGGCCGGATCTGCGGCTGGCCGATGGCGTTCGGGTGCTGGTGCCGCTATGCGGCAAGAGTCTCGATATGGCGTGGCTGGCCCAACAAGGCCATGCGGTGCTAGGGGTGGAATTGAGCGAGCGCGCCGTGGAGGATTTCTTCCGTGAGCACGACCTCGGCGCCGAGGTCAGCGTGGAGGGCGACTTTCGGGTCTATCGTGCCGGGACGCTGGAGATCCGTTGTGGTGATTTCTTCGCGCTCAGCGCAGACGACGTTTCCGATTGCCAGGCGGTCTACGACCGCGCTGCGCTGATTGCGCTCCCGGAGGCCATGCGTAGGCGCTATGTCGAGCACCTTGGAAACATCCTGCCGTCGAACTGCCGAGGCCTTCTGATTACGTTGGATTACTCGCAGGAACAGATGTCGGGTCCGCCGTTCGCCGTGAGCGATGCGGAGGTCCAGCAAGCGTTGGGTAGGCGTTGGCGAGTCGAGTTGCTGGAACGGGCGAACGTGCTCGACGAACGCAACTGGAAGTTTCTACAGCGTGGGCTGACGCGTTTGGAAGAGAGCTGCTATCGACTTGAAGCGCATCTAGCGCGCTGATGACGCCAGCGAGAAGCGTTGAGCGCGTTGACGGGCGCGGAGCAACGGCGCCCAGGACATCCCAAGTGAGACCTCAATAAAAAGGGCGGCCGATGCCGCCCTTGTCTCGATCCGTTGATCAGCCGCGCTGACGCAGGGCTTCGATACGGTCTTCCAGCGACGGATGGGTCATCAGCAACCCGGCCAGGCCGTTGCGCAGGGCGCCGTTGATGCTGAATGCCTTGAGGCTGTCGGGCATATCGACCGGAACGCCCTGTTCCGCCTGCAGGCGCTGGAGCGCCCCGATCATGGCACGAGTACCCGCCAGCTGCGCACCAGCCTCGTCGGCGCGGAATTCACGTTTACGCGAGAACCACATGACGATGATGCTGGCGAGGATGCCCAGCACCAGCTCGGCAAAGATGGTTGCGATGAAGTAGCCAATGCCGTGGCCGTCCTCGTTCTTCAGGATGGCGCGGTCGACGAAGCTGCCGAAGATCCGCGCGAAGAACATGACGAAGGTGTTCACCACGCCTTGGATCAGGGCAAGCGTCACCATGTCGCCGTTGGACACGTGGCCGATTTCATGAGCGAGGACCGCCTTGACTTCATCCGGCGAAAAACGCTCGAGCAAGCCCTGGCTGACCGCTACCAGTGCGTCGTTCTTGTTCCAGCCGGTCGCGAACGCGTTGGCTTCGTAGGCGGGGAAGATTCCGACTTCGGGCATCTTGATCCCGGCTTCGCGGGACAGCTGCTCGACCGTTTGCAGCAGCCACTGCTCATGGCGCGTGCGGGGCTGGCTGATGATCTCGGTCCGCGTGCTCATCTTCGCCATCCACTTGGAGATGAACAGCGAGACCAGCGCGCCGGCGAAGCCAAAGACGGCACAGAACGCCAGCAGGCTGCCGTAGTTCTGACCGGTGTAACGATCCACTCCGAGCAGCTTCAGGGTGATGCTGGCAACGACCAATACAGCCAGGTTAGTGGCCAGGAACAAGAAAATGCGCATCATATTTGCGGCAAACTCCAAGAGGAACAGTAAAGAACGATAGGCTATATAAGGTGCGGGTCGGCGCTATTCAACCGGGCGACTATTTCAAGCTATGTCGCCTGCCGTGTCGGCGCGCTCAGACGCGGCCGGGCGATGGCTGGCTCAAGAGGTGGCGTGTCAGCTGCGCGAGGCGCTCGCCATGCCCTTCGCGCAATGCCTGGCGTAGCTGATAGGCCAGGCTCGACTGTACGCGGCGTACGCTGGCGGGCAGGCTGTCGTGGTCGTTGGCGGGCTCGGAGAGGCTGCTGGTCAAGCGCAGAAAGGCCTTCTCGGTCAGCGTCGCCTGGTCGATGGCGAGAAACTGGATGGTGCTTTCGAAGCGCAGATAGCCCTCATCGGCCAGCCATATCAGCGCGCCCAGGCAGCTCTGATGGCGTGTGCTGGGCAGGCCGAACTCGTCTGGCTCTTCATGGCCAATCAGATCGTCGACGTAAAGCGTGATCTTGCGCGGGAACGCCTGATAGAGCATCAGCAGGCCGGCGGCGGCGTCGTGGTAGAAGTCGTCGACCTGCAGATCCATCGATGCTTACTGGCTATAGGTCTTCAGGAAGCCGCCGATGCGGCCGATCGCCTGCTCGAGGTCGTCGACGCGGGGCAGGGTGACGACCCGGAAGTGGTCCGGCCAGGGCCAGTTGAAGGCGGTGCCCTGGACGATCAGCAGCTTTTCCGACAGCAGCAGATCGAGCACGAACTTTTCGTCGTTGTGGATCGGGCAGACCTTGGGGTCGATCCGCGGGAAGGCATAGAGCGCACCCATCGGCTTGACGCAGCTGACCCCGGGGATGTCGTTGAGCAGTTCCCAGGTGCGGTTGCGTTGTTCGAGCAGACGGCCCGGCGGCAGTACCAGGTCGTTGATGCTCTGATAGCCGCCCAGGGCGGTCTGAATCGCGTGTTGTGACGGCACGTTGGCACACAGCCGCATGTTGGCCAGGATGTCGATGCCTTCGATATAGCTTTGCGCCTTGTGCTTCGGGCCGGTGATGACCACCCAGCCGGAACGGAAGCCGGCAACGCGGTAGGACTTCGACAGGCCGTTGAAGGTCAGGCAGAGCACGTCTGGTGCCAGCGAGGCGGTGCAGACATGGACGGCGTCGTCGTAGAGGATCTTGTCGTAGATCTCGTCGGAGAACAGCACCAGCTTGTGCTGGCGCGCCAGCTCGACCATGCCTTCGAGCACTTCGCGTGGATACACGGCACCGGTCGGGTTGTTCGGGTTGATCAGCACCAGTGCCTTGGTATTCGGCGTGATCTTGGCCTTGATGTCGGCCAGGTCCGGCCACCAGTTGGCTTGCTCGTCGCACAGGTAATGCACCGGCTTGCCGCCAGCAAGGCTTACTGCGGCTGTCCACAACGGATAATCCGGGGCGGGGATCAGCACTTCGTCGCCGTTGTTGAGCAGTGCCTGCATCGACATCACGATCAGCTCGGAGACGCCGTTGCCGAGGTAGATATCCTCAATGGTCACGCCGTCCACCTGCTTTTGCTGGTAGTACTGCATGATCGCCTTACGCGCGCTGAACAGGCCTTTCGAATCGCTGTAGCCCTGCGCGGTCGGCAGATTGCGGATCACGTCCTGCAAGATTTCTTCAGGGGCTTCGAAACCGAACGGCGCCGGATTGCCGATGTTCAGCTTGAGGATGCGATGGCCTTCCTCTTCCAGGCGTTTGGCGTGCTTGAGCACTGGCCCACGGATGTCGTAGCAGACATTGGCGAGCTTGTTCGATTTGCTGACCTGCATGATCCTGAATGTCCCGAAGTGAAGACGCGCCCGGCTCTTGATGGCTGGCGTCGTTTGGCATGAACCCGGGCGCCTTGGCAGCCGGAAACCCCGCTGCCAGACTAGGCGTCTAAGAGCAACGCATCATACGTGCGGCCCGATCCTCGGAAAAGGTACAGATCCGCCTTATTTAAGAGCGGCTCTGTTTCCGCTTTCGCTCGCGGCCACGCCCGCCAGGCCCTCGGGTTGCGGCGAAACGGGAACAGACCCTTAGGAGGTTACCGATGGACAAGCTTGAAAAACCGCTCGAGGCCTGGCGTGAAGAACTCTCCGACGAGCAATTCCAAATCTGCCGACTCGGCGCGACCGAACGTCCGTTCACTGGCAAATACAACGAGACCAAGGCTCCGGGCATCTATCACTGCGCCTGCTGTGACGCGCCATTGTTCGATTCGGACGCCAAGTTCGATTCCGGCTGCGGTTGGCCGAGCTACTTTCAGCCGGTCAGCGACACCGCCATCCGCAGCCTCGATGACTTCAGCCACGGCATGCACCGTATCGAGGTCAAATGTGCTCGCTGCGATGCCCATCTGGGGCATGTCTTTCCGGACGGCCCGGCGCCCACCGGCCTGCGCTACTGCATCAACTCGGTATCGCTCAATCACAAGCCGCGCGAGGCCTGAACGGCCATCGCAACGCATCATCAGGTGCCGCCATGCGCGATCCACTGCTTGAAATTCCCTGCACCACCATCGATGGGCAGCAGACGACGCTGGCCGATTTCAATGCCAAGGCGATGCTCGTGGTCAATACGGCCAGCAAGTGCGGTTTCACGCCTCAGTACAAGGGGTTGGAAGCGCTTTGGACGCGCTATCGTGAGCAAGGGCTCGTAGTGCTGGGCTTTCCCTGCGACCAGTTCGGCCACCAGGAGCCGGGCGACGAGGAGCAGATCGCTGCCTTTTGCGAGCGCAACTTCGGTGTCAGCTTTCCGCTGTTCGCCAAGGTGCTGGTCAATGGCGGCGACGCCCATCCCTTGTTCGCAGCCCTGAAGAAGCGTGCGCCTGGCTTGCTCGGCAGCAAGGCCATCAAGTGGAACTTCACCAAGTTTCTGATTGCCGATGAAGGCCGGACAGTGGAGCGCTTCTCCTCGCGTACGCCGCCGGAAGCGTTGGCGTCGCGCATCGAGGCGCGGCTGTGATTGCCCCGCTGTGCCGTGCCTGAGTGGCGCGGCAGCTTTTACTGCATTTTTTTGTCTGGAGTCGCTTCAATGGATGTCGAGCTGAAAGCTTTTTTGCAGCGTGCTGAGGCGCTGATGACGCGTCTGGAGCCGTTGCTGCCGGCGCCGAGAGCGCCGATCGACTGGGCCGCCAGTCTCGCCGCGCGCTGGCACCGCGAAGGGCAGGGTGGTTATCTGCAGCCACTGAGCGTCTCGCTCGATCTGAAGCTGGCCGATCTGATCGGCATCGACCGCCAACGGGAGCTGCTATCGAACAATACCCGTCAGTTCGTTTCAGGATTGCCCGCCAATCACGTCCTGCTCTGGGGCGCGCGTGGCACGGGTAAATCCTCGCTGATTCGCGCGCTCTTGGCCGAGCACGCTTCTGCGGGGCTGCGTCTGATTGAAATCGAGCGCGATCATCTGGCGGATCTGCCGAAGGTCGTCGATCAGCTTTCCGGGCAGCCGCAGCATTTCGTCGTGTTCTGCGACGACCTTTCGTTCGAGGCCGGCGAAGGCGATTACCGCGTGCTGAAAAGCGTTCTGGACGGTTCTCTGGAGCGCGCGCCGGAAAACGTGCTGCTGTACGCCACCTCTAATCGGCGACATCTCGTGCCCGAGCGGCAGAGCGATAACGAAAACTGGCAGATGATCGATGGCGAACTGCACCCCAACGAAGCGGTGGAAGACAAGATTGCGCTGTCGGATCGCTTTGGCCTGTGGCTGTCGTTCTACCCCTTCAGTCAGGAGCATTACCTGAACGTAGTGCAGCATTGGGTCGGCTCGCTGGCCGAGCAGGCCGGGCTGAGCTGGAAGTGGGATGACGCGCTGGAGAAGGATGCGATCCGCTGGGCGACGGCTCGCGGCAATCGCAACGGCCGCTGCGCCTATCAATTTGCCCGGCAGTGGGTGGGCATTCAACTGCTCTGAGGTGCGCCAGGGACGCCCTTGGCAGGACCGTCGTGTTCGACCGCCGCCCGCGTTCGCCGCGGGGGCGCCTTCTGCACAGCGGCTTCGTGCCTTTGGACGTTTGTAGGCGGCCTGGCTCTTCGGGTCAGACTCCTGCGCCTCGCTCGGCCGTTACCTACGCTCGCTGCGCCTCCGACAACAGAGGCGTGGCGCGGCTTTGAACGCTATGTAGGAGGCCCGACCTCGGGCCGAAGCTTTTGATCGTTTTGGCTTTTCAGGGCCAGGCTTCAGGTTCCTACCACGGCGAGACCTCAGCTGGACTGGCTCGCTTGTTTACCCATTTCGATGAGTTTAGCAGTGGTCCGCTGTTCGCTGGGCAGCACACTTTGCAGCGATGGCCGCTCTTTCATTCTCGCGAAGTGCGCAGCCAGCGCCGGCCAACGGTCCGCGTCGAGCCGTTCGCCGCCGTGCTCCATGTTGATCAGTTGGCAGGTGAAGGCGATGTCGGCCATCGACAGCCGGTCGCCCACGAAGAACGGCTTCTCGCCGAGCTGGCGTTCCAGGTAGTCGAAGTGAGGCGGAAGCTTCTGGGTCAGCGCACTCTGCACGCTCTCTTCGTTGCACGGATGGCCAGAACTCGGTTTCAGCACCCGGTTGCGGAAAATGCCGAACGTCGTCAGCGGGGCGAGTTCGTAGTCGGCGTATTTTTCCAGCCAGCGGATTTGCGCACGTTCCACTGGGTTGCTTCCATACAGCGGAGCGGTCTGCGCGTAGGTCTCTTCGAGGTATTGGCAGATCACGCTCGAGTCGGCCAGGCAGAGGTCACCATCTTTCATCGCCGGAATGCGCCCCAGCGGATTGAGCTGCAGATACCACTCGGGAGGCGTAAAAGGCATGACGATTTCGAGTTGATAGTCCAAGCCTTTTTCCAGCAAGCACAGGCGCACCTTGCGAACGAAGGGCGAGAGCGGGGCGCCGAATACAGTCAGTGACATCGAGTTTCTCCACGCGGGCACGGTGACGGCGAAAAGGGGCGGGGAGGCCAGCATCGATCACCTGCGCCAGGCGCGGCAGACGTCCATGGTTCGGCTACTGGTTCCGCAGCGCCCGTTTCAGCCTAGTAGATGTTGTTTTTCTTCCAGTCGTCTTCGCTTTCCATGCTTTTCAAACCTTCGGCCAGCTCGCTGGGCTCGTCAAGCTTGGGTTGCTGTTGCGTCTGCTCGAGCTTGTTGGCATGGGCGTAGTGCGCTTCGAGCGGCTTCAATAGGGCTTGGTAGTCGGCCGGGTTTGGCTGTTTGCGAATATGCTGAATGCCGCGTTCGAAGGCGAGGCGTGCCTTGTGCGCACTGCCTTGTTGCAACGCCTGTTGACCTACGTTGGTGAAGTATTCGACATGCAGCATGACCATCATGCGCTGAATCTGCTGCAGCCAGCGCTTGGCCGCCGGGGTGTCGAGCTGCTGTTGCTTGTTGGCCCATACGATCTGCGCGTGCAGATCCTCGAGCAACAAACGAACCTCCTTGGCCTGCGCCTCGGTGGTCACCTTGACCGGCGGATTCGGAACAGGGATGTCGTCGCCCTTCGCTACAGCGCTGCGCAGCGCATCGATTCGGGTGCTGAGCGTCGCGTTCTTCTTGTCCAGCGGCAGCAGCTGTTCAGCCAGGTGCAATTCCAGACGCGTCAGCAGCGACTTGAGCGGCGGCGTCATCATCTGGCCTGGCATGTGGTCGGACAGATTGGCGCAACGCCGCATACGGTCGCTCAGTTCGGCGCGTAAGCGTGCCTTCTCCAGGTTGTTCTTCTCTACGATCTGGTTGATCACGCCAATCGCTATCAATATGAACAGGCCAGCAATGACCAATCCTGTAATCAGAACCGGGGACACGGGGCGCACCTCTCTAACCGACGGTTGTGTGCCGAGTGTAGAGCGTTGGATGGCAAGCTGATAGCTCGGCACTACCCACCGGATCGGTGCCGAAAAAATTTTCACATGACGCTTGACGGCCCTGGGTAGGCTCCATAGAATGCGCGCCACTTGCAGCGAGAAGCACATCGCAGACGCTGGAAGCCGGAATGAAAGCTGAAGTTTCCGGGCTGCGTCCCCTTCGTCTAGTGGCCTAGGACACCGCCCTTTCACGGCGGTAACAGGGGTTCGAGTCCCCTAGGGGACGCCATTATTGCGTCAAGTCAAGCGGGAATAGCTCAGTTGGTAGAGCACGACCTTGCCAAGGTCGGGGTCGCGAGTTCGAGTCTCGTTTCCCGCTCCAAATTTGCTTCAAGCCTCATCGAAGGTGACGAAGCGCAGAAAAGCGACCCAAGGGTCGCTTTTTTTGTTTCTGCGTTCTGCCCCCCTCGGCATTCGCCCTCTCTACTCATCCTGTTGCTGGTGCGCGCCGCATGTCGCGAAGCGCAGGGCTGCTGGGCGCGCGCTTCGAAATCTCCCCGCCGTATCGCTGACGCCGCCACGCGCGGCGCGCGCTCAGTCAAACTCGGCGAGTGGCTTATGGTCATATCCGTAAGACGCTCGAAGCGCCTTGGCGGACTGATGTCTGCCAGTCGCTCGCAGCTCGATCGCTCGTACGTCTCCCTAGGTTACGGCAGGCGATAACCATTATTTCGGGGCCTCATTCATGGCAAGCACTCAAAGCGCCGCAGCGACGCTACGCGCGGCATGGATCGCGCACGCTCAGGCAAATCCCATCGTCACGCTTGGCCTGATAGGTACAGTGCTGGTGGTCGTTTCGTTGTCGATCGCGAGTGGCTACAACGCATTCCAGAACGGCAACGAGAGCAATGTCCGCTACGCCTTGCTCGGCGGTAGCGCAGGTTTCGCCGCCACGGCGTTGGGTGCGCTGATGGCGGTCGTGCTGAACAACATTTCCACGCGGACCCAGGACAGCATGCTGGGCTTTGCGGCCGGCATGATGCTCGCGGCCAGTTCGTTCTCGCTGATTCTCCCGGGGCTGGCCGCGGCCCGTGAGTTGTTCGACAGCGGCGTGCTGGCGGCATTGACCGTCGTGGCTGGCCTCGGAATCGGTGTGCTGCTGATGCTCGGGCTGGACTATTTCACGCCGCACGCGCACGAGAGCGCCGGCGCGTTCGGGCCGAACCACCAGCGCATGAGCCGGGTCTGGCTATTCGTGTTCGCCATCGTTCTGCACAACGTTCCGGAGGGCATGGCCATCGGCGTGAGTTTCGCCAACGGCGACCTGAACGTCGGCCTGCCGCTTACGACAGCAATTGCCATACAGGATATTCCCGAAGGGCTGGCCATCGCGTTGGCTTTGCGAACCACCGGGCTCTCCGCCGGGCGATCGATTGTGGTCGCTGCGGCGTCCGGCTTGATGGAGCCGCTCGGTGCTCTGGTCGGGCTGGGCATTTCCAGCGGTCTGGCCGTTGCTTACCCGATCAGTCTCGGATTGGCCGCCGGCGCGATGATCTTCGTGGTTTCGCACGAGGTGATTCCCGAAACCCACCGCAACGGCCATCAGACGCCCGCGACGGTCGGGTTGATGGGCGGTTTCGCGGTCATGATGTTTCTCGATACCGCGTTGGGCTAGGCGCCTTGCGTCAGCTTGACGGTTGCTCGAATGAGCTGTGTGCGTAGTCACCAGGCCGACACGCTTGGTGGCGACCTGGGCGAGGGCAGTGGTCTGCTATAGCTGCTCGAGCAGCCGCCGTGCGGCTTCCTGGCCGCTGAGCCAGGCGCCTTCGACGCGCCCCGAGAGGCACCAGTCCCCGCAGGCATACAGACCGAGATGGGTGTCGGCGAGCGCACCCCATTCATGGGACTGGGTCGGGCGCGCGTAGAGCCAACGATGTGCGAGGGTGAATTCCGGCGCGGGCACCACGCAGTCGATCAGCTCGGCAAAGGCCCCGAGCAACCGCTCGACCACCAGCTCGCGGGACAGGTCCAGATGCTGCCGGCTCCATGCACTGCTCGCATGCAGGACCCAGGTGTCCAGCGAGCCCTCGCGCCCTGGCTTGCTGCGGTGGCGTGCCAGCCAGTCCAGCGCATCGTCCTGAACGAAACAGGCCTCGAGCTGGGTGTCCAGCGGTGTCGGAAACCCCAAGGCCACGGACCAGGTGGGCTCCATGGCCACGCTGGCGGCCACGGCGGCCAGCTTCGGTGCCGAGGCCAGCAGGGCGCTGGCCTGGGGCGCCGGGATTGCAATGATCACCTGGCTGTAAGGCCCGTGGTTGTTGCCTTCGGCATCGACCAGCGTCCAGTACTCCTCCCCTCGAAACGCCTCGGTGACACGGCACGACAGCTTGGCTGGCAGCTCGCCGAGCAGCCCGGCGGCGATCGCGCTCATACGGGGCACGCCGACCCAGCGCACTTGCTCGTCCGCCGAAGGCGACAGTTGGCCGCCGTGGGACTGGTAGAGATTGGGTGACCATTCGCCAACCCAGCCAGCGCTTTGCCATTGCCGCACGGCCTCGGTAAAGCGCCGGTCACGTGCGGTGAAATACTGGGTGCCAAGGTCAAGGTGGCCGGCGTCGCTGCGCTTGCTGGACATACGTCCACCGAGGCCGCGGCTCTTGTCGAACAGCTGCACGGATTGTCCGGCCGCATGCAGAGCCTGCGCCGCGGAGAGTCCTGCAATGCCGGTGCCGACGATGGCAATGGGAGCTTTGCTCATGCTTACCTCTTTCGATAGCGCCGCCAGACTCCGCTGCGCGACAACTGCGCTGGTTCGTTCGGTCCTGGTGCCGCGTTCCGGAGGAAAACGGCCGTGCTTTTGCACTCCCTTATCCTCAAACAGACCGTAGGTTTTGCATAGGGGTTCGGGTCGATAGAAGACGTAAGGCGACGTTATTTCAGCCAGGCTGACGGGCGGTGAGGTCGCCCCGTATGATCCTCTCGATCGGAGAGAGGCGTGCGCTGGCGGCCATCGCTGGGGGCAGGGTGTGGTATGGGGCGTGGGCCGCGCCTCGACTGCACATGAAATCGAAACAAGCGGCAATCATTGTGTTCGGTTCGGGCCTGCATTCGCCGCGGGGGCGCGGTTCCCACTGGAGCGTCGTCCGTCCGGCAAGCTATCCCGGTCGACACTAATGCCCGACGAGTCAATGCGTTAGCGCATCAAGGATTGGTTGTAAGTTAGGAATAAGCCGGTACAATGGCGCCGCTCGCCGCCAGGCGGGTTTTGTTATGGTGGGCCCTGCCGGTCCCCCCGCAACGATCAGCCGTGAACCCGGTCAGGCCCGGAAGGGAGCAGCCGCAGCGGTGACATTGTGTGCCGGGGTGTGGCTGGTAGGGTTCACCTCCATAACGTCTTACCATCCCCCTTTTGTTTGTCGCCCTGGTGCCCTAGGCTCCGGCGAATAGCCGTGCCTGCCATTCGCGCGGCCACCATACTTGTATCCCTTGTCGCCGCACGGTGAGAGCAGGGACGGTGAAATTTTTCAGAGGAGCATCGGGTTTGTCGGTCAGAGCGAGCTGGGACATCTTCTGCGTCGTTGTCGATAACTACGGCGACATCGGTGTGACCTGGCGCCTGGCGCGGCAGCTCGTGGCAGAGCATAAGCAGCGGGTGCGATTGTGGGTGGACGATCTGGATACCTTCGCGCGGCTTTGCCCAGGTACCAGCGCTACGGCTGCTCAACAATGGCATGAGGGCGTCGACGTGCGCCACTGGGCACCGGACTGGCCGGGCGCTGAGCCGGCGGATGTGGTGATCGAGGCCTTCGCCTGCCAACTGCCAGCGGCCTATATCGAGGCGATGGCCCGTAGCGAGCGCCGTATCCTCTGGCTCAATCTGGAATACCTCAGTGCCGAGGACTGGGTGGTGGGCTGCCATGCGTTGCCTTCGATGCAGCCAGATGGCTTGCAGAAGTACTTTTTCTTTCCTGGCTTCGAGCAGGGCACTGGTGGCTTGATTCGCGAAGGCGATCTGCTGGCGCGGCGCGAGGCCTTCCAGCGTGATCCGGCGATGCGCGAAGCCTTTTTGCAGAGCTTCGATCTGAGCGTGCCGCCGGGAGTGCGCACGCTCTCGCTGTTCGCTTACGAAAATCGCGCGGTCGCCGGCTGGCTCGACGCACTGGCCGCCGACTCGCAGCCGTCACTGCTGTTGGTTCCCGAGGGGCGTGTGCTCGGTGACGTGGCGAGCTGGCTGGGCCTGGATGCGCTCAGCGCAGGCGACCGCCATGCCCGTGGCGCGCTGCAGATCGCGGTGCTGCCGTTCATGACCCAGAATCAGTACGACATGCTGCTATGGTGCTGTGACTTCAACGCGGTGCGCGGCGAGGAGTCGTTCATCCGTGCGCAATGGGCGGGTCGGCCGCTGGTCTGGCACATTTATCCGCAGGAGCAGGACACTCACTGGGACAAGCTCAACGCCTTCCTCGAGCTTTACCTGCACGACCTGGACCCCGCGCCGGCGGCTGCGTTGCGGGCCTTCTGGCACGCCTGGAACGCAGGGGAGGGAAGCGCTGCGGCCTGGTCCGCGTTGCTCGAGCACGAGGCTGAGCTGCGCGCGCATGCCGAACGCTGGACCCATAAGCAGGTCGCCAACGGCGATCTGGCTGGAAAGCTGGTGTTTTTTTACACAGATTGGCTATGATACGCGGCCTGTTTTTTGTCTCTAATTCCATTCGGATGTTCGTATGAAAACCGCACAAGAGTTCCGTGCCGGCCAAGTGGCCGTTATCAACGGCGCACCCTGGGTCATCCAGAAAGCCGAGTTCAACAAGTCCGGTCGTAACAGTGCCGTCGTCAAGATGAAGCTGAAGAACCTGCTCAACGGTTCCGCTACCGAGACCGTGTACAAGGCCGATGACAAGCTGGAGCCGGTAATTCTCGAGCGCAAGGAAGTGACCTATTCCTACTTCGCCGACCCGCTCTACGTCTTCATGGACGAAGAGTTCAACCAGTACGAAATCGAAAAAGAAGACCTCGAAGGCGTGATGACCTTCATCGAAGACGGCATGACCGACGTCTGCGAAGCCGTTTTCTACAACGACAAGGTGATCTCGGTTGAACTGCCGACCACCATCGTTCGCGAAATCGTCTACACCGAGCCGTCCGTACGCGGCGACACCTCCGGCAAGGTCATGAAGACCGCCCGCCTGAAGAACGGTGCCGAGCTGCAGGTTTCCGCCTTCTGCGAAATCGGCGACTCGATCGAGATCGACACCCGTACCGGCGAGTACAAGTCCCGTATCAAGGCCTGATCCAGGCTATCGCGGACAACCCGGGCCGATGCCGGGCGACTCGAACACAAACCCCGCTTAGGCGGGGTTTTGTTTTTCTGGGGTCCATGACGGCTGGCACCTCCCGCCCTCGGAGCGTTGACGTCTCAGCCGCCCCAGATCCAGCCAACTAGTAAGTAACAGAGCAAGGTGACCAACACGACGCCGAACAGGTTCAGCACGAAACCCGCTTTGATCATCGCCTGGATGGGCATCTGGCCTGTGCCGAATACGATCGCGTTGGGTGGCGTCGCCACGGGCATCATGAAGGCGCAGCTGGCCGCAACAGCGGCAGGAATCGCGAGCATCTCAGGTGACATTCCCTGTGCAACCGCCAATGCCCCCAGCAAGGGCAGAAAGGCTGCGGCGGTCGCCGTGTTGGAGGTGATTTCCGTGAGAAAGATGATCACCAGCGAGACGAGCCCAATCATCAGAATCAGCGGCAGGGCTCCGGAGGCGCCCAGGTTCCCGGCAATCCATTCGGCCAGGCCTGACGCGCCGATCACGCCGGCCAACGACAGGCCACCACCGAACAGCAGCAACACGCCCCACGGTGCTTTGTTCGCCTGCTCCCAGTCCATGAGAAAGACGCGCTCACGCAAATTCACTGGAATCAGGAACAGTGCCAGCGCGGCCGCGATGGCGATACTGGTGTCGTTCACGCCCTCAACATAGCCAACGAGGAAAGGCTGCAGCATCCAGGCGGCCGCGGCCAGCGCGAAAACCATAGCGACCATCTTCTCCGCGCGAGACATGGGGCCCAGCTCGGCCATTTCCTTTTCCAGGAGATCACGGCTGTCGCCGCCGGCGAGCTTGAAGCCACCGCGCGTCAGCCACCACCAGATGAAAATGAGCATGCCAATGCTCAGCGGCAGCCCCAGCAGCATCCATTGGCCGAAACCGATCTGCACGTCGTAAGTCTCGCGCATGAAGGCTGCCAACAGTGCGTTGGGTGGCGTGCCGATCAGCGTCGCGATGCCGCCGACGCTGGCTGCATAGGCAATTCCCAAGAGCAGGGCGATGGCGAAACGGCTGCCTTCTCTTTCGTCGCTGCCAGTGACCAGCAGGCCGATGACCGACAGGCCGATGGGCAGCATCATGATGCTGGTCGCGGTATTGCTGACCCACATGCTGATGAACGCGGTGGCGATCATGAATCCGGCAATCTGACGGCTGGGCTGGTTGCCCACGGCTAGCAGGGTAGCCAAGGCAATCCGCCGGTGTAGGTTCCAGCGCTGCATGGCCAGGCCGAGCACGAAGCCGCCGAAGAACAGAAAGATAGTCGGGTTGGCATAGGGCGCGGTGGCCTTGGCCAGCGTATCGATACCCAGCAACGGAATCAGCAGGATCGGCAGCAGCGAGGTTGCCGGGATCGGAATCGCCTCGGTGGACCACCAGACCGCCATCAGGCCGGCCAGGCCCATCGTGAGCCAAGCCTCATGCGAAAGCCCGCTCGGAGGCTCGGTCAGAATGCACAACAGCAAAAGAAACGGACCTAGAAACAGACCGATGGAGGCCGCTACGGCGGCGCCCTTGTTCTGTGGTGAATCGGACATGCAAGGTTTCCTCAGTGGGGCGATTCGGCTGCGAGCGCGTAGGAATCGGACCAGAGCGGCGCGAATGTTACAGTCCGTTGTTGATGATTATGCGATTCCGCATCGATAAGCAGTCGTCCATGCTGCGCTGATGCTTAGACCTGTCGTGCAGCCTGAGGTTTGGCGCGGGCCGCGCCAAAGCCCATCGAGAGGGGCTGTCAGCTCGGCCGCACCTGCTTCAGTGTTTCGGCGATCAGGAAAGCCATTTCCAGCGACTGGTCGGCGTTGAGGCGCGGATCGCAATGGGTGTGGTAGCGGTCGGAGAGGCCATCCTCGGTGATCGGGCGCGAACCGCCGATGCACTCGGTGACGTTCTGTCCGGTCATCTCGATGTGAATGCCGCCCGGATAACTGCCTTCGGCGCGGTGTACCTCGAAAAACTGCCGCACTTCGGCCAACACCCGTGCGAAGTCCCGCGTCTTGTAGCCGCTGGAGGCCTTCATGGTGTTGCCGTGCATGGGATCGGAACTCCACAGCACATGCCGGCCTTCGCGCTGCACGGTCTGGATCAGGCGTGGCAGGCCATCCTGGACCTTGTCGGCGCCCATCCGCACGATGAGGTTCAGGCGACCCGGATCGTTCTCCGGATTGAGGATATCGATCAGGCGGATCAGCTCGTCGCTATCCATGCTCGGCCCGACTTTCACGCCGATCGGGTTACCCACGCCGCGGAGAAATTCCACATGGGCGCCGTCCAGCTGTCGCGTCCGGTCGCCGATCCACAGCATGTGGGCCGAGCAGTCGTACCAGCCACCGCTGAGGCTGTCCTGTCGAACGAAGGCCTGCTCGTAGTTCAACAGCAGCGCCTCGTGAGCGGTGAAGAAATTGGTCTCGCGCAACTGAGGTGCGTTGTCCATGCCGCAGGCGCGCATGAATCTCAGCGCCTGATCGATCCGCGCGCCCAGCTGGTGGTACTTCTCGGCCATTTGCGAGTTGGCGATGAAGTCGAGGTTCCACTGATGCACCTGGTGCAGGTCGGCAAAACCGCCCTGCGCGAACGCGCGTAGCAGGTTCAAGCTGGCCGTGGACTGATGATAGGCCTGCAGCAGACGCTCCGGGTCCGGCACGCGGCTTTTCTCATCGAAGCCGATGCCGTTGACGATATCGCCGCGGTAAGCGGGCAGGGTGACGCCGTCGATGGTCTCGTTGCCGGACGAGCGCGGCTTGGCGAACTGCCCGGCCATGCGACCGACCTTGATCACCGGACAGCCCGCAGCAAAGGTCATCACCACCGCCATCTGCAACAGCACCTTGAAGGTGTCGCGGATCTTCGGTGCGGAGAACTCGGCGAAGCTTTCTGCGCAATCGCCGCCCTGCAGCAGGAAGGCACGACCCTGGGTGACCTCGGCAAACTGTCGGCGCAGCTCCCGTGCTTCACCGGCGAAGACCAGCGGCGGCAGGCTCGCCAGGGTGTTTTCTACACGCTGCAGATGCGCCGCATCCGGGTATTCGGGCTGTTGCTGGATGGGTTTGGCTCTCCAGCTGGTGGGGCTCCAGGCGTGGCTCATGGCTGTCGTGTCCGTCCGAAAAAAGTGCGCCGATTTTACCTGATGCGCTCCCTCGGCGCTGATAGCCGTTGCCAATCGGGCTGGGTAAGATGCGCCGACTGGTTTGGAGTGAGCGCAATGGATAAGCAGGAAGTGTTGCTGGCCGAAGTGAAAGATGCCTTCGGCCTGATCCGTGTGCTGGAAGTCGGCGACTACCGTTTCCTCGAGTTTGGCGCGGCCGTTGAGCAAAGCTGTGTTTTCACGCGTGATCCCAGCTGGCTTGAATACGACTACACCCGCGCCATGTTGATGGGGGGCTTGATGCATGCAGCCCCCGAGACGGCGCTATTTCTCGGGCTGGGTGCCGGCACCCTGACGCAGGCGTGCCTGGAGTTCCTACCGCTGGAAGACGTCGAAGCCATCGAGTTGCGTCCGGATGTGCCGGACCTCGCGATGCGCTATCTGGGTTTGCAGGATGATTCGCGGCTGTATGTTCGTATTGGCGACGCGGTGGAACTGCTCGATTCAGCCGAGACGGCCGACCTGATTTTCGTCGATCTCTATACCGATATGGGGCCGGCAGCGGCGCACCTGGCGTGGCGCTTTCTCGAACGCTGCCAACAGAGGCTCAACCCCGACGGTTGGCTGATCATCAACCAATGGGGCACCGATGATGACAAGCCGCTCGGCGCGGCGCTGCTGCGCGGGCTGTTTCATCGGCACTATTGGGAATGCCCGGTGAAGGAGGGCAACGTCGTGCTGTTCGTGCCCGCTGATCTCGACCAAGTCCTCGACATCGCCGCCCTGCGCGAACGCGCCACGGCACTCGCGCCACGCCTGGGCTATTCGCTGGACTCGCTGATAGAGGCACTGCGTCCGGCGAGCTGACGTAAGGCGATTTAAAAGCCAAAAGCTTCGCCCCGGGGGCGGGGCTCCCACAGGGTGGCGCAAAGCGGTGCGCTGGCCTGCTTTTGACATGCCCCATCACCCGCACCCTCTGCTTTTGGTAGGAGCCACGCCCCTGCGGCGAAAGCGGGCTGACTGCCCGTTCAAAAGCCAAAGCTTCGCCCCGGGGGCGGGGCTCCCACAGGGTAGAGCAAAGCGGTGCGCTGACCTGCTTTTGACATGCCCCATCACCCGCACCCTCTGCTTTTAGTAGGAGCCGCGCCCCCGCGGCGAAAGCAGGCTGACTGCCCGCTCAAAAGTCAAAGGCTTCGCCCCGGGTGCGGGGCTCCCACAGGGGCAGGGCAGATCGCGCTGACCTGCTTTTGACATGCCCCATCACCCGCACCCTCTGCTTTTAGTAGGAGCCGCGCCCCCGCGGCGAAAGCAGGCTGGCTGCCCGCTCAAGCCAAAGGCTTCGCCCCGGGGGCGGGGCTCCCACAGGGGCAGTGCAGATCGCGCGGGCCTGCTTTGCCATGCCCATCACCCGCACCCTCTGCTTTTGGTAGGAGCCGCGCCCCCGCGGCGAAAGTGGGCTGGCTGCCCGCTCAAAAGCCAAAGGCTTCGCCCCGGGGCGGGGCTCCCACAGGGTGGCGCAAAGCGGTGCGCAGGCCTGCTTTTGACATGCCCCATCACCCGCACCCTCTGCTTTTAGTAGGAGCCGCGCCCCCGCGGCGAAAGCAGGCTGACTGCCCGCTCAGCCAGAAGCTTCGCCCCGGGGGCGGGGCTCCCACATGGGGCAGGGCAGATCGCGCTGACCTGCTTTTGACATGCCCCATCACCCGCACCTCTGCTTTTGGTAGGAGCCGCGCCCTCGCGGCGAAAGCGGGCTGACTGCCCGCTCAAAAGACAAAAGCGTCGCCCCGGGGGGCGGGGCTTCCACAGGGGCAGGGAAGATCGCGCGGGCCTGCCATCCAAACCTAACTCCGCAGACAAATTACACGCACAGCTTCACAGAATTCCGGTATAGTACGCGCCGGCTGAAACCCAGCCCGCGTTCAGGTACTGCAACACACGAAGCGCTGCTTCGGCTGCTGTCCGCTTCTCGCGGCTGTCCTAGACGATTCATCATTCATTACGTTTTCGCAAACCCCGCCGACCAGGCTGCCAGGGTGACCTTCGGGTTTTGCATGGCATGCGCAGCTTCGGAACATGGGTCTTTGCGGAGCATCAGGAAAAGACCCATGACCCAAGAAATCGGCGGCTTTGCCGCACTCGGTATTCATCCCTCCGTACTCGCTGCCGTAACCGCAGTGGGCTACGAAGAGCCTTCGGCCATCCAGAGCCAGGCTATCCCGGTTATCCTCGGCGGCCACGACATGATCGGCCAGGCCCAGACCGGCACCGGCAAGACCGCGGCGTTCGCACTGCCCATCCTCTCGAAAATCGACCCGGCCAAGCGCGAACCGCAAGCGCTGATCCTGGCGCCGACTCGCGAACTGGCCCTGCAGGTCGCCACTGCATTCGAAACCTACTCCAAGCAAATGCCGGGTGTTGGCGTCGTCGCTGTCTACGGCGGTGCCCCGATGGGCCCGCAGCTCAAGGCCATCCGCCAGGGCGCGCAGATCATCGTCGCCACCCCAGGCCGTCTGGTCGATCACCTGAGCCGCAACAGCGCGCTGCTGTCGACCATCCAGTTCCTGGTGCTCGACGAAGCCGACGAGATGCTCAAGCTGGGCTTCATGGATGACCTCGAAGTGATCTTCGAAGCCATGCCGGAAAGCCGCCAGAGCGTGCTGTTCTCCGCGACCCTGCCGCACTCCATTCGCGCCATTGCCGAAAAGCACCTGCGCGAGCCGCAGCACATCAAGATTGCCGCCAAGACCCAGACCGTCGCTCGTATCGAGCAGGCGCATCTGATGGTCCACGCCGACCAGAAGATTCCCGCGGTGCTGCGTTTGCTGGAAGTCGAAGACTTCGATGCCCTGATCGCCTTCGTGCGTACCAAGCAGGCCACGCTGGATCTGGCCGCCGCGCTGGAAGCCAAGGGTTACAAGGCCGCTGCGCTGAACGGTGACATCGCTCAGAACCAGCGCGAGCGCGTCATCGAATCGCTCAAGGACGGTCGCCTCGATATCGTTGTCGCTACCGACGTCGCCGCCCGTGGTCTCGATGTGGCGCGCATCACTCACGTATTCAACGTGGACATGCCGTACGACCCCGAATCCTATGTGCACCGCATCGGCCGTACCGGTCGTGCGGGTCGCGAAGGGCGTGCGTTGCTGCTGGTCACCCCGCGTGAGCGCCGTATGCTGCAAGTCATCGAGCGCGTCACCAACCAGAAGGTCGCCGAAGCTCGTCTGCCGAATGCGCAGCAAGTCCTGGACGCGCGCATCAAGAAGCTGACCAACAGCCTCTCGCCGCTGGTGGCCGATGCCGAAGCCAGCCATGGTGAGCTGCTCGACAAGCTGGTTGCTGATATCGGCTGCACGCCGCGCGCTCTGGCCGCTGCGCTGCTGCGCAAAGCCACTAATGGCCAGGCGCTGACCCTGGCTGAAGTCGAGAAAGAGCAGCCGTTGGTGCCGACCAGTGGCCCGCGTGAGCGCTCCGATCGTCCAGAGCGCAGTGGTGACCGCGAGCGTCGCGCACCCGTGCCGTTGGCTGAAGGCCGTGCCCGCTGCCGTACACCGCTGGGCGCACGTGATGGCATCGCTGCACGTAACTTGCTCGGCGCCATCCTCAACGAAGGCGGCCTGGCCCGCGAAGCGATCGGCCGCATCCAGGTGCGTGACAGCTTCAGTCTGGTCGAACTGCCGGAAGAGGGGCTCGAGCGCCTGCTCGGCAAACTCAAGGACACCCGCGTCGGCGGCAAGCAGCTCAAGCTGCGTCGCTATCGCGAGGATTGATCGTCTTTGCGTTGAATAAAAAGGGTGAGCTTATGCTCACCCTTTTTTGTTTCCTAAAGCGGTATTCGCCCCGAGGTCGGGGCTCCCACAGACCCACCCTCAGCCGCGTGCTTTTGTAGGAGCCGCGCCCCGCGGCGAAAGCAGGTCGGGGCTTGCCCCATCAATTCACCCCTGCCATTCCAACTCCTCACCGCACCGCTCCTGTAGGAGCCGCGACCCCGCGGCGAAGCAGGCCGCAGGGATGCCAATAATCTCAACCTACAACCAAACCGCATCCCAATGCGGATAGTCACCAATCTGATCTACCAGCCCCGCCCTCAGCGGGTTCGCGACGATGTATCGCGCTGCCGACTTCAGATCATCCCCGGTACGTAGCGCTCGGTCATGAAAGCCTGCCTGCCAGATAGATTGCCCAATCTGCCTGGCTGAGATCGATTTGACCCGCCCAACGAGCTGAGGCAGCGTGCCTTGGTCTAACTGGACCAGCCAGTGAAGATGATCAGGCATTACGACAAACGCCCATGTCCTGCTGGTACCCCTTGCTTCATCGGATTGCATGGTACGAATCAACGCTCGTGCCGCGGCCATGTCACGAAACACCGGTTGTCGATCCTGAGCGACAGTGGTGACCAGATAGATCTGGCCCTGGGCAGACCAGCGGCCTTTACGAAGTCGGCTCGATGCAGAATAAGCGTCCATGCTCTTTCGTCCTTTGCTCGCTATTTATGCAGCTTAGCGTCGATGCGTACCGTCGTTAGCGATCCGTTCCTCACCATCCGACATCGCTCAATCGTGAAAACGCTTCGCCCCGAGGTCGGGGCTCCCACAACCAAACCCCACCCCGCCCGCTTGTGGGAGCCGCGACCCCGCGGCGAATGCAGGTCAAAGACCTGCCCAGCCCCCCGCCAACCTTCACCCCAAGCCCCAGCCCTTTCCAAAACCCAAACCCCTTGACTCCATGTAGGAGCCGCGCCCCCGCGGCGAATGCAGGCCAAAGGCCTGCCCAGCAAACCACCAACCGTCACCCCAAGCCCCAGCCCTTTCCAAACCCAAACCCCACCACGCCATGTAGGAGCCGCGACCCCGCGGCGAATGCTGGCCAAAGGCCTGCCCAGCCCCCGCCAACCTTCACCCCAAGCCCCAGCCCTTTCCAAAACCCAAACCCCTTGACTCCATGTGGGAGCCGCGCCCCCGCGGCGAATGCAGGCCAAAGGCCTGCCCAGCAAACCACCAACCTTCACCCCAAGCCCCAGCCCTTTCCAAAACCCAAACCCCTTGACTCCATGTAGGAGCCGCGCCCCCGCGGCGAATGCAGGCCAAAGGCCTGCCCAGCCCCCCACCACTCTTCACCCCAAGCCCCAGCCCTTTCCAAAACCCAAACCCCTTGACTCCATGTGGGAGCCGCGACCCCGCGGCGAATGCGGGCCAAAGGCCTGCCCAGCAAACCACCAACCTCCACCCCAAGCCCCAGCTCTCTCCAAGAATCCAAACCCACCACATCATGTGGGAGCCGCGACCCCGCGGCGAATGCGAGCCAAAGGCCTGCTCAGCGACCCACCAACCTGCACCCCGAGCCCCAGCCTCCAAAAAACCTGACCCAAACGTCCAGGCTGTTCAAACTCTGAACAACATGCTACAAACGATCGCAACCCAAATGATCTAGCCGCTTGAAAACGAAGGAAAAACCATGACCAAGTCGGAGTTGATCGAACGTATCGTCACCCATCAAGGCCTTCTTTCGTCCAAGGATGTCGAGCTGGCCATCAAGACCATGCTCGAGCAAATGGCTCAGGCGCTCGCCACCGGTGACCGCATCGAGATCCGCGGTTTCGGCAGTTTTTCTCTCCATTACCGCGCACCGCGCGTAGGCCGCAACCCCAAAACCGGCCAATCCGTCCCGCTCGACGGCAAGTTCGTTCCGCATTTCAAGCCGGGCAAGGAGCTGCGGGATCGGGTTAACGAAGACGAGTAACTCGCTATCTGGCCTGCCATCGTTGGCAGAGTCGAGAGATCAAAAGCTGTTAAAAATCATCAGCTCACCTGAACTTGTGGTCTGCAATATGGACTAATCCCGGTTCGCTTATTGGCAATGAAGCGCATCCATAACAAGGAACTGGGGAAGACCGTGCAGCACCAAACCTCTACACCCGAAGAAATAGATCTCGTCGAGCTGTTTCGCGCGCTATGGCAGCAAAAGCTGCTTATTGTCGGTGTGACGCTAATCGTCGCGCTCATCGCTGCAGCCTACGCATTCCTTGCGACGCCCTACTACGAAACCAAGACTTACCTGCGACCCGTCCCGCACAGCAGCCTCGATCAACTCAACGAGACCGGCCTCTACAAGCTCAGTCCGGAGGAGGCGATCAACCGGGTGGCGAGCGGTCTTTCGTCCTACGACAACCGGTTGGAGTTTTTCCTGAGCCATCAGGAGCTTTTTCAGAATATTCCCAAGCAAGGTGATTCACTTGAGCAGACCTTCGCCGAATTCAATGAAAAAGCCTTCGAAATGCTATTCCCGGACCCCAAGCGCACCGATAACCGCAGTGCGTTCGTAGGCCTTAAGCTCACCTATCCGAAAGGGATGGAAGGAGCCTCGGTTGTAAATGAATTCGTTGCCTACGTACTGGAACTGGAGCGTCGCGAAATCGCCGAGGATCTGGATAGCCTGATCGGCAACCGATTGGCCAGTCTGGAGACGAACATGGAGGCGCAGCGCGCGAACTACAACGCCTCCAAGGAAGCGAAGATCGCCACGCTCCTCGAAGAAAGCGCCCTCAAGCGTGCCCAGCTACAGGACGAACTCAAGGCATTGCGCGAGGAGTTGAAAACGCGCCGCACCAACCGTATCCAGGAGCTGAGCGAGGCCATTTCCATTGCCGAGTCGCTAGGGATCCGTACACCAACGACGCCGTCAGCCATGGCTGAGGCCCCCCGCGGTGGCGCGCAGGTCATTCGGACTGAGGTGACCAATCAGGAAATGCCGTTGTATTTCATGGGCACCGAAGCGTTGATGGCTGAGCGGGACGCGCTGGCCAACCGCAAATCCGACGACTTTATTGAGCCTCGTATCGCTGAAATCCAGTCAGAGCTGGCGATGCTGGAAAACAATCGAGAAGTGGAAATCCTGAAAGAACGCGAAAGTGAGGATCTCTACCTCACCAACCTGGCAGAACTGCGAGAAGAAGCCGCTCGTTTGAAGGCTATCAAGCTCGATACCGAGCGTCTGCGGTTGGTGCGGCTCGATCAGCCGGCGTTGCAATCGAACAATGCTGTTAAACCCAAGAAGGCGATGATCTTGGCTCTTGGACTCGTACTGGGTGCAATGCTCGGCGTCTTTATCGCGCTGATTCGCAGTCTGGTAAACCGCAGCTCCGATCCACAGCCGATTTACCGATAGCCAAAGCCAATCCCTGGGCCGGGTGCTCTTCTGTTGGGAGTGCGCCCTCGCGGCGAATGCGGCTTACCTGACCCATCCAAGCTTCGCTCCAAGGCGGGCCTCGCTTACATACCGACAGCCCGCACCAACCGTCTTTGTAGGAGCCGCGCCCCCGCGGCGAATACAGGCTGCAGGCCTGCCGCCCTAAAGCTTCGCGCCGAGGCTGGCCCTCTGCGCCTACCCGCAGTCCGTACGAATCCGCATTGCGAAAGGCGCGCCCCGCAGCGAATGCAGCTTTCAAGAACAGCTCGATCTGGCAAGGGGAGCCGCTGGTCGGGTGTGGCATTTGACAGCACGTCTATCTCAGTCGCTCCGCTTGTTTTTTGTGCACTAGGTGGCAAAATAGCGGCCCGCAAAAATGGTGACGGAACTTTTCGCTTTTTTTGTGGTAGCCGACCCCGGCGCCGCATTCAGCTGCGCTCCAACACGAGATGGAATTCGACGTGAACGCTGTAGCCTCTCCCGAAGCTCTCACTCCGGTGAGCTCTAACGAAATTGATTTATTGCAACTTTTCAGCGTGCTATGGAAGCAAAAAACGCTAATCGTTGCGGTCACTGTTTTCGCCGGCCTTATCGGAATTGCCTACGCGTTGCTCGCTACGCCTTATTACACCGTGCAAAGCGTGCTGCGTCCTGCTGCGATCAAGGATCTCGATGAGCTCAACCATCTGGGCATCTATAAGTTGTCACCCAAGCAAGCATTGACACAGGTGGCCGCAGCACTGGATTCCTATGAAAACCGCCTGAGTTTCTTCCGTGACAACCAGCCGCTTTTCGCTGAGCTTGCTCAGCCAGGTCGGAGTCTCGAGCAAACGTTTGAAACCTTCAATGATGAAGCCTTCAAGCTCGTACAGCCCGACCCAAAAAAAGCCGAGAGCACAACCCCTTTCGTAGGTATCCAGCTGACCTATCCGGAAGGCATCAATGGCGTGCAAGTGGTCAATGGGTTCGTTCAGTACTCGCTCGATAGCGTGCGCAAGCAGATCGCTGCGGACCTCGACACCCTGATCGGCAACCGCCTGAGCCAGCTGGAAAAGAACATGGCCGCCGCCCGCGCCAACTACGAGGCGAGCAAAGAGATCAAGATTGCCAAGCTCAGCGAGGCAGACGCGCTCAAACGCGCTCAGTTGAACGATGAGCTTTCCGCGCTGCGTCAGCAATTGAAGACTCGCCGTGATAACCGCATCAACCAGCTCAACGAAGCGATTCGTATCGCCAGCTCGCTGGGCATCACCAAGCCCACCACACCGTCATCGCTTGGCGCCGCCGAGATTACCAGTCAGGGCAGCGTCATCCGTACCGAAGTGAACAACCAGCAGATTCCGCTGTACTTCATGGGTAGCGATGCGCTGGAGGCAGAGCGCAAGGCGCTGCTGGCTCGTCGCTCCGACGATTTCACCGAGCCGCGCATCGCACAGATTGCCCGGGAGCTCAAGCTGCTGGAGCACAACCGTCAGATCGAAACGCTGAACAGTCGCGAAAACGAAGACCTTTTCCTCAAAGACCTCGCTGGCTGGCGCGAAGAAGCTGCGCGTCTGCGAGCCCTTCATCTCGACACCAATGCACTCGAACTGGTCTCCGTGGACCAGAGTGCGGTAGCGCCAACCCGGCCGATCAAGCCTAAAAAGGTGCTGATCGTCGCGCTGGCCCTCGTGCTCGGTGGCATGCTCGGACTGTTCATTGCCTTGGTGCGTAACCTGCGCCGCCCAGCTGTACAGATCTGACCGCCCATCCGTCGGCTGGTGGTAGCCAGCCGACGAGCGTCCAACTCGTATAGAATCGCGTTTCATTTTCCATGCGGACTCGTGGCTAGTTTGTCACGAGTGTTTTACGTATTAGTTAAGGGAATAACCGTGCAGTATCCGATCATTGAACATCACGGAGCCAAGGATGGCGTGACGGGCTCCTGCCATCAGCTTCGTATGAACGTCTCGGCCAGCGTGCTGATCGATTGCGGGTTGTTCCAGGGCAACGATGCTTCATTGCCCGGCGGATCGGAGGCGGACCGACTGTCCATCGAGTTTCCACTCGATACGGCCAGGGCGCTGATCGTCACCCATGTTCACATCGATCACGTCGGCCGGATTCCCTATCTCCTTGCGGCGGGCTTCGACGGCCCCATCCTGTGCAGCGAGCCTTCGGCGAAGCTGCTGCCTGTCGTCCTGGAAGATGCCTTCAAGGTTGGCATCAGCCGTGACCAGGCGCAGGTCGAGCGCTACATCGAGCAGGTCGAGAAACGCATCATCGCGTTGCCTTACCAGCACTGGTTCACCCTGCTCGAAACTGAAGACTTGATCGCGCGCGTTCGCTTGCAGCGAGCTGGCCACATCCTCGGCTCCGCTTATGTCGAGTTCGACCTGAACTACCTGCGCCGGAACGAGAGCAAACGCATCGTGTTCTCCGGCGACCTGGGTGCACCGCACGCACCCTTCCTGATGCCGCCGCAGCCGCCCGAACGCGCCGATATCCTCGTGTTGGAAAGCACTTACGGCGACCGTCTTCACGAAGACCGCAGCACCCGCCGCCAGCGCCTCGAAGCCGTTATCGCACAGGCTCTGGAAGACCCAGGCACCGTGCTCATTCCAGCTTTCAGCATCGGCCGCACCCAGGAACTGCTCTACGAACTGGAAGACATCATTCAGAGCAAACAAAGAACAGCCGCAGATCAGGCCCCTCTGCCTGCTGAGGAAAGGACTGACGTGAGGCGAAGGGCCGGCGACGAAGCCCCGGCCAGCTCCGATATGCCCCATCTCCCCTCCGGGGAGAGGGCTGGGGTGAGGGGAGCAGAGCCCAGCGATAACACCAAGCCCCACACGGAACCAAACTGGCCCGAACTCCCCATTATCCTCGACTCACCGCTCGCGAGCCGCTTCACCGACGCCTACCGGGCGCTGCAGCCCTATTGGAACCAAGAGGCGCGTGAACGTGTCGAATCCGGGCGCCGCCCGTTGGCCTTCGAGCAACTCATTACCATCAATAGCCACGGTGATCATCAGCGCATCGTGAATCATCTGACCCAGACTGCACGCCCAGCCATCGTTATTGCCGGTGGCGGCATGTGCAGCGGCGGTCGCATCGTCAATTACCTAAAGGCCATGCTAGGGGATAAACGGCATAACGTTTTGTTTGTCGGCTACCAGGCCAAGGGCACGCCCGGGCATGAGATTCAAACCTACGGACCCAAGGGTGGTTATGTGTATCTGGACGGTGAACGCATTGACGTGCGCGCAGGCATCGCCATTATCGGCGGCTACTCGGCGCATGCGGATCAGAAGGGGTTGGTAGAATTCGTGACCGGAATGCAGGAGTGGCCGGGGGAGATTCGAGTGGTGCATGGGGAGGAGGGAGCGAAGCGAGAATTGTCCGCTCAACTCTGCGCACTATATGCAAATAAGGGCAAGGATGTGTACGTCACTGCCTGATCATATTTATACGGAGCAACAGCGTGCTGAGCCATAGGGCAATAGAGCGCTGGGTTCAAATTCTAACGTTCAGATGGATTTATTATGGTTAGCTTGCAAGAAGTGAAACTCGCCGTCATTGGCTTGGGATATGTCGGCCTACCGCTTGCCGTTGAATTTGGGAAACGTCGTGCTGTGGTTGGGTTCGACATTAACAACCCTCGAATCGAAGCTTTACAGGCAGGCCATGACGCTACCCTCGAAGTAAGCGATGTCGAACTCAAGCAAGCTGAGATGCTCACTTATACCGCTAAGCTCGAAGATCTTAAAGATTGCAATGTATTTATTGTCACAGTCCCCACACCGATAGACGAGCATAAGCAGCCTGATCTCACGCCTTTGATCAAAGCTTCCGAGAGCATCGGAAAAATATTGAAAAAGGGCGATATCGTAATCTACGAGTCCACCGTATATCCGGGAGCCACCGAGGAAGATTGTGTGCCAGTCTTGGAAAAAATTTCCGGGCTGCAGTTCAACGTGGATTTCTTCGCGGGCTACAGTCCGGAGCGAATCAATCCAGGTGATAAAGAACATCGCGTTACGACCATCAAGAAGGTCACGTCCGGATCTACCCCTGAAGTCGCTGGCCTGGTTGATGATCTTTACAACCAGATCATCACGGCCGGGACCCATAAGGCAACCAGCATTAAGGTCGCCGAGGCTGCTAAGGTCATTGAAAATACCCAGCGCGATCTAAACATCGCGCTGATCAACGAGCTTGCAATCATCTTCAACAAGATGGGAATCGACACCGAGGCAGTACTCCAAGCAGCTGGAACGAAATGGAACTTCCTGCCTTTCCGCCCTGGTTTGGTCGGAGGTCATTGCATCGGAGTTGATCCTTATTATTTGACTCATAAAGCTCAGAGCATTGGTTATCATCCTGAAATTATCCTTGCAGGCCGCCGATTAAACGACGGTATGGGTGCTTACGTTGTGTCGCAGCTGGTTAAAGCGATGCTTAAACGACGAATCCATGTCGATGGGGCGCGCGTCCTGGTACTCGGCCTAGCATTTAAGGAGAACTGTCCCGATCTGCGCAACACGCGTGTTGTGGATATTATCGGCGAGCTAGCTGAATACAATATCGGCGTGAATGTCTACGACCCTTGGGTCAGCGGTACGGAAGCTCAGCATGAATATGGAATCACACCGATATCCGAACCGGCAATTAACGCCTACGACGGTATCGTGCTTGCGGTAGCACACAATGAGTTTCGTGATTTGGGTGTCGAGAATATACGCCAGTACGGAAAGGCTGAGCACGTTCTATATGACCTTAAATATGTGCTGAACGCCGAAGAATCCGACCTGCGTTTGTAATGTCCAGATGGCTAACCCGGTCGCGGGAATTAATCGAATGCATGTCCTGCTTGATGCATCAGTATAATTAATGAATAAGTGAATGCTATGACCCGATACGAATCATTACTGAACGAATTGCCGTTAAGTCCTAAAACGTGGCTTATAACTGGTGTGGCGGGCTTCATTGGCTCAAATTTGTTGGAAACTTTGCTCCGACTCGATCAGTATGTTGTTGGCTTGGATAATTTTTCCACCGGCCACCAGCGCAATTTAGAAGAAGTCAAAAGTTCGGTGAGCGCTGAGCAATGGGCGCGGTTCAGATTCAACGAGGGCGATATCAGAAACCTAGACGTTTGCCACAGGGTCTGCGCTGGGATTGATTATGTCTTGCACCAAGCTGCCCTTGGTTCCGTACCCCGCTCAATTAACGATCCGATAACCACGAACAGCACTAACATAGATGGATTTCTTAATATGCTGGTAGCCGCTCGTGACGCTCAGGTGAAGAGCTTCACTTATGCCGCCAGCAGTTCGACCTATGGGGACCATCCGGGGTTGCCAAAAGTTGAAGATGTGATCGGAAAGCCACTTTCCCCGTATGCTGTGACCAAGTACGTCAACGAACTATACGCTGATGTTTTTGCCCGTACTTACGGTTTTAATACTGTAGGTTTGCGCTATTTCAATGTCTTCGGAAAGCGCCAAGATCCCAGCGGGGCTTACGCCGCGGTAATACCCAAGTGGATTTCAGCAATGATTCGAGGGGAGCATGTCTATATAAATGGCGACGGCACAACTAGTCGAGATTTTTGCTTTATAGAAAACACAGTTCAAGCCAATCTGCTCGCGGCGACCTCCATAGAAAAGTGCTCCTTGAACCAAGTTTACAATGTTGCCGTGAATGCACGCACTAGCCTGAACGAATTGTTTCATTTGCTTAAAGATGAACTAGATGAAAGGGGCATGACTGTTACGCAGCGGCAGCCTTTTTATCGTGATTTTCGTGAAGGGGATGTGCGCCACTCGCAAGCGGATATTAATAAAGTAAAGAACCTTTTAGGTTATGTGCCATGTTACGACGTAAAAATTGGAATAAGTTCAGCTATGCCATGGTATTTGGGGTTTTTAGGTGCTAAATAAAATTATCCTTAGATGCTCAATGATCAAAAAAAAGACGGGGCGGTTATATTCGTACTTTTGCTATTATATATTTGGTGGGGTTAGCTCAGCGCGTGCAGCCGGTGTAAAGGTCGGAGAAAGGTGCCGTATTTACATAAAAGATTTCGGCAGCGAACCATTTTTAATCTCCATTGGGGACAACGTTACTATTACTGCGGGAGTAAAGCTAATCACCCACGATGGTTCGTTGAGTCTAGTAAGAGACGCTCAGGGTAGACGATTTTATTATGCGCCTATACAAATAGGTGATGATGTTTTTATCGGCGTAAATTCAATAATTCTTCCTGGAGTAACTATCGGTCGTGAGGTGGTTGTTGCCGCTGGTTCTGTAGTTACAAAAGACATACCCTCTGGCGTGGTTGTTGCGGGTGCGCCAGCTAAAGAAATAATGAGCTTCTCTTCATGGAGGGAAAGTAAGCTTCGCTTCCCATCCGAATGTTCTTTGCAGGAGTTTGATGCTGGAGAATACATCGAAAAAGTTAGGGCGGCTATAGCTCAACAGAAATAACGAAGCGTACCAGGAGTGTCTTCGCTAATAAATAGAAAATGCTTAATATAAATATATTGGCTGGCCAAACGTGCCGGGCCATGAGAGGGATTGTAATTGCTGCTCCGAATTATTATCGGTATAGCTAGTAAATCTTTGGGATTATTTGCTCAGCTAATAATCGCTGCCTTTATATTTCATTACTATGGCGCGGCGGAAGCAGGCATATTTGGAGTGCTGCAGGGCGTGACGACTGTGTTGCTCATGTCCTTATCAATGGCGATGCCACGGTTGGTTGCAGTAAAGCATAGATATTTTTCATATACCTGTTTCGTTGGCTTGACGTTTGTTGCAACAATTCTTTCGGCGTTTTTTTATTCCCTGATTGTTTATCATTTCATTGAGTGTGACTTATTTGTTGCGACTTTAATTTTTCTGATTAAAGCATGCGACTGCATGTCTGAAGTTAATGCAGTTGTGTATAGGCGTCGGAACTTAGATGCGCGTTTTGCTACAGCGCAACTGGCTCGTCTAGTCTGGGTCTTGTGCATGGCTGGCGTGTCATATTTATATCTACTGACGGTCGCCTCTTTTCTCCTAATGGTTCTGTTTGGTTATGTTGCTATATTGTTAGCAGATTTTAAATATCTGAAATTGTCCTTGAGTCGGTTTTCTCTCTATGGATCGGTGCGGACCTATGGTCGGCTATTAAAAGGGGCTTACCCTAACGTCTATGGGGCGTTTATCTCAACTGCAATAACTACTAGTCCGCGCTATGTGGCTTTATGGTGGTTTGGGGTCGAGCTTTCTGGGTTGTATTATATGGCCTCATATGTGTATTTGATTGTTACCATGCTGTGGTCAATTATAATACAGCTTACGATTGTATCTACGAAGGATCTTATTAAAAGTTGGCGCCTGATTGAGCGGCGAATATATATCGGGATGCTGGCCTTTTACATCGTCATGTTCGTTATACTATTAACCGCCGGCGACTGGATGGTGAGGCTTTTGTTTGCGGATAAAGCCAATAATGGCGTTCTGGACATTTCTCTTTGGCTTGTGGCTGCATCAATCCCGCTTGTCGTTAGAGATCTCAATGGGTATCGAATGATTAAGTTAGGTCTTTTGGCTGGCTACAATCTTTCTTCTGTCGTAGGTCTTGTGTTTTTTTGGCTGAGTTGGTGGCTTATTTCTAGCAAGGCTGTATTCGTGGATATAGGTATGGTCTTATTTGCTGCAAATTTGGTCTCTTTGCTGCCTATCATATTCCTTTCGACTAGAGGGCTGAGGAAGTGATTTCGGCTTCTTTTTTATTTTTCTTCATTTCTGCTATTTCTGTTGTTCTCTGGGTTATATGTAGAAAGAGAGTTTTCGATATACTCAGTATCTATTGCGCCTTTCTGTTTCTATTTTCAATTTCATCTGTTTTTGGGTTGGTTTACGATCCTTTTTTTCACGTATATAAAAGGGTTGATTCTTCGGTATGGATAGTTCACGGGATTTCTTTTTCTTCTTTAGGAATTCTAATATTGTGTAAGGATTATTTTGCTGTTCGTAGACGCCCGATCCCTGTTTTACCCTCTAGCTTGCCTGGAGCCTTATTTTTAATCCTATGCTTGCTTCTATCTACGTCTATCCTTGTCACCAAAGCCCCTGGGATGATTTCAGCGCGTAGCAAAGTCGAGATGCTGGAGACCGCAGGAATAGAAATGGTTCTGCTTTCGTCGCTCTTGCCCGTTGCTTTTGCTTATGCACTTGCTACACGACGCTACGTTTTCGCGGCTGTAGCTTTATCGATCATCTTATTCCTTTTCGTTGTCGGTACTCGTAGGCCTCTTGTCTTGGCGGTTTTAGTTTTGTGCGCGGTTTTGTATTTTGGAAAAACAATTTCCTTAATTTCTAAATGGAAAGCTATATCTATAGGTGTTGTTTTTTCCGTTTTAGTAATGGCCGGAAAGACGTTTTATGGGGCTGTTATGGCCGGAGGACTTGCTGCGGTCCCTGCTTGGCTGGATGATTTCGACTTAGAGACACTGATGAAAGGTGCGGAGTTTCTGAATACCTCCGCCATATTGCAAGAGGTGATTGTTACCGATTTCAATATTCCTTGCTGGGTTCCTCTAGCCGGGTTGTTAAGTTTTCTTCCCGTGCCGCTGTCTCAGTATGGGTTAAGTTCTTCTTTGTTTAATGATCTTTTTCAACCGGAGCTTTTTCCCTCTATTAAGTATGGGATGGCATATAATCCTTGGGCAGAGGCATTTTCCGCTTGGGGGTGGGCTGGTATTCTTGTATATTCCATATTTCTTCCTGGGATAATGGTGGCATTTGAAGGTGTTTATCATCGATATAGGCAAAGTCCAGTTGGTGCTATTTTTTTGGTAATGAGTTTATTAGGCGCGTTCTGGATGCATCGTAACTCGATGGGGTCCCTTTTTGCT
This sequence comes from Stutzerimonas stutzeri, assembly GCF_019090095.1. Taxonomy (NCBI): domain Bacteria; kingdom Pseudomonadati; phylum Pseudomonadota; class Gammaproteobacteria; order Pseudomonadales; family Pseudomonadaceae; genus Stutzerimonas; species Stutzerimonas stutzeri. The sequence continues at coordinate 1,264,000 of NZ_JAGQFP010000001.1, read as the reverse complement.
TATTTTAGGAATGCATTTTATCCTAGCTTTATTATATACTTTATATCTTTGCTTTTGTTTGCCTTGTGTGCGGTTTTTATGGGTCGTAAGTTTCGGTAGGTAAGTTCATGGCTATTAAGGTGATTCATATTATCGCCGGTTTAGGCGTCGGTGGTGCGGAGTTGATGCTGCAGCGCCTAATTCAGAGTAGCCACCCGGCAGAGTATGAGTATAAGGTTATATCACTGACTAATCTTGGACAGGTTGGTGAGAGGTTGGAATCATTTGGTATTAGGGTAGTTGCATTGCGAATGCGCGGAGGGCTTGATCTGCTTCCGACATTTCTTAGCCTTCGTCGACAGATCACCGAGTTTGAGCCTGATATAGTGCAAACTTGGATGTATCACGCCGATTTCTTAGGCGGTCTCGCAGCTCGTTCCGTTGGGGTTCGTCGGGTTGTCTGGGGAATACGCACTACTGAAATAAAGGCTGGTGGCTCGCTTTTAACCCGGTTAATCAGGAAGATGTGCGCACTGCTTTCGCCATATATACCAAGTAGAATTGTTTGCGTAGCAGATGCTGCTCGTAAGGTCCATGAGCGAGTTGGCTATGCTTCGGAAAAAATGTTGGTAATCCCCAATGGCTTTGATATTGATAAATTAATGGCGGCGCCGGATCAGGTGAAGGCTGTCCGCCAAGCGGCTGGAATAGCCGACAATGAGACGGTTATTGGCTCGGTCGGTCGATTTAATGCGGTTAAGAATCAAAGGGATTTCATTCTAGCAGCTGCTCTTCTTGTCAAAAAACATAATAATCTCCGTTTTCTCATGGTTGGGCGCGGGCTAGACGACACTAATGTAGATTTGCATAAATGGATCGAAGAAACTGGGAGGCCGGAGTGTTTTATTCTTCTTGGTGAGCGTTCGGACATACCGTCCTGTCTTGCCGCGATGGATATCTTTTGCTTGCATTCTCGTACGGAGGGCTTCCCTAACGCGCTAGGCGAGGCGATGGCCTTGGCTAGGCCTTGTGTGGTTACGGATGTAGGGGATGCTGCGTTGTTAGTCGGAGGTGCAGGCATTGTTGTACCAAAGGAAAACCCTCTAGCTTTGGCGGAGGGGCTTGAGAAGTTGTTGTCGCTTAGTTTTCTAGAGCGCTCCAAGTTAGGACGTTTGGCGAGATTACGCATTATCAATGATTTTACTATGAAGCACGCCAGTAGTAAGTTCGAGCGGCTTTACCATGATTTGATTGCTGAGGCTTAGTGTTGTTGGAGTTTCTTGGGTGCCCGCTTTAGCTTTAAGGCCATTTTCGGAATGACTGAAAAGAAAATTCTATTCCTTGTCAATGCGCCAATGTTTTTCTTGTCGCACCGTTTACCTCTAGCAATTGCGGCGAAAGCTGCAGGATACGCAGTGCATGTGGCTACAGCTGACGAATCAGGTAGAGAGCTTATAGAAAATGAAGGTTTCATTTTTCATAATATTCCATTTGCGCGCAGCGGGCAGAATCCCCTATACGAGATCGGTACATTTATTCGGCTGCTTTATATTTTTAGGAAAGTAAGGCCAGATCTCGTTCACGCAATAACAATAAAGCCTGTTATATATGGTGGCATTGCAGCACGCTTAACTCGAATAAGGTTTTTTGTTGCCGCTGTCTCTGGCTTGGGCACAGTTTTTCTAGCTAGATCAACTGCCGCACGGCTCCGCCGACGGGTGGTAATAGCCTTATATCGCGCTGCGTTCCGTCGGCGTGGCTTGGCCGTTATTTTCCAAAATCCAGATGATCGCGATACGATGCTTGAACTAGGCATCTTGAAGTCGCGTCAGGTGAGGCTAATTCGTGGTTCTGGTGTTCGTCTCGCGGACTATCTCTATTTGCAAGAGCCTACCGGTAGACCCGTGGTGGTGATGGCTGCTCGTTTGTTACGAGACAAAGGTGTGTTCGAGTTTGTCGAGGCAGCGCGCTTGTTGCGTGACCGTAACGTTGATGTTGAGATGCGGTTGATCGGATCCCCAGACCCAGGTAACCCTACCAGTGTTAACCAGCAGGATCTTGATCGCTGGGCTCGTGAAAACCTTGTTCGCTTATTGGGCTATCGTACGGATATCGCAGAGCAGTATGCCGCAGCAAATATAGTATGTTTGCCTTCCTATCGAGAGGGTTTGCCGAAAAGTCTTGTGGAGGCTGCTGCTTGTGGCCGTGCGGTTGTCACGACCGATGTGCCGGGTTGCCGCGATGCGGTCATCTGTGGTGTAACGGGTGTGCTGGTGCCTGTTAAAGACGCCGATGCGTTGGCAGATGCCATTCAGTGTCTAATTTCCGATCCTGTGATCAGACACCGAATGGGGCGCGAAGGTCGACTATTGGCTGAAGAAAGTTTTGCGATTGAAAAAATTGTGGAGCAGCACATGAGTATCTATAAGGAGCTGCTACATGGTGCTTAAGCCACATAGAGTTCTTGTCACAGGGGCGACTGGGTTTGTGGGCCGGGCCCTAATGTTTGCGTTGGCACAGGAAAGTATAAATGTCGTTGGGACGGTTAGGCGATCAACGCTAACCGGCCCTAATAGGCAGGATCTAGGATGTGTTGGTGAACTGAATGCAACAACCGACTGGTCGTCAGTGCTTGTTGGGGTACAGATTGTCATTCATGCTGCGGCTCGCGCCCATATAATGAAAGATGAGCTTGCCGATCCTCTTGCCGAGTACCGGCTTGTCAATGTGGAGGGCACGCTTAATTTGGCCGGCCAGGCTGCTGCTGCCGGAGTCAAGCGTTTTATTTACATCAGTTCTATTAAGGTCAATGGTGAGTCGACGCCCTTGGGCAAACCATTCCTATCCTGTGATGCACCTAGGCCTGAAGATCCCTACGGACTTTCCAAGTGGGAAGCTGAACAAGGCCTGATGCAACTGGCGGCCGATTCTGGCATGGAGGTAGTCGTCATTCGCCCTCCGCTGGTGTACGGGCCAGGAGTCAAGGGGAACTTTGCGACCATGATCAAACTGGTCGACAAGGGGTGGCTGCTGCCCTTGGGCGCCATCCATAACAAGCGCTCCTTGGTCGGTATCGACAACCTGGTTAATTTGATCATCCGTTGCATCGATCATCCCGCTGCCGCCAATCAGGTATTTCTAGCCAGTGATGGTGAGGATCTTTCGACCACTGGATTGTTGCGTGGCGTGGCCGCGGCGATGGGTAAGCCCGCACGACTGATTCCCGTGCCGGCTGGCATACTTCAGCTTGTTGCTACGTTGCTGGGCAAAAAAGCGATGGCCCAACGGCTGCTCGGCTCGTTGCAGGTCGATATCAGAGAGACCTGCGAAATGCTGGACTGGAAACCACCCTATACAGTGCAAGAAGGGCTCAAGCGTTGCTTCGAGCGTTCCAATTGATCTATTACCGGATAAACCCGTGATTCGAGTTTTTGATTTTTTCTTTTCGCTGGTGGGCTTGGTGGTTGGCTTCCCTGTGTTGCTCGTGCTGACGCTTATCGGCCTATTCGATACGGGCTCACCGATTTTTCGGCAAGTGCGTGTCGGCCGCCACCAGCAGCCGTTTACGCTGGTTAAATTTCGCACCATGAAGGTGGACACCGCATCGGTGGCCACGCATCTTGCGAACAGCGCGTCCATTACCCGTTTTGGCCATTTCCTGCGCAAGACCAAGCTGGATGAGCTGCCTCAGTTATGGAACGTCCTTAAGGGCGATATGAGCCTGGTGGGGCCGCGGCCGGGGTTGTTCAACCAGGAGGAACTGACTGCGGAGCGCGCCAAGCGAGGGGTGTTCGATGTACGTCCAGGGATTACCGGACTGGCCCAGGTGAGCGAGATTGATATGTCCACACCCGCTCTGCTGGCCGAGACGGATCGGAAGATGATCAGCAGCCTGACGCTGGGTGATTACTTCAAATACATCTTCATGACCGTAGCGGGCAAGGGCGCAGGGGACCGGATAGTGAAGCGCTGACCTCAGCACACTCTCTAACCATGTTGTCTAGCGTTCGATCGATTGAATAAATGGACTGGGTAACCGAAGCGGCCGGTGTTCCGGCTCTGGGAAGGGTAGCTTTGTGTTGAGATTGGCTGAAAAACTACGTACGAGGCTGGTGCGGTTGCCCAGGCGCTACAAGCGCTTGATTCAAGTATCGACCGATGTGGTGTTGGTTTGGGCTGCGCTTTGGTTGGCGTTTGTCGTTCGATTGGGCGATACCCGTAACATTGAGCCTTTTGGTGGGCATGCCTGGTTGTTTAGTATCGCGCCTTTGATTGCCATTCCGTTCTTCGTTCGGTTTGGTATGTACCGTGCGGTCATGCGCTATTTCGGCAATGACGCCCTGATGGCTATTGCCAAAGCCGTAACGCTATCAGCGCTGCTGCTTTCCCTGGCTGTGTATTGGCGCAGTGATGCACCCAAGGTCATTCCGCGCTCGATGGTGTTCAACTATTGGTGGCTCAGCCTGGTATTGATCGGCGGCTTGCGCCTGGTAATGCGTCAGTACTTCATGGGCGACTGGTTTTCGCCGGATTCGCCCACCAAGTTCAAGGGGCGCGATGCGGGTCTGCCGAAGGTCGCCGTCTACGGGGCCGGTGCAGCAGGTAACCAGCTGGTAGCCGCATTGCGCCTGGGTCGGGGCATGCGCCCGGTCGCGTTCATCGACGATGATCCCAATCTCTACAACCGGAGCATTTCCGGGCTGCGGGTGTATTCGCCCAAGCATATCCAGCAGATGATCGATGAAACGGGTAGCGACGAGATTCTGTTGGCCATCCCTTCGGCCTCGAGAGCGCGGCGGCGCGAGGTGTTGGAGACGCTCGAGCATTATCCTCTGCATGTGCGCAGTGTGCCGGGCTTCATGGATCTCGCTAGCGGGCGCGTGAAGGTCGAGGACATCCAGGAAGTGGATATCGCCGACCTGCTTGGGCGCGATGCGGTGCCGCCGCAGCAGGCGCTGTTCGAGCAGTGCATTCGCCGTAAGGTGGTGATGGTCACTGGCGCCGGTGGCTCGATCGGTTCGGAGCTGTGCCGGCAGATCATTTCCAACAAACCCAAAGCCTTGCTGCTGTTCGAGCATAGCGAGTTCAACCTCTACAGCATTCACATCGAGCTTGAGCGAGAAATCGAGCGGGCCTCGTTGCCGATCAAGTTGGTGCCAATCCTGGGCTCCATTCGTAACGCCGATCGTCTGTTGGATGTGATGCACACCTGGCAGGTAGAGACCATTTACCACGCGGCGGCCTACAAGCACGTGCCGATGGTGGAGCACAACGTCGCCGAGGGTGTGCTGAACAACATACTGGGCACCATGAATACGGCCCAGGCTGCTGTGCAGGCAGGTGTGGCCAACTTCGTGCTGATCTCCACCGACAAGGCGGTACGGCCCACGAATGTGATGGGCAGTACCAAGCGCGTGGCCGAGATGATCCTGCAGGCGCTGAGCCGCGAGACAGCGCCGGTGCTGTTCAACGCGGACGGTGCGGTGCATCACGTCAACAAGACGCGATTCACCATGGTGCGGTTTGGCAATGTGCTGGGCTCGTCGGGGTCGGTGATCCCGCGGTTCTATCAGCAGATTCGCAGTGGCGGCCCAGTGACGGTGACCCACCCGAAGATCACGCGTTACTTCATGACCATCCCTGAGGCGGCGCAGCTGGTAATCCAGGCGGGCTCGATGGGGCAGGGCGGCGATGTCTTCGTGTTGGATATGGGCCAGCCGGTAAAGATTGCTGAATTGGCCGAGAAGCTGATTCACCTGTCTGGTCTGAGCGTGCGGTCGGAGAAGAGTCCGCATGGCGATATCGCCATCGAATTCACAGGCTTGCGGCCGGGCGAGAAGCTATATGAAGAGCTGCTGATCGGCGACAATGTCAGCCCCACCGAGCACCCGATGATCATGCGGGCCGACGAGGAGTATTTCACTTGGGACGTGCTGCGTGGGGTACTGGCAAAGCTGCTCAAGGCGGTGGAACAGGATGATTATCCGCAGGTTCGGGTACTGCTGCGCGAAGTGGTGAGCGGCTATGTGCCTGAGGGTGAGATCGTCGATCTGATCTACCAACAGCGGCGGGTTGGGCCGGCTGAGTAGCGATTCCGGTTGGCGGGCTGCCGCCCGCAATCGCCGCGGGGGCGGCCCCCACAAAAAAGCAGGTCACTGCGGGCGATGGGCGCTTCGGTTTTCTTTGGCTTTTGAGCTTTGTTTCTGTGGGAGGCCCGACCCCGGGGCGAAGCGTTTGGCTCTTGGGTGAGTAGGAAGCCCGTGTTCGCCGCGGGGCGCGGCTCCTACAAAAAAGCGCCTATCGGTCTGGCCCGTCCATCCACTTCGGTTTTGGGTAGCGGCGGTCGGCTTTACCTGCCTTGAGCACAGCGCCCGGAACCTCATGGCCGACCAGCTCGGGCAGGCTGGCGGCACATTGCAGCAAGCGGTCCAGATCGACGCCGGTATCCAGGCCCATGCGCTGGAACATGTGCACCAGATCCTCGGTACAGATGTTGCCGCTGGCGCCGGGTGCGTAGGGGCAGCCGCCCAGGCCGCCGAGCGAGGCATCGAAGCGGTCGATACCGGCGTTCAGCGCAGCCAGTGCGTTGGCCAGGCCCATGCCTCGGGTGTTGTGGAAGTGCGCGGTGAATACCGCGTCTGCCCAGCGGGTCGTTGCGTGGCGGCAAAGGCGTTCGACCTGTGCCGGATCGGCCATGCCGGTGGTGTCGCACAGGGTGATGCCCTGCACGCCGATGTCCAGCAGGCGTTGGATCAGTTCATGAACCCGCGCTTCGGGCACCTCGCCCTCGAACGGGCAGCCGAAGGCCGTGGACAGCGAGGCGTTGATGAATACCTCGCTGCCGCGCGTCACCTCGATGATCTCGCGAAACTGGGCCAGCGATTGCTCCGGTGTCATGCGTAGATTGGCCATGCCGTGTGTGTCGCTGGCGGACATCACCAGGTTGATCTCATCCACATTGCAGGCGAGGGCGCGCTCGCAGCCCCTGACGTTGGGGGCTAGCACGGTGTATTCGACACCGGGTGCACGGCGGATCCCGCGCATCACATCTTCGGCATCGCGCAGGTTGGGGATGGCCTTGGGCGAGGTGAAGGAGGTGACCTCGATCTTGGCCAGTCCGGTTTCCGAGAGGCGGTCAATCAAGGCGATCTTGTCTTCGGTGGAAATGAAGTTCGGCTCGATCTGAAAGCCATCGCGCGTTGCGACGTCCTGGATATAGAGGCGTTTCGTCATGGTGATCTCCATTGGGTGGCAAGGCTGCGTTTAGTTCATGGTGTGAGTCGCGACCGGAGGGCTTTGCCACCGGGTAAAACGGCTTTTGTAGGAGGCGCGACCCCGCGCCAAAGGCGGGCGTTCGGCCCGCACAAAAGCAACAGCTTCGCCCCGGGGTCGGGGCTCCCACGGAAGCGCCAAAGCGGCACCCGCACAGCTTTTGTAGGAGGCGCGACCCCGCGCCGAATGCGGGCGTTCGGCCCGCACAAAAGCAACAGCTTCGCCCCGGGGTCGGGGCTCCCACAGAAGCGCCAAAGCGGCACCCGCACGGCCTTTGTAGGAGGCGCGACCCCGCGCCGAATGCGGGCGTTTGGCCCGCTCAAAAGCAACAGCTTCGCCCCGGGGTCGGGGCTCCCACAGAAGCGCCAAAGCGGCACCCGCACGGCCTTTGTAGGAGGCGCGACCCCGCGCCGAAGGCGGGCGTTTGGCCTGCTCAAAAGCAACAGCTTCGCCCCGGGGTCGGGGCTCCCACAGAAGCGCCAAAGCTTCGCCCCGGGGTCGGGGCTCCCACAGAAGCGCCAAAGCTTCGCCCCAGAGTCGGGGCTCCCACAAAAAACCAAAAGCGTTGTGCGCAGCGTCTGGAATGCTCAGATAACTCCTCTATCGCGCAGCCCCTGGCGTTGCGCTTCGGTCAGGCCGAGGCCCGCCAGAACGTCTTCGGTGTGCTCGCCTAATTGCGGGCCGCCAGCGCCGATACGGCCGGGGGTACGGCTGAGTTTGGGTAGCACGCCTGGGACCTTGAGAGGGCCGGCGAAGGTCTGTACCTGCTCGATCATCTGTCGCGCCAGGTAATGCGGGTCCTTGACGATATCCGCGGCGGTGTAGGGGTAGCCCGCCGGGACGCGGGCCGCTTTCAGTGCTTCGATGACTTCGTCGCGGCTGTGCTGGATGGTCCATTCACCGATGGCCGCATCGATCAGTTCGGCGTGCTGGGCGCGACCGTCGTTGTGCGCGAAACGCGGATCCTCGGCCAGGTCCTGGCGGCCCATGAGGGTCATCAGGCGCTTGTAGATACTGTCGCCATTACCGGCGATCAATACGTAGGCGCCGTCATTGCACAGGTAGGAGTTGGACGGCGTGATGCCGGGCAAGGCGCTGCCGGCCGGTTCGCGCACATAGCCGAAGGCATCGTATTCGGGCACCAGGCTTTCCATCATGGCGAACACCGATTCGTACAGCGCGACGTCGATTTCCTGGCCTTTGCCGCTGCGGTTGCGTTCCTGCAGGGCGAGCAGCACGCCGATCACGCCATACAACGACGACAGCGAATCACCAATGCTGATGCCTACGCGCACCGGCGGCTGGCCTGGATAGCCGGACAGGTGGCGCAGCCCACCCATGGCCTCGCCGATCACACCGAAGCCGGGCAGGTCGCGGTAGGGGCCGGTCTGACCGTAGCCGGAAATGCGCAGCATGATCAGCCGCGGGTTGAGTTTGGACAGTTCGTCCCAGCCCAGGCCCCAGCCTTCGAGTGTGCCGGGGCGAAAGTTTTCCACCAGTACATCGGCCTCGGCGACCAGCTGACGGACGATCTGCTGGCCCTCGGCGGCCTTCAGGTCCAGCGTGACGGATTGCTTGTTGCGCGACTGCACGTGCCACCACAGCGACGTACCGTCCTTGAGCTTGCGCCATTTGCGCAGCGGATCGCCCACCCCCGGCGGTTCGATCTTGATCACCTCGGCGCCGAATTCGCCGAGCATCTTGCTGGCGAAGGGGCCGGCGATCAGCTGGCCCATTTCGATGACCTTGAGGCCGTGCAGCGGCAAGCCGTTTCCATTCTGTTCGTTCATCGCAACACCTGTACCGGGTCGAATCATGTGCGCAGGATGACCGAGCGCCGCGTGGCGGACAATTGCTGAATAACCAAGGCTGGTTTCGTGAAGCACGAAGGCTGCTGGTTGATGCCTTTCCGTTGCAGGCGGTTTATGGTGATCGCTTCGTAACCTGCGAATCCGAGAGGCAACCATGCGGCGTGTCGATTTCGTTACCCTGCGCCTGTTCGTCGCCGTAGCCGACGAGCGCAGCCTTACCCGCGCTGCCGAGCGCGAACACTTGGCGCTCGCGGCGGTGAGCAAGCGCATCAGTGACCTCGAGGGCCAGCTCGATGTGAGCCTGCTCTATCGCCAGCCCAAGGGCGTCGAGCTGACGCCCGCGGGCCATGCGTTGCTGCACCATGCGCGCAACCTGCTCGACGGGCTGCAGCAGATGGATGCCGATCTCAGCGAATTCAGCCAGGGCGTGAAAGGGCATGTCCGTATCCATGCCAACACCTCGGCGGTGATCGAGTTCCTGCCGGAGCACCTCAGTGATTTCGCGCGGCTGCACCCGGAAGTCAAGATCGATCTGGAGGAGCGCGTCAGCAGCGATACCCTGCGTGCCTTGCGCGAAGGCTTGACCGACATCGGCATCTTCGCGGGGCATATGCCAGCCGACGACCTCCAGGTGTTCGGCTATCGCGAAGACAGCCTGGTGCTGGTCACGCCCCGCGAACACCCACTGGCCTCGCGGCAACGCCTTGCGCTACGGGACGCCGCCGGCTTCGATTTCATCGGCCTGCAACAGGACGCCTCGCTGCATGCCCTGCTGCAGCAGGCCGCGTTGCAGGTGGGTACGCCGCTGCGTCTGCGCATCCAGGTGCGTAGCTTTGAAGCCATCTGCCGAATGATCCATACCGGCATGGGAATCGGCGTGTTGCCGGAAAAGGTGGTCCGCAACTATCTGCCGGCGTTGGATGTGGCAGTTGTCCCGCTGACCGACGCCTGGGCGCGGCGTGAGTTGAAGATTGGTGTGCGTAACCTGGAGAGCCTGTCGGTGACGGCGCGCCAGATGCTCGAACACCTCACCGGCCGCGAAGGCAACCACTGAGAAGCGCCGAAATGCGGCGTGACCAAGCCGCTGCCTTCGTCGAAAGCGAAGCCTAGCTTGGCCAAATATGAATGTCGTCTGCCAAGGACTGCGGGGTAGAGTCGGACCGGCTATTCGGCTCACACAACTACAAAATGGAGCTTTTCCATGGCACGACTTACCCGTGGTATCACCCGGCTGCTCGCCGCTTCGGCCCTGTTCAGCGTTTTCGCCGCGCAGGCTGCCGATCCGATTCTGATCAAGTTCTCCCACATCACCGCCGACAGCACGCCGAAGGGGCAGGGTGCGTTGCTGTTCAAGAAGCTGGTGGAAGAGCGTCTGCCGGATCAGGTGAAGGTGGAGGTGTATCCCAACTCGTCGCTGTATGGCGATGGCAAGGAAATGGAAGCCTTGCTGCTCAATGAGGTGCAGATGCTCGCTCCGGCGCCATCGAAGCTGGAGCAATACACCAAGCAATTGCAGCTGTTCGATCTGATGTTCCTCTTCGATGACGTCGCCGCGGCGCAACGCTTCCAGCAGTCGGACAAGGGCAAGGCCATGCTCAAGTCGATGGAAGACAAGGGCATCACCGGGCTGGCTTATTGGCTCAACGGTATGCGCCAGTTCACCGCGAACAAGCCACTGCGCGAGCCGGCCGATGCGCGTGGGCTGAAATTCCGCGTGCAGCCCTCGGATTTGCAGGCAGCCCAGTACACCGCACTGCGCGCGGTGCCGCGCAAGATGGCCTTCGCCGAGATCTACCAGGGCCTGCAGACCGGCGTGGTCAATGCCCAGGACAATCCCTGGTCGAACATCTACAGCCAGAAGTACTACGAAGTGCAGAAGTACATGACCGAGTCCAACCATGGCATCGGCAACTATCTGCTGATCACCAATACCCAGTTCTGGAACAGCTTGCCGGCGCCGGTGCGCACCGAGCTGGAGCAGATCATCGAGGAGGTGACCGTCGAGGTGAACCGCCAGGCTGAGGCCCTGAACGAGAAGGCGAAGCAGAACATCATCGATACCGGCAAGAGCGAAATCCTGGTGCTCACCGAAGAGCAACGCAACGCCTGGCGCGACGCGGTACGCCCGGCCTGGAAAAAGTTCGAGGCGGAAATCGGCACCGACCTGATCGAGGCCGCCGAGGCGGCGAACCACGCGCAGTAAACGCTACCGCTATGCGCCTCCAGAACAGCCAAAGCACCGCTCGCACAGCTGTTGTAGGAGGCGCGACCCCGCGCCGAAGGCGGGCTTTCTGCCCGCTCAAGAGCAAAAGCTTCGCCCCGAGGTCGGGGCTCCCACTGAAAGGGCAGGCTTTTGCCCGAGGTCGGGGCCTCACAACAAAGGGCAGACCTTTGCCCGAGAGCGAGGCCTCACAGAACAGCCAAAGCACCGCTCGCACAGCTGTTGTAGGAGGCGCGACCCCGCGCCGAATGCGGGCTTTCTGCCCGCTCAAGAGCAAAAGCTTCGCCCCGAGGTCGGGGCTCCCACTGAAAGGGCAGGCTTTTGCCCGAGGTCGGGGCTCCCACTACAAAGGGCAGACCTTTGCCCGAGAGCGAGGCCTCACAGAACAGCCAAAGCACCGCTCGCACAGCTGCTGTAGGAGGCGCGACCCCGCGCCGAAGGCGGACGTTCAGCCCGCTCAAGAGCAAAAGCTTCGCCCCGGGGTCGGGGCTCCCACAGCAAAGGGCAGGCGTTTGCCCGAGGTCGGGGCTCCCACAGCAAGGCTAGGCTTTTGCCCGAGGTCGGGGCTCCCACAGCAAAGGGCAGACCTTTGCCCGAGATCGAGGCCTCACAGAACAGCCAAAGCACCGCTCGCACAGCTGTTGTAGGAGGCGCGACCCCGCGCCGAAGGCGGGCTTTCTGCCCGCTCAAGAGCAAAAGCTTCGCCGCGAGGTCGGGGCTCCCACAGCAAAGGGCAGGCTTTTGCTCGAGGTCGGGGCTCCCACAGCAAAGGGCAGGCTTTTGCTCGAGGTCGGGGCTCCCAGAGCAAAGGGCAGACTTTTGCCCGAGATCGGGGCCTCACAGGACCGCAACAAGCTCTTTCCGTAGCGAGCGCGCGTCGTCAGCTTAACGGCAGAAGTTCTGCTCCAGGACGTGACGCCCATCGTGCGCCCTGGGTCTGCAGCAGCCGTTCGAGCTCTTCGTTGATGGCGCGGCGGTCGCGTGGGTTTTCGATCTTCGCGTCGGCTTCGTCGCGCAGGGCATGAATTTCCTCCCGAAAGGCGTCGAGCTGTGCGTCGCTCGGGTCGCCATGCAGGGCATTCTTCAGGCAGCGCAGCAGCGTGATCAGCACCTGCGGATCATGGCCGGCGTAGATGCGGATCGGGGCGATTACGGTCTGTAGCAAAAGCGTCATGCCCGGTTGCGGATAGAACAGGCGCGCCTGGCCGTCGATGCAGCCGATATCGAACGTCGGCACGCCGCCGAGCCGCTTCAGCAGAACGCCGAGCAGGTTGATTGCCCGTATCGCCGTACCAGGGTCGTTGATGGCCGGGCTGATGGCCTTGACGGCAATTTCGGATATCTGGCGCATGCCATAGGCGACGTTGGCGCCAGCGAATTCCCGGTCATGAAAGTCGAAGCAATCGAGTACTTCGGCCGCCTCGGCATCGTTCAGCGGCTCGCTGAACTTGATCAACGGGTGGCCCTCGATCAGAAAGAATCCTGGCTCGACCTGGATTACGGCCATCAGGTCGCGTTTGCCCATGAGTTTGCCCAACCGACGTTCGTTTACTTCGCGCAGGTAGCCGGGCCGGATGGCAGGCAGACACCACCAGTCGCCTGCGTCGGGCGGCTCGGCGATCCCGGTGATACGTCGACGGCGCTTCTCGAGATTGGCCAATGCATCGCCGTAGAGCTGACTGAGGATCCAGTCGACCTGAATCGATTGAGATACCGAGCGAATGAAAACGACGAACAACGCCATGCATACCATGCCGAACAGCAACGCCAGCAGCAGGCCGAGTGCCGGAACGCTGGCCGGGTCGTTCTTGTTCAGGGTGCCGATCATCAGCAGGAAATAGACGATGCTGCCCAGGTAGATGCCCAGGATCACCTGATTGCGCGTGTCACTGACCAGCCCGGGCAACACCCGCGGTGACAGGCGCGCAGCGGCACCATTGAGCACGACCATCACCATGGAAAAGCTGAACACGGTCAGGGAGATGATGCCGGTGATCAGCGTGCCGAGGATTTCACGGCTGTTGTCGGCATCGATCAGACCTGGCGGGAGCTTGTCGCGCAGGGCTGCGGCAGCGCCGGTCGACTCGAATGCCAGCACCAGCACAGCCAGCGCGGCATAGGCAGCCGGAATCAGGACCGGATAGAGGGCGATGCTCCCCCTGATGCGTTCAGCGACACGAAAGAAGACGTTGGCTGGATCTGACATCCGCGAGTTCCCGGGACGGCGAGCACTGGCCCTGAATATTCTAGGACCACAACGGACGTCGAAGTACGCCTCGGCCGAAGGGTCTATGCTCTAGTGGAAAGTCAGTTCTTGAAGGCTCGCAAGCCAGCGGAACGCTTCGACCCCGCGTCGCTCGAACGTGGAGTCGCCAGGCGCTCGGTGTGATTCGCATGGACGCCTGTGGACAGGGTTATTCAAAAAGATAAAAAGACCGACGATTGAGGTATTGCCAATGAGTGCTGCGTCCCTGTACCCCGTGAAACCGGAAGTTGCGGCTCGGTCGCTGACCGACGAGGCCGCCTACAAAGCCATGTATCAACAGTCGGTGGTCAATCCTGACGGCTTTTGGCGCGAGCAGGCGGAGCGTATCGACTGGATAAAACCATTTTCGCGGGTCAAGCAAACCTCTTTCGATGATCACCACGTCGATATCCGCTGGTTTGCCGATGGCACGCTGAACGTGTCGGCCAATTGCCTGGACCGTCACCTCGAAACGCGGGGCGACGAGGTCGCGATCATCTGGGAAGGAGACGATCCGTCCGAGCACCGCCACATCACCTATCGCGAGCTGCATCACGAAGTTAGCAAGTTCGCCAACGCATTGCGCGGGCAGGACGTGCATCGGGGCGATGTGGTGACCATCTATATGCCGATGATTCCCGAGGTAGCGGTCGCCATGCTGGCCTGCGCGCGCATCGGTGCCATCCACTCCGTGGTGTTCGGCGGGTTTTCCCCGGAGGCCCTGGCGGGTCGCATCATCGACGGCAGCTCCAAGGTGGTGATCACCGCCAACGAGGGGTTGCGTGGCGGCAAGCGTATTCCTCTGAAAGCTAACGTCGATGAAGCGTTGACCAACCCGCAGACCAATTGCGTGCAGAAGATCATCGTGGTGCGCCGTACCGGCGGAGACATCCGCTGGCACGAGCATCGCGATATCTGGTACGACGATCTGATGCGAGTGGCCGGCGATGTCTGCGCGCCGAAAGAAATGGGCGCCGAGGAGCCGCTGTTCATCCTTTATACCTCCGGCTCGACTGGCAAGCCGAAGGGTGTGATGCATACCTCAGGCGGCTACTTGCTGTATGCCGCACTGACTCATGAGCGGGTCTTCGACTACCGGCCTGGCGAGATCTATTGGTGTACCGCTGATGTCGGCTGGATTACCGGGCACAGCTACATCATCTACGGACCGCTGGCCAACGGTGCGACCACGCTGATGTTCGAAGGCGTCCCCAACTATCCGGACATCAAGCGGGTCGGCCAGATCGTCGACAAGCACAAGGTGAATATCCTCTATACCGCGCCCACGGCGATCCGCTCGATGATGGCCGAGGGGAGTGCGGCCATGGAGGGCGCAGACGGCTCGAGCCTGCGACTGCTTGGTTCAGTGGGTGAGCCGATCAACCCCGAAGCCTGGCACTGGTATTACGAAACGGTCGGCCAGTCACGCTGCCCGATCGTCGACACCTGGTGGCAGACCGAGACGGGCGGCATCCTGATTAGCCCGCTGCCTGGCGCGACGGCGCTGAAACCTGGCTCCGCGACGCGGCCGTTCTTCGGCGTGGTTCCCGGCCTGGTGGACAACCTCGGCAACCTGCTCGAAGGCGCCACCGAAGGCAATCTGGTCATCCTCGACTCCTGGCCGGGGCAGATGCGCAGCATCTATCGCGACCACGATCGCTTCGTCGACACCTACTTCAAGACCTTCCGCGGCATGTATTTCACTGGCGACGGCGCGCGCCGCGACGAGGATGGCTACTACTGGATCACTGGCCGGGTGGATGACGTGTTGAACGTGTCCGGCCACCGCATGGGCACCGCGGAAATCGAGAGCGCCATGGTCGCCCACCGCAAGGTGGCCGAAGCGGCGGTCGTGGGCGTGCCGCATCCGCTCAAGGGGCAGGGGATCTACGTGTATGTGACGTTGCTGGCGGGTGAGGAGCCGTCCGAACAGCTGCGTCAGGAGCTGCAGCAGTGGGTGCGCAAGGAGATCGGGCCGATTGCCGTGCCGGATGTCATCCAGTGGGCGCCGGGCTTACCGAAGACGCGTTCGGGCAAGATCATGCGGCGTATCCTGCGCAAGATTGCCACCGACGAATATGACGCCCTGGGTGATATCTCGACGCTGGCGGACCCGGGCGTCGTGCCGCAACTGATCGAGACTCACAAGCAGATGCGCCTGCGTTGAGCTGAACCTTGGTAGCGCCGCCAGAGATGGCGGCGCTACCACTGTCATCAACTGTTCGGCAAAGCGCTAGGCGCTTGTTGCTGGTTGGCAGCGGGCGTTTCCTTCGGTACGCCCGCCACCGTCAGTTCCGGAAAGCTGCCGCCAATGAACTCCACACTGCGGGTCGGGAAGGCGAACTGAACGCCCATCTCACGAATCCCGTCGAGCAACCGCAGGTTGATCTCCTGCTGGGTATCCATGTACGCGTTGTAGTCCGACACCTGCATGATGTAGACGACCTCGAAGGTGAGCTGGCTGTCGTCGAAGGCGAGAAAATGTGCGCGGTCGAACTTGGCGTTATCCAGCCCATCGATGATTCGCTTCACCAGGGCTGACACCTCGCGCACCTTGTCCGACGGCGTGTTGTAGGTGATGCCGAATTTGAACACGATGCGTCGGGTGTTCATGCGTTTGTAGTTGTGCAGGATCTGCTTGAGCAGGTCGGCGTTGGCGCAGACGATTTGCTCGCCGCTCAGGGCGCGGATGCGTGTGGTCTTCAGGCCGATGTGTTCGATGTTGCCCGCGACGCTGCCAAACACGACGAAATCACCGATCTCGAAGGGCTTGTCCACGCCGATGGACAGGGATGCGAAGATATCACTGAGCAGCGTCTGGACGGCCAGGGCAATGGCGATACCGCCAACGCCGAGGCTGGCGACCATGGCGGTGATGTCCACGCCCAGGTTGGCCAGGATCGACAGCAGCATCATCGTCCAGATGACGATGCGAATCATGATGCCGATGATCGTCGTGGTAACCGGGTTTCGCGCTTTACCGTCGCGGGTCAGGCTTTCCATCCACAAGCGAACGGCGGTATCCATCCAGAGCGCGATCTGGAACGCCAAGGCGATGAACCAGCCGTGCGACATGGCCAGTTCCCAGCGCGTCGGCAGTTCGACGACCTTCAGCGCGATCAACAGCGACAGCGCAATCAAGAGCAGATGGCTGGTGCGGCTGAGCATCTCGGCGGCAATGGCCACAAAGCCGCTCTTCGAGCCCTTGGCCATTTTTCGCAGGCGGTTGGTGATGATCCGTAAAACGGCCTGCAGGATCAGATAGCTGACGATCGTGACGCCAGCGATTATGGCGATATTGATCCAAAGCCGTTCATTCAACATCACATCCCAATTCATCGGCTGGATTCCTCCGGAGTACGCGCGACCAAGCGCTTGAGCAATGGCTCCTTTTTCGGTAGCCACGGCTGCGCATTAGTTCCCGCGATAGGCGAAGGGCTGATGAGTCAGTTGAAGCGATCGGGCGGTCGGCGAGGCGGATATGGGCAGGTCAGCGAGACGGGACGACGTCCTTTAGATCGTCATAACCACCGGCGTTGATGACCTGGCGATAGCCCATGTCTTGCAAAAGGTCCTGCGCGGCGGACGAGCGCCTGCCGCTGCGGCAATAGACCACCACCGGTGCGTCTTTGTCGGGTGCGACGCTGGCGATGCGCGCGGCGAGATCCTGGGTTTCGATCCGTGTAGCGCCAGGCAGCGCGCCGTCGGCGTATTCCTCCGCGGTGCGGACGTCGAGCAGAACGACATCAGGACGCTCCAGGGCCGACAACGCGGCGGGTCGATCGATCTGACCGCCCAGCACGGTGCCGGTCATCGCCATCAGCAACCAAAACACACGATGCATACGACTTCTCCGGATTCCCCGCTGCAGGCTAGCTGATCAAGCGGGTCAGATTCGGCAGGATCAAGATGACTGCGGTAGCCACGAGGATGAAGGTTGCCTGCCTGACTTTCTTTTGTTTGAACATAGTAGCGGCCTTTTCTTGTTCTGACGCCAAGCCCTCCGTTTGATTGGATGAGTCATTGCGCCTTGCCGGTTAGGGGGCGCGCCTCGAAAGGAAGCGCAGTGAAAATGCCCTGGCGAGTAGCAGAGGTCTGGTCCGCTTTCCAGACATGCTCGGCCGAAGGACCGATTTCTGAACAGAGCGTTGCCTTTGCTAAAGCAATATATGGGCCAGCGGTTCGGTGAAGACTTGCTTGTCGACCTTTCTGTGGAAGCCCCGACCTCTTTCCTGTGGGAGCACCGACCTCGGGGCGAAGCTTTTGGCCCTTCCTGTGGGAGCCCCGACCTCGGGGCGAAGCTTTTGCTTCTGGGCGGGCAGAAAGCCCGCACTCGGCGCGGGGTCGCGCCTCCTACAAAAGCGGTGCGGGTAGCGGTTTTGTGGAAGCCCTGATCTCGGGTTGGAGCTTTTGGCCCTTCCTGTGGGAGCCCCGACCGCAAGGCGAAGCTTTTGCTTTTGGGCGGGCAGAAAGCCCGCCTTCGGCGCGGGGTCGCGCCTCCTACAAAAGCGGTGCGGGTAGCGGTTTTGTGGAAGCCCTGATCTCGGGTTGGAGCTTTTGGCCCTTCCTGTGGGAGCCCCGACCTCGGGGCGAAGCTTTTGCTTCTGGGCGGGCAGAAAGCCCGCCTTCGGCGCGGGGTCGCGCCTCCTATAAAGCGGTGTGGGTAGCGGTTCTGTGGGAGCCCCGACCTCGGGGCGAAGCTTTTGGCCCTTCCTGTGGGAGTCCCGACCTCGGGGCGAAGCTTTTGCTTTGGGCGGGCAGAAAGCCCGCCTTCGGCGCGGGGTCGCGCCTCCTACAAAAGCGGTGTGGGTAGCGGTTTTGTGGAAGCCCTGATCTCGGGTTGGAGCTTTTGGCCCTTCCTGTGGGAGCCCCGACCTCGGGGCGAAGCTTTTGCTTTGGGCGGGCAGAAAGCCCGCATTCGGCGCGGGGTCGCGCCTCCTACAAAAGCGGTGCGGGTAGCGGTTTTGTGGAAGCCCGAGCTGGGGTGAAGCTTTTGGCCTTTCCTGTGGGAGCCCCGACCTCGGGGCGAAGCTTTTGCTTTGGGCGGGCAGAAAGCCCGCATTCGGCGCGGGGTCGCGCCTCCTACAAAAGCGGTGCGGGTAGCGGTTTTGTGGAAGCCCTGATCTCGGGTTGGAGCTTTTTGCCCTTCCTGTGGGAGCCCCGACCTCGGGGCGAAGCTTTTGCTTCTGGGCGGGCAGAAAGCCCGCCTTCGGCGCGGGGTCGCGCCTCCTACAAAAGCGGTGCGGGTAGCGCTTCTGTGGAGTCCCGATCTCGGGTTGGAGCTTTTGGCCCTTCCTGTGGGAGCCCCGATCTCGGGGCGAAGCTTTTGCTTTGGGCGGGCAGAAAGCCCGCCTTCGGCGCGGGATCGCGCCTCCTACAAAAGCGGTGCGAGTGGCGCTTGTGTGGAGTCCCGATCTCGGGGTGGAGCTTTTGGCCCTTCCTGTGGGAGCCCCGACCTCGGGGCGAAGCTTTTGCTTTTGGGCGGGCAGGAAGCCCGCATTCGCCGCGGGGTCGCGCCTCCTACAAAAACGGTGCGCTTCTGTGAGCCCGAACCTCGGGGCGAAGCTCTGTTTTTCGATCGACACCCACTTGTATTAGCCGCGGGGCGAAACGAGCGTCGATTCGGTCCCGACCGTTCGTCAGGTCACCTCCAATACAGCATTTTAAAGGTGAGCGATCGGTCCCCGCGTCGTTGCGTTCGCTCAAAGGGTGGAGCGAATGGAAACGCCGCCCGACCTGCCTGCGTCAGCGGCGGGTGAAATCGGAACATCCAGAGTAACGAGCGCGGCTGCGCCTTCGGTTGAAGAGCGAGCCCAACACATTGGGCACGCGTCGGTCTGCGAAAGCCAATAGGCAGAAACAACAAAGCCCCGATAAACGGGGCCTTGTAGGGGATCTGGCGGTGAGGGAGGGATTCGAACCCTCGATACGATTTCTCGTATACACACTTTCCAGGCGTGCTCCTTCAACCGCTCGGACACCTCACCGGATCTCGGCGGAGGTTTGAAGTCCGTCGAGGCGCGCTAATGTAGCCGAAGTGCTTGCCTATGGCAAAAGTTTTTTCAGTTTTTTCATGCGGTTAAGGCACCGTTGGAAAACCGGCTGAGTGGCTATGGCAATGAACCTCTCGTTGTTCTAGCGTTCGAACGCCTATGGAAATGGTGCCAGCGCCAGCGCCAGCGCAGTTACCTTTTGTGAATATGTAGAGCCGGGAAATGGCTTGATGAAGTTATTCAAAAGCAAGCGTAAGCGTCCAGACGTGGTGGAGGTCGCCACGAAACGGCGTCTACACGTCAGCCATCTGGAACTCGGCATGTATATATGCGAGCTGGACCGGCCATGGCGTCAGACTGACTTCCTGTTTCAGGGCTTTCCGCTGCTCAAGATCGAGCATATCCAGGCGGTGCGAGAGCGCTGCGATTATGTCTTCGTCGACGATACCCGGCGGGTGATGCTCGATCAGGGCCAGGTGATCGTACCCTCGGCGACGCCGCTGCGCGTGACGCGCACGATGACGCGTATCCCGCTCGCACTCGAGGTCCAGGAAGCGCAGGAGGCCTATCGCAGCAGCGCGTTGGCGCTCGATCAGGTGCTGTCGGATGTTCAGCATGGGCGGCCGATCGACACCAAGGCCTGTCAGGCGCTGGTCAAGCGAAATCTCGAAAGCATGCTGCGCAACGAGAGCGCCATGCTCTGGCTGGCGCGCTTGAAGTCACAGGATATCTACACCAGCCTGCATTGCTTGTCCGTCTCCATTTTGGCGATGGGTTTCGGTACGCATCTCGGCCTGCCCGACGAGAAGATCGAGCTGCTCGGGCTAGCCGGTTTGCTGCACGACGTCGGCAAGATGAAGATCGATCCGGCTATCCTCAATAAGCCGGGCAAGCTGACCCAGGCCGAGTTCGAACATATCAAGCTGCACCCGAGCTTCGGTTACCAGGCGCTGTGCAGCCAGGACGACATTCCCGCCGCTGCCGTCCAGGCGGCTCACGGGCATCACGAACGGCTCGACGGCAAGGGCTATCCGCAGGGGCTCGATGCGTATCAGATTCCGTTCATCACGCGGGTGGTCACCATTGTCGATGCCTTCGATGCCATCACCAGCCATCGCGCCTACGACGATGCGAGGCCGATTCAGACGGCCTATGACGTGCTGCGCAGCGGTGCCGACAAGCAGTTCGATGGTGCCCTGGTACACGAATTCATTCGCTGGCTCGGCGTCTTTCCGGTGGGCACGCTGGTGGAGCTGCATACCGGCGAAGTCGCCCTCGTGCTGGAAAAGCACCCCCAGCTGCATTTGCGGCCAAAGGTGGTGGTGCTGCGCGACGCGAACAAGGCACCCTGCGAGCCGCGCTACCTGGATCTTTCCCAGTTGACCGTCGACGTCGAGGGCACGCCTTATCGGATCAGCCTCGGTATAGCCGACGGCTCCTACGGTCTGTATATCGCCGATCCCCAGTTGCAGTCGATCTTGCATCCAGAGCTGTTCGCAGTGCTCGAGCTCGAGCCGGAAGAACCGGAAGCCTGAGGGCGTCAGGCTGCCCTGGTTGGGCCGCGATTCGGCTGCGTTTCATGACTCACCGGTCAGTCACGACGCTTTACCTGACGGGGCGTGCTGGGTAACGTCAGCGCACTTCTAACAAGGAATATTCGTCATGAGTGATCTGGTTTCTTACGAACTCGAAGACGGCATCGCCACCCTGACCCTGAACAATGGCAAGGTCAACGCGTTGTCTCCGGTGATGTTCGACGCGCTCAACGCGGCTTTCGATCGCGCCGAGCAAGACCGTGCCGTCGTGATTCTCACGGGCCAGCCGGGGATCCTTTCCGGTGGCTACGACCTCAAGGTCATGACCTCGAGTCCGGAAAACGCCATCGCGCTGGTCACGGTTGGCTCGACGTTCACTCGACGGATGCTGGCTCATCCTTTCCCGATCATTGTCGCGTGCCCAGGGCACGCCATCGCCAAGGGTGCTTTCCTGCTGCTGTCGGCTGACTATCGTATCGGTGTGGAAGGGGCGTTCAACATCGGCCTCAACGAGGTCCAGATCGGCATGACCATGCACCACTCCGGTATCGAAGTGGCGCGCGATCGCCTGACCAAACCCGCTTTCCATCGCTCGGTGATCAATGGCGAGATCTTCAACCCACAGGCGGCACTGGACGCCGGCTTCCTGGACAAGATCGTTCCGGCCGGCGAGCTGATGGAGGTGGCCAAGACCACAGCGGCCCAGTTGAAGAAAATCAACATGACGGCCCACAAGAACACCAAGCTCAAAGCGCGCAAGACGCTGCTCGAGACACTGGACCGCGCCATCGAACTGGACCAGCAGCACTCGATCGTGCCTTGAAGAGAATTTTCGCTGGACCGTCCATTCTCGGCGGGCCTGCGTTTAAACTGAGCCTGCAACGCCCCGCCACGGTGGGGCGTTTTTCATTCCATGAGTGCCGTATCGCAGGAGAGTCCTGATGTCCGCCCCGCACACCCCGGTAGAACGCGCCGATTTCGACCAGGTTATCGTTCCCACTTTTGCACCTGCCGCCTTCATACCTGTGCGCGGCGAGGGCTCGCGAGTCTGGGATCAGAGCGGGCGAGAGCTGATTGACTTCACCGGTGGTATCGCCGTCAACGTGCTTGGCCACGCGCATCCGGCATTGGTGGCCGCGCTCACCGAGCAGGCGAGCAAGCTCTGGCATATTTCCAACATCTTCACCAACGAACCTGCGCTACGCCTGGCCAAGAAGCTCACCGCGGCGACCTTTGCCGACCGCGCGTTTTTCTGCAATTCGGGCGCCGAAGCCAACGAGGCGGCATTCAAGTTGGCCCGTCGTTACGCCCATGACAAGCACGGTGCGCAGAAGCACGAGATCATCTCCGCTGTGAACAGTTTCCACGGCCGGACCCTGTTCACCGTGACGGTGGGTGGCCAGCCGAAATATTCCGACGGTTTCGGACCGAAGATCGAAGGCATCAGCCACGTTCCGTACAACGACCTCGACGCGCTCGCGGCGGCTATTTCAGACAAGACCTGTGCCGTGGTACTGGAGCCGATCCAGGGCGAGAGCGGTGTTCTGCCAGCCGACCAGGCGTACCTGGAGGGCGCGCGCAAACTCTGTGATCAGCACAACGCGCTGCTGATCATGGACGAAGTGCAAACAGGGATGGGGCGCACCGGTGAGCTGTACGCCTACATGAACTACGGCGTCACGCCGGACATCCTGACCAACGCCAAGAGTCTCGGCGGCGGCTTCCCGATCGGTTTGATGCTGACCACCAACGAGATCGCCGCCCATTTCAGCGTCGGTACCCACGGCACGACCTACGGCGGCAATCCGCTGGCCTGCGCAGTGGCCGAGGCGGTGGTCGATATCGTCAATACGCCGGAAGTGCTCGGTGGGGTCAAGGCGCGCCATGAGCGCTTCAAGCAAGGTCTGCTGGAGATCGGCCAGCGCCACGGGTTGTTCAGTCAGGTGCGTGGCATGGGCCTGCTGATCGGCTGTGTGCTGAATGACGCCTGGAAGGGCCGCGCGCGGGATATCTTCGATGCCGCGGAGCGGGAGGCGCTGATGATTCTGCAGGCCGGTCCCGACGTGATCCGCCTGGCGCCGAGCTTGATCATCGAAGAGGCCGACATTGCCGAAGGCCTCGCCCGTTTCGATCGCGCCGCGGCCAAACTGACCCAGGCCTGAGCACGGCCGTTATCCATGGCAGGACGTCATCCGTCCTGCCTCGTTCCCCTATCGAGAAAATGACCATGAGCGATAGCCTGCAACTGATTCTGGAAGATGTAGACGGCACCCAACTGGAGACTTCCTGCACCCGGTTTGCCGTGATGTGGCAGGGACGGGAGGTCTGGATTCAACAGGTCGGCAACAACCAGTTGATGATCGGTGTCGATGTTGAAGACGGTGATACCGAATACGCCAATTTGCTGCTGCGTCCGTTGGCGACCAACCTGGTCAGCCTCGAGCTGGAGATGGAGCCGGTCGAAGCCGTCGAAGACGATCACGTGCATGGGCCCGACTGTAATCACGACCACTGACGACTCCGCCACGCCGGTCCTCGGCCAACTGCTGGAGCTGACGCTGGCCGGGCGCGAGCCCGATCAGAAAGTTCACCTCACGGCTGAGGGTGTCAGGCTGCAGTGGCTGGGTGAGGGCGCGCTGGAAGTTACGCCGCCGCCTGGTCAGGACGCCGGTCTTGATTTGATCGTGTCGGCAGGCGTACACGGCTGCGAGCTCGTCCCGATCACGCTGCTCGATCGCCTGATACGCGCAATTGGGCATGGCGAGATCCGTCCCCGTGCCCGCCTGTTGCTGCTGTTCTGCAACCCGCCGGCGATGCGCCAGGGGGTGCGCCGGATCGGTCAGGACCTGAATCGGCTGTTCTGCGGCAAGCATGCGGGTGATGCCTCCGACGAGGCTCGCCGCGCCGCGCAGCTGGAAGCTTGGGTCGCCGGGTTCTTTCGCGATCCAACCCGACGTCGTTGGCACTACGATCTGCATTCGGCCATGCGCGCATCGAAGTTGCCGCAGTTCGCCGTGTGCCCGTGGATGCCGGATCGCGAAGCATCCGCCGAGAGTCTGCTGCGGTTGCGCCAGGCTGCAGTAGATGCCGTGTTGTTGCAGCAGAAACCTTCCGCGACGTTTAGCGCCCATACCGCCACTCGCCACGCTGCCGAGGCGTTCACGCTGGAAATGGCCGAAGCGCCTGACGGGACATGGCCGCAGTGCCTCGATGATTTCCTACAGGCGGCCCGCCAGTGGATCGAGGTGAGCCCCCCTGAGCAGACGCAGCTGTCGCGGCCGTTGAGGGCGTTCCGGTTGGCGCGGGAAATCATCAAGCGTAGCGAGGCATTTGTCCTGCGCCTGCCAGCCGATATCGAGAATTTCACCCTATTGCCACCGGGAATGTTGCTGGCAGAGGACGAGGGTGGCGTCCGGTGGGTCGCCGAGGAGCCAGACGCGCATATTCTGTTTCCACTCGCCGACGTCGCGATCGGCGAGCGCGCCGGGTTGATCGTGGTGCCGCGCGACTGAATGGGGAGGTCCGGGCCTCGTATTGGCGGTTCTGTGCAAGGCGGTGGTGGCTCTTGCGCGCCTTTGTAGGAGCCCCGCCCCGGGGCGAAGCCTTTGCTCTTCCGCGGGTACATCACGCCCGCATTCGGCGCGGAGTCGCGCCTCCCACAAGATGCAGTGAGTCGGTGCCTTTCGCGCTTTTGTAGGAGCCCCGCCCCCGGGTCGAAGCCTTTGCTCTTTCGGGGGCATGACGCCCGCATTCGGCGCGAGGTCGCTCCTCCCACAAGACGCCGCGAGTCGGTGCCTTTCGCGTTTTTGTAGGAGCCCCGACCCGGGGCGAAGCCTTTGCTGTTCCGCAGGCATGACGCCCGTACTCGGCGCGGGGGCGCGCCTCCCACAAGATGCCGTGAGTCGGTGCCTTTCGCGCCTTTGTAGGAGCCCCGACGCGGGGCGAAGCCTTTGCTCTTCCGCGGGCATGACGCCCGTATTCGGCGCGGGGTCGCGCCTCCCACAAGACGCCGCGAGCCGGTGCCTTTCGCGCTTTTGTAGGAGCCCCGACCCGGGGCGAAGCCTTTGCTGTTCCGCAGGCATGACGCCCGTACTCGGCGCAGGGTTGCGCCTCCCACAAGACGCCGCGAGCCGGTGCCTTTCGCGCTTTTGTAGGAGCCCCGACCCGGGGCGAAGCTGTTGTTCTTCCGCGGGCATGACGCCCGTCTTCGGCGCGGGGTCGTGCCTCCCACAAGACGCCGTGAGTCGGTGCCTTTCGCGCTTTTGTAGGAGCCCCGACCCGGGGCGAAGCCTTAGCTCTTCCGCGGGCATGACGCCCGTATTCGGCGCGAGGTCGCGCCTCCCACAAGATGCCGTGAGTCGGTGCCTTTCGCGCTTTTGTAGGAGCCCCGACCCGGGGCGAAGCTGTTGCTCTTTCGGGGGCATTACGCCCGAATTCGGCGCGGGGGTGCGCCTCCCACAAGACGCCGCGAGTGCCTTGCGCACCTTTGTAGGAGCCCCGACCCGGGGCGAAGCCTTTGCTCGTTCGGGGGCATGACGCCCGAATTCGGCGCGGGGGTGCGCCTCCCACAAGACGCCGCGAGTGCCTTGCGCACCTTTGTAGGAGCCCCGACCCGGGGCGAAGCCTTTGCTCGTTCGGGGGCATGACGCCCGCATTCGGCGCGGGGTCGCGCCTCCCACAAGATGCCGTGAGTCGGTGCCTTTCGCGCCTTTGTAGGAACCCCGCCCCGGGGCGAAGCCTTTGCTCTTTCGGGGGCATGACGCCCGCATTCGGCGCGAGGTCGCGCCTCCCACAAGATGCCGTGAGTCGGTGCCTTTCGCGCTTTTGTAGGAGCCCCGACCCGGGGCGAAGCCTTTGCTCTTCCGCGGGGTATTCGGCACGAGGTCGCGCCTCCACAAAACGCCGCGAGTCGGTGCCTTTCGCGCCTTTGTAGGAACCCCGCCCCGGGGCGAAGCCTTTGCTCTTTCGGGGGCATGACGCCCGCATTCGGCGCGAGGTCGCGCCTCCCACAAGATGCCGTGAGCCGGTGCCTTTCGCGCTTTTGTAGGAGCCCCGACCCGGGGCGAAGCCTTTGCTCTTTCGGGGCATGACGCCCGCATTCGGCGCGGGGTCGTGCCTCCCACAAGACGCCGTGAGTCGGTGCCTTTCGCGCTTTTGTAGGAGCCCCGACCCGGGGCGAAGCTGTTGCTCTTTCGGGGGCATGACGCCCGCATTCGGCGCGAGGTCGCGCCTCCCACAAGATGCCGTGAGTCGGTGCCTTTCGCGTTTTTGTAGGAGCCCCGACCCGAGGCGAAGCCTTAGCTCTTCCGCGGGCATGACGCCCGCATTCGGCGCGGGGTCGCGCCTCCCACAAGACGCCGCGAGTGCCTTGCGCACCTTTGTAGGAGCCCCGACCCGGGGCGAAGCCTTTGCTCTTCCGCGGGCATGGCGCCCGTATTCGGCGCGGGGTCGCGCCTCCCACAAGACGCCGCGAGTCGGTGCCTTTCGCGCTTTTTCGCGCTTTTGTAGGAGCCCCGACCCGGGGCGAAGCTGTTGCTCTTTCGGGGGCATTACGCCCGAATTCGGCGCGGGGGTGCGCCTCCCACAAGATGCCGTGAGCCGGGGCCTTTCGCGCTTTTTCGCGCTTTTGTAGGAGCCCCGCCCCCGGGGCGAAGCTGTTGCTCTTTCGGGGGCATTACGCCCGAATTCGGCGTAGGGGCGCGCCTCCTACAAAAGCCGCGAGGTGAGTGCTTTGCCTGATCAGACGCCCGCTGGCGGGTTGTCGAGCGAGTCGTTGCCGGTCACGGTCGCTGTAGCGGTAGCCGCCTGGGCGTTGGTTTTCAGGCGCACATCGTCGGCTTCACTGCGCTCGAGCGGCATGCTTCTGGAGTTGCCTTCGGCCATCCTGGCATGCTCGCTCACTTCGCAAAGCACGCGCTTGGCTTCGCAGTGGCCGGTGAACCCGCGCGCCAGAGCCATACCGCCCATTGCCAGTTGGATCAGTCCGCCTAAACCGCCCCGTCCAAGCCCTTTGCCGACAAAATAAAGCCCGCCGATGACCGAGGCGGTGCGCTCCCAGCCATGCACGTTCTGCGATGTCCTGTTCATGTCATTTCACTCCAAACGGTGATATGAGACTGACAGTGGCGGGCAGGGCGCCGTTCCGACCGTAAGTCGGCGGAGGCATCCGTGCCTGCCAATGCGCCAGCGGTGCCGCATGCTGCACCCACCTGACGCTAGGCCATGCCGAATACCTTGAGCACGAAGGCGTATTCGAGTGCGACGTCCTTGAGCGCCTGATAGCGACCGCTCATACCGCCATGCCCGGCGCCGAACTCGGTCTTGAGCAGTAGCAGGTTGTCGTCTGTCTTGCTGGCGCGCAGCTTGGCGACCCACTTCGCCGCTTCCCAGTACTGCACCCGGCTGTCGTTATAGCCGGCCACCGCGAGGATCGGCGGGTAGGCCCGGGCCTGCACGTTCTCGTACGGCGCATAGGCCTTGATACGCTCGTGGACGTCGGGCTGGTTCGGATCGCCCCATTCGTCGTATTCGGTGACGGTCAACGGCAGGTCAGCGTTGAGCATGGTGTTCAACACGTCGACGAAAGGCACTTCGGCGATCGCGGCGCCGAACAGCTCGGGCTGCAGGTTGAGCACGGCGCCGATGAGAAGGCCACCGGCGCTGCCGCCGCTGATAGCGAGTCGAGCGGGCTCGGTGTAGCCCTCGGCGATCAATGTCTCGGCGCAGGCGATGAAGTCGTTGAAGGTGTTGGGTTTATGCTCCAGCTTGCCGGCGCGATACCAGGCTTCGCCCAGATCCCCACCGCCCCGCACGTGGGCGATCGCGAAGACGAAACCACGGTCGAGCAGCGACAGCCGTGCGTGGGAGAACCAGGGGTCGAGACTGTGCCCGTAGGCGCCGTAGCCGTACAGGTAGAGGGGAGCGGGCTTGCCGAAGTGCTCGCGACGGCCGACCAGGCTGATCGGCACCTGCGTGCCGTCCGCGGCGGTGGCCCAGATGCGGCGGCTCTCGTAGGCATCGGCATCGAACGGGCCTTCGACCGGGGTTTCCTTGAGGACTTGCTGCTCGCCATTGGCCAGACTCAGCTGGCGGATCTGCGCCGGGCGGTTCAGGGCTTCGTAGCGCAGCCGGATGACAGGGCTGTCGAACTCGAGCGTGTTGTGTACGTGCAGGCTGTAGGCCGCATCGGGCAGCTGTAGCCGGTAGGGTTCGCCGGCCGAGGGCCTTACCTCGATGATCGGCAAGCCCGCTTCGCGCAGGCTCAGCGTGACTGCGCTGGCGTTCAGGCTGACGTCCTCGAGCATCACCGCATCGCGATGGCCGATCAGTTCCTGCCAATGCTCGCGTTGCGGCGTGCTTTCCGGTGCCTGATACAGCGCGAAGTTGATGCCGGCCTGGTTGCTGCGGATCAGCCAGCTCCACTGGCCGTCGAGCAGACTGTGATCGGGGAAATACTCATGATCGTCCTCGCGCGGCGCGAGGCAGGTCCAGCGTCCTTCGGGTTGATCCGCCGATAGAACCCAGGCTTCGCTGGTGGTCTTGCTGTTGGACAGGATCACCAATTGGCGCTCGGAGCTGGCGCGGTAGCAATGCACGAAAAAGCGCCCGTCCGGGTCGTGGTAGACCTCCGTGCGGCCGCTTTCGCCCAGCCGATGGCGGTAGATCTTGTGTGGGCGGTGGGTCTCATCGAGTTCGCCGAAGAACAGCGTCTGATGATCGTTGGCCCAGGTCAGGCTGCCGTCGCAATCGTCGAAGGGCAGGGCGATGACCTCGCCTGTGCTCAGGTCCTTGACGAACAATCGGTAGATTTCGTCGCCCTGGGTGTCGAGGCTGTAGGCCAGCTTGCTGTGGTCCTGGCTGATGGTGAAGGCGCCGAGTGACAGGAAGCCACCAGCGGCCAATTCGTTTGGATCGAGCAGCAGTTGCTCGGCATGCTCGTCGACGTCGAGCGAGCCGTCGGCTGGTCGCGGGCAGCGGTAGTGGCGTGGGTATTCGTCGCCCGCCGTGGTGCGTTGGTAGTACAGCCATGGGCCCCACGGCGAGGGCAGCGACAGGTCCGTCTCGCGAATACGGCCTTTGATTTCCTGGAACAACGCCTCGCGCAAATCTGCCTGCTCTGCCAGTTGACTGTCCAGGTAGGCATTTTCCGCCTTCAGGTAGTCGAGCACCTCAGGTGCGTCGCGGTTCTCCAGCCACTTGTACGGATCTTGACCTTGATCGGCGCGGGCAATGGGGGCAGGCATGCATGACTCCTGTGAAGAGGCCGCGAGCGGGCGCAGCTGTACGATGGGCGGGCACGAGTGTACGCCTGCCCCACCGGTTTGTGACGATGACGCGCGGGCGGGGTTCACCGGCCAGCCGGCGCCGATCAGCGATATGAATGGCCGACAATGCGATGAAGCCAGGCCCATCCGGCTGCAACATGGCGGGTCTTGACTAGGCTTATTGATCGGACCGCGAAGGAAGGTGGTGGTCTGGATCGGCCAGCCGATTGACATTGCATCGCTTTTCCATGAAGGTGTGCTCACCCAAATCAAACGGGCGTATGAATCGAGCGTTTGCCACGCAAGCGCCGTCAGCCCGGTTTATCGTGTCGGTGGGTGTCGTTTCACCGGGCGTCGCTACGCCGCAGCGGTGACGGTCTGAGGACCGATGACGTGCGACACGTAACGTTCAGCTTCCATACCGTGGAGATCAGTTGATGATTTACGAAGGTAAAGCCATCACGGTTAAGGCTCTTGAGAGCGGCATCGTCGAATTGAATTTCGACCTCAAGGGTGAGTCCGTCAACAAGTTCAATCGCCTCACCCTCAACGACCTGCGCCAGGCCGTCGATGCCATCAAGGCCGACAGCTCGGTGAAGGGCGTCATCGTCACCAGCGGCAAGGACGTGTTCATCGTCGGCGCCGACATCACCGAGTTCGTCGACAACTTCAAGCTGCCGGACGAAGAGCTGGTCGCCGGCAACCTCGAAGCGAACAAGATCTTCAGCGATTTCGAAGACCTGGGCGTGCCCACCGTGGCCGCCATCAACGGCATCGCCCTGGGTGGCGGTTTCGAGATGTGCATGGCTGCCGACTACCGCGTCATGTCCACCACCGCCAAGGTTGGTCTGCCGGAAGTGAAGCTGGGCATCTACCCGGGCTTCGGCGGCACCGTTCGTCTGCCGCGCCTGATCGGTGTGGACAACGCTGTCGAGTGGATTGCCTCGGGCAAGGAAAACCGCGCTGAAGACGCCCTAAAGGTGCGTGCGGTCGATGCCGTGGTCGCCCCTGAGAAGCTGCAGGACGCTGCTCTGGACCTGATCAAGCGCGCCATCTCCGGTGAGCTGGATTACAAGGCCAAGCGTCAGCCCAAGCTGGACAAGCTCAAGCTCAACGCCATCGAGCAGATGATGGCCTTCGAAACCTCCAAGGGCTTCGTTGCCGGGCAGGCGGGTCCGAACTACCCGGCCCCGGTCGAAGCGATCAAGACCATCCAGAAAGCGGCCAACTTCGGCCGTGACAAGGCTATCGAAGTCGAGGCCGCGGGCTTCGTCAAACTGGCCAAGACCTCGGTTGCGCAGAGCCTGGTCGGTCTGTTCCTCAGCGATCAGGAACTGAAGAAGAAGGCCAAGGCCTACGACAAGCAGGCCCGCGACGTGAAACTGGCTGCGGTACTGGGCGCCGGCATCATGGGCGGCGGCATCGCCTACCAGTCGGCTGTCAAGGGCACGCCGATCCTGATGAAGGATATCCGCGAAGAGGGTATCCAGATGGGGCTGGACGAGGCGTCCAAGCTGCTCGGCAAGCGTGTCGAGAAAGGCCGTCTGACCGCTGACAAGATGGCTCAGGCGCTCAACGCGATCCGCCCGACCATGTCCTACGGTGATTTCGGCAACGTCGACATCGTCGTCGAAGCCGTGGTCGAGAACCCGAAGGTCAAGCACGCCGTGCTGGCCGAGGTGGAAGGCCACGTTCGCGAAGACGCGATCATCGCTTCCAACACCTCTACCATCTCCATTAGCTACCTGGCGCAGGCGCTCAAGCGGCCGGAAAACTTCTGCGGCATGCACTTCTTCAACCCGGTGCACATGATGCCGCTGGTGGAAGTCATTCGTGGTGAGAAGACCAGTGAAACCGCTATCGCCACCACCGTCGCCTACGCCAAGAAGATGGGCAAGAGCCCGGTCGTGGTCAACGATTGCCCAGGCTTCCTGGTCAACCGCGTACTGTTCCCGTACTTCGGCGGCTTCGCTCGCGCCATCGCCCATGGCGTCGACTTCGTTCGCGCCGACAAAGTGATGGAGAAGTTCGGCTGGCCCATGGGCCCGGCGTACCTGATGGACGTCGTCGGCATGGACACCGGCCACCACGGCCGTGACGTGATGGCCGAAGGCTTCCCGGACCGCATGAAGGACGACAGCAAGACCGCTGTTGACGTCATGTATGAGGCCAACCGCCTCGGTCAGAAGAACGGCAAGGGCTTCTACGCCTACGAGATGGACAAGAAGGGCAAGCCGAAGAAGGTGGTCGATCCCCAGGCCTATGAGCTGCTCAAGCCAATCGTCAGCGAGACCCGCGAGCTGTCCGACGAGGACATCATCAACTACATGATGATCCCGCTGTGCCTGGAAACCGTTCGGTGCTTGGAAGACAACATCGTCGAAACAGCTGCCGAAGCCGACATGGGCTTGATCTACGGCATCGGCTTCCCACCCTTCCGTGGTGGTGCGTTGCGCTACATCGATTCGATCGGCGTCGCCGAATTCGTCGCGATGGCCGACAAGTATGCCGACCTGGGGCCGCTGTACCACCCGACTGCGAAGCTGCGTGAGATGGCTGCCAACGGCCAGCGCTTCTACGGTTAATCGAGGAAAGAATATGAGCCTTAATCCGAGAGACGTCGTCATTGTCGACTTCGGCCGTACCCCGATGGGTCGTTCCAAGGGCGGCATGCACCGCAACACCCGCGCCGAGACCATGTCCGCGCACCTGATCGATGGCTTGCTGGCACGTAACCCCAAGGTCGACCCGGCCGAAGTGGAAGACGTGATCTGGGGCTGCGTCAACCAGACCCTGGAGCAGGGCTGGAACATTGCCCGCATGGCCTCGCTGCTGACCCGCATTCCCCACACCAGCGCCGCGCAAACCGTCAGCCGCCTGTGTGGCTCGTCGATGAGCGCGCTGCACACGGCCGCCCAGGCGATCATGACCGGCAACGGTGATGTCTTCGTCGTCGGTGGGGTCGAGCACATGGGCCACGTTGGCATGATGCACGGTGTCGATCCGAACCCGCAGCTGTCGCTGTACGCAGCCAAGGCGTCCGGCATGATGGGGCTGACCGCCGAGATGCTGGGCAAGATGCACGGCATCACTCGCGAACAGCAGGATGCCTTCGGTGAGCGTTCGCATCGCCTGGCGCATCAGGCAACCGTCGATGGCATGTTCAAGGATGAAATCATCCCGATGGAAGGCTACGACGAGAACGGTTTCCTCAAGGTCTTCGACTACGATGAAACCATTCGTCCGGAAACCACCCTCGAGAGCCTGGCCGCGCTCAAGCCTGCCTTCAATCCGAAGGGCGGCACCGTCACCGCGGGTACCTCCTCGCAGATCACTGATGGTGCCTCGTGCATGATCGTCATGTCGGCGCAGCGCGCGCAGGATCTGGGCATCCAGCCGATGGCCGTGATCCGCTCCATGGCTCTGGCAGGTGTCGACCCGGCCATCATGGGCTACGGCCCGGTACCGGCCACGCAGAAGGCGCTCAAGCGTGCCGGTCTGACCATGGACGACATCGACTTCGTCGAACTCAACGAGGCCTTCGCTGCCCAGGCTCTGCCTGTGCTCAAGGACCTCAAGCTGCTCGACAAGATGGAGCAGAAGGTCAACCTGCACGGCGGCGCCATCGCGCTGGGTCACCCGTTCGGTTGCTCCGGGGCACGTATTTCCGGCACCCTGCTCAACGTGATGAAGCAGAAGGGCGGTACCCTGGGTGTATCCACCATGTGTATTGGCCTTGGCCAAGGTATCACCACGGTGTTCGAACGCGTCTAAGCTGTGCGGTGACACGAAAACCGGGGCCTCGTGCCCCGGTTT
This sequence comes from Stutzerimonas stutzeri, assembly GCF_019090095.1. Taxonomy (NCBI): domain Bacteria; kingdom Pseudomonadati; phylum Pseudomonadota; class Gammaproteobacteria; order Pseudomonadales; family Pseudomonadaceae; genus Stutzerimonas; species Stutzerimonas stutzeri. The sequence goes on along the minus strand of NZ_JAGQFP010000001.1, from coordinate 1,230,864 downwards.
TCATTTTGTAGATGGTTTTTCAGAGGCAGTCGAGATGCAGGTCACGCCAGGCCGTTATCGTCATTACAAGGGCCCCGAATATCGGGTATATGCGGTTGCGCGGCACTCCGAGACGGAGGAAGCGATGGTTTTCTATCAGGCGCTGTATGGCGATTTCGGCCTTTGGGTGCGCCCGCTTTCGATGTTTAACGAAACGGTGGAAGTCGACGGTGAAACGCTGCCTCGTTTCGCGCTGATCGAGGCGGAGCCCAGTCGTTTCTGACGCAAGAGTCGGGTCGTTGGCTTAACCCTCAAGCTTGACCTCGGCTCGGTCACCACTATATATAGCGGTGCTTTCGGGCCGAGCCAACGCAAATGCTCTCGGTCCCAAGCGGTAAAAACCATTGCCCGGCCGCCAGGTTGTCACCTGACTTGGCCGTGGTATGAAAGATTTCGGAGCAATGGAATGCTCTTGCAGTCCCTGAAAAGACTGCTTCGCTTCTTCCTGTCAGGCTGGGCGCTTTTGCGGTGTTTGGCTTCTGCCAGTTCAATATTTTCAGTTCACCTCTCGATTCAGGAACTCTCCTCTCCATGGGTAAATCGCTGGTCATCGTGGAATCACCGGCCAAGGCCAAGACAATCAACAAGTATTTGGGCAACCAGTACGTGGTGAAGTCGAGTATCGGCCACATCCGCGACCTTCCCACCAGCGGCTCTGCCAACAAGGAACCGGTCAAGCGCGGCAAGGCCGCGGCCGCCGAAGCGCCAGCGTTGTCGCCGAAGGAAAAGGCCAAGCGCCAGCTGTTCGCCCGCATGGGTATCGATCCCGAACATGGCTGGAAGGCCAAGTACGAAATCCTGCCCGGCAAGGAGAAGGTGATCGAAGAACTTCGTCGCCTGGCCAAGGAAGCCGACACCATCTATCTCGCGACCGACTTGGATAGAGAAGGGGAGGCCATCGCCTGGCACCTGCGCGAATCCATCGGTGGCGACGACAGCCGCTACAAGCGTGTCGTGTTCAACGAGATCACCAAGAAGGCGATTCAGGAAGCCTTCTCCAAGCCGGGCGATCTGGACATCAACCGGGTCAACGCGCAGCAGGCACGGCGTTTTCTCGACCGGGTGGTCGGCTACATGGTTTCACCGTTGCTCTGGTCGAAGATCGCCCGCGGCCTGTCCGCCGGCCGCGTCCAGTCGGTTGCCGTAAAGCTGGTCGTCGAGCGTGAGCGAGAAATTCGCGCCTTCGTTCCCGAAGAGTATTGGGAAGTCCATGCCGATCTCGCCACGGCTGATAACGCCAAGGTCCGCTTCGAGGTCGCTCGCGAGAATGGCGAGGCGTTCAAGCCGCTGAACGAAGGCCATGCCATGGCCGCCCTGGAGCAGCTCAAGGGGGCGAGCTACAGCGTTGCCAAGCGCGAGGACAAGCCGACCAGCAGCAAGCCTTCCGCGCCGTTCATCACATCGACTCTGCAGCAGGCGGCGAGCAACCGCCTCGGCTTCGGCGTGAAGAAGACCATGATGATGGCGCAGCGGCTCTACGAAGCCGGCTACATCACCTACATGCGTACCGATTCGACCAACTTGTCGGCCGACGCCTTGAGCATGGTGCGTACCTTCATCGAGGATGAGTTCGGCAACAAGTACCTGCCGGAGAAGCCGAATTTCTATTCCAGCAAGGAAGGCGCGCAAGAGGCCCACGAAGCGATTCGCCCATCGGACGTCAACCTGCGCCCCGCTCAGCTATCGGGTATGGAGCGCGATGCCGAGCGTCTCTATGACCTGATCTGGCGACAGTTCGTGGCCTGCCAGATGCCGCCGGCGCAGTACCTGTCGACCAGCGTTACCGTCGCCGCCGGCAACTTCGAGTTGCGTGCCAAGGGGCGGATCCTGAAGTTCGACGGTTACACCAAGGTGATGCCGCAGCAGAGCAAGAGCGGCGAGGACGATGTACTGCCGGAAATGAACAAGGGCGACGGGATGAAGCTGGTCAAGCTCGACCCGAGCCAGCACTTCACCAAGCCGCCGGCGCGCTACTCCGAAGCGAGCCTGGTCAAGGAAATGGAAAAGCGCGGGATCGGTCGTCCATCCACTTACGCAGCGATCATCTCGACGATTCAGGACCGCGGCTACGTGTCGTTGCACAACCGCCGGTTCTATTCCGAAAAAATGGGCGACATCGTCACCGAGCGCCTGTCCGAGAGCTTCAACAACCTGATGGACTATGGGTTCACCGCCGGCATGGAGGAGAACCTCGACGATGTCGCCCAAGGTGAGCGTGAGTGGAAGCACCTGCTCGACGAGTTCTATGGCGATTTCCGTAAAAAGCTCGAAGTGGCCGAAGCCAGCGAGAACGGCATGCGTGCCAATCAGCCGACGCTGACCGACATCCCGTGCAAGGTCTGCGGCCGGCCGATGATGATTCGCACCGCATCCACGGGCGTGTTCCTCGGTTGCTCCGGCTACAGCCTGCCGCCGAAAGAACGCTGCAAATCCACCGTCAATCTGATTCCGGGTGACGAAATCGCCGCCGACGACGAGGGCGAGTCCGAATCCCTCGTACTGCTTGGCAAACACCGCTGCCCGATCTGCAGCACGGCGATGGATGCCTATCTGCTCGACGAGAGCCACAAACTGCATATTTGCGGCAACAATCCCGATTGCAGTGGTTACGAGATCGAAGAGGGGCAGTATCGCATCAAGGGCTACGAAGGCCCGAGCCTGGAGTGCGACAAGTGCGGCAGCGAAATGCAGCTGAAAACCGGCCGTTTCGGCAAGTTTTTCGGTTGTACCAACGCCGAGTGCAAGAACACCCGCAAGCTGTTGCGCAACGGCGAAGCCGCGCCGCCGAAGATGGATGCGGTGAAAATGCCCGAGCTCAAGTGCGAAAAGGTCGACGATACTTATGTTCTGCGCGACGGAGCGTCCGGCCTGTTCCTGGCGGCCAGCCAGTTCCCGAAGAACCGCGAGACTCGCGCGCCGCTGGTGCAGGAGCTGATCCCGCACAAGGATGAAATCGATCCGAAGTACCACTTCCTGCTGAGCGCGCCGCAGAAAGATCCGGAAGGCCGCCCAGCGGTCATTCGCTTCAGCCGCAAGACCAAGGAGCAATATGTGCAAACCGAGGTCAACGGCAAACCGACTGGCTGGAAAGCCTTCTTCGATGGCGGAAAATGGAAGGTCGAAGACAAGAGCACCGGTAAATAAGCGCTGCGCTGGATTGGAGCCGGATAACCGGTTCCAATCCGTCACGTTCAACATCTGGAGACCGTCGCCATGGCTCACGAGCTGTATACCCGCACCAACCAGAAAATCTATTTCGCCGGGCTGGCGCTCGAGAGTTGGCGGCGGGCCGAGGATAACGGCGCGATGAACGCACCGGGCGTGATCCAGGCCGAGCGAGAGGCGTGTCTGTTTCATCTCTACGGCGCGCTGCTGGGGTTATGCCACGAAATCGCCGGCTATTACCGATTGCCCGGCGCCAATGCATCGCGGGTGGAGATGCTGCTGGTGCGTTCGCCGAGCAATGCATCGCCGAGCCCGGAGCTGGCCGAGCTGATCGAGCTGGCCGAACACTCCGAAACCTGGCTAGCCCAATTGCTGAAGGCCTATGCGGCACTGTTCGAACCGCCGCGCCCCCCGGCCAAGGCCAAGACCGACCCGACCCTGCCCTTGATCGAGGCGGTTAGCGTGGAGGAAGACGTGCCGGCTATCGGGCGCACTGAGGTGGAAGCCTGGCGAGGCAATCTGAAGGCACTGGCGTTGCGCTTTCGCGAGTCGCTTACCGAGTGGTAGGTAAAGCGTGAATCGAGCAGCCCGGTGTGGCGTCACGCCCGGTACTTGTATCGCAGCACCAGGGCGATGCCGCCCAGGATCGCGACCCCCGCCAGAATCAATCTTCCCGTCAAGGTTTCGCCCAGTAGCGCGCTCCCTGCCAGTGCGGTGAGGAGTGGAACGCTCAGCTGCACACTGGCCGCTTGTATGGCGGCCAGTCCAGGCATTGCCGCATACCAGATCGCATAGCCGATACCGGAGGTAATGCCTCCGGATAGCAGGGCATACAGCACGCCGGCGCTGTCCCATTCCAGCGAGCCCAGCGCCAGCAGGCACAGCATGGCCGCGATGGGGAGTGTGCGGATGAAGTTGCCGGCGGTCGCGGCGAGCGGATCGGGCGTTCCCTTGCCCAATAGCGAATAGGCGCCCCACGCCACACCTGCCAGCACCATCAACAATGATGCCGACAAGGACGGCGTGCTCGCGCCGGGCAGCAGGAGCGCGACCAGCCCGGCGGCCGCCAGTACCAGCCCGACCAGCTGCAAACGATGCAGGCGCTCCCCCTTGAACAGGCCCCAGGTGATCATGCTCAGTTGTACGGCGCCGAACAGCAGCAGTGCGCCGGCGCCCGCATCGAGGTGCAGGTAGGCATAAGAAAACGCCGCAGCATAGATGAACAGTGAACAGGCGCCTGCCCAGTTGCCAGGCACCGTGGTGGCGCGCTTGCGAGTACGCAGTAGCAGCCACAACACCAGCGCGCCAGCAAACAGGCGCAGTGCAGTGAAGCTGGCGGGATCGATTTGGCTGTCGCGCAGTGCGGCTCGGCAAAGCAGCGAGTTGCCTGCAAAGGCGAGCATGGCCAACGCCGTCAGCAGCAGAGTTCTAGCGGTCATTCGAGTGGCCGGCCGAGGATACAGCGGGCATCGTACTGTGCCATTACCGCAGGCTGCCAGCATCGGATGTGAGGCGCATCCGCTTGTTGGCGACGCCAAGGCTGCCTGAGGGGCGGTCGGCTGGTACAATGCGCCGTTTAACGGGGAGCAGACTCATGCCAACGTCTTTTTTGGAAATCGTCGAGCTACCCGACGGCAGTATCGTTTTGCGTCGTGCTGAGGATGAGGGCGTACTGGTAACGTTGGATTTCTCCGACGATGCCAAGGTGTTTCTGCAAGGTCAGCATGTCGAAATTGCCAAGGCGATGTTCAACGTCGGTGTGCAGATGGCGGGGCGGGTATCGGAAGGGGAATTCGAGCGGGAAGAGGAAGGTCCGCGCGTACTGCATTGATTAAGCGGGCTGATTAAAGGTTCAACGGCGCTGTTCCGGCACATCCATATGCCGAGCGATTGGGCGGATTATCCCAGGCGTATATTCAGGCTCTGTGCGTTGCCTTGCTCCGCCGCCACGCAGAGCTTCAGTCGGCTCGCTTTGTCCAGGCGCGGAAACCAGGTGATTACCGTGTGGCTGCAGCCGGACATCAATGCCTTGCAGGCCAATTCGAGCGTGGCCTGTGTCTCGCGGGCCTGCAGCAACAGAATGCGGTCGCGGTTGAGCCCGGCTTCGCGCAGCCAGCTTTGCGAAAGGGCGGCAGGCGGCGCGATCAAGGTCAGCCACCGTGTATCGGTCGCCTCGCTGAACTCGCGCAAGATGGGCGCAAGCAGCAGTCGGCAGTGATCTTCGCGACCGCTCAGTGTCATTTCGCTCAAGCGATCATCGGCAGGTTGCGGGGTGCAGGCAACGCTAGCGAATGGTGCCAGGCTGTGCGCGATCAGCCCTTCGAACAACGAAAGTTGGGGTGGCTGGCCTGCGATGGGTTGGGGTTGGTACTGCATACACCTCTCCTTAGCAGGCGTCGAAACGTCCTGCATTGCCAATACTTGTTGAACAGCCTCGTCTTGCCTGCGTCACGTTTCGGTGATTGGTCAGCGACGTATCACGCCGACGCTCAGGCCCTCGATAACCAGCTCCTGTTGCTCAAGGTCGATTTCGATCGGAGCGAACTCGGCATTCTCGGCGAGTAGCCAGACCTTGCTGCCCTCACGCTTGAAACGCTTGACCGTGACTTCATCATCGATGCGTGCCACCACCACCTGCCCATTGCGTGCTTCACGGGTGGTATGCACTGCAAGCAGGTCGCCGTCGAATATGCCAATGTCCTTCATGCTCATGCCTCGGACCCGCAACAGGTAATCGGCCTTCGGCTGAAAGAATGAAGGGTTGATCTGGCAGGACTCCTCGACATGTTGCTGCGCGAGGATGGGGGCTCCGGCCGCGACCCGGCCAATGATCGGCAACCCGCTCTCTTCGGTGGCGGGTTCGAAACCTGGAATACGTATCCCGCGCGACGCGCCGGGCGTCATCTCGATAGCGCCCTTGCGAGCGAGCGCCTTGAGGTGTTCCTCGGCCGCATTGGGCGACTTGAAACCCAGCTCTTGAGCGATCTCCGCGCGCGTCGGCGGATAGCCATTGTCTTCCAGGCAGCGCTTGATGAAGGCGAGGATTTCCGACTGGCGAGGGGTGAGCTTGATCATGAGCGGTCTCTGTTCTTTTATACAGTGACTGGGATTATATACAGTGCTTGGTGCTTGGCAATCTTTGTTTGGTTGAGGGCCGAGGCGGCTTGGTGCAAGCTTTGCGAGGCCCATTGGGGTCATCGAACGCTTTTCGTGGTTGACTTGAAGTAGGTTGAAACGTAAGTTTCAAACGAGTGTTTGTCAGGGGAGGGGGCATGGCGCAGTCTGAAACAGTGGAGCGTATTCTGGACGCGGCGGAACAGCTATTCGCCGAGAAGGGCTTCGCCGAGACTTCGTTGCGCCTGATCACCAGCAAGGCCGGCGTGAACCTGGCGGCGGTGAACTATCACTTTGGCTCCAAGAAGGCGCTTATCCAGGCGGTTTTCTCACGCTTCCTCGGCCCGTTCTGCGCCAGTCTGGAGCGTGAGCTGGATCGACGTGAGGCGGAGTCCGACCGCAAGGAAAATCTCGAGGAGCTCCTGGAGATTCTGGTCGATCAGGCACTCGCCGTGACGCCGCGCAGCGGTGATGACCTGTCGATCTTCATGCGCCTGCTGGGCCTGTCCTTCAGTCAGAGCCAAGGTCACCTGCGACGCTATCTCGAAGACATGTACGGCAAAGTATTTCGCCGCTACATGATGCGCGTCCATGAGGCCGCTCCATCCATTCCGCCGATCGAACTTTTCTGGCGCGTGCACTTCATGCTGGGTGCGGCTGCGTTCAGCATGTCCGGTATCAAGGCGTTGCGTGCGATCGCGGAGAATGATTTCGGCGCCAAGACGTCCATCGAGCAGGTCATGCGCATGATGGTGCCCTTCCTGGCGGCCGGGATGCGTGCCGACTCCGGTGTGGTCGATGAGAGCCTGGCACAGGCGCATCCGGTCGCTCGTCGTAACGCCCTGGCGATGCCCGCCAAGGGGTGAGGTGCATGGGCATGGGCGTATCGGCTAAGCTTGCCGCCCATGCCTGATCTCGATTTCATTCATATCTCGATTGCCGACCAGCTGCTGTACGGATTCTCCGAAGGCAGGCTGTGTCTCCGCTTGCCTGTGTCCACTGCACGTAACGGCGTTGGCGAGCGCAATGGTTCCGGTTGTACCCCGCGTGGCCGCCATCAGGTGCGTGCGCGCATCGGCGATGGGCTGCCCCTCGGTGCCGTTCTGCGCGGCCGTCGGTGGACCGGCGAGGTCTGGAATCAGGCGCTGCATGAGCAGTTCCCGGGCCGCGATTGGATCCTGACCCGGATTCTTTGGCTCAGCGGTTGTGAGCCGGGGTTCAATCGTCTGGGCCCGGTCGATACGTTTCGCCGTTACATCTATTTGCATGGCACGCCTGATTCCGAACCCATGGGTGTGCCGCTCTCCCATGGTTGCATCAGGCTGCGCAATGTCGATCTGCTCGACCTTTTTCCTCGAGTGCCGGCTGGCTGTGCCGTGCAGATAGAGGAAGCAGCCCGTCCTGACTGGTCGAGTGCAACGCTGAATTAAGGATTTGCCCACTATCATGCAAGGCTCACTGATGCTGGACATCGCCGGTACCTGGCTGACCGCCGAGGATCGCCAGATACTGCGCCAGCCGGAAGTAGGCGGACTCATTCTGTTCGCCCGCAATATCGATAACCTGCACCAGGTGCAGGAGCTGTGTCGCGCGATCCGTGCCGTACGCCCCGACATCCTGTTGGCCGTCGATCAAGAGGGCGGCCGGGTGCAGCGGCTGCGGCGCGATTTAGTGCGCCTGCCGGCGATGCGCGAGTTCGCTACACGCCCTGATGCTGAGCGCCTGGCTGAACTCTGTGGCTGGGTGATGGCGACCGAGGTCCTGGCCGTAGGTCTGGACTTCAGTTTCGCGCCGGTGCTCGACCTTGACTATCAGCGCAGCGCCGTCGTGGGTAGCCGGGCCTTCGAGGGCGATCCTGAGCGTGCCACCGCGTTGGCCGGAGCCTTCATCAAGGGCATGCACCGTGCGGGGATGGCGGCTACGGGCAAGCATTTCCCAGGTCATGGTTGGGCCGAAGCCGACTCGCATGTCGCCATTCCGGTCGATGAGCGCGGGCTGGATGAGCTGCGCGGTGGCGATCTGGTTCCGTTCCAGCGCCTGTCGAGTGAGCTGGACGCCGTTATGCCCGCGCACGTGATCTATCCGCAGGTGGATGACAAGCCCGCAGGGTTTTCCCGCCGCTGGCTGCAGGATGTGTTGCGCAATGAACTGGGCTTTCGCGGCGTGATCTTCAGCGATGACCTGTCCATGGCGGGTGCGCATGTCGTCGGCGATGCCGCGAGCCGGATCGAGGCTGCGCTGACGGCAGGCTGCGACATGGGCCTTGTATGCAATGATCGAGGCGCTGCCGAGCTGGCGCTGTCGGCGCTACAGCGGCTTGGTACGCAGCCGTCCCCCGCACTGGCAAACATGCGCAGGCGTACGTCCGTTTCGCTGGAATACAAGCAGGACCCGCGCTGGCGCGCGTCCGTTGCGGCGCTGAAAGCCGCCGAACTGATCGTTTGACTCAAGGAAACCAGATGACTGTCTATGCCATTATCGGCGGCACCGGCCTGACCGAGCTGCCCGGCCTTGCCCTGGACGAAGCGGTGCCGATGGAAACGCCCTATGGTGCTCCTTCGGCCGATGTTCTGCGCGGCACCTACGCCGGTCGGGAGGTGCTGTTCCTGGCTCGTCATGGCCATCCGCACCGGATCCCCCCGCACCAGGTGAACTATCGCGCCAATCTCTGGGCGCTGCGGCAGGCGGGTGCGCAGGCGATCATCGCGGTCAATGCTGTCGGCGGCATTCACTCGGCGATGGGAGCAGGGCACCTTTGCGTGCCGCACCAGCTGATCGACTACACCTATGGCCGTGCGCATACCTTCTTCGAAGGGGATATCGAGCACGTTACCCATATCGACTTCAGCTACCCCTACGATGAGCCGTTGCGCCAGCGTCTGATTGCCGGTCTGGCCGCCGAGGGTTACCTGTTCAGCAGCCATGGGGTCTATGGTTGTACTCAAGGCCCACGGCTGGAGACGGTGGCCGAGATTGCCAGAATGGAGCGCGACGGCTGCGATATCGTCGGTATGACGGGCATGCCCGAAGCGGTACTGGCCCGCGAGCTCGAGCTGCCGTACGCGTGCCTGGCACTGGTGGTCAATCCGGCTGCTGGCAAAACCCAGGGCGTCATTACCATGGCGGAGATCGAGGCGGCTCTGGCTGATGGAATCGTCAAGACACGTGCCGTGCTGGCGCGTGCGCTTGCCGGCTGATGCGTCCAGCGCCGGTGTTTTCGGGTGGAGTCGCGACGGCCGTTGGCGATGATGGCAGGGGCGTGAAAAGTCGCTGCTATTTTCGCTGAGCACCCATTGCAGCCAATCTGCCGCTTGCTACACTTGGCCGTCCTTTGGAGTACCGGAATGCCTTGCCACGCAGTTATAAGAAGAACGATGAAAGCGGTGGTTATGTTGGGTTTGCTGTCCGCGCTTGCCGGGTGTTCGACCTGGTTCAGCAGCGATTTCCAGGACCCCCGCGTGCAGCTCGCCGACGTCGAGATCATCAAGGCCAGGCTTCTCGAACAGCAGTTCATGCTGCGGTTCCGAATCGACAACCCCAATGAGCAGAGCTTGCCGGTTCGCGGCCTCGTCTATCGGGTGCATCTCAACGACGTCGAATTGGCCAGCGGTGAGTCCAGTGGCTGGGCCACGGTGCCTGCGCATGGCTTCGGCTACTACGAGGTCCCGGTTCAGACCAATCTCTGGCGGCACATGAAATACATCGTGAGGCTATTGGAGAAGCCAGACCGGCCCATCGCCTATCGTCTGGAAGGTGAGTTGAAAACGGGGCTACTGGCTGGACGGCGCGTGCACATCGCCACCAATGGCGAGATAATTCCCGGCAACTTTATTCCGGAGTAGCGACATCGATGAACCACGAAACCCACGTACACGGTCCTGATTGCAATCACGATCACGACCATGCGCAGCATGACCATGTCCACGGTCCGCATTGCAACCACAGCCATGATCCGGTCCGCAATCCGCTGAAGGATGTCGGTCGTAACGATCCCTGCCCGTGTGGCAGTCAGAAAAAATTCAAGAAGTGCCACGGGGCCTGATCCGCTCATGACACCCCTCGCCATCGGGCTCCTCGCCGCCGGTGTGCTGTTGATCGCCGCGCTGGCCGGCTACGCGCTGCACTTATGGCGTAAGGTCTGGCGCAGGGAGCAGGCGATCGCCGAGCAGCAGGCACAGCAGCACGCCGCCCTTGCGGCCGATCTGCGAGTGCTTGCCAGCAGCCTGCTCGATGAGCAGGTACCGCTGATCGAGGGCGCGATACGGATCAAGGTCCTGCTGGACAATTACGATTCCAACCTGGGCCAGAATCCGCGTTGCCAGGTCTTCCAGGTGCTGTTCGAAGCCACCGAGCAGGTGCCGACCCATGCTGCCTGGAAGGCGTTGGACAAAGCCGAGCGTCGCCGCTACGAAGCCAACTTCAGCGCGCTGGAGTTGCAACACAAGGCCGAGGCCCGTCGTTCGGCTCGCTGGCTCCTTGACGAAGTCTTGCCGAAGAACCGCGAAGCCGCCTGAGCACGGCGGCGCTGACCACCATAGCCTCTGTCCTTTCTTCCCCATAGCGCCCTGTCTGCAAGGAGCCGTCGATGTCGTTGCGTCTGCCGTTTTTTCTGCCTTGTCTGACCCTCGGCGCGGCATTGGTCGCCGGTGGGCTCGTGGGCTGCCAGCCGTATCTGGACAGTCGCTACGCGGACAGCCTGCCGCCGGCACAGGGCGTTCAAGCGATCACCGGCCTGGACAAGAGCGTGAGCATTCGGCGCAATACGCTGGGGATGCCACTGATCGAGACCGCGACCTTCCACGATGCCTTGTTCGGGCTGGGCTACGTGCACGCCACCGATCGGCTGAGCCAGATGGTCAGCCTGCGCCTCATGGCCGAAGGGCGGCTGGCGGAAATGGCAGGCCCGGGCGTGCTGGAGATCGACCGCTTCATGCGTGCGGCGAACCTGAAGCAAAGCGCTGCGTTGCTGTATCGAGACAGCTCGCCGCGTATGAAGCGTTTTTTCGAGGTTTACGCGCGGGGCGTCAACGCCTACCTGTTCCGTCATCGCGACAAACTGCCGATGGATCTGGCGGCCGCCGGTTACACGCCCGAATACTGGAAGCCTGAAGATTCGGTGCTGGTGTTCTGTCTGTTGAATTTCGGCCTTGCGGTCAATCTTCAGGAAGAGATCGCGTCGCTGGCCATGGCGCAGAAAGTTGGCAGCGACAAGCTCGCCTGGTTGCTCCCCACTTACCCCGACGAGCCGCTTCCGTTCGCCGAGGCGGACAAGCTGAAGGGCCTGAAACTGGGTGGCGCGATACCCGGACTTGCCGCTCTCGACAGTGCGGCGGCGCAGGTGGCTTCGTTGAACATGTTGGGTGTCGCGGCTTCCAACAACTGGGCGGTATCCGGCAGCAACACCCGTAGCGGCAAGCCGCTGATGGCCAACGACACGCATCTGCCGCTGTCGATGCCCTCGTACTGGAACTTCGTGCAGATCCGCTCTCCGAAATTCCAGGCCGCGGGGGTGACGATCGCAGGCGTTCCTGCTGTGGTTGCCGGCTTCAACGGCAAGCTGGGCTGGGGCATGACCATGGTCATGGGCGACACCCAGGACGTGTTCCTGGAGCAGGTGCGCCGCGAAGGCGGGCGCCTTATGTATCTGGCCGACGGCAAGTGGGTGCCGGCGCGTGAGCGTCATGAAACCTTCTTCATAAAGGGAGAGCGACCGGTCCGCGAAACGGTCTACGAGACCCGTAACGGGCCTTTGCTGAACAGCGTGCTGGGCGAACGCAAGCATCCTCTGCAACCGCTGCAGCTGAGCAGTGGTTACGGACTGGCATTGAAGACGATCCAGTTCGAAGCCGATCAGTCGCTCGATGCATTTTTCGACTTGAGTCGTGCCCAATCGGTAGATGAGGCATTCGAGGCAACCCGCGAGATTCGGGCGGCTGCGCTGAACATTGTCTTCGCCGACCAGCAGAGCACCGGCTGGCAGGTAACGGGGCGCTACCCGAATCGCCGCGAAGGCCTGGGGTTGGTGCCCTCGCCGGGTTGGGACGGGCAGTACGACTGGGACGGCTTCGCCGATCCCATGCTGCATCCCTACGATCAGGACCCGGCGCAAGGCTGGTTGGCCACGGCCAACCAGCGCACGGTGCCCAAAGGCTATGGCATGCAGTTGTCCAACTCCTGGTTCTACCCGGAGCGGGCTGAACGCATCGGTGAACTGCTGGCGCGTGGTAAGCAGGACACCCGCAGCGCGGTGGCGATGCAGTACAACCAGACGACGACCTTTGCCGCCAAGCTGCAAGCCATGCTCGAGGCGCCGGGTATGGCCGAGCCGCTGCGGGCCGCCATTGACGCGCTTGCCGAGCCTCAGCGAGGGCGGGCTCGTGAAGCCTTGTCACGGCTGCTGAAATTCGACGGCAAGCTCAGTGCGGATTCGACCGATGCGGCGCTGTATGAGGCTTTCCTGATGGAATCCGCACGCCAGACGTTCCTGGATGAGTTGGGACCCGACAACAGCGCCGCGTGGCGGGCACTCGTGGAAACAGCGAACACCTCGTACTCCGCGCAGGCCGATCACTTGCTGGGCCGCGACGACAGCCCGTTCTGGGACGATCTGAACACCCCGCAGCAAGAAGACAAGCCGGCGATACTGGCGCGCGCCCTCGCGATGGCTGTCGGCCGTCTCGAGGCGGCGCTGGGCACTGATCGCAACGCCTGGCGCTGGGGAAAACTGCACACCTATACCTGGCAGACCGGCAGCACCCAGCTGGCTCCCTACTTGCCCGCCAGTCAGCGCGCCGGCATCAAGGCCATCAGCAACTACCTGGATCGCGGACCCTACCCGGCCGGTGGCGATCACAGCACCTTGAACGTGTCGGCCTACCGCTGGGGTGACGACTTCGATACCTGGCTGATCCCGGCCATGCGCATCATCGTCGACTTCGGGCGCGACGAGCCGATGATCGGGCTCAACAGTTCCGGCCAATCTGGCAACCCGGCCAGCCCGCACTATGCGGACGGCATCGAGGCCTGGATGAAGGGCAGCTACATGAGCTTTCCATTCCAGTCGCAGAACCTGGACAAGGTCTACGGCAGCCAACGCTTGCTGCTGACCCCGGCACGTCCATAGGCGGCCCGCCGCGACGAGGTCGCACGAGGCCGGGCCGGTCCCGTAATACGGGCCGGTGGGCGTCTGCAGAGGGCAAAGGCGTTCGGCTTGCCGGGGGCATGCCCGAGCGTGGGCATGATGCGAACTAGGCTCTGTACGAAAAGTCGTCGAGCGAAGGTCAGGCCAGGCGAAAACGCTCGAAGAAGCGCAGTTTACGCAGTGTAAATGAGCATTCTGACCGGGCTGGCGTACCAGAGCGATTTCAATGCAGCATCACCGAGCGCAGGCACTTTTCGTACAAAGCCTGGCGCTACACCCGCGTCACTTCCACGACGGTAATCGAGGCGGGATCGGGGTAGTGCCAGCGCACCTCGACATCCCACAACCGCGTGCCGTAACGCCGCTCCGGGGCAGGCGTCTGATAGGCCGGCCGCGGATCCTGTGCCAGGCACTGCTCGACCAGCGCCTGCAACGGCTGCTCGAGCCGACTCTCCTCGCGACGGACCTGCTCCAGGCTCGTTGCGGTCCAGCGAACGGCAATGGGTTCGGGCGCGTCGGCCGCCAGGTCATTGCGCGCCTCGGCGACGATATCGGCGTAGGGGACATAGGGCTTGATGTCCAGCACCGGCGTGCCATCCAGCAGGTCGATTCCCGACAGATGAAGACGGCCAGGCTCGACCCCGTCGAGCCTGACCACCGACTGGCCGATGCCATTGGGACGATGCGTCGCGCGTGTCGCAAACACACCGACCATGCGATTGCCACCCAGCCGCGGCGGGCGAACGCGCAGGCGGGGCTCGGCCTCGAGTGCCTGATGGAACATGAACAGCAGCCAGACATGGCTCACCCGTTCAAGGCCCTCCAGGGCGTGCGCTTGATCGAAAGGAGGATGCAACTCCAGAACGCCCCGCGCCGCCGGCGCCAGCTGCGGCTGGCGCGGGATGGCGAACTTTTCCTTGAAGCAGGAGCGGACAATGCCGATGGGGGTAACGGAGTAAGACATGTCGAAGCCGCGGCGAAAACGTGGGCCGCCATCTTACCCGCTGTGGTGGCTGGGGCGCGGACCAAAGAGGCCGTATCGACTATCCAGGAGGCGTCCCGAATGGACGAGTACGCGCGGCGCTCGGGCAAGGCGCCGCGAGGATCTGTACAATAGCCGCCCTTTTTTCGGATATAGGCTATTTTTCGAGTATTACTGCTCCGTTTCACCCTTCCATGCGCCGTGCCTCGTGCCGGCAGACTCAGGCGTGCCAAGAGGCATCGCCGCTTTTCAGGCGCACACGGGCGTGGCTCTTGCGAGCACGTACAGCCTGACGCGATTCATCGCTCTGCGATGTCATAAAAGCCAGAACAAGTTCAGGAGATAGAACTGATGAACGAGGCTGAGCTCTCACCCGGCAACACCAATCCACCACAGGATCGCATCAATCCGGTGGTTTTCTACAGTTCGGCAATCGCCATCGTGCTTTTCGCCATCTGGGCGATGTTTTTCAAGACCTCCTCCCTTTCGGTCATCAACACCGTTCTAGGCTGGATATCCAACACCTTCGGCTGGTTCTACTTTCTCGCGGTGCTGGGCTACCTGCTTTTCGTGGTCCTCATTGCCACCAGCCGTTACGGCAAGATCCGCCTGGGCCCGGATCACTCCAAGCCCGAATTCAACGTCATCACCTGGGCCGCCATGCTGTTCTCGGCTGGCATCGGCATCGACCTGCTGTTCTTTTGCATCGCCGAGCCCATCACCCAATACCTCGAGCCCCCGGTGGGCAAGGGCGGTACCGTGCAGGCGGCGCGTCATGCGCTGGAGCTGACCTTTCTGCACTGGGGCTTGTCTGGCTGGGGGGTTTATACGCTGGTGGGCATGTCCCTGGCCTATTTCAGCTTTCGTCAGGGTTTGCCGCTCTCGATCCGTTCCTCGCTCTACCCGATCTTCGGCAAAGGCATCTACGGTCCCATCGGCCATACCGTGGACACAGCTGCGGTGCTGGGCACGGTATTCGGCATCGCCACCAGCCTGGGCATCGGCATCATTCAGCTCAATTTCGGCCTGAACTACATCTTCAACATACCGGAGGGCACCTTCACCCAGGCAGTGCTGGTGGTGCTGATCGTGGTGTTCTCGGCGATTTCGGCGGCCACGGGTGTCGAGCGCGGCATCCGCCGACTCTCCGAATTCAACATGTTGCTGGCGGTCCTGCTGTTGTTGTTCGTGCTGTTCGCGGGCAAGACGACCTTCCTGCTCAACGCCCTGGTGATGAACATCGGTGATTATTTCGCCAATTTCATCAGCCTGTCGTTCGACACCTATGCCTATGACCAGCCCACCGATTGGCTGAACGCCTGGACCGTGTTCTTCTGGGCCTGGTGGATCGCGTGGGGCCCGTTCGTCGGCCTGTTCCTGGCGCGCATCTCGCGCGGGCGGACGATACGTGAGTTCGTCGTCGGTACGTTGCTGTTGCCGCTGGCCTTCATGATGGCCTGGATGTCGATCATGGGGAACAGCGCTATCGACATGGTCATGCACGGCGCGGTTGAACTCGGTACGCAGGCCGTGAGCAATCCGGGTTCATCGATCTATCTGTTTCTCCAGAGCATGCCCTGGGCCGGCTTGACTACCGCGGTCGCGACCGTTCTGGCGATCGTGTTCTTCGTTACCTCGGGCGACTCCGGTTCGCTGGTGCTGTCCAACTTCACCTCGATCCTCAAGGACGTGAACAGCGATGCGCCGGTCTGGATGCGCGTGCTGTGGGCCGCCATCATCGGTGTACTGACCCTGGCGCTGCTGATCGCTGGCGGGCTGACGGCGTTGCAGGGGACCGTGGTGATCATGGGGCTGCCGTTTTCCATCGTCCTGCTGTTCATGATGGTCGGGTTGTTCAAGGCCCTGCATGTCGAAGGCGTCATGGCCGACAGCTACCAGAAGAGCCTGTCCGGCCAGCTGTCCGGGCGGGCGACGCTCGAGCACGCGCACATGAACTGGAGCCAGCGGCTCTCGCGGGCGATGAGCTTCCCCAGCCGTTCGCAGATTCGCCGCTACCTGCAGGAGGTGTGCAAGCCGGCCATGGAGGAGATTCGCCTCGCGCTGGGTGACAAGGGCGTGGCGGTCGAAATCATCGAAGGCGAGGCGGGCAACGAGCACCTGGCGCTCAACGTCAATCTCGGCAGCGAGCAGGATTTCACCTACCAGATCTGGCCCGTGCGCAGCGCCATGCCGTCGTTCGCGGTGCGTACTCAAAGCAGTCGGGCGCATTACTACCGCCTCGAAGTCCATCTGCGCCAGGGCAGTCTCGGCTATGACCTGATGGGCTACTCCAAACGCCAGCTGATCGAAGACGTCCTCGATCACTATGAGCACCATATGGAGTTCCTGCATCTGCAGCGTGAGAAGGGCAGCCTGACCGACAGCACCTCCGAGCCGGGTACCACGCCAGGCGTCAGCTAATCACCAAACGGCGAACCGGCAAGTTCGCCATTCCGCCACAAGGGCCGCGAGCGCGAAGGAGGAATCATGGAGTACGACTACATCATCATCGGCGCCGGGTCGGCCGGCAACACGCTGGCGGCGCGCCTGACCGAAGATGCCGAGGTCAGCGTCCTGCTACTCGAGGCCGGTGGCCCGGACTACCGTTTCGACTTCCGCACCCAGATGCCTGCTGCGCTGGCCTATCCGCTGCAGGGCACGCGCTACAACTGGGCCTACAAGACCGACCCTGAACCGCACATGAACAACCGTCGCATGGATTGCGGCCGCGGCAAGGGGTTGGGCGGCTCGTCCCTGATTAATGGCATGTGCTACATCCGCGGCAACGCGCTGGACTACGACAACTGGGCCAGGATCCCGGGGCTGGAGGACTGGAGCTATCACGACTGCCTCCCGTACTTCCGTAAAGCCGAATCCCGAGACATCGGTCCCAACGAGTATCACGGGGGCGAGGGCCCGGTCAGCGTGACCACGCCCAAAGCCGGGAACAATGTGTTGTTCCACGCCATGGTCGAGGCCGGCGTACAGGCCGGTTACCCGAAGACCGAGGATTTGAACGGCTACCAGCAAGAGGGCTTCGGCCCCATGGACCGGACGGTGACGCCCAATGGCCGTCGCGCCAGTACCGCCCGGGGCTACCTCGACCAGGCCAAGGAGCGGCCGAACCTGACCATCGTCACGCACGCCGTGACAGATCGGGTTCTCTTTGAGGGTAAGCGGGCCGTGGGCGTCAAATACCTGCGCGGGCGGGAACAGCCGACCATCGTTTGTGCTCGTCGCGAAATACTGTTGTGCGGGGGCGCCATCGCCTCGCCGCAGATACTGCAGCGTTCAGGGGTCGGACCGGCTGCGCTGCTCCGTGAGCTGAGCATCGATATCGTGCATGACCTGCCCGGCGTCGGGCAGAACCTGCAGGACCATCTGGAGATGTACCTGCAGTACGAATGCACACAACCGGTTTCCCTTTACCCCGCGCTGAAATGGTGGAACCAGCCGGCGATCGGTGCCGAATGGCTGTTCCTGGGCTCCGGCATAGGCGCCAGCAATCAGTTCGAGGCCGGCGGCTTCATCCGCAGCCGCGACGAATTCGAGTGGCCGAATATCCAGTTCCACTTCCTGCCGGTGGCCGTCAGCTACAACGGCAGCAACGCCCACGATGGCCACAGCTTCCAGGCGCATGTGGGCTCGATGCGTTCGCCCAGCCGCGGCCGCGTTCAGATCCGCTCGACCGACCCGCGGGTCGATCCCAGCATTCTGTTCAACTACATGTCCCACGAGCAGGACTGGCAGGAGTTTCGCGACGGCATTCGCCTGACCCGCGAGATCATCGCGCAGCCGGCCCTCGACCCCTACCGCGGCAAAGAGTTGAGCCCTGGGGCACAGGCGCAAAGCGATGCCGACCTGGATGCCTTCGTACGCGAGCACGCCGAGACGGCCTATCACCCGTCCTGTTCCTGCCGCATGGGCCCGGACGAGATGGCGGTGGTCGATGGGCAGGGGCGTGTGCATGGCGTGGAAGGGTTGCGCGTGGTGGACGCGTCGATCATGCCGCAGATCATCACCGGCAACCTCAATGCCACGACCATCATGATCGCCGAGAAGATCGCCGACCGGATTCGGGGCCGCGAGCCCTTGCCGCGCAGCACCGCCGCGTATTACGTGGCCAATGGGGCGCCCGTGCGTCAGCCGCCGCTGCGTAGCTGAGGTGTAGCGAGAAGTGCGGCCTCGGCCGTGACGCTTCCGCGGGCGAATGGCTCGCAGCGGCCGGGATTGGCTTTGCCATCGATCCGAGCCGTGCCGTCCGAGGGAAATTTACCGTCGCTTGGCGCGTCCGATGACGAAACGCCCTCAAGAGATTTCCGCATGTTTCAGACCCTGAAAGACGAAGCCTTCCTGGTCGCCGCGCTGGTGATGGCGGTACTCGCTTATGTCTTCGAGGGCTATCTCATCCATGGCGGCAGGCTGACCGCGATGGTGCCGACGGCGGTCCTGGTGCTGACCATCGTGCTGGCCTCGGTACGGGTGGCGCACCATGCCGAAATTCTCGCCGAAAAGGTCGGTGATCCTTACGGCACCATGATCCTCACGCTGTCCGCGGTGCTGGTGGAAGTGGTGATCCTCGGCATCATGATGTCCCACGAGCCGTCACCCACACTGGTGCGCGACACCATCTACGCGGCGGTGATGCTCGATCTCAACGGCATCCTCGGCCTCGCTGCGCTGCTGGGCGGGCTGCGCCACGGCGAACAGCCCTACAACGACGATTCGGCGCGCACCTATAGCGTGATGATCCTGACCGCCATGGGCGTATCGATGGTGGTACCCGAATTCATTCCGCGTGACGACTGGCGGCTGTATTCGGCATTCACCATCGGCGCGATGCTGTTGCTCTACGGCGTGTTCCTGCGCATGCAGGTCGGTGCGCACAGTTATTTCTTCAGCTACAGCTACCCCGAAAAAAAGCGCCGTCGCAAGGTGCAACCGGATGTCGACCAGCCGCCGACCAGCCGCAGCCGCTCGATCATCCTGCTCTGCGCCGGCGTGGTGCTGATCGGTGCCCTGGCCGAGGTGATGTCGCAATCGCTGAGCGTCAGCCTGAAAGGCAGCGGGGCGCCGCCCATGCTGGCGGCGCTCGTGGTCGCTGCGATTTCGGCCAGCCCGGAGATCCTCACCGCCCTGCGCGCGGCACTGGCCAACCGCATGCAATCGGTAGTCAACATTGCGCTCGGCGCCTCGTTGTCGACGGTCATCCTTACCGTGCCGGTCATGGAAGCGCTGGCTCTGTATAGTGGCCAACCGTTCCAGATGGCGATGACGCCCGTACAGACGGTGATGGTCATCATCACGCTGATCGTCGCGGCCATCAACCTCAACGACGGCGAGACCAACGCGATCGAGGGCATGACCCACTTCGTGCTGTTCGCCACCTTCATCATGCTTTCGCTGATCGGCCTCTGAGCCGGTCGGCCTGACGGACATTAATGGACGTACGCATCTATCTCGCCGGGCCCGGCGTATTCCGCCCGGACGCCATCGAACATGGCGAGCGGCTCAAGGCACTCTGCACCGAGTTCGGCTTCACCGGCCTGTACCCGCTGGACAAGCAGGTGCCAGCGCACATTGTTCAGCCGCGCCAACAGGCGGCCTGGATCTACCAGGCCAATCTGGACCTGCTCAATCAGGCCGATGCCGTGCTCGCGGACCTGAATTTCTTCCGCGGCGGCGAGCCGGACAGCGGCACCAGCTTCGAGGTGGGTTATGCCGTGGCGCTCGGCAAGCCGGTGGTCGGCTACCTGGAGGGCGCTGGCAGCTATGCCGAGCGCCTGCAGCAGCGCTTTGCCCACCTGTGCGGGGAGCCCGGCTTCGACTGCGACGGTTTGCAGCTGGAGGCATTCGAGTTGCCGCTGAACCTGATGCTGGCGGTGCCGGCTCAGCTGGTCGTGGGCGGCCCGAGGGAAGCACTGCGGTGCCTGGGCGAGACGCTCTCCAAGCCCATCGACGACCGCTAGTGCAGGCGGCGCTTCGACGCGGGACTCGCGCCGAGCGAAGCGATCTCATGGTGCCCGCTAGGGTAGGTTAGCGCCACTCGCAGAAACGGCTCACCAAGCGGGCCATAGGCTGCCGGCGTACGCCGCGGCCCTGTGCCTGTGACGGGCGGCACGCTGCGAGACTCATACCGGAGGCTTCAGGCCGCAGCCCTTGAGGATGACCTGGATCAGCGTCTCGGTACCGCGTGCGAAATCGTCCTTGGTCACTCGGCGGCCGGTGATGCGGCGGATCTGGTCGGAGAAGTCGGCATAGTGTTGGGTGCTGCTCCAGATCAGGAAGATCAGGTGCATGGGGTCGACCGGGTCCATCTTGCCCGCATCACTCCAGGCCTGGAGCACCGCAGCGCGACCGCGAAACCATTCGCGGTAGTCCTCGTTGAAGTGCTCGGAAAGGTGCTCGCAGCCGCTGATGACCTCCATCGCGAAGATTTTCGAGGCCTGGGGCTGTTTTCGCGAAAACTCCATCTTGGCGCGTATGTAGGCTGCCAGCACGGTAGCCGGGTCGTCCTCAACGGTGAGATGGTCGAAGGCGTTGTCCCACAGCTCGAGAATATGCCTCATCACTTCGACGTACAGCCCGAGCTTGCTGGTGAAGTAATAGTGCAGATTGGCCTTGGGCAGCGCGGCACGCAGCGCGATGGCATTCATGCTCGTGCCCTTGTAGCCGTAGCGGGCGAATTCTTCCGCCGCCGCCGCGAGGATCAGTTCCTCGTTCTTCTGGCGAATCCGGCCGGTGTGTTTGCGGGTGATGGGCGGCGTCTGGGTGAGTGTGGCGTCGAAGCTGTTCATGGGTCCGTTCCCTGTGGTGGCGACATCTCGGGTCCGATGCGCATCCTAATGCTAGCGTAGGCGGTCGGGGTCGATTGTCCTCGCGGCGGCAACCGATCGAGCATGAACGTCCGCTCAGGCGCTCAACGGTGTCCAGCGCTGAAGCAGGCGCTCGGCCCGGACGCGACGCGTGCGTGGCCAGGCCGGCGATGGGGACCGCATTAACGAAGAACCCCGCCGAAGGGCGGGGTTCGTTTGTCACCTCGAGTCCCGCCGAGGCGAGGTCCCGTCGGGATTACGGCAGGTGCTGATCAGATCGTCTCGGCCCACAGATCGTATTCGTCGGCGTTGGTCACGCGGACCCAGACCTTGTCGCCAGGCTGCAGCGCCCGCTCGCTGTCGACGTAGACCATGCCGTCGATTTCCGGCGCATCGGCGTAGGAGCGACCGATGGCGCCGTCTTCGTCGACTTCATCGATCAGCACTTCAATCTCCTGGCCGATCTTGCGTTCCAGGCGGGCGGCACTGATGGCCTGCTGGTGGGCCATGAAGCGGTCCCAACGGTCCTGCTTGACCTCGTCCGGGACCGGCTCCAGGCCGAGCGTCTCGGCGGGCGCGCCCTCGACCGGTGAGTACTGGAAGCAACCGACACGGTCCAGCTGTGCCTCGGTCAGCCAGTCCAGCAGGTACTGGAAGTCTTCCTCGGTCTCGCCGGGGAAGCCGACGATGAAGGTCGAGCGGATGGTCAGTTGCGGGCAGATCTCGCGCCACTGCTTGATGCGCGCCAGGGTCTTGTCTTCGAAGGCCGGACGCTTCATGGCCTTGAGCACTTTCGGGCTGGCGTGCTGGAACGGGATGTCCAGATACGGCAGCAGCTTGCCGGCTGCCATCAGCGGGATCACGTCGTCGACGTTCGGGTAGGGGTAGACGTAATGCAGGCGCACCCATACGCCCATGCTCGACAGCGCCTGGCAAAGCTCCAGCATGCGGGTCTTGACCGGCTGACCGTTCCAGAAATCGGTCTTGTACTTCATGTCGACGCCGTAGGCGCTGGTGTCCTGGGAAATCACCAGGATCTCCTTGACGCCCGCTTTGACCAGACGCTCGGCTTCGCTGAGCACATCGCCCACCGGACGGCTGACCAGCTTGCCGCGCATGGACGGGATGATGCAGAAGCTGCAGGTGTGATTGCAGCCTTCGGAAATCTTCAGATAGGCGTAGTGCCTGGGCGTGAGCTTGATGCCCTGCGGCGGCACCAGGTCGACAAAGGGGTCGTGGTCGATGCTCGGTGGCACCACTTCATGCACGGCGTTGACCACCTGTTCGTACTGCTGCGGCCCGGTGACCGCCAGCACGCTGGGGTGCACGTCGCGGATGCTGTCTTCGGCCACGCCCATGCAGCCGGTGACGATGACCTTGCCGTTCTCGGCAATGGCTTCGCCGATCGCGTCCAGCGATTCGGCCTTGGCGCTGTCAATGAAACCGCAGGTATTGACCACCACCACGTCAGCGTCCTGATAGGTGGGCACGATGTGGTACCCCTCCATGCGCAGCTGCGTCAGGATGCGTTCGGAGTCAACGGTTGCCTTGGGGCAACCCAAACTGACGAACCCGACTGTTGGCGTTTTGCTCATCGACAATGTCCTCGGAACAGCGCATGAAAAAGGCGCGCGAGTATACAGAGTTGGGTATTTTTTAGCCATGTCGGCCGTCGCATGCGTGAGCCGCTGCGAGCGACCTGTTTTGGATAGGCGTTGGGCAGGCGGGGCGTTGGTTGCGGCGACCGCGGGCGCCGTCCTACAGGCTCAGTTCGAGCAGCGCCGGCTCCTCCTCCGAGGCGGTGCGCTGGCGGTATTCGCTGGGCGTGCAGCCGACGAACTGCTTGAAGGCTCTGGCGAAATAGGACGGGTCGCGGAATCCCGCTTCGTAGCCGATCGTGGTGATCGGCATTTGCGTGTTGTCCAGCCGCTCCTTGGCGAATTCGAGTCGCTTTTCCAGGATGTATTCCAGGTAACAGACGCCGTGGACGTCCTTGAACAGTCGGCTGAAGCGCGAAGGCGTCATCCCGCAGAGCCGTGCCAGTTCCTTCTGGTCGAGGCTCTCGCGAAAGTGCAGATCGATGTACTGCAGGGCATGGCCGAGCGACTGATGTTTCTGGTGCTCGGTGGTCAGGCGAATGCTCGGTGGCAACGCCGGGAAGTGCTCGCTCAGCACCTTGGTCGCGCCCCGTTGGGCCTGCTGCCGCAGCTCGAGCAACCGTTGCAGCGCCTGGCGATAGCGGCACAGCTCGGTCTCCGACAGCGGCAGAGTGACGTACTCCCAGACCCCCGAGCGCATCGCCCACACCGCCAGTTCTTCGGAGTGCTGAACGGTGAACATGCTGATGGGGATCGAGGGTGCGGCCCGTTTGATCTTCAACAGCTGATTCAGGCCGAGC
Organism: Stutzerimonas stutzeri; assembly: GCF_019090095.1. NCBI lineage: Bacteria > Pseudomonadati > Pseudomonadota > Gammaproteobacteria > Pseudomonadales > Pseudomonadaceae > Stutzerimonas > Stutzerimonas stutzeri. The sequence goes on along the minus strand of NZ_JAGQFP010000001.1, from coordinate 1,207,210 downwards.
GCATCGGGGCGATCGAAATGCATGCAGATCATGTCGATCCGGCGGGTCTTGGCGCTATCCACCACGCTGTGACTTTGCACCAGACGACACTCGCTGAACACCCGGAAAGGCGCCATCAGCGCTTCGGTGCCGCCGTCGTGCGTCAAGTCGAGCCATAACAGCAAAGGCCCATTCTGCGTGTTGGCCATCGGCGCGGATCTGCTCTGCGGTGGTATTCACACAGTATTGGCCATTGGCCAGTACCGACAAGAATAGATTCTGCTAAGCGAGGCGGTAATGGCTATTTGCTGTTATGAGGCGCAGCGGCAGTCGCCAGCTGACGGGCAATGGCGATCTGGGCCGGTTCGCTCAATCGCGTAGCGCGTCGGTGCGGCTGAAAAAAGTGAGTCCTAGCAACGCGCAAAAGAGTCCTAACGCCCGCCCGGGTCCGCTGACTAGTGTTTACCTCGAGCGTCGCAGGAGCGTCGCCGCCGTGAAAACCACTGTCGAGTGAGGTGAGCGAGATGACCATTCAAACCATCAGGACCGCAATGCTGAAGTTCGCCAAGGACGAAGACGGACTGACGATCGTGGAGTACGCCGTGGCGGGCGGACTGATTACCGCCGCCGTAGCCGCGATGTTCGTCAGCCTCGGCGGAGAGGTGAACACCCGGATTACGGCGCTGTGTGCCGCCGTCAAAGGGAGTGCGTGCTAGTCAGCCGCCTGGTCGTGAAGGGGGAGTCGTCATGATGCTGTCGGCGCCGCAGGCCTCGCTGATCGTTCTGTTCGGGCTGCTGGCCGTTGCGGTGGTCGGCGATCTGCGCCGCCACCGCATCCCCAACACCCTGGTGTTGAGCGGATTGGCGTTGGGCTTGGCCGGGCAGTTAGTCATCGGCGGGCTGCCCGGATTGATCGACGGCGTGCTGGGCATGGCGGTGGGGTTCGGCCTGTTCCTGTTGCTCTACGTCGTAGGCGGCATGGCCGCCGGCGACGTGAAGCTGATGGCCATGGTCGGCGCCTTTTTCACGCCGCAGCAGGCACTGGTGATTACCGCGGCGAGCCTGATCGCCGGTGCCCTGTGCGGGGTGGCGTTGGTGCTCTGGCACGGCCAGGTGCGGCTGACCCTCGGGCGTTACGGCGTGATGCTGCGAACCTTCACCTACCTCGCGCCGGACGACGGCGAGGTGGCCGGCAAGCCTTTCCCTTATGCCATCGCGATTTTCCTCGGAACCCTGGCCGGCAGCCTGTGGTTCCACGTCGAACCCTAGCGCGGGAGGCCGTCATGCATGCCATCAGCGACAGCGACGCCTACCCGAGCGAACGCGAGGCGGTGCAGCACCTGGCTCCGCAGCCGCGGACCATCGCGGAGACCGGCCTGAGCGATCAGCTGCTCGCCGATCTGCTGTGCAAGCACCTGCACGAGGCAGGCCCCTTGGATCTGTCGCGGCTGGCGGAGCGCCTGACGTTGCCTGGGGCCGTGTTGGAGGAAGTGCTGGGCCTGCTGCGCAAGGACGGGCGGGTCGAGGTCCTCGGCCAACACAATGGTCAGAGCCTGCGCTACGGCCTGACCGAGCGTGGCCGCAACGCCGCGCGCGACGCGCTGGAGCGTAGCGGCTATATCGGCGCCGCGCCGTTTCCGGTCAGCACTTACCGTTCGCTGGTCAAGGTGCAATCCGTTCATAGCGTCCGGGTGAGCGTCGAGAAAATGCGCTCGGTGTTCAGCGGCATCGTCCTGGCCGACGGCCTGCTCGACCAGCTCGGCGTGGCGGTCAATTCCGGGCGCGCCATCATGATCTACGGCCCGGCCGGGACCGGTAAGACCTACATCAGCGCTCGCCTGGTGCGCCTGTTCAACGAGGCGATCTGGGTGCCCTATGCGATCGCCGTCAACGATGCGGTGGTGGAGATCTACGACCCCCAGATCCATCAGCGTCTGGACGATCGCGACCGCTACAACAGCCTGCTGTTCAGCGAAGGTATCGACCGCCGCTTGCTCTGCTGCATGCGCCCGCAGGTCATTTCCGGCGGCGAACTCAGCATGGAACAGCTGGATGTGCTCTACGATCCGTTCAGCCGCCGTTATCAGGCGCCGCTGCACATCAAGGCCAGCAACGGCCTGTTCATCATCGAGGACCTTGGCCGCCACCGGATGTCGCCGGCCGAGTTGCTCAACCGCTGGATCGTGCCGATGGAGGACAAGCGCGACGCCTTGCACCTGGGCGGCGGTTACCAGTGCGTGCTGCCGTTCGACACGGTGCTGGTGTTCTCCACCAACCTCAATCCGCTGGAGCTGGCCGACGAGGCCTTCCTCCGGCGCATCGGTTACAAGCTGCATTTCAGCTACCTCAAACCGGCGGAGTACGAGCGCATCTGGCGGCAGGAGTGCGAGCGCCTGGGTGCGCTCTTCGATCCGCAGCTGCTGCGCTTCGTGCTGTGCGAACTCTACGAAGCGGAGGGCATGCCGCTGGTGCCTTGCCATCCGCGTGATCTCTTGGGCATGGCGATGGATCGTCAACGCTACACCAATCGAACCGGGCCGCTGGCGCCAGACGATCTGCTCTGGGCCTGGCGCACCTACTTCGTTCAGCTGGAATTCCTCGGATAAGGAGACAAGGCCATGGGCTCTCGGACTCTCACGCTGGTTGCACTGTCGCTGTCGCTAGGACTCGGAGCGGTCTGGATGGCGAACAACTGGCTCAGCGCCAGACTCGATGCCGGGCCTGACGACGATTCGCGAAGCGTGGTGATCGCGACCACCGAAATCCCTTTCGGCCATCAGGTCGACGCCCAGTCGGTGGCGCTGGTCCGCATGCCGCGGGGCACCGTACCGGACGATTCGTTCGAGACCACCGACAGCGTGGTCGGCAAAATCGCCACCTTTGGCCTGTTGCGTGGCGATGTGCTGCGCGGTGCCCGTCTGGCCGAGCATCTGGGGGGCAGCACCCTGGCTTCGCTGATCGCTGCCGACAAGCGCGCGGTGTCGGTGCGCGTCGATGACGTGGTCGGGGTCGGCGGCTTCCTTCTGCCGGGCAACCGGGTCGATGTCCTGGCCACCAAGCGCAAGGGCAACGGTGATGAAGCGCAGGCCGCCACGATTCTCGAGGATCTGCGGGTGCTCGCCGTCGATCAGACCGCCAGTACCGACAAGACCCAGCCGGTGGTGGTGCGGGCGGTCACCCTGGAAATGGCCTCCGATGAAGCGGAAGTGCTGGTCAAGGCCATGACCGAAGGCCGCCTGCAACTGGCACTGCGCAACCCCCTGGATAACAGCAAACGTCCCGCTGAGGCCGCGCCAAAGCCGGTCGTCGCCGCGGCCAGGCCCGTGGTGCGCCGCGCGCCGGTGGATCCTGGCGTGACGGTGATCCGCGGAACCCAGGTGAATTTGACCAAGGTGGGTCTGTAGACGAACGACGATGGCCGCCGGCTGATGCCCGGGGCCCTGCTGGCCGGATACCGGAGGAGAAGGACATGAAAGGCATGTGCAGATTGGGATGCTGTGCGCTGATGCTCGTCGGCGCGACCACGCTGTCCGGGCTGACGCAGGCGGCGGAGACCTCGTCGACGGTGGTGTCCACCCCGGCGGCCAATGTCAGCGACATCCAGGTGCCGCTCTACAAGTCCCGGGTGCTGACCACCCGCACGGCCGTCAAGCGCATCTCGGTGGGCAATCCCGAGATCGCCGACATCCTGATCACCACCCCGACACAGCTCTACCTGCTCGGTCGCTCGCTGGGCAGCACCAACGTGTTGATGTGGGACGGCAACAACCGCCTGATCGATAGCCTGGATCTGGAAGTGGTTCATGACCTCAGCGGGCTCAAGAGCAAGCTGCATCAGGTGTTGCCCAACGAGCGGATCGAGGTGTTCAGTGCCCAGGGCGCGCTGGTGCTGCGCGGGCAGGTCAGCAGCGCCGCGGTGATGGACAGTGCGCTCAAGCTGGCGACCTCCTACGCCGAGCAGGCGGCGGCCAAGCCGCAGGGGCAGGGCGCAGCGCCGGCGGCCGCTCCTTCGCAACAGCCGCTGCAACTGATCAACCTGCTCAGCATCGGCGGCAGCCAGCAGGTGATGCTGGAGGTCAAGGTCGCCGAGATGCAGCGCAACCTGTTCAAGAACCTCAACGTCCGTTTCAACGCGCTGGACTTCGGCTCGAGCGGTCGCTGGTCCAGCGGTGCCTTCAATAACGGAGACGGACTGGGCTTCGACAAGGACGGGCTGGTCAATCCGACCACGCTGTTCGGCAATGGCACCGGCATCTTCGGTCAGTTCCTGTCGGACAACTTCCTCTTCAACGTGGTGCTCGAGGCTGCCAAGGACAATGGCTCGGCCAAGGTGCTCGCCGAACCGACGCTGACCACATTGACGGGGCAGCAGGCGGAGTTCATCTCCGGTGGCGAGTTCCCGGTGCCGATCACCGAGGACGACGGCATCACCATCGAATTCAAGGAATTCGGGGTCGGGGTCAAGTTCCTGCCGGTGGTGCTCGATTCGGGGCGCATCAACCTGAACCTGAATGTGTCGGTCAGCGAGCTTTCCAACGCCAACGCGCTGGTGCTGGACACCGGGCTGGAAAGCATCCTCGGCAATGGCGTCAATCAGCTGATCCCGTCGCTGACCAAGCGCAGTGCGCAATCGACCGTCGAGCTCGGCAATGGCCAGACCATCGCCATTGCCGGCCTGATCAGCGAGAACACCCGCGACTTTGTCAGCCGCTTCCCTGGGCTGGGCGACGTGCCGGTGCTCGGGCAGCTGTTTCGCAGCCAGCAGTTCATCCATGGCGAAACCGAGCTGGTGATCCTGGTGACACCGCATCTGGCGCAGCCGGTGGACGCGGCGACGGTACGGCTGCCCACCGAACGCTTCGTCGAACCCAGCGATGCGGCGTTCTACCTGCTGGGCAAGACCAAGGGCGATACCGAGGGGCGGGCCGTGCCGGTCAGCCTGGGCGTCAGCGAAGGCCGCTTCGGCCACGACCTCAACTAAGCGGAGCCGCAATCATGAAAAAGCTGCCATGTGCCTGTTTGCTCGCCTTGCTGGCTGGCTGCATTCCCTATCAGGAAGGTCGTGTCGGCCCGCTGGGCAGCTCGGTCAATGCCACCCTCTACCAGCAGATTGCCGACAAGAACGTCGCCCGCGCGCCAGGCATGGCGCTGTCGCCAGCCGGCGTCGACGGTCCGTTGGTCGAGCAGGCGCTGGAGGGCTATCGGGGCGCTAACGGCGAGGCGAACCCGATCGCGCAGCCGATCCAGATCAACGTTGGCCGGTGAGATCGCCCACATGAACGCCAATCGCATGACATTGCCGGCACCCCGGCGCCAGACCGGCTCGGTCATGGTGCTGATCGTCGTGGCACTGGCGGCGATGTTGCTGATGGCGGCCCTGGCGCTCGATGGCAGCCATATGCTGGTGAACAAGACCCGCTTGCAGAGTGCCGTGGATGCCGCGGCGCTCAGCGGCGCCAAGACGTTGCAGCAGGTCATGGGATCGGGCAACGAGGGCAGCCTGACGCAGACAGCGGCCCGGGATACCTTCCGGCGCAATGCCGAAGCCGTCGGAAACGGCGAACTGTTGAGCGCGCTTGGCGGCGATCTGCCGGGCTTGGTGCGCGTCGAGCTGGCGGCCAGCGTCTATGGGCCGTTCTCCTTCCCCGGGCCTGCGGATGCGCGCTACGTACGCGTCACGGTGGCCCAGTTGCCGCTGGCGGGCTTCTTCTGGGGCCTGCTGCAGGCCTTCGGCAGCGCCGCGGACAAGGCAGTCGCGGCGGTCGCCACCGCCGGGCCGAGCCCGGCCAGCCCGTGCAACATCGCGCCGTTGATGGTGTGTGGCAATCCGGGGCAGCACGAGCCGAGTAACGGGCTGTTCTGGGGCTATCGACTCGGCGATCTCGAGGTGCTCAAAGGCGCAGCCGGTAACGCGTCGGCGATAGGGCCCGGCAACTTCCAGCTGATTCGTCTGGGCGACGGCGCCGGCGGTGCGGACGTGCGGCAGGCGTTGGCCGGCGGGATCGAGCAGTGCAACGGTGTCGGCGAGACGGTGGAAACCGAGCCCGGCAACACCGTCGGCCCGGTCTCGCAAGGCTTCAACACCCGTTTCGGACGCTACGCCGGTGCCTTGGCCAACAGCGCCAGCGAATACCCACCGGACTTCATCACCGACTACAGCGCGCCGCTGATGACCTATAACGCGACCACCGGGCAGGCCGAGTACCAGGGGCAGGTGGTGAGCGCCAATGGTGCAGACCTGTCGACGTCGAGCACCGCGCTGTTCGACTACAACGACTGGCGCCAGCGGGTCGCCGACTGCCCCACCGGGTGCCGGTCGGACGGCGTGTTCGAGCGGCGCATGCTGAAGATCGTGCTGGGCGATTGCACCGGCGGTACCGGCGGCCAGACATCCGTGCCGGTGCTGGGGTTCGGGTGCTTCTTCCTGGTCCAGCCGCTACCGACCGGGGCCGGCGGTGATGCACAGATATTCGGCCAGTTCGTCAGCGACTGCGAGGGCGACAACGTGCCGGACATCAACCCGGTCAACGACGGCGGCCCGCAGATCATTCAGCTGTTCAAGACCTATATCGACAACAACCGGACGCCGAGCAGCGACTCGTAGGAGGCGGCCATGGCGAGCAGGGAATACCGACCGGCAATCCATCAGCGCGGTGTCGCGATGGTCGAGCTGGTGATCGCACTGCCCTTGTTGCTGTTGCTGTTGCTGGCGATCGGCGAGGTGGCGCGCTTGTTGTTCCAGTACAACACCTTGCTGCAGGCCAGCCGCGACGCTAGCCGTTTCGTCGCCGGGCAGGCCTGGAATCACACCCTGGGGCGGATCGAGCTGACCGCCGAGCTGCAGCAGAAGGCCCGCTCACTGGCCGTTTACGGCGTGCCGGTCGCCCCGGCCGGCAGCCAGCCGCTGGTGAGCAACCTGAGCCCCGACCAGGTGGTGGTCAGCGCGCAGGGGAGCGATCACGTCCAGGTCAGCATCAGCTACCCATTCCAGCCGATCGTCGGCGGTGGTTTGCCCGACGTGGGCTTTGGGGCGACCTCGCTGGCCTTTCCGTTGGTGGCCACCAGTGTGATGAGGGCGCTGTGATGAACGCCAAACGCATGCGCGGCGTGTACGTGGTGGAGTTCGCCATTGTCGGCCTGTTGGTGTTCACGCTGCTGTTCGGCGTGCTGGAAATGGGCCGGCTGCTGTTTACCGTCAACGCGCTGAACGAAACAGTTCGCCGCGGCGCGC